>JAQVDW010000016.1:0-2531 GCA_028698185.1 Erysipelotrichaceae bacterium | reverse complement strand
GTGACGAAGATGATACCATGGGGCATCTTGAGAATCGACTTCATCTTTTCGAAGTTGAAATCGTTCATACCAAATGAGTCGGCATAGGTGATCGGGGCATTGTTGTTCAAATACCGCATTACGATCTTTTCACCATGGACAGTCGGAATGGTCGAGACCCGCATGTTGATGTCGTTGCCGTCGATGTCGATGATGAAATGGCCGTCCTGGGGAACCCGCTTCTCGGCAATGTTCAAATTGGCCAAGATCTTGACCCGGACAACCAGTGAATTCAGGATATTGATGTTAAGGTTGATGTAATCGACAAGCAAGCCGTCGATCCGCATCCGGATTCTCAGGTTTTCCTTTGTCGGTTCGATATGGATATCGGAAACCCCGTTGTTGTATCCGCGGTTAAGCAGCGAGTTCAACAGTTTGACAACCGGCGTGTCGTCGTCGGCAAGGGCGCCAAGTTCCAAAGGCGAGACATCCGGATTTATGCCCTGGATATCATCGGCAATGTCAAAAGCCACTACCTCCTGGTAATAATTGTTTATGGCCTTTTCGATTTCTTTTTTGGTCGCGATCTCGATATTGATGTTCATCCCCGTCACGAGCCTGACATCCTCGATGCCATAATAGTTCAACGGATCGTTGGTGACCACTGTAAGGACATTGTTTTCCTGACGATAGGCGATCATCACATATTTTTCCGCCATAGTCTTGGGAATCTTCTTCACGGCATTGATGTCGACCTTGATCCTGTCAAGCTCGACCATGGTGTCGCCCAGTTTTTTCGAGAGCGCCATCAACATCTGTTTTTCCGAGACGAAGCCCAGGTCGATCAGATGTTCGCCAAGCCGTTTGGTCCGGTCGTTTTTCTGCGCATCGAGCGCCATCTTGATATGGTCCTCGGTGATGTAACCGGCGTCCTTGAGAAATTCCCCAATGGGAAGATTTTTCATCAATTTTACCTCCTTTCCGCTAAGTATGATGCAAGCCTGAACCGATCCTGATCGGACCGGTCCCAGCCACTATTTACATGAATTTCTAATGTTGCTCCAACCAGTTCATGATCTCGCTGTTGCCATTGTCTATTGCCGGGCACGAAAGATAACAAACCAGCGCACTCAAAAGCGCGATCAACATGATTGTCACGATCATTCCAAAACCAATGAAAGCGGCAATTTCCACTCTCGTGATCCCCTCAATATTCGGTTTCATCAGTTTATACCCCTTTTAGGCTTCGACCATGCTCAAAACGTAAGTGATAGCGATGCTCTGTCCCCCGCCTTCTTTGGCTGAGGTCATCGTCATTGTCGAGATTTGAACTCCTGACAATGAACGGATGTAATCGACATAGTTTTCCAGATTGGCCTTGGTTCCGGTCAGACTGTGGGTGATGCTCACCTGATAGACTGAGGAAGTGTTGCTTTGGCTCTCCGGTTGCGTGTCGTCAGTGCCGTCTGATTGGGTCGTATCCGTTTGGGTTGTTGCCAATATTTCCTCAGGCGTAGAAATGGATATGCTTGCCGGTTTGAGCTGATATTTGTCGACCGAGCTTGTCAGCAGTTTATCGATATCTTCAGTGAGCAGGACTGCCTGATACTTGTCCAGGTATTCCTGCAGTTGCGTATTGACTTCCTCGATCATGACCAGGGCCTCATCTTCAGTTACGACCGTAGCCTCGAGCTTTTCAACCTGTGATTGGAGAATCAGTTTCTCGTTGGCAAGATCCATCCTTGAAGTAAGCTGCGGTGACAGCATGAAATACCAGTAGACGACCGCCACAATCAGCACAGCTGTTATCGCCAGCAGGATTTTCTCGCGATTAGTGAATTTGTTGTACATACTACTCACCTCCATCTTGGGCAACTACCAAGGAAATCGAAACAGATACCGCCGCTCCGCTATTCACGGACCATCCCGAGTAAGTTACTGATGTGAATTTTCCGGTTTTTTTCAATGCGGTGACGATTGTCGGTGGTGTCTTGTAGTCGCTGCAGGTCAGGGAAATATTGATTGTCCCCCCCTGTTGGACATAAGACAGGGAATTGATGGTCGAACCATTGGTAACCCCATCGATTGTCGTCAGGATATCCTTTTTAAGCTGGTCATTGCCATAGACTTGGGGGTCGATTGTTTTCAGGTAAGCGAGCTGGTCTTGGGCCTCATTAAGGGCCATTACACTTTCAGTGGTTGAATAAGTGTTCAGGTCGGTTTCCAGCTGCTCAACTTGGGCCTTCAAGTCCTTGACATCGCCACGGGCCATGAAATTCGAGATAAACAGGAAGCCCCAGACTCCAATAGCGATGACAAACAGAGCCCCGACTCCGATTCCGGCAATAACGAGTTTCTGGTTTTTTTCATAGAATGTTGCTTTATGGGAATACGCCTCCAATAGATCAAGGTCGCGTTTTATATTTTTTGCCATAGTCCTATCTCCTTATCAGCGTTCCCAGACAGTAAAGGAACTTATCGACCGGAAAATGATCCTTGGTCCCGACGTAATCCAGCATCGCCGGCTTGATGAACTTTTCAACATTGGTTTC
>JAQVDW010000042.1 GCA_028698185.1 Erysipelotrichaceae bacterium | reverse complement strand
GTTTTGTCGCTTAAGAAAATACCATATGTCCTTTTTTGTATCAAGAAAAACAAGTTAAACGTGATGAATTCAATGAAATTAGTTGCTTATCAATAAAACTTTGCCCACACATAGTGGCGAAGAGCCACTTTTTTAGTACAATAATAATGATTATTATGTATTGGGGGAATAACTGAATGTATAGTCATATGGATGAAATGGAAATTTTTCAATATCTAAAAGCTGTCAGAATCACATATTATTTTACGTTGACTTTAGAAGTGATTGCTTTTATATATTCACTGCCCTATTTAAATGAGTACTCAAATCTTATACTGCTCTTCATAATGTCGCAACGTCTTCTTGTTGCCATTGGTGTTGAATATTACAAATTAAAATCAGGTGAGAAAACGAGTAAAATACGTTTATTTGCGGGTTGCATATTGATGATAACAATAATTTTATTAGCATTGAAATTATTTTTGAATAACCAATAGCTATAGCTAGCTGTTGAGATTCGTGAATGCCGTAATATTTCACACTTTGGCCGGGAAATCATCAAAGTGGACCGTTGGATATTCGCAAACCTACAAGCTCTCAATTGAGCAATTGCGGGCAAATTTTTATTACTAAGCTAAGAACACTAGTGACTTTTGTCATGAGATGTCCAAGTAGTAAGGCTAATGTCTGAATGTTCAGGGCCGACTTAACTTTTCCAGAATTTGAAACTGATTTTCAAATTTTGAATATTCGCAACCATAAGTGCCCATTCAATGTAGAATGTAAAAAAACAGGAGGTAGCTTATGAGCTTTAGAGAAGGTTTTTTATGGGGTGGCGCTACGGCAGCCAACCAATTTGAAGGTGGATACTTGGAAGATGGCAAAGGATTGTCGACAGCTGACGTTATGACTAACGGTAGCCACACCCAGCCACGCCGGATCACATATACAATGCCTGATGGCACTAAAGGATCACAAGGGGCTTTCCCTTATGACTCGATTCCTGATGAAGCGACTTTGGAAGTTCACGATGATGAATATTATCCATCACATGTGGCAATCGATTTCTACCATAATTATAAAGAAGACATCGCCATGTTCGCTCAAATGGGTTTCAACTGCTTTAGAATGTCAATCAACTGGGGCCGCATTTATCCTAACGGTGATGATGCGACACCTAATGAAAAAGGTCTGGAATTCTATGACAAAGTATTCGATGAACTTTTGAAATACAACATCGAACCAGTTGTGACTATTTCCCACTATGAAACTCCATTGGCTCTGGCAAACAAATACGGTGGTTGGTTGGACCGCAGAGTTATCGGTTTCTATGAAAACTACTGCCGAACAATTTTCACCCGCTACAAAGACAAAGTAAAATACTGGATGACATTCAATGAAATCAACATCATGGACCACATGCCAGTGTTCGCCGGTGGGGTCCGCAAAGCTGACGCCCAAAGCAAAGCTCAAGGAGCTTTCCACCAATTCCTAGCCAGCGCTTCAGCTGTGAAAATGGGACATGAAATCAATCCAGATTTCAAAATCGGGATGATGACAGCCTATGGTTCTACTTATTCACTTACTTGCAATCCAGATGATGAAATCCTGTTGATGAAATCTGATCAAAATCGTCATTTCTTCTCTGACGTGCAATGCCGTGGAGAATACCCTGCATACAAATTGAAAGAATACGAACGTACTGGAGTCAAATTGGACATCCGGGACGGTGACCTGGAACTTCTCAAAGAAGGAACAGTTGATTACATCGGATTTAGCTACTACTCATCTTCAGTGGTGACTGCCGATGAAAGCAAAAAAGTGACTGACGGGAACATGTCGACTTCAGTCATCAACCCATATTTGAAAGCATCTGACTGGGGATGGCAGATCGATCCAAAAGGATTGCGTCTGGCCTTGAACCGCCTGCAAGAACGTTACAATCTGCCATTATTCATCGTGGAAAACGGACTTGGAGCTTTGGACACTGTCGAAGAAGATGGTTCAATCAATGATGATTACCGCATCGAATACCTGGCGCAACACGTGGCTACCATGAAAACCGCAGTTGAAGAAGATGGTGTCAATCTTATGGGATTCACTCCTTGGGGATGCATCGATTTGGTTTCAGCAGGAACTGGAGAAATGCGTAAACGTTACGGTTTCATCTATGTCGACAAAAACGACGACGGATCTGGCCCAATGACAAGATCACCGAAAAAATCTTTCTACTGGTACAAAAAAGTCATCGCCACAAATGGTGAAGACATCAGCAACTATTAATATTCTAAAAGTCGAATCCAAGATTCGACTTTTAATTTGGCAAAAATTCATATGATTGTACAAACAACCAGGTCGTCTCAACAGATACCTTCAGATCTTCCAAATAGTAAACATCTTCTTTCCAAAGCTATATTGGTCAATCCCCAACTCATAGCCCTTTAAAAGACGAAACTCCTAGAATTACCAAATAACTCTCATCCGGAAAGCATGAAGACAAAGCCCACATGCCAGACAAAAGCCACTGCCACACCGAGATAATATAAAAATGGCAACTTTTTGATAAAACAATACCCCACCAACCACAGCATCATAATCCCATCGACTATAAACAAAGGGATATTGATTTGCGTAGCAAGCATGATATCCATGACCAACTCGATATTGACTGTCACAAACACCGGCAAAGCAGCCGCCTTCAAGACATCAGGCAAATGCGACTTTGCCAGGACATACCAACCTCCGCCAAACATGATATAACTAACAATTATTATCGCCACATTAAGACCGACCCGGGTTGCTGCCACCGGACTGTCAAAATTCAAAGCGACATAATAGAACCATACCATGGCCATGAAAACCAGCACTGTCAGTATACTGCCGACAACCATGACAAACAAAGTTGATGAAAACTTGCTTTTCAAAATCCCGCTGTTCATATTATCACCTCCAAAGATTCTTCCCCGCGGGCTTGTATGCCACAAAAACAATATGGCACAAAATGATTGGCCGAATTTGAAAAACAATGGATAATTCAACCATTATTACACCTTGATTGTACCACTATTCTACCCGACAGTATATAGATCAACGCTTTTTAGGTTCTGGCAATCCCGATGGACAACTCGGCGATCATGGCTTCAAGGAAATTTCTGTTATGTTATGTTCGTGATATCCTGATCACTTTGGTGTTAGGGATCCAATGGGCGGAATCAATCAGACTGCCTGTTCCCGGCACATGATTACAATTTTAGTGCAAAAATTAAGTCCTTGTAATGAGGGGAATGTTGTGGTATCATTTCCCCGCACGCGCAACGTTACCTTTTTTGCGCAAATACATAAGAATGGAGATGTTATAATGCAAGATTTACCAAATTGTCCACAATGCAATTCCCCTTACACCTATGAGGATGGCAACCTTCTTGTCTGTCCCGAATGTGGTCATGAGTGGGCACCGGGAACCACAGTTGAAGAAGAACAAGGGAATGTGGTAAGAGATTCAAACGGAAATATCCTGAGTGACGGGGACACGATCACCATCATCAAGGATCTCAAGGTAAAAGGGAGCTCTAAAGTTCTGAAGATGGGAACAAAAGTAAAAGGTATCCGTCTAGTCGAAGGGGACCACAACATCGACTGCAAGATTGAGGGATTCGGACAAATGTCGCTCAAATCGGAATTCGTCAAGAAAATCTAAACCTGAAAACTATGCCGGACTTTTGATAAGGTTCGGTTTTTTGAGGCTTCATCAGTTTGTGTGGTAAATAATCCAACTAAGTATCGATTGACATCAACATCACTGCCAAGGTAATTGGACTTTAATATCAGAACATCTAAGCATAATCATGTCAATCATGTTGTCCATGTTTCTAAAACCATATGCCATCCGGATGGATAGCTTGATCTTGTTGTTTACAGCTTCAATCCTTGCGTTTGATAGCCCACTTCTAAGGGTTTCAATAATCGCATCGTAATGGCGTCGAATCTTACGCTGAAGCTCCACGAATTCAGGAATACGACAGTGTTGGGCCCACTTGATCCATGCATCAAGTTCCTCGCGTCCTACGACTTCATCCATCTGAAATATTAGTCGGATCTTTTCTTTGAGTAGATATGATCGATAAAGACGATTATCGGACTTGGCAATCATCTCTATCTTGGCTTTTTGGTTATCTGTCAGATTTTCAGGCGCTTTACCTAGAGCGTATCTGGAACCCTTGATTTTTGAGGCTGCCTAATCCTTTGGCGGAGCATCTTTTCGTGGCCGACCAGGCGATCGTTTTTCCTGATTTCTCGCTTGTTTACGGGCTTTTTGCCATGCCTCGCGCCGAACTAATCAACGGCATCCATTGCCCATTGCACAACGTGAAAAGGGTCAATGCACCGGACTGCTGTAGGACAGTACTCTTCGACGCAAAGAGCAATCCAACGTGCACCGTCGGCGGTGACATGTTCTATGCTTTTACGTTGTTCCTTGGTCAACAACTCAAAGAACTTGGTTAATACCGATTTACCGTGACCTTTAGCCACCCATATAACTTTACCGGTATCATGGTTAACTACCACAGTCATATATTTATGGCCCTTGCGATAACTGGTTTCATCAATCCCGATTCTTTTAAGCCCATCGAATCGAGAGTTTGGATTGGGATCAAGTGATGCCTTGATCCGGATAATAATCGGTCCAATGGTGTTCCACGAAATACGAAGTAGCTGAGAAACAGCTTTCTTTGAACAATTCAAAGATAACCAGGCAACCAGCTGTTCAAAATCATAGGTGAAGCGGGACTTATGTCTTGCCCAAGGCACACTTGCAGTCACTACGCCATGGTCTTTGCATTTTACCCGTGGAGCATCGGCTTCGAGATAAACCATGGTGCTATTGAAATCGCAAGAGCGCCACTGACGGTGACCCCGACCGTTATCATAAAACTTGGATTTCTTACCGCAGATTCCACAACGACATTGGTGTCCCTTTGATGGGTGAACATGTACTAAAAGGGAGTTATCGGCCGTCATTTCCACGGCATCAATTATTGTGTGCTTGACATTGAGTAGATTCTTGATTATTCTTTTATTGAGCATACATTTACCTCTGTATTTTAGATTTTTCTTTAGCAAAAAAATCTTACAGAAAAATGTATGCTTTTTCAATACCAAAACCTAGTAATAATAAGGGTTTGAAGCATTTTAGCTACCACACAAACTAATCAAGAGCCGGTTTTTTTATGGTTACGTTTGAACATTTGCATCTAACAGTCGCTGCGATTTTCAAATAGCTGTTTTCAACCAGCCAGAATTGAAGTATAATTCAATCGAACGAGGCATTTTAATACACTGCCAAACGAAGCAATAATGAAAAAAAAACAAAATTACGAATCGAGGTCCTATCATGTTAAAAAAAGAATTCATTAGCTCCTATGTCTGCATCGACTTGGAGACAACCGGTTTGCGCTGCAAATTTGACAGCATCATCTAGATTGCGATCGTCGTCGTCGAATATGATGAGGTTGTTGAGACATACACAACCTTGCTAAACCCCCAAGCCAAGCTGCCGCCAATGATCACCAAAATTACCGGAATCACCAATGAAATGCTCAAAGACGCCCCGATTCTCGATGAGTCGATCAGGACCAAGGTCCGGGAACTTATAAGTGGCCGCGTCATTCTAGGTCACAACGTGACCTTCGACATCAATTTTCTTCGCGCCCATGTTTGTGACATTGACAACGACCATATCGACACCCTTCCCCTGGCTCGGGCCTGCCTGCCGCAGCTTTCCCACCACCGGCTTACTGATCTGGCCGACTACTTCGACCTTGAAGGCGACCATCACTGGGCCATCAACGATGTCCTGTTCACAATTGCCGTCTACAACAGATTGAGCCAGCATCAAAACAGAAGATAAAAACAAAACTGGTTTTCCCGAATCACTAAGCAAACACAGGCCCAATAGGGTTGTGGTTTTGGATCAAACAATCAAAAATAGCGCAAGTATAAAAGCCAAATCCCAGGATTTGGCTTTTATAAATTTATACGAAAAGACACGGGGCTACTGGACTTTGGCGTCGCTTTTCAGGGCAATCAGGGTCCAGATAGAACCAATAAGGTCAATCATTGAAATCAAAAAAATATTGGGACCGGTCCAGTTGGCCAGGAAGAAGACGACACTGCCCAAAAAGAAGGCCAGCCGGCCGACCACAGTAAAGACAATCATTACTCGCACATTGGCAATGGCGATGACCATATAGTAGGCTCCCAAAATCGCGACAAGCAGCCCCAAGACCCGGGGCACGATGAGATCATCACATACCGTGAAACCCAAAGTTTTCAAAAACAATGCCGGCAAGAAAACCAATGAAGTTCCGATGAATTCCAACAATATTCCATCAACCAAGACACTAAAAGCCGCTTTTTTCATACTGTCATCTCCTTTGACCTGAGGTAGTGTCAAAACCAGTTAGTTATTTATAGCCTTAATTAACTGGAAAACCTTATCCTACCTTGGTTTTATCTATATAGCTGTCAACCCCCTCTAGAATTGACATAAAGCCGGACGGCCTCCTGGGCGACTGAAATCGTGGAATCGGGATTAAACTTCGCGAAAACACTCACATGTATGTTTTTTTGAGCCAGTTTTTCAAGAAACAAATCAAGTGTGCCCCGGGTCACAAAACCGGCAGTGGTGACCAACTCGATGGGCACCAGTTTCTTTTTCCAAGCAGTTGGGGCAGTTGATAAATGCCGTGAGGACCATGGATAATTCGGGGATCCCGGGGATGGATCACAATCATGCACAACTCAGGACAATCTGCCGGATCCGATAATACATGTATTTGAGTCGCATCAGAGTAACCTTCTTTCATCTTCCAATGATTATGGATATTTTTGTCGCTTCAATCACTTTTTGTTTTTCCCATAATACATGTCAAACATCTTAACAACGACTTTGTCGATATAGCTTTGGGGAACAAAAGTGGTCAGCTTCGAAGTCAGCTTGTTCGAGGCGATTATATAACGGTCCTGCGGTTTTTTCTTGGCCATGATCGCTATGATTTCCTGTGCCGCCAGATCGACATCCATGCCGCTGTTGCCACCTTCGATGAAGTTTTTCTTGAAACTTTGCAGGCTGGCCATGTATTTTTCCTGGACGTAAGAGATGTCCTGTTTCAAGGCCTTGTTCCAGATTGGTGTCGCCACCGCAGCCGGTTCGAGCAGGATTGTCTTGACCCCAAACGGGTTCATTTCCCGCCGCAAGGAATCACAGAAGCCCTCCAAAGCGAATTTGCTTGAAGCATAAGGTGACAAAAACGGCATGGCGACCTTGCCGGCCATCGAACCGTTGACCAGCACCGTTCCCTGGGTGGATATTATCGATGGCAAAACTGCCTTGATTACCCTGATGGCCCCGAAAAAGTTGATTGAAAAAGTTTTGTAGTACAGATCCATCGGAATATCCTCAATCGGGCCGCCCAAAGCGACACCGGAATTGGTGATTACTGTGTCCACCTGATAACCATCCCCGATCAGCTGGCGCAGATAGTCTTCAAATCTTTGCGTTTCCTGATCATCGGTCAGATCCAGTCTGATCGCCTGGACATTTTTCATGGTGGCAAAATGATTTTCTTCCAGGTAGGTGACTACAAGTTGGCGCCCCTGGCGTTGGAGCTGTTCAACCAGGCTTTTGCCGATGCCCGAATCACATCCGGTGACCACCACAATTCCTTTCGACTTGTCGAAGTCAGCCATTTCAGTCATATTTTCCATTTTCATTCCCGACCTCCTTTTGCGAGTGCCAAAATAATCATTGCTTCCATTTTCGGTGATTCTTTAAATACAATTTCATAAACTGTTTCCTTACGATAAGTATATACCCTTGAAGTGGCATAGTAAACACGTTTCCCGTATCATAGTCTTTGGTTGAGCTTGGATTGTTCAACCGGGCATTTGGCGCTTCCAGCTTATTGGAAGCGAGCAGGAAGTTCAAAACGACAGTCATCACCCCAAGCAAAACCAGACCGGAGACGATACTTGAAACTGGCCGGAACGTCACTTGGGCCGCCAGAATGATGGCATCAAGAGCGTTGACAAGCAGCGCCAGGGAAATCCCGGTTGACCTGTTGATGATCAAAGCGACCAGGTCCCCGCCACCAGTCGAGGCATCGACTTTAAGAATCAATGCCAGTCCGATTGCCAACAAGACCCCACCGATGATTCCCTCTTCCAAGGGGCTCATCGCTGGAACATCCAGTCCTGGAATCCCGTTCAAGAGTTCCATAAGTGCCGGGAAAGCGATAACAGACAGAATTGTGTTCCGGGCCACGCTTTTGCCCAACACCAGCCAACCCCAGGCGAATATCGCCAGGTTCACAATTGTGACTACCACAGTGACCGGCAAGCCAAGATAATGGTTGACAACCAGAGCCACCCCGGTGACTCCGCCAGTCAGGATTTCATTGGCGACGATGAACTTGTTTACCGCCACCGCCATGATCAGATTTCCCAATAGGATTTTCATTGTCTTTTTCATATTCTTCATCCTCCACACCACAAATTTAACAGTTTGGCGTTTCCATAACTGTAATCTATGCTACAATTATCAAAAAAGGAGTCGGTTTATGAAATTGGATCAATCATTATACAAGTATTTTTATCAGTGTGGCACAATCGAAAACTGCCATGACAAACAGGACATCTATCTTGAAGAGGATATCAGCCATGGGATCTACCTGGTAGTCGAAGGAAAAGTCCGGGTCTATCTCCTATCCCAGGATGGTCTTGAAGTCACCATTGAAATTCTTGAAGCCGGAAGTGTTTTTGGGACCTCGTCGATGATCACCGATTCCACCCGGCCCGTCAATGTCGCCGCTATTGGCGACACCAGACTGATCCATTGCCCTTTGGAGCGGTTTTATCCTTATTTCCAGGAATCGCCACAGCTGGCGATTGCCTTCATCCAGCTCATCTCCAGTTCCTGCGACCACTTGACCAACCTGATTAAGAAAGAACGTTTCTATGACCGCTTCCAGAAAGTTGCCGCCTTCCTTCAGGAAAAACAGCATCGCAATGCAATATCCAACTACAGCCACGAGGAGATTGCCACCATTGTCGGAATGAACCGGGTCACCGTATCCAAGGTTCTCAACGATTTCACGAATGATGATCTTATCATCCAAAGCTACGGAACCATCAAAATCAAAAACCTGGCCAAGCTTCGAGAAGTCATAACCTCTTCTAGGCACTAAAGCGACCCATCAATAACTTAAAAGCAGCCCCATATCAAGGGCCGCTTTTAATTATCATTCAAATTTTGGCTGGAGCAGTGGTGATTGTGTCTTTGAGACTTTCATGCTCGATGCTTTTGACATCGAAGCCAAGCAGCCTGAATGTCATTTGCAGGATAAAACCGATAGAAATAACCGCGATAATTGTACCAATGCCAACCTTGGCGCCTAGGAGCCAACCCACAACCAGGACAGTCCCTTCGATAAGACCGCGAATCGCACCGATTGGAACATTTGGCAGCCGTTTGGCCAACGCGATCATCAAGGCATCCCGGGGACCACACCCCAGCGCCGCCCCGATGTAGAAATAACTGCCTAGACAGACGACTATCTGCCCCACCAACAGCATTGCAATCCCGGCATAGAAACCGTTCATTTTCGGAATCAGGGAGCTGAATTGGATCAGATCGACGAATTTCCCGATCAAAATGGCATTGAGGATCGTCCCGATGCCGATTTTTTCTTTCAGGAAAAAGTCGACCGCGATAATGATCAGCCCGGTGGCCACCACGACATCGCCATATGACAAGCCCGTCAGATAAGAGCCCCCCATTGAAAACGCCTCCCAAGGTGCCAGACCAAGATTCGCCTGGATGGTCAGAAATGAACCCAAAGCAAACAGAAACAAACCAAAAACCAGACGGACCAGCCGCAACATGTACAAACACATAACCATTTCCCCCTCCTCCCCACAGCCATGATTGCTGAAGTTTCCCAAATTCTAACACACCCGGGCCACCATGTCCATCCTCCAGTGACAACAGCTTGATTTTCTGGAGTTTCGTTCAAATGATTTGACCGCTAGAGCAACTTTCAAATTGGCCGGTTATCCCCGGGGCCAAAATCAGATTTTATCATCGGCGATTGACTGT
>JAQVDW010000015.1 GCA_028698185.1 Erysipelotrichaceae bacterium | reverse complement strand
TGAGATGGAGCAATGACTGGACCTTGCGTTCAAGACGGTCGGCGTTGTCAATGATGACATCCATCGAAGCCTCTTTGGAACCGTAAGGATAGATATCGTCCTTGACCGACTGCGAATAAGTCTGGATAAGAGTGATTGGCGTTTTTAGATCATGGGAGATATTGTGGATCATCTCCTCCTTGATCCGGTTTTGTTTTTCAAGTTCGCTTTCCATCTCCACCAGGGAGTGGAACACAGTCCCGATCTCGTCTTCCCGGTTGATATTGATTTTCGGCCGGTTACCCACCTTGATGCCCTTGATGTATAGATCGATTTTTCTTAGAGGTGCTATCAAGGAATTGAGCCAGATTGCCAAAACCAGAAAGAACACCACAAGGATGCCATAGAAGATATAAATGATCTCGTTTTGGATCGATTGCACCAGGTCGTTCGAATAGGTGCTGTACAAAATCGACACCGTATACTTCTGGTTGCCGTTAGCGTTGATGGCGTAGTAAAGCGTGTCGTTTTCAAACATTTTCTTGCTGTTGACATGACTTAGCTCAGGGTTATTGATCATCTCCACCAGGTCGTTTTTTACCACCTGGTTGAAAATCAGATAGGCCCGATCGATTGTCATCAGCTTGGAAACGCTGATGACCTCATTGGCCATGTCGATATCGAGATGGTAGATCTGCTCCTCGATATGGCTGGCCGTCGGCGCGAAACCATAGTCGAGGTAATTGGCCTGGGCCTTGTTTAGATCCTCGAATAGGTCATTGTCGATCACCCGGGAAAGGTTGCGGTTGATCAGCGGGATAATCACGATAAACAGCGATGCTGTGAAACAAAGCAGGATGATTATCAGCTGGTATGACAGGGGGAATTTTTTTAGCATCAGTCTAGACGGTAGCCATAACCATACATTGTCCGGATATTGATGTGGGGCAATTTCTTGCGCAGCCGGCGCAGGGTGTCATCGACAACCCGGTCCGAACCGAAATAGTTCTCGTCCCACACATTGACCAGGACCTGTTCGCGGGATATGGCCATGCCCCGGTTGGTCACGAAATATATAAGCAACTCATATTCCTTGGTCGTAAGGACCACCTCTTCACCCTGGTAGAAAACCCGGCGTTTTTGGCCGTCGATTGTGTAGCCGTCGATGTTGATGATGCTAGGATTGTCATATGACCGCTTGATCAGGTTGTTCACCCGCAGCACCAGTTCCTTGACATTGAAAGGTTTGGTGATGTAGTCGTCGCTGCCCTGTTCCAGCCCGAAAATCCGGTCGAACTCCTGGTCGCGGGCCGACATGAAGATGATCGGCATTTTTTCCTTGGCCTTGCGGATGTGGCTGAAAAGCTCATAGCCGCTGTTCTGGTCAAGCATGATGTCGAGAAGCCAGAGCTGGACGTCATCGTTGACATGCTCCAGCGCCTCATTGTATTTGTAGAAAGATCTGACTTCGTAACCCTCTTTTTCCAGATAGGTCCGAACCAGATCGTTTAAGTTTTTTTCGTCATCGATTATATTGATTTTGAATTTCATCTCAGTCACCTCGCCTTAGTTTATACCGCAATTGCCGCGCTAAATTCAAAAAAATGTGGAAAATAATGTTATTTGACCAAGCCGGTTTCCTTGATGACGTCGATGATTTTGTCGACATTTTTCTTGCAGATCTCGTCGGTAGCCGCTTCGACCATGACCCTGATCAGCGGTTCGGTTCCCGATTCCCTGACAAGGACGCGTCCGTTGCTGCCAAGTTCATCCCCAACTTCCTTGATGATGGCCTGGACTGCCGGATGTTCCTGGGCCGCCTTCTTGTCGGTCACCCGGACGTTTTTCATCAGCTGCGGATAGATCTTCAGGTTCTCCGTAAGCTGCGCCAGGGTCTTCTTCGATTCGATCATCGCTTCCATGACCTTGAGCGAAGTCAAAATCCCGTCGCCGGTTGTGGCATGTTTGGAAAAGATGATATGGCCCGACTGTTCCCCGCCCAGGACGTGGCCGTTGGCCACCATGTTTTCATTGACATACTTGTCGCCGACTGCCGTTTTTTCGTATCTGATATCCAGTTCGTCGAACGCCTTGTAAAGCCCCAGGTTCGACATGATTGTCGTAACCACGGTGTCGTTTTCCAGCTCGCCGTGGCTCTTGGCGAATTTCCCGCACACATAAAGGATCCCGTCGCCGTCGACAACCCGGCCGAATTCGTCAACCGCGATGCAGCGGTCGGCATCGCCGTCATAGGCGAATCCGACGTCGAGTCCGTTCTTGCGGACATATTCCTGCAGGACTTCGATATGGGTCGACCCGCAGTTGCGGTTGATGTTGAACCCGTTGGGATTGTTGTTGATGACATAAGTCTTAGCACCCAAAGCATCGAAGACCGCCTTGGCGATGTCGCTGCTTGAACCGTTCGAGCAGTCCAGGCCGACCCTGATGTTCTTGAAAGCCCGGGTCGGGATCGAAAGCAGATAACCGATATAACGGTTGCGCCCGACCGAATAGTCGCTCGCCGCCCCGACATGTTCGCGCTGCGCCAGTGGCAATTCTTCGATCAGACCGTCAATATAATCCTCGATCTTGTCCTCGATATCGCTCGACATCTTGTGTCCGTTGCTGTCGAGGATCTTGATTCCATTGTCATAGTAAGGGTTGTGGGATGCGCTGATCATGATCCCACAATCGAAACCGTCGGTTCTGGTGATGTAGGATACCGAAGGTGTTGTAGTGACGTGCATCAGGCTCGCGTTGGCCCCACTGGCCGTGATTCCCGCTACCAGAGCATACTCGAACATGTATGATGAGCGTCTGGTATCCTTCCCGATGACGATGTTCGCCTGCGATTCCCGTGAAAAATACCACCCCAGATAACGGCCCACCTTATATGCATGTTCTACTGTCAGATCGATGTTCGCTTCGCCGCGAAAACCATCCGTACCAAAATATTTCCCCATAAAATTCTCCTTAGTTTATTGGCTTACTGCTATTTCTACTTCCGATAATGACACGAACTCGTAAGTGTAGGTGTCATCCAATTCAATTTTGACCGGAACAACGGTTGTCCCTATCGAAACATTGGTCATATCGATTGATGCCTTGATGTCCCCGCCGGTCAGGGCCGCGACTTTCGAAGCCGGCCCGGTCACCTTGATTGACGCCACGTCCTGGTTGGAATTGAAGGCCACGTTATAGGACTTGGTGTTGTTCGCGACGACAATCGGGATATCGCTGATGATCTTGGTCGACGAGTTCTCCTCGATAATAAGGTCCACGTCGACGGTAGTTATCGAAGTCTTGTAGACGACATTTGGAATGTTCAACTTGGCGTCTTCAAATGACTTGCTTTGGCTCAGATCCGAGATATCCAAGGTTACGGATACCGATTCGATCGAAGCCAGGTCTTCTTCCTTGCCATACAGTTTCACCACGGTGTCCGAGAAGTTCGCTTCGGAGATGGCATAGCCGCTGGCTAGTTGGCCGGAATAGGTCGGCACCACCTTGACTTCTTTGGAATAATCGCTCACCGAACATGACACATTGACCGTATTTGGCGTGATGGTCACATCGAGCGGATTGCCGCTGCGGTCGTATGCGACAACTTTGCCGTTCTGGGTGAAGTTTTCCGTCTGGTTGGCCACATCCACCTGCACCTTGACCGAGTTGATCAGGTCAAGCTGGCTTTGGGCCCCGCTGACTTCGACCTGGTCATGTTCCATCGATTCGACGGCCACCGACAGATCGGCGTTGATGTTGTTGCGGTTGATGAACTCATAACCAAGATTATATGTTTTGGTGACCTTCTGGGCAATGGTGACTTTCACGGTTTGCGGGACGATAAGCACCTGCAAATCGGAAGGGAAGCCGCTGGCTTTGAGCTCCATTGTCGATTCCCCCACAGTCGCATTGGTCAGATCGATATAGGCACTGTAATCCTTCGACAGCTTGGTCGAATAGATGTCCAGCGAAGGACCGATGAGTCCGATTGTGACCGTATCCGGTGCGCCAAGACAAACCAGGTCATTGGAAAGACCTTCGATCTCCAATGGCACCGAGTTCAGGAATTCTCCGCTTGTCGGCGTGCGCAGGATCGACGAGAAGTCGCCACCGTTGACATAAAACACGAGCATCGCCGCAAAAATGAACGACAGCACCCGCACCGAATTCAATGACGAAAGAGTCCGGTCAAAAAAGCTGTTAAGCGAATTGATGATCATGTTGCCGAAGTTGCGGACCCTGGTCGTATAATTCACATAGCTTTGATAATTCTCTTTGGCTTTGGTCGCCTGCTCCTGCCGCTCCCTTTTTTTCGATATTTCCTTCAGGAAATTTTCGGTCGTCGACGTCTTGTGTTCGTCTCTTTTTTTAGGCATCAAGATCACCATCCTTCTTAGAATCGTCAAACCAGACGAGTTCCTGCATCAGCTTGGATTTGAGCTCCGGCCGGGATATCTTGATCAGTTCGCCGTTGAGCGCAAATGAGATCGTCCCGGTTTCCTCCGAAACGACAACCGTCAGCGAATCGGTGATTTCGCTGATCCCGATGGCCGCCCGGTGGCGGGCCCCGTAGATCGGGCTGAGTTCTTTCTGGGTCGAAGGGAAGAAGGCCGACGCGGCCGCTATCTTGTCCCCCTTGATGATCACCGCCCCGTCATGGAGCGGAGTTCCGTCGTAAAAAATCGTCTCAAGCAGTTCGCTCTTGATCGAGGCGTTGACTTCGGTCCCGGTCTGGATATAATCGATCAGGGAATTGGTCCGCTCAAACGTGATCAAGGCTCCGGTTTGGGACGCCGCCAGGTTGGTTATGGTCGTGCACAGCTCATCGAGGATGAACTGCTTCTGGATTTCCGAGAGATCCGACAGCTTGTTTTCCTGGCGGGTCTGCCCGATCTTTTCAAGCAGGGAACGGATTTCCGGCTGGAAGATGATGATCGCGATTATGATCCCCGAAGCCAGCAGGATATTCACCAGAGTGTCCAGTGTCGCCAACCCGAAGATGCTCGTAAAAAGCTTGACGATAAAGACCATCAAGACTCCTTTGAATAGCTGGAGGGTCCGCATGTTCTGCGAAAAGGCAATCATCAGCCGGTTCAGGACGAACCAGACCAGGACAAAATCAAGCAAAACCCGAACTATATTGATTAAAACCATCACTATCTGTGATATTGACATATTCATCACCACTTTCAGGGTAATTATACCAAATTTCGAACCTTAATTAAACACAAAAAACACCTTGAGGAGTTTCCAGGAAACTCTCAAGATGCTTTAGCTTAGCTATTCGATATTGGTATAGCCCATGAAATCTTTGTCAATCGCTTTGGCTGCAAGACGACCTTCATTCATCGCATAGACGATCAACGATTGGCCGCGACGCATATCCCCGGCAACATAGATTTTCTCGTTGCTTGTACGGAAATTCTCGTCGGCACGGACGTTGCATCTTTCAGTCATCTCGACATTGAAGTAACCGGCAAGTTTGTCGTCGCAACCTACAAATCCCGCTGCAATCAATACAAGCTGAGCTGGCAACACTTCTTCGCTGCCTGCGACTTTATTCATTGTACTTTTGCCATCGACAACATCGAACTTAAGTTTGACTGTTTTCACGCCAGCCACATTCCCATCTTTGTCAAGGACAAACTCCTCAACAGTAGTTTGGAAAAGGCGTGGATCGTGGCCGAATACGGAAATAGCTTCTTCTTGGCCATAATCGGTTTTTTTCACCCGTGGCCATTCCGGCCATGGATTGTTTTGGGCACGTGTCAACGGCGGTTCTGGCATCATTTCGAGCTGAACCACTGATTTGCATCCCTGACGGATTGCGGTTCCCACACAATCATTACCGGTGTCTCCCCCACCGATTACGATTACATCTTTGCCTTTGGCATCGATGAATTTCTTGTCGGCAAAGTTGCTGTCAAGCAGTGATTTGGTCACGCTTGTAAGATATTCCATAGCCATAAAGATGTTCTTCCCGTTACGGTTTGGAACATTGATATCACGAGCTGTGCTTGCCCCGGTAGCTAGAACCACGCGGTCAAACTTGTTCATGATCTCTTTGGCTTGGGCTTTTGAGTTGACTGGAGTGTTCACCAGGAATTCAACCCCTTCGGTTTTCATCAGGTTGATACGACGGTCGATAA
Organism: Erysipelotrichaceae bacterium; assembly: GCA_028698185.1. GTDB lineage: Bacteria > Bacillota_I > Bacilli_A > Erysipelotrichales > Coprobacillaceae > JAQVDW01. The sequence goes on along the minus strand of JAQVDW010000015.1, from coordinate 36,706 downwards.
TATGTTTTTCCAGTTTCATGTTCGGGATTCCATACATCATCAGCCCACCTACGCGGTCAGCCTTTTCAAAGACCGTAACCTGGTACCCACGCTTGTTAAGAGTATCGGCAACGGCCAGACCTGCCGGACCGGAACCGATAACCGCGATCTTCTTGTCGATGCGGGTTTCAGGAATCTGAGGTTTGACCAGGCCGTTTTCGAATCCGTACTCGATGATCGCGAATTCGTTTTCCTTGATTGAAACAGCATCGCCGTTAAGACTGCAGGTGCATGCCGCTTCACATAAAGCCGGGCATACCCTTGCCGTGAACTCGGGGAAATTGCTTGTTTTCAACAGACGTTCCAGAGCTTTTGGATAGTTGTTATGGTATACCGCATCATTCCATTCAGGAATCAGATTGTTCAACGGGCACCCGATAGTGATGCCGTTGATCAACGCTCCCGACTGACAGAATGGAATTCCGCAATCCATACACCGCGCCCCTTGAAGAGCTTGCTCTTCTTGAGACAACGGTTCATGGAATTCGTTGTAGTGTTTGATTCTTTCTTTTGGATCTTGCGCACTTGAGTCCAGGCGCTCATAGTCCATAAAACCAGTTGGTTTACCCATTATTAACTCCTTTCTTAACTTCATTGAAAGCTTCAATGCGTGCTTGTTCTCCAGTCAATCCCAGGTGTTCATACTTTTTGATCAGTTCAACCATCTTCTGGTACACTCCAGGGATTACTTTCTTGAATTTGCCTGCTTGATTTTCGAAATCATCTAGTATATCTTTGGCAACTTTAGAACCTGTTGCCTCGTAATGCTTTTCAATTAATGTCTTAAGCTGTTCTTTGTCATATTTGGATGACACAGGGTCATATGATACCAATGCCGGGTTGACATTTTGATAGAATGTGTTGTCCTGGTCATATACGTAAGCAATTCCGCCTGACATACCTGCAGCGAAGTTGCGTCCGGTCTTACCTAAAACAGCCACCAGACCACCGGTCATGTATTCACATCCATGATCTCCGACACCTTCGACAACTGCATGGACTCCAGAGTTACGGACGCAGAAACGTTCTCCAGCCACACCGTTGACATAGGCTTCGCCTGATGTCGCACCAAAGAAGCATACGTTACCGATGATGATGTTTTCTTCAGCTTTGAAAGTCGCTTCAGCGGGAGTCTTGACAATGATTTTTCCGCCTGAAAGACCCTTACCTAAATAATCGTTGGTATCTCCAGTGATTGCGATTGTCAGACCCTTAGGAATGAAGGCCCCACAAGATTGTCCTACCGAACCTTTTGCCTTGATGACAAATGTGTCGTCAGCCAATGTTTCGCCATATTTCTTAGTCAGTTGAGAACCGAAAATCGTACCGAAGCTTCGGTCAAGGTTGTTGACATCCATTTCCAAAGTTTGTGCTTGAGCTTTGTTGTCCAACTTGAATTTCTTCATCAAAACGGTGTTGTCTTTTACTTCGTCAAGTTTGAAGTCATATACCATTTTCGGATCGAATTTAAGGTTTTCAGCTTTCGCGAATTCAGGGTTCAACACTCTTGCAAGATCGATTGGGCAGTCCTCGCTAGCTTCAAGCAAGTCGACACGACCAACCATTTCATCGATTGTTCTAAATCCCAATTCAGCCATGACTTCACGCATGTCTTGAGCGACAAAACGCATGAAGTTTTCCACGTATTCCGGTTTACCGGTGAAACGTTTTCTAAGTTCCGGATTTTGCGTGGCAACCCCAACCGGGCAGGTATCCAGGTTACAAACACGCATCATGATACATCCCATTGTGATCAATGGAACTGTCGCAAATCCGTATTCCTGAGCTCCCAACAAGGCGGCTATCGCCAAGTCGCGACCGGTCATAAGTTTTCCGTCAGTTTCGATGATGACACGTTTTCTCAAGTCGTTTTCAATCAGGTTTTGGTGTGCTTCAACAAGCCCCAATTCCCATGGCAATCCGGCATTGAACACCGAGTTTTTAGGTGCCGCACCAGTTCCGCCATCGTACCCTGAAATCAGGATCACTTCAGCTCCGGCTTTTGCCACACCGGCCGCGATAGTTCCTACACCAGCCTCAGAAACCAGCTTGACTGAGATTCTTGCTTGGGTATTCGCATTTTTCAAGTCATAGATAAGTTGGGCCAAATCTTCGATCGAATAGATGTCATGATGTGGCGGCGGTGAAATCAAGTCAACCCCTGGAGTAGAGTGACGGGTTTTGGCAACCCATGGGTAAACTTTCATCGCTGGAAGTTGTCCACCTTCACCAGGTTTAGCTCCTTGAGCCATTTTGATTTGGATTTCTTGGGCTGAGTTCAGGTATTTCGAAGTTACCCCGAAACGTCCCGAAGCGACCTGTTTGATTGCCGAACAACGGCTGTCCCCGTTTGGAAGTGGTGTGAATCTTTCTTCATCTTCGCCACCTTCACCTGAGTTCGAGCGTCCTTTGAGACGGTTCATAGCAATCGCCATGCACTCATGGGCTTCTTTTGAAATCGATCCGTAAGACATCGCTCCGGTTTTGAAACGGGTGACGATTGAATCAACCGGTTCAACTTCGTCGATTGATATCGCTTCGGTCTTCTTGAAGCGTAATTGTCCTCTAAGATTCAGACTTTCCCCTTCTTTGTTGATAAGGTTCGCATATTGTTTGAACAAGTTGTAGTCACCAGTTCTAGTTGCCTGTTGGAGCAGATAGATTGTTTCCGGTTTGTAAAGGTGGATTTCTTTTCCAGCGCGTTCGTTAAGTTCCCCGCTGCTGTCAAGAGATGCATCCACAGCCAGTCCCAATGGATCATATACTTTGTTGTGACGGTATTCGACATCCTTTTCGATGTCTTCGATATCGTTACCTTCGACCCGGCTGACCGTCCCTTTGAAGTACTTGTTGATCAAAGATGATGACAGACCGATAGCTTCGAAGTTTTGAGAACCACGGTAAGACTGGATGGTCGAGATTCCCATTTTTGAAGCGATCTTGATGATACCATGGATGATCGCATCATTGTAGTCTTCAATCGCCGCAGTCGCATCTTTGTCAATTGTACCTTCGTTGACCATTTCGGTGATTGTGTCTTGTGCCAGGTAAGGGTTGATTGCGCTTGCCCCATATCCCAACAATGTCGCGAAATGGTGAACTTCACGAGGTTCTCCGGATTCAACGACCAAGGCAACCGAATTGCGTTTTTTCGTGTTGACCAGATGCTGGTTGACCGCTGCCGTGATCAATAACGATGGAATCGGCATATGGTATTCGTCAATTTCGCGGTCAGACAAGATGATAATGTTGGCACCTTTGTGGTATGCTTTATCAACCAGGTTGCAAACTTTTTCAATTGCTTGTTCAAGACTTGTATTCTTTATATACGTGGTAGTAACTGTCTCCACTTTGAACCCGCTCTTGTTGAAGCCGCGGATTTTGAGCATGTCGACGTTCGAAAGAATCGGATTGTGGATTTTCAACAGACGGCAGTTTTCAGCCTTGTCTTCAAGCATGTTCCCTTCACATCCCAGATAAAGGGTTGAAGAAGTAACGATTTCTTCCCTGATTGCATCAATCGGAGGGTTTGTTACTTGAGCGAACAGCTGCTTGAAGTAGTTGAACAGCGGTGGGTGTTTTTTAGAGAACACGGCCAAAGGCGCATCCGTCCCCATCGCAATTACCGTTTCGTTGGCGCTAAGAGCAACCGGTCTGATGTAGTCATTTACATCTTCATAAGAATATCCGAACACTTTTTGGCGGCGTTTGAGATCGTCACCAGTATAGCTTTCAGGTTTTTTGTTTGGAATCTTTAGATCTTCCAATTTGACAAGTTGTCTTTCCAACCATTCTCCATAAGGAGCTTTGGCTGCGTATTCGCTCTTGATTTCGTCATCGGAAATCAGACGTCCGGCAACTGTGTCGACAAGCAACATCTTACCTGGACGCAGACGGTCTTTGAGTTCTACGTCTTTTTCATCGATTGACAATGCTCCAACTTCAGAAGAAAGGACAAGATATCCGTCTTTAGTGATGTAGTAACGTGAAGGACGTAGCCCGTTTCTATCTAGAATCGCACCCATGACTTCGCCGTCACTGAAAAGAATCGACGCCGGACCATCCCAAGGTTCCATGATTGTCGCATGATATTCGTACATAGCCCGTTTTTTCGGGTCCATTGCTTTATTGTTTTCATGAGGTTCTGGAATCGTCATCATGACAGCACGAGGCAAAGGCATTCCAGCCATCACCAGGAATTCAAGTGTGTTATCCAACCGGGCCGAATCCGAACCAGAAAGGTCAACTACAGGATATACCTTGTTTGTGTCAACATTGGTGGTCGCCATGTTTTCTTCACGAGAGAACATATTGTTGGCATTACCCTTGATTGTATTGATCTCACCATTATGGACAATAATACGGTTAGGATGGGCTCTTTTCCATGAAGGATTAGTGTTGGTAGAGAAACGTGAGTGGACCAAAGCGACCGCACTCTTATATTGTTTCGATTGCAAATCCTTGAAGAATGAACGCAATTGTCCTACCAGGAACATTCCTTTGTATACGATAGTCCTTGATGAGAATGAGCAAATATAGGTATCATCAAAAGCGCTGTGTTCAAACAGACGTCTTACTTCGTATAAACGGCGGTCGAAATCAAGACCTTTTTGAAGTTGCTTTGGTTTCGCTACGAAACATTGGGCAATGTAAGGCATTGCTTCCAAAGCTTTCCGACCTAGAACTTTAGGTGCCGTTGGGGCGTCACGCCAACCTAAAATTTCCAATTTTTCATTTTCTACAACCATCTCGAAATGTTTGATTACGCGGTTGCGGATCAGACTTTCTTGAGGTAAAAATAACATTGCCACACCATATTCACCTTCATCAGGCAACTTGAAACCCAAGTCCAGGTTGGCAAAATATTCATGGGGGATCTGGGTTAAAATTCCGACTCCATCACCAGTTTTGCCATCGGCATCTTTTCCGGCACGATGCTCTAATTGTTCAACGATTGTCAAGGCGTCGCTGACTGTCTTATGAGTCTTAACACCTTTGATATTTACGACTGCGCCTATCCCGCAATTGTCATGTTCAAAGCTGGGATCGTATAAAGAATTTTCCATTTGATAAACCTCCTCTTAATTAGGTACGAACAGTTTACTATATTTAATGATAATTGTAAAGAAATAATACACTATTTAGAATATTTCAAAAAAAACTACATTTTATTTGTATATTACATGTAATTTGCATACAATCTTGCTTTGATTTTACGCAAATAATTTCCTAAGTTTCAAAAAAGTTGAAAATCCAATAAAAAAAGAGTATTATAGTTGATGAAAAGGAGATTATCATGGATAAAAAGATTACTGTTGAAACATCGGCCCGCCACGTGCATTTAAGCCAGGCCGATTTGGAAAAATTGTTTGGTGAAGGTTACCAATTATGCGAGAAAAAGGCTTTGAGTCAACCAGGTCAATATGCCTGTGAGGAACGAGTTACCGTTGTAGGACCTAAACGCCAGCTTGAAAATGTCATCATCTTAGGACCTACCCGCAATAGCACCCAAGTTGAATTGTCACTGACTGACGCCCGTGGCATCGGAATCATCGCTCCAATCAGAGAGTCAGGAGATATCGCCGGTACTCCAGGATGCAAACTGGTAGGACCAAAAGGTGAAATCGAAATCTCTGAAGGTGTCATCGCTGCAAAACGTCATGTCCACATGACTCCTGAAGATGCGGCCACATTCGGGGTTGCCGACAAACAAACGGTTAAAGTTGAAATCAACAACGAAGGACGCGCCATCATTTTCGGTGATGTGGTGATCCGCGTAAGCGACAAATTTGCGACATTCATGCATATCGATACTGACGAATGCAATGCAGCCGGTGGGGTGCTGACTTCGCAAGGAACTATTATCAAATAATATCTCTAAGCAGGTAATAATCCTGCTTTTTTTGCATCCAAATAAAAAGCCGCAAATAAAAAAATAGCTAGCAGTGCTAGCTAATCATTATCTTATTTGTTTAAGGCATCCTTGAATGTAGAACTTGCTTTAAATCCAGGAGCTTTGCTTGCAGCGATTTGGATGACTTCCTTGGTTCTTGGGTTGTGTCCTTGGCGTGCAGCTCTTTCGCGAACTTCAAATGTTCCGAATCCTTTGATTGCAACTTTGTTGCCGGCAACTAATTCATCAGATACAACACTTACGAAAGCATTCAACATTTTTTCAACTTCTGTTTTTGGTAAATCCGTTGCAGCAGCGATTGCTCCAATTAATTCAGTTTTGTTCATTTTTTATCTCCATTTCATAATAAGTTTACCACTACATTATATATCTTATCAGTATACTTTGCAATATATTAAGTAATCATCCCCGGTGTTCAAAGAGAGATTATTCACTAATTGACATATTTTATAAAGCGATTGACAATGTCGAAAGTCGTCGCATAGGAAGTCACTATCCTCGCCACGATCTGATCGTCATGCTTTTCAAAGCACAATATTTCGAATTCCTCATTGATGTAATCGAACTCAGCTTGGCTCATCTTGAAAAACAGCTGGTTGGAGAAGGTCTCAAGATACTGTTCATACCCTTTTCGAACCAACGCATCCTTGATCATGTTGGCCATCGCATTTTCATGCCGGCCGATTGAAAGGTATAATTCATTGGAGAACAGTTCGAGAAACTGGACCCCGAGAATCCGGCCTTTTGCCATCATTGCTCCGCTTTGTTTGATGACATAGCGGAAATCATCCTGGAGCTGCCTGTTAATGATCACCAGGCATTCCCCGAAAAGCAGTCCCGCTTTGGTCCCGCCAAAATAGAAGGCGTCACAATTGGAAGCGATGGTTTGAAGGCTGGCCGCTCCATTGATGGCCAAGGCACTGACCAGTCGGGCCCCATCTATATAGAAAAGTAGACCCCGGCTCTGGCAGTAATTGTAGAGCTCTTTTATTTCCTCATCGCTGTAGAAAGTTCCATACTCGGTTGTCTGGGAAATGTAAACCATCTTGGGTTGGACCATATGTTCATCAAGATGGGATTTAAGCACCTGGTCAATAAGTCCGCAAGTCAATTTCCCCTGCTTATTTTTGACGGTTATCACCTTATGTCCGGTGGCTTCAATAGCCCCCGCTTCGTGAACGGCGATATGCGCGCTGTCACAGGCGATCACGCCTTGGTGGACCCTCAGGGCACCCTTGATGAATGTCGCGTTTGTCTGTGTCCCGCCTGCCAGGAAATGGACATCGGCGTTATCGTTTCCCATCAGGATTTTTAGCTTTTCGGCCGCCTTCTGGCAATAGAGGTCAAGGCCATAGCCTGGAGTTTCCAGTTCATTGGTGTCCATCAGCGCCTGCATTATCCGCGGATGGCAACCGGTTGAGTAGTCATTTACAAAAGTAGCCATATTACCCCTTTCTAGGATACAATATCCCGTATCTGAAATAGACCAAGTCCAGGAAAGTCTTGATCACCGTGGTTTCGCTTGTCGATGATTCGAAAATATCATTGATCATCCCGTCAACCACGAAAGCGTCGTCGACCTTATCGATCACTTTGGCGTCCTTGTTCATGGTTACCAGCACGACTCTCGATTTTCGCGTCTTGATGGCGTCAACCAGGGAAAACATCTGAAGATCCCGGGCCCGTGAAGAGAGCACAATCGCCAATGAGTCATGGTCGAGCAGTTCGATGCGCTGGGCATCGTCACCGCGGTCGGCAAAAGCATAGGCCAGCTTCCCAAGTTTAAGCAATTTGATCTGGAAATCCGATGCGACAATCTTGTTGAATTGAAAGCCGAAGAAGTGGATCTTCTTGGCATCATGTAGAATCTGACAGAGCCGGTCAACATCCTCGATCCGCAGGTTCTCCTTGGACATCTGCAGCGATCTTATCGATGTGTCATAGATCAGATCGATGCAGCTTTGGGGATTCTGGTAAGCCTCCACCAGGGAACTGCCCGAAAGCTTGATCTCATTGCGCGCCATGTTCAGCGAATCGCTAACTTCATTCTTGAATTCGGCGAAGTTGGCGAATTTGAGATGGCGGCAGAACCGGGAAATAGTAGCCGGCGAGGTGTAGCACATCTTGGCTAGATCGAGAATATTGATGGTAGGAATCTCATCAATATGCGTCAGAATGTTATAACAAATGGTATAGAACATTTCTTCGGAACTTGAGGTGTTCAGGAACGTGACCAAGTTGTAAAGAATGTCTTTTTCATAATAATTATTAGTTTCCATACATTGCTCCTTGCCACCATTATAATACAAATGTCAAACACATACAAAGAAAAGTGTCAGCCAAAATGAAAAAGCACCCGTTCAGAGTGCCTTTTGCGGTCTGTATTCTAAAGATTTTCTCCGTTTGTCCTGATGACTTCCTGATACCAGTAGAACGAATCTTTCTTGTAGCGGTTCAATGTTCCGCTATTTTCATCTTCCTGCCGGTCGACATATATAAATCCGTATCGCTTCTGGTAACCGTTGAGCCAGCTGAGCAGGTCGGTGAATGACCAGGTGCAATATGCAAGCACATCACAGCCATCATCAACCGCCTTTTTCAATTCCTGCAGATGGGCCTGCAGGTAAGCGACGCGATATGGGTCCTTGACTTTTTCGTCCTCGAGCTTGTCGAATGCGCCAAGTCCGTTTTCGGAAATGACGATTGGCAGGTCATAACGCGATGTGATCTCGCGGCAGCAGTATCTTAGTCCCATCGGGTCAATGGTCCAGTCCCAGTCGGTTGTCGGCAGGAATTCATTTTTCGGATTCTTGTAGAGACCCGGAACCCCCTGAACGGTCGAAGTACCTTTTTTGCCGGTTGTATTCATCTCATGGGTGGTCCCCACGCCGTCAATGTCGTTGAATTCGACAACGGTGCTTTGGTAGTAATTGACTCCCATGAAATCGGTCAGGCTGGCTGCTTTTTTCATGATTGCCTCGTCGCCGTTTTCCATTTTGATTTCAATCCCCTGGCTGGCCAGATATCTGATTGCCGCTTTAGGATAACGCCCATAGCCATAGACATCCATCCAGAAGAAGTTGTTGAGATCGTCATAGTCATACTTGGCCATGGCATTTTGCGGCTGGCAGTCTAGTCCATATGATGGTGAATAAGCAAAAGAAGAACCGACCAGGGCATCGGGATACATCTCCTTTAAGGAGACCACACAACGGGCATGAGCCATGAACGCGTGGTGGTTTACCTGATAGAACAGTTGCTGCTGATCAATTTTTCCTGGGGGATGCATTCCATCGAGCCAGCCAAAACGGGTAAAGATGTTCTGTTCGTTCATGATAATCCAGTGTTTGACCCGGTCGCCATAGTTCCTGAACAATGTCGTCGCATAACGGACGAAGTCATCGACGATCTGGCGGTTTTCCCAGCCATTGTATTTTTCCTCAAGCGCCTGAGGCATATCCCAGTGGTAAACGGTGACCATTGGAACAATCGAGTATTTGAGGCATTCGTTGATCAGGTTGTTGTAAAATTCAATTCCGGCCTGATTTACTTTTCCGTCACCATCGGGATAGATCCGGCTCCAGGCAATCGAGAAGCGGTAGGTCTTCAATCCCAGCTGCGCCATGAGCGCCACGTCTTCTTTGAAGCGGTGGTAGTGGTCTACAGCCTTGTCTCCGGTTGTCGCCTTGAACGTCTTACCGGGAATGCGGACGAATTCGTCCCAGTTCGACATTCCTTTTCCATCTGCGTCATAGGCACCTTCAACCTGGTAAGCCGCCGAAGCACTGCCCCATAGAAAATCTTTTTTGAATCCTTTGCTTTCTTTGAAATACATAACAAAAAACCTCCTGACAACATGTTACCATATCTTTGGAGGATTCAATGTTTTTTTAATAAATCTGAAACTACAATTTTGAAATGAACTCTTTTAGCGTCTCATGGTACTCGTCAGTCTCCTTAAGATCATACAGGTAATGCTCATCTTTCAGGACAAACAAAGCCTTATGGCCACGGTTGGCATTGTACAAAGGATAGACGTGGTCAAGCGGAACGAATTCATCATGACGCGCATGGAAATAAAGGGTCGGAACGTCATTATGCTTGACCAGATCGACTGTCGACTCGTTTATTTCGATATTGGCCACTCGTTTGATTTTCTTGGCTACAAACTGGTATACCGGGAAGACCGGCAGGCGGTAGTCATTCAAGATCCGATGCTTGAGCAAGTCGCTAAACGATGTATATGCCCCATCACAGATGACCGCCTTGATGTTTTGTAAACGGTGTAGACTTACCGTATTCAAAATCGTATTGGCCCCCATCTCCTTGCCATAAAGGATCATCTGATGTTCCATTCCATAGCGTTCGAGAACGAAACGGTTCCAAGCCACCAGATCATGGACATCGCGGATTCCAAAGCCGCGGATATACCCGTCGGAAATGCCGTGGGCCGATGCATCGATCAGCAGGATATTGGCATCGGGTATCTTCCGTTGGAAAAAGTCCACGTACAGAATCATGTCACTGGAATCAAGTGCCAGAGGATGGAGAATGAAAAGCGTCTTCTTGTTTTCCGGTTTTTCAATCAGGACGCCACGTTGCTTGATGTTCATGTCATTGACCAGGCTCACAATCTCACCCTGGTATTTTTCCAACAGCATCGAGTGGTCCACTTCATCTTTCTGGTAACGGTAAATCAGCGATTTGGCAATCTGCCCGCTTGTCGTATAAAGGGCGGTGACGCTCGCTCCGGCAATAGCGGTCGCTGTTCCGGTGACTTTCAATATTGTGCTTGGTTTCATTGGTTATACCCCCCGAAATTTTCCATTAAAATTCGATTAATATTCGTAACCTGTTCAAATGACGGCAAATAGTACCTTGGATGTTCCATCCGCGCTGCATAGAAGCGGATGGCCTTTTCAAGTTCTCTCTTGATTCTTTGCTTGTAGATTTCCGGGAAAGTGGAAATCGGAAAAGCGGCGAAAACAAACGTGTTGTAGTCGACCGAGAAATAGTCGATGATAAAATCATAGCCTTGGATCTCGATGATGGCATTGCCTATCTCCAGGATTAGCTCATGGTTTGCAAAAGAAAGGTAATCATGGACAATCATCCGGACCACTTCGATGGTTGTTACCCGTAGCAAGTCCTCGTCTTGATAATAAACGCTCTTGAGATAGTCGATCACGAAGTTATGGTTGTTTTCGTTGTGGGTCCGTTCGACCAGATAATCGATCAAATCAGCCACCAAAGGCAAAGAGCGGACAAAATTGATGTCGATCTTGACCAGGATCAGCAAAGCGAAACGGCGGACCTGCATGACATTGAAAAAGATTTCATAAAATTCCAGCGTCTCGTCCTTGTCAAAATGGTCAAGCAATGGCAGGCACTCGATCAGGATATTCGTGAAGAACTTCAGATGATACTGATATTCGGTATCGAGATACTTGCTTGTCGAACCGTCCCACTCATACTCATAAGAGATCTTGTCGAGAATCAATGCGAGCGAGTCGATCAGTTTCCGGTAGCTTTTGGTCTCGATAAGCCTTCTTATATATGGAATGTAGATATCGTAGAACTCGCTGATGGTCTTGTCATTGGTTCCTTTGTGGAATTCCAGATAATCAAGGATATTGCGGTAGTCGATCGGTGCGAGCATGGAGATCGATTCGGAATTGCGGATGAAATGCTCGAAAATATCGGTATGGAGCATCGACTGGTAGGAAGAAAGCGTCGCAATCTTCTCGAGCGCATCCTGAATCATATATTGCTGTTCCCGCTGATTCAAAGAAAGCGAAAAGGTCGGGATTATCTCGTCATTGCCAAAGGCAATCGTCAAGAAGACCGAAATTTCGCGGAATTGACTGTCATATATATAATATTGAAATTTATGTTCATTAGGTTTTGTTTGAACACTGGAATGGCAACGATATTTGCCGACATAGGTGCTTTTGTTTTTTTCCAGATATTCATTAATAAGTTCCAGTTTTGACATCCTATCACCTCTAACCCATTGTAGCATTTTTGAAGTTTAAAAACCATTAATTTATTAGTGCAAAAGAAAATACCCCCTCACAACCATTGCTGGTTGCGGGAAGCACGTTATCTTTGTCCTTTTCTGAATTCGAATTCAGTGACAATATTGAGATCGAAACGGCTGGCAAATTCAAGCATCTCTTCATAAATGCCATGGTTTAGTTCATCGGGTGCATGGGCATCGATTCCCAGAATGATGTCATTCCCGACTTCCCCGGCAATGGCAAAGAAATGGCTCGAAGGATAGGGATACTCGTATCGACCAAGTACCTCTCGCTTGCCCCGGCGGATGCCGCCGCCATTGATTTCCAAGGGAATATTGAGTTCCTTGGCCTTTTTGCAGATATCGTAAGTTATTTCCCGGGCAACATCGTCAAAGACAACTTTTCCTATCATGAAAAGATCCGGATGGGCCAGATACGAAAACAGATTCGTCTCGAGAGCCTTGATCACATCGTCGCAGTAGCTGTACAGTTCCTGGTCGTTGACTTTTTCTTTACCATAGTAACAGCTGGTCGAATTGTAGCTGTTGAAATGGTTTCCTAGAATCAGATAGTCAACATCATTGTCGAGAAGCTCCTGGTAGTAATCAAGGTATCCCTCGAAATACTCGGCCTCATAACCCTGGAATATCTCGATCTGATGGGCATGGTTCTCCTTTAGCTGGCGGACATTGTCCTGATGGATTGTCCGACTGGCATAATCCATACGCATCCCTGGGCCATTGAATATGAAATTTGACGCCAGTGTCTTTAGGCCTCTCGGGCTAAGCGCCACCGAATGCAGCCCTTTCAACAGGAAACCGCGGAAGTTGGGCAACGGCACGTGATCGGAAAACCCCAGTTTGGAGATATTGGCCGCTATTGCCGCCTGGACAATTTCCTGTTCATCGCCGACTGCGTGACCGCAGCGAAAGGTATGGGTGTGAAAGTTTGTTTTAATCATAATGGACCTCCTGGAGATAAAGACCTTGGGGTTTGGCCTTGTGCAAGCAGCGGATTTCCCCTTTGCTTTCAAGCATTTGCTTTACCCTTTCTAATGGCAGGCGTTTTTGCCCTACCTGGATCAACGCTCCCACCAGATGGCGGACCATATAGCGGCGGAAACCATTGCCTAGAACCCTGAAGCAGACAATTCCATCGCTCTGGGTTATTTCAAATTCATATATTGACCGGATCGTCGTTCCGAGCTGGTCAAGGGCGCAGAATGAGGCAAAATCATGTTCGCCCACGAAAATGTCAGCACCCTCTTGCATCAGCTGCAAATCGAGTGGCTTGTTTAGCTGGTAGATGTAATTGGTCTTGAACGGATCATAGTCATCGATATTGACATAATAACGATATTCTTTGCTTTTGGCGCTGTAGCGGGAATGGAATTCCTCATTGACGAGCTCCACCTGTTTGACGTACACGTCATTGGGCAGGAAATGATTGATAGCCTGATGCCAGCGGTTTTCGCTTAGCTCCTTGGAACAATCGAAGTGGAAAACCTGGTTGCGTCCATGTACTTTGCCATCGGTCCGTCCCGATCCGTGAATCGCGATCGGCTCCTGAGTTATGTTTTTGAGCGCTGCCTGGATTTCTCCCTGGATTGTCCGCTGATTATTCTGGATTTGCCATCCTTTGAATTTTGATCCGTCATAGCTGACGGTACATTTTATTCGCATTAAAACACCACACTTATTATTATTATTCCTATCAAAATAAATATACAACATGACAAGGAGATGCTGTCCTTGTAATTCCACTGCAGCAACTTGTAGCGGGTCCGTTTGGCTACCGGATTGTAGTTGCGCGACTCCATCGCATTGGCGAGATCCTCGGCCCGAAGAACCGACGAAATGAACAATGGGATTATCAGCGACACCATCGAAGTCACCCGTTTGATGAACGTTCCTTCATTGAAATCGACACCGCGGCTGGCCTGGGCCTTAGTGATCCGCTTCGTCTCGTCAATCAGGTCAGGTATGAACCGCAATGCGATGGAAATCATCATCGCCAACTCGTGCGAAGGAAAATTGAACTTATTGAGCGGCTCGAGAAGCTTCTCGATTCCCAAAGTAAGATCAAGTGGCTTGGTTGTCGATGTCAATACTGTCGACAAGGTGATAATCAAAAACAGCCGGATTATGATATAGGCAGTCTGGAGCAGGGCTCCCTGGTAAATCTTAATAAAGCCGTAGCTGTATAGCAGCGGTCCGGTCCTGATCAAAAAGACATTGAAAAAGGAAATGACGATCATCATCACGAGCATCGGCTTGAGCGCCTTGAAAATGTCCCTGAGCCGGGTCTTTGACAGGAAAACAACGATTATCAAGAACACCGTCATTATGCCGTAACCGACAAAGCCGGCATCGAAGAACACCGCCACAAGCAAGATGAACAGCGCCATGATCTTAGCCCGAGGGTCAAGATGATGAATCAGCGAATCGCCGGGGATATAGCGCCCGAAAGTAAGATTATCCATTTAACTGCTCCTTTAATGCCTTGATCAGCTCATCACTGGTTTTGATTGCTCCATCGAGGTGATAACCGCAATTGTTTATGTCATTGATGAATTTGGAAATAATCGGCATCTCGATATTGAGGGTATGAAGATAACTGTGGTCATTGAAAAGATCCCTGACTGCACAGTGGCGTTCTACCTGTCCTTCATTCATCACCACAACCTGGTCACAATATTCAAGGACATGGTCCATATTGTGGGTCACCAGGATGATGGTAACTCCCTGCCGGTTCAACCGGGCAAATAGCTGCATCATCTCGATTGCCCCTTGAGGGTCGAGACCGGCAGTCGGCTCGTCGAGAACCAGGATTTCAGGTTGGGATGCCAAGATGCCCGCGATGGCAACCCGCCGCTTCTGTCCGCCTGAAAGATCAAACGGTGAACGGGAAAGATAGCTTTCATCCAGACCGACATCTTTGATCGTCTTGCGGGCAATTAGTAAGGCATCCTCGTCAGACACACCGAAATTCTTTGGCCCAAAACAGATGTCTTTTTCAATGGTTTCTTCGAAAAGCTGGTATTCTGGGAACTGGAAAACCATCCCCACCTTCTTGCGCAATGGTTTAAGCGAGACCTTTGGCTTCTCCTTGGTAATCACAAATTCATCGATTGTGATTGCTCCAGAATGGGGCTGCAACAAGGCATTCAGATGCTGGATCAGGGTTGACTTCCCGCTGCCGGTATGCCCGACAATTGCGGTGATCTTGCCCGGAATGATCTCGAGATCAACATCCTTGAGAGCCTGAAATTCAAAAGGGGTGTTCAGGCCATAAATATGGTTTACTTTTTCAAATTTAATTGACATATTTGGTCGACCAACTCCTTTTCATCGATTGTCTTGTTTATATTGTATCCGGATTTTTTAAGCTCGCTGGAAACCTTCAAGGCGAAAGGCACATCGAGGCGCATCGCTTCCATGAAATCCTGATCCAGGAAGACTTCATCGGGCCGGCCTTCCCGCTGGACGACACCATTGTTGACAACAACCACCCGTGAAGCTTCCTTGGCCGCCTCGATATCGTGGGTGATCGAAATTACCGTGATATTTTTGTCCTTGGAGATCTTGTTGATCGAGCGGTTGATCTGCCCTCTGCCAAGCGGATCGAGCATGCTTGTGGCTTCATCAAGGATGATGATGTTGGGTTCCATCGCCAGACACCCGGCAATCGCCACCCGCTGCTTTTGGCCACCTGAAAGCTTTTTCGGTTCATGATCCAGGAATTTTTCCATATGGACTTTGCGGGCATTGGCAATGATTATATCATCCATTTCCTCTTGAGGGACACAGATGTTCTCCAGTCCAAAGGCGATGTCATCGCGAACTGTCGAACCGATGAACTGGTTATCGGGATTCTGGAAAACCATACCGATATTTTTGCGGACATCGTAAAGGTTGGCAAGATTCAATTCCAACCCATTGACGATGATCTGGCCACTCTGGGCTTCGATCAATCCCAGCAGCAGTTTCGCGATGGTGCTCTTACCGCTGCCGTTGGGACCGAGAATCGCCACATTTTCGCCTCTGGCAATCGTTAGATTCAAGCCCTTGAGCACCGGGGTGCTTTCATTGTAACTAAAATATAGATCTTTGATTTCAATAATATTGTCCATTGCCGGCCTCCGATTCAACTTATTTTATGAAATAAATATGGTGTTGTCAACCGATTAACTAAAAAAGCGGGCTAGGCCCGCTAAAAAATTATTTCGTTAATTGTAACAATGCCATTGGTGCATTGTCACCTTTACGGTTGTCTAATTTGTAAATACGTGTGTATCCACCGTTAACACCTTCAAATTTAGGTGCTACTTCGTCAAATAAGATTTGAACAGCGTTCTTTCCAGTTTCTGGGTTAGACACTTTATGCATTTCTGCAGCTGCCTGTCTTCTTGCGTGTAAATCTCCACGTTTTCCTAAAGTAATTAACTCTTCAACAACTGAACGTACTTCTTTTGCGCGAGTTTCTGTAGTGCGGATTTGACCGTTTACGATCACTTCAGTTGCCAATGAACGTAACATTGATTTACGGATATCAGATGTGCGTCCTAATTTTCTATTTTTAGCCATGGTAGCGCTCCTTCCTTAAAAATGTTAGTCGACAGGTCTAAAACCTAGACCAAGTTCGCTTAACTTTTCTTTTACTTCTTTTAATGATTTTTTACCTAAGTTACGTACTTTTATCATTTCATCTTCAGATTTAGCAGCTAAATCTTGAACTGTCTGGATTCCGGCACGTTTTAAGCAGTTATATGAACGAACTGATAAATCAAGTTCTTCAATCGTCATATCTAACACTTTATCAGTAGTATCTTCTTCAACTTCAGACATAACTTCCATATTTTTAGCTATGTCAGTCATTTCGACAAACATGTTTAAGTGTTCAACTAATATTTTAGAGGCAATTGAAATTGCTTCGTAAGGTTTTAATGAACCGTTTGTTTCAACTTCCAAAGTCAATAAATCGTATTTAGCTGATTCTCCAACGCGAGTTGGTTCCACACTATAAGATACTTTTTCAACTGGAGTAAAGATTGAGTCGGTCGGAATGATTCCAATAGTTTTGATGTCTTTCTTGTTTTGATCAGCACTATTATAACCGCGATCTTTACGCGCATAAAGTTCCATATAGAGATGTCCACCCTCAGCGACATTAGCGATTTCCAAATCTTCAGAAATGATTCGAACGTCAGAAGGACATTGAATATCTTTACCAGTTACTCTTGCAGGACCTGCAACATCGATGATCATTGTTACATTCTCATCGCTGTCAATGTTGAACACTAGTTTCTTTAAATTAAGAATAATAGCAGTAACATCTTCAACGATTCCATCAACAGCCGAAAATTCATGGATCGCTCCTTGAATTTTAACCGCGTAGACAGCCGATCCCGGTAGAGAAGATAACAACACTCTTCTTAGGGCATTTCCTAACGTAGTCCCAAATCCTCTTTCCAATGGCTCAATCACAAATTTGCCATAGTTGTCAGATTCATCTAAATTACGAATATTAATGTTTGCTTTTTCAAATTTATGCATGCTCTGCCTCCTCTACTAGTAAAAATATTTATTATCCACGAGGGCGTTTTGGTGGACGGCAACCGTTGTGAGGGATAGGTGTCACGTCAGTGATTGCAGAAACTTCCAATCCCGCAGCTTGTAATGCACGAACCGCAGATTCACGTCCTGGTCCAGGACCTTTTACGTTAACTTCAACAGATTTCATTCCATTGTCCATTGCAGCTTTCGCAGCAGCTTGAGAAGCTTCTTGAGCAGCATATGGAGTAGATTTACGAGATCCTTTGAATCCTAAAGCACCTGCAGATGACCAAGAAACAACGTTACCATGTTCATCTGAGATAGTTACGATTGTATTGTTGAATGTTGAATGGATGTGAGCTACACCCTTAGCTATATTTTTCTTTGCACGTTTTTTACCACGCACTTGTCTTGCTTTTGCCATTTATCCAATCCTCCTTAAATTATTTTTTCTTTCCTGCGATTGGACGTGCTTTTCCTTTGCGAGTACGAGCATTTGTTTTTGTTTTTTGTCCACGAACAGGTAATCCTTTACGATGACGGATACCACGATAAGAACCGATTTCCATTAATCGTTTGATATTTAAAGCAACTTCACGACGAAGGTCACCTTCTACTTTAACAGATTCGATTTCTTTTCTAATTAAATTAACTTGATCTTCAGTTAAATCTTTTACACGAGTATTTTCGTCGATTCCTACTGTTTCTAAGATTTTTTGAGAAGTAGGTTTCCCAATACCATAAATATATGTTAAAGATACAACAACACGTTTATCACGTGGGATATCTACACCTGCTATACGAGCCATATTTTCCTCCTATTAACCTTGTCTTTGTTTATGTTTAGGGTTTTCGCAAATAATCATTACGCGCCCTTTTCTTCTAATTACTCTGCATTTATCACACATTGGTTTTACAGATGGTCTTACTTTCATCTTGCTTCCTCCTAGTACTTACTATTTATGTCTAAATGTAATTCGCCCACGTGTTAAGTCGTATGGAGATATTTCAACGGTAACTCTATCCCCCGGTAAAATGCGAATGTAGTGCATACGGATTTTACCAGAAACGTGAGCAAGAATTTCCACTCCATTTTCTAATGCAACCTTAAACATTGCATTTGGCAATGTTTCAAGCACGGTTGCTTCTACTTCAATTACGTCATCTTTTTTTGCCATATTAACTCCTTACTAAAGTTTTGTTGTAATTTCATATCCATCATCAGTTATTATAACAGTGTGTTCAAAGTGAGCTGCGAGTGAGCGGTCTCTTGTCACAACTGTCCACCCATCTTGTAAGGTTTGAGTTTCCTTCGCACCTAAATGAGCCATAGGTTCAATGGCCAGGGCCATTCCCTTTTTTAACCGAGGACCACGTCCTGGATTCCCGAAGTTTGGAACTGCAGGGTCTTCATGAACTGTGCTTCCGATCCCGTGACCGGTATAGTCACGAGGCGTCTGGCAGCCATTACTTTCCAGATACGTCTGAATTGCATAAGAAATGTCAGAAACGCGATTGCCGGGTTTTACTTGTTCGAGCCCCACATATAATGACTGTTCGCAAACATCCATCAGCTGTTTGGCTTTCTCATCGATTGTTCCGACCGCGTAAGTCCAAGCGCTATCTCCATGATATCCATGAACACAGGCTCCAACATCCACCGAGATTATATCACCATTTTTTAATACTGTGTTATCAGGTATCCCGTGAACGACGACTTCATTGATTGAAGTGCAGACGCTGGCCGGGAAACCATACAAATTTAAAAATGAAGGAGTTGCACCATTAGCGTAGATTACTTCCTCGCAAATCTCATTGATCTGCTTGGTAGTTATCCCTGGCACAATTACCATAGCTAGTTTTTGATGAACTAACGCTACAACCCTTCCGGCTTCTTTCATCCAAACTATTTCTTGTGCATCTTTAGTAATGATCATTACATAGCCTCCAACCGGGCTTTAATATCGCTAAAGACGTCTTCCATAGATTGATCACCATTTATGTTAGTAATGTCGCCGGTCATTGTATAATAATCAACTAATGGGCGAGTTTGCTTGTTATAAGTTTCTAAGCGAACCTTCACAGCCTCTTCACTTTCGTCAGCGCGCTGGTACAATTCACCACCACATTTATCACATACATCTTGAGTTTTTGGAGGATTGAATTCGATATGGTAAGTAGCTCCACAATTGCGGCAAGTTCTTCTTCCCGAAAGCCTTGTTGCCAGGATGTCGAGATCAACATCAAGGTTCAACACCGCATCGATTTTGAATCCGAATTCTTTGCCGATTGATTCCAGCTCACGAGCTTGAATAATAGTTCTTGGGAAGCCGTCAAGAATGAACCCGTTAGGGAATTCATGCTCTCTCAGGTATTCTCTTACCATCCCAATTGTGTAGTCATCAGGGACTAAATAACCAAATTGGATGAAGTATTTCGCAATAACCCCATATTTAGTTTGTTCCTTTAAGGCTTTTCTGAAAATATCCCCAGTAGAGATATGAGCTAACCCATACTCACTGACAAGTTTCGCGGCCTGTGTACCCTTACCTGCACCAGGTGGGCCCATTAAAATAATATTCATTGACGCCTCCTACAACTATTTTCGAATATATCCGTGATACTCTTTACGAGTGACTTGTGTTTTGATTTGTCTGATTGTCTCTAATGCAACCGAGGTTACGATGATTAACCCGGTTCCCCCAAGGGAAACTTGTGCGTTAGATGTTTGCTCCCAAATCACAGGAGTAATAACCGGAATGGCGGCAATAATTATTAGAAATAATGCCCCTACCACAGTTACTTGGTTGATTACTCGATATAAATACCACCGTGTCTCCTCACCGGTACGAACTCCGGGAATCGACCCGCCATTTTTGCGTAAATCCTTGCTTATCTTCTCAGAATCTATTTGAAGGTTGCTGTAGAAGAAAGTGAAAAACGCAATCATCGCAATGTATAAGACAAATCCGATTGGTTTTTGGTAATTACATACTGTATCGATGATCTCCGTCACACTGTTGGACTCCATGAACGAAATAACCGTTCTTGGTGCAGCCATTACTGATGCGGCGAAGATGACTGGGATTACCCCAGAACTATTTATCTTGATTGGCATATGCGTTTGTTCTTTGGTGCGCATGATCGTATTAGTGCTTGAGGCATAAACGATTGGGATCTTTCTTTGCGAACCTTCATTGAAGACTACAAAGATTATGATCGCGATATAAACAACAACAAACAGCAGATACCACAATAAATCCAGGGTAAAGCTGGTGCCTTCAGTTACAATTGAATTAAATGTTGTAATGAATGACGATGGCAAGTTAGAGACGATTCCCGTGAAGATCAACAAAGAAACGCCGTTGCCAATACCCTTATTTGTAATTTGGTCACCTAACCATACGGCAAACATCGATCCCGCCGTCATTATAACGACAACGTAGATGTAAGACGCGATGCTTGGGTTTTCGAGAATCCCATAGCCTTTGTCAAATGCGTAGGTAAGGACCGCTCCTTGAAGTAAAGATAAAGCCAGTGTCACGTAGCGTGTCACCTGGTCTTTTTTCTTTTTCCCTGTATTTCCTTCTTTTGACCATTGGGTCAATGTCGGGATAACATCCATCGATAATAATTCAATGATTATCGATGAAGTAATATAAGGTGAGACTCCTAATGCAAATATTGAAAATCTTTCTAAGGTTCCCCCACCAATCAGATTCATGATTCCAAAGATTCCTTGGGAAGAATCGATTGCGCCGATATTTACCGTAGGAATAGTAATTGCCGCTCCTAGACGGAAGACAAATAAAATTCCTAAAGTAAAAATTATCTTTCGACGAAGGTCACCTTTTGCGAAAACACTTTTCAAAAAAGTTCGCATTTTAGATCACCTCGGTTTTACCACCAGCAGCTTCGATTGCAGCGATTGCTGATTTAGAGAATTTGTTCGCTTGAACTGTTAAAGCTTTTTCTAACTCACCGTTACCTAAGATTTTAACACCAGCCAATTCCTTCTTAACTAATCCAGCTTCTTTTAAAGACTCAATAGTCACAACACTGTTTGCATCGAATTTGTTTAAAGATTCAACGTTTACGATTGCATATTCTTTACGGTTAACGTTAGTAAATCCACGTTTTGGAATACGCATGAATAAAGGTGTTTGTCCCCCTTCGAATCCAGGTTTTTTCAATCCACCTGAACGTGAAGATTGTCCTTTTTGTCCTTTACCAGCAGTTTTACCAGTACCAGAACTTGTTCCGCGACCAATACGTTTTCTAGCTTTACGAGAACCTTCAGTGTATCGTAATTCATGTAATTTCATCAGTACACCTCCTAATTTTCTTCAACTTTTACAAGGTGTTCAACAACATTGATCATACCTTGAGTATAAACATTGTTTTGTTTAACAACTGTTTTGTTTAATTTAGTTAATCCTAACGCTTGAAGAGTTGCCCTTTGTTTAGGTTTTTGACCAATCGGACTTTTAACAAGCGTAATACTTAATTTTTCTGCCATTAATATGTCCTCCTAACCGTAAATTTCTTGAACAGTTTTGTCTCTTAAGCTAGCAACTTCTTCAACTGTTTTTAATGAGCTTAAACCTTCAACAGTAGCTCTAACCATGTTGATTGGAGTTCTTGATCCTAATGATTTAGATAAGATATCTGTGTAACCTGCCAATTCGACAACCGCACGAACAGGTCCACCAGCGATGACTCCAGTACCGGCAGAAGCAGGTTTCAAGAATACATTCCCTGATTTAAATTGACCATTGATTTCATGAGTGATTGTTCCATTAACCATTGGTACAGTGATTAAGTTACGTTTTGCATTTTCAATTGCTTTACGGATTGCATCAGGTACTTCGTTAGCTTTTCCAGTTCCAAAACCAACGCGACCTTTTTTATCACCGATAACTACTAACGCCGCAAATCTCATTTTACGACCACCTTTTACTACTTTGGTGATACGGTTAATAGTTACAACGCGTTCTTCAAATTCTTTTTCTTCTCTTCTAGGTCTATTTCTTGAATTTTTGCGAGTTCTTCTAGGACCACTAGACTCTCTTGGCTTACGTTCTTCCATAGTTGACCTCCTTTAGAATTTTAATCCAGCTTCTCTAGCAGCTTCTGCTAAAGCTTTAACACGACCATGATATACATAACCTCCACGGTCAAATACTACATTTTCAACACCTGCTGCTTTAGCACGTTCTGCGATTGCAGTTCCTACTTGAGATGCAGCTTGAATGTTGCCACCATTTTCTAATTTCATATCAACGCTAGATGCGCTAGCTAAAGTCACACCGTTAACATCATCGATGATTTGGGCATGGATATGAGCGTTAGAACGGAACACATTTAAACGTGGGCATGAAGCTGTTCCAGATATTTTTCTACGAATACGTGCATGTCTTTTAAGACGGTTGCCGTTACGTGATAATTTTTTTGCCATTATGTAAGCTCCTTTCCTTTAGCTAACTACTTTTTACCAGCAGTTTTTCCTTCTTTTCTGATGATCTTTTCATCAACGTAGCGAATCCCTTTACCTTTGTAAGGTTCAGGTTTACGGTAAGATCTAATAACCGCTGCAACTTGTCCAACGCGTTCTTTAGAAATCCCTGATACGATGATTTTTGTGTTAGTTGGAGTTTCTACAGTAATTCCTTCTTCGATTTCCATCTCGATTGGATGAGAATAACCTAAAGCAAGATTTAATGCATTACCCTTCATTTGAGCACGATACCCGATCCCTACGATTTCAAGTTCTTTTTTGAAGCCTTCGCTACATCCTTGAATCATATTCGCAAGCAATGCTCTAGTAGTTCCGTGCAATTGTTTTACACGTTTTATTTCACTGCTTCTTTTAACAGTGATTACACCATCTTCGATTTCCAGAGAAATAGATGGATCAAATTGTCTAGTTAATGTTCCTTTAGGTCCTTTAACAGTTACTTCGTTATTTGCAGCAACTTCTACAGTGACACCTTCAGGAATGTTAATAATTTTATTACCGATACGAGACATCGTTTAACCTCCTGTTTTCCTTACCAAATATATGCAAGGACTTCTCCACCAACTTGTTTAGCGCGTGCTTCTTTGTCAGTGATAACTCCTTGTGAAGTTGATACAACAACGATTCCTAAACCGTTTAATACTTTAGGAATTTCATTTACTTTAGCATAAACACGTAATCCTGGTTTAGAAATACGTTTTAAGTCAGTAATTACTCTTTCATTACCTCTGTATTTTAAAGCAATTTTGATATTTTTAGAGGCACCTTCGCCCTCAACTTTAAAACTTTTTACGAATCCTTCATTAACTAAAATTTGAGCGATTTCTTCTTTAATTTTAGAGTAAGGAATAGCCACATCATCATGACGTTGTCTATTCGCATTACGGATTCTTGTTAGCATATCTGCAATTGGATCTGTCATTACCATTGCTTAAATCCTCCTTCCACGAATTCTTTCTTATTTTTACCAGCTTGCTTTTTTAACGCCTGGGATTTCACCTTTGTACGCTAGTTCGCGGAAACAAATACGACAAAGTTTAAATTTACTGATTACTGAGTGTGGTCTACCACAACGTTCGCAACGTGTATACTCACGTACTTTGTATTTTTGTGGACGTTGTTGTTTAACCTTCATTGATGTTTTAGCCATTGATTATACAACCTCCGTTATTTTTGGAATGGCATTCCTAATTGAGCCAATAATTCGCGACCTTCGTCATCATTGTTAGCTGTAGTTACGAATACGATATCCATCCCTCTGATTTTATTTACTTTATCAAAGTCAATTTCTGGGAAGATTAATTGTTCTTTGATACCTAATGTATAGTTACCTCTACCGTCAAATGCATTTCTAGATACACCTCTAAAGTCTCTTACACGTGGTAAAGAAACACTTACCAATTTATCTAAGAATTCATACATTTTTTCAGCACGCAAAGTTACTTTACACCCGATAGGTGCACCTTCACGTAATTTGAAACCTGCAATTGATTTCTTTGCTTTTGTGATTACTGGTTTTTGTCCAGTGATTAATGTTAATTCAGCCACAGCGTCTTCTAATAATTTAGAATTATTTACCGCATCTCCAACACCAACGTTTAAAACGATTTTTTCAAGTTTTGGTGCTTGCATTGTTGAAGAATAATTGAATTTTTCCATTAATGATTTGATTACTTCGTTATTATAACGTTCTTGTAAACGATTCATTATAGCTCCTCCTTCCAACAATCTAAATTTCTGTTCCTGTTGCTTTGTTAACACGAACTTTTACTTTTTTTCCATCAGTTTCAGTTACTTTATAACCTAACTTAACTGGTTTTTTAGCTTTTTTATCGTAGTATGCTACATTAGAAACATGAATTGGAGCTTCTCTTGTAATAATACCACCTTCAGGGTCAGTTTGTGATGGTTTGACATGTTTAGTTACCATGTTTACACCTTCAACGATTACGCGATCTTCTTTAGCAAGAACTTGTAACACTTCACCTTGTTGACCTTTGTCTTTACCTGCGATTACTTCGACAGTATCACCTACGCGGATTTTCAATGTCATGTCCTCCTATTATAATACTTCTGGAGCCAAAGATACGATCTTCATGAAATCAGCATCTCTCAACTCTCTTGCTACTGGTCCAAAGATACGAGTTCCTTTTGGAGACTTGTCATCTTTGATAATTACACAAGCATTGTCGTCGAACTTGATGAATGATCCGTTAGGACGTCCTACACCGTATTTAGTTCTTACGATAACTGCTTTTACTACATCACCTTTTTTTACAGAACCACCAGGGATGGCTTGTTTTACTGTACAAACGATAATATCACCGATATTACTTGTTTTTCTATTTGAACCACCTAAATTGCGGATTACTAACACTTCTTTAGCACCAGTATTGTCAGCTACTTTAAGTCTACTTTCATTTTGAATCATTTAGGCTACCTCCTTTTTCTAGAGTTCTTATACGATATCTGCTTTTTTAACGATTTCTACTAAACGGAAACGTTTTGTTGCAGATAAAGGTCTTGTTTCCATGATTTTAACTGTATCACCGATGTTCGCAGTGTTGTTTTCATCATGAGCTTTGAATTTAGTTGAACGTTTAACACGTTTGCTGTAAAGTTTATGTTTTACGTGAGTTTCAACCAGCACTGTAATAGTCTTATCCATTTTAGTAGATACAACAGTTCCAGTATAAACTTTTCTTGCGCTTCTTTCCATTTGTATCTCCTTAATTAACCTTGAAGTTCTCTTTCTCTAATGATTGTTTTGATTCTTGCGATAGATTTACGAACTTCTTTAATACGTGCTGTATTTTCTAATTGCCCTGTAGCCTGTTGGAATCTCAAACCGAACAACTCGGTTTTGAATTCTTCAACTTTAGCTAACAATTGAGCGTTGTCTAACTCTTTGATTTCTTGTACTGTCATAATTATTCACCCTTTCCAATGATTTTACATTTAATAGGTAATTTATGAGAGGCAAGTCTTAAAGCTTCTCTAGCAACTTCTTCGTCTACACCAGCTACTTCAAACATTACGCGGCCAGTTTTAACTACAGCTACCCATTCTTCTGGTGAACCTTTCCCAGATCCCATACGCACTTCTAAAGGTTTTTTAGTTTTAGCTAAATGAGGGAAGATACGGATCCATACTTTTCCGCCACGTTTCATGTAACGGTTGATTGCGATACGGGCAGCTTCAATTTGACGTGAAGTGATCCAAGCACCTTCTTGAGCCACTAATCCGAACTCACCGAAAGACACTTTAGTTCCACCTTTTGATTTACCTTCATATTTAATTCTATGTGGTCTTCTATATTTCGTTCTTTTAGGCATCAACATAATTATTTAGCCTCCTTTTTCTTTTCAGGTAGGATTTCACCTTTACAGATCCAAACTTTAACTCCTAATTTTCCATAAGTTGTATCTGCTTCACATGTAGCGTAATCGATGTCCGCTCTCAAGGTATGTAAAGGTACATTTCCTTCGCTATATCCTTCAGCACGAGCCATGTCAGCTCCACCTAAACGACCTGAAACGTTAGTTTTAATTCCTTTTGCTCCGGCTCTCATTGCACGTTGAATCGCACGTTTTTGTACAGTTCTGAATGATGCACGGTTTTCTAATTGTTCCGCGATACTGTTAGCTACCAATTGAGCGTTAATATCTGGATTTTTGATTTCAACGATATTGATAAATACTTGTTTTCCATCAGTCATTTTAGTGATTTCTTTACGTAATTTATCAACCGCTTCTCCTTCTTTACCAATTACAACACCTGGTCTAGAAGTGTGAACGATAATTGTAACTCGTTTTTTAGATCTTTCGATCTCAACGCGAGCCACACCAGCTCTTTTTAGTTTATCTAAGATAAAAGCACGGATTTTGATATCTTCATGTAATAAAGTTGCGAATTCTTGATCGTTGGCATACCATCTAGAATCCCAATTACGGTTAACACCAACACGTAAACCAACTGGACTTACTTTTTGACCCATATGTCAACCTCCTATCTTTCAGCTACCACAGCAGTGATGTGGCTTGTTCTTTTTAAAATTCTAGTTCCGCTACCTTTTGCTCTTGCAGCGAATCTCTTTAATGTTGGACCTTCGTTTACACAAATTTCTTTGATGTATAATTTAGCTTCATCTGCACCGTCGTTATTTACAACGTTGGCAGCAGCTGATTTAACTACTTTAATGATTGCAGGAGTTGCACTTTTGTTCATATATTCTAAGATACCAAGTGCTTCTTTTAAATCCTTACCTCTAACTAAGTCAGCGACTAAACGGGCTTTTTGAGGTGAAACACGAATCATTTTAGCTGTTGCTCTTGCTTCCATGTACTATTCTCCTCCCTAATTATCTTTTCTTACCTGATTTGTCAGCGTCATGACCAAGGTAAGTTCTAGTTGGAGCGAATTCTCCCAACTTGTGTCCTACCATGTCTTCGCTAACGTAAACCGGAATGTGTTCTCTTCCGTTATAAACTGCGAATGTATGTTCGATAAATGCAGGGAAGATTGTTGAACGTCTTGACCAAGTTTTGATCACTTCTTTTTTACCAGCCGCATTTAATGCTTCAACTTTTTTCATTAAATGTTCATCGACAAATGGTCCTTTTTTTAAGCTACGTGCCATTATTTTCTTCCTCCTTATTATTTCTTGTTACGACGTCTAACGATTAATTTGTTAGATGCTTTTTTAGTGTTACGAGTTTTAACACCCATTGCTTTTTTACCCCAAGGAGTCATTGGAGCTTTACGACCGATAGAAGTTCTACCTTCCCCACCACCATGAGGGTGATCGTTAGGGTTCATTACCGAACCACGAACTGTAGGGCGGATCCCTTTCCATCTCATACGACCTGCTTTACCGTAGTTTACTAAGCTGTAGTCTTCATTTCCAACCACACCGATAGTAGCACGGCAAACCGCTAAGATTTTACGAACTTCGCCAGATGCCAATCTTACGATTACGTATCTGTCTTCTTTACCTAGGATTTGGGCTGACACACCTGCTGAACGCGCGATTTGTCCACCTTTACCAGGTTGAAGTTCGATATTGTGGATTACTGTACCTTCAGGGATGTTTGCAAGTGGCATAGCGTTTCCGACTAAGATATCCACTGCTTCACCAGAAACGATAGTGTCTCCGACTTTCATTCCTTTAGGTGCTAAGATATATCTTTTTTCACCATCTACATAATTGATTAATGCGATGTTTGCTGATCTGTTTGGATCGTATTCGATAGTTGCTACTTTACCTGGGATGTTGTCTTTATTACGTTTGAAGTCAATAATACGGTATTTACGTTTATGACCCCCACCGTGATGTCTTGTAGTGATAACACCTTGGTTATTACGCCCACCTTTTTTAGATAAGCTCACAACTAAAGATTTTTCTGGTTTGTTAGTTGTAATTTCTTCATATGTTAATGAAGTCATATTACGACGACCATTTGTGACTGGCTTATAGACTTTAATTGCCATTCTCTAGTTCCTCCTCTTTAATTATCTGGAATGAGTTATTCCAATATTATATTTTGTTTGGATTATTCTCCAAATAGATTGATTTCGTTACCTGCAACTAATTTTACGATAGCTTTACGGCGACGGTTTGTTTTACCTTCATAACGACCAACGCGTTTTGTTTTAGGTTTAACGTTCATTACGTTTACTGAAGCAACTTTTACATTGAACATTTTTTCTACAGCGCTTTTGATCTCGATCTTGTTAGCGTTGACATTGACGTCGAATGTGTATTTGTTTTCTTCAGCCATAAGTCTCATTGATTCTTCTGTAAGTACTGGTTTTTTTAATACGTCAGTAATGTGTGCCATTATCCAAGTACCTCCTCAACTGCTTTGATTGCTGCTTCTGTCATGATTAATTGATTGCTGTTTAAAACATCATAAACGTTTACACGTTTAGCATCCAAAATTTTCAATCCTGGGATGTTGTTAGCTGATCTAGCAACGTTTTCGTCGATTTGATCAACAACGATTAATGTTTTTGCAGGAGCTTGTAAGTTTTCTAAAACTTTTACCATGTCCTTAGTTTTTGGAGCTTCGAATGAAATTCCATCAATTACCATGAATTCTGCATCTTTAACTTTAGTAGATAACGCAGATTTTAAAGCCAGTCTTCTGACTTTACGATTTAATTTGAATGTATATGATCTTGGTGTTGGTCCGAATACAACTCCACCACCACGCCATTGTGGCGCACGGATTGAACCTTGACGAGCACGTCCAGTTCCTTTTTGACGCCATGGTTTTTTTCCACCACCAGCAACTTCAGTACGGTTTTTAACTTTGTGAGTTCCTTGTCTTAAAGAAGCTCTTTGAAGTAAAACCATGTCGAAGATAGCTTGGTTGTTTGGTTCAATATTAAAGACAGCTTCGTTTAACTCGATATCTTTAACTTCAACACCTTGTTGGTTTAATACCTTAACTTGCATTGTGTATCTCCTTTCTATTATTCCGCAGCTTCAGTAGCTTCTGTATTTTCTTCAACTGCAGGAGTATAGTCAACTAAAGCTTGAGCTTCGTTAATTTTTCCATTTCCTTTAACCGCTGATCTTACTACCACTAAACCTTTTTTAGGTCCAGGGATTGAACCTTTGATTAATAATAAGTTGTTTTCAACATCAACTGCCACAACTTCCAAGTTTTGAACAGTTCTAGTTACATGTCCCATTTGCCCAGGCAATTTTTTACCAGGAGCGATTCTGTTTGGAGCGATTGGTCCCATCGAACCTACGATACGATGAGCTCCAGAACCATGTCCTTTTGGACCGATTTTTTGGCCATGTCTTTTAATAACACCTTGATAACCTTTACCTTTAGAAGTTCCTTGAACATCTACAACTTCACCTGCTACGAAGCTATCAACTGCGATTTTATCTCCAACTTCATAACCCATCATTTCGTCATAACGAAATTCTTTGATGAAGCGCTTAGGAGCAGTTTGTGCTTTTGCGAAAATTCCTTTTTCCGCTTTGTTTGCTAATTTTTCTCTTTTGTCTTCAAAACCAACTTGGATAGCGTCATAACCATCTGTTGCTGTTGTTTTCTTTTGTAGAACAACGTTTGCGTTTGCTTCTACAACTGTAACTGGAATTAATGTTCCTTCTTCATTGAAGACTTGAGTCATTCCGATCTTACGACCTAAGATTCCTTTCATGAGTTACACCTTTGCCTTTCTATAATTTGATTTCGATGTCTACACCACTTGGTAATTCCAAACGAGTCAATACATCAACTGTTTCTGGTGTAGGGTTCACAATGTCAATTAATCTCTTATGAGTTCTGATTTCGAATTGTTCACGAGAATCTTTGTATTTGTGAACAGCTCTTAAGATAGTATAAACTTCCTTTTGAGTTGGAAGAGGTACTGGACCTACTACTTGAGCACCTGATTTTTTAGCAGATGAAATGATTTTTTCTGCCGAAGAATCTAGGATTTTGTGATCAAATGCCTTTAATCTAATTCTAATTTTGTTGTTTGCCATGATTTTTCTCCTTTCGCCTATCTAATAAATAGACTTGCTCCATGCGAATTACCTGAAATCAACGATCACATGACAACGCCTTCCGGTGTTTCAGCAACCTCGCACATCTTCGCAATGTCAACATTCGTATTATAACAAAAATAGCCGTCAATGCAAGTTTTTTTTAAATTTTTTTTCAATTACTTTTTTCCTCATGATCAACCACCTCTTTTGGGCACTTTCCTTGGTGCGTCCGACTCGAATCCCTGCCCTTTTCACACATATATAAGGAAGAGTTCCTCCATATATATGGAAGGGTTCCTCCCCAGTTCACCACCGCGAACGGACATTGGACAATCCGGGCCATCGACATTAGCTCAATTCCTAATTTTATACGCCATTTTTTTATTTTAATAATAAATGGTTTGATTTTTTAGTTTTTTGACTGGAATCAATTGCATAATTGCACTTATCGATATACAATAATTGAAACCGTTGCGAAAGAAGTAAAACTTATTAGTCGCTTACAGAGAGTCGGGGCTAGGCTGGAACCTTGACAGAGATGACGATAGGCAAATGGGCTTTCAAGGGCGAAGTGAACGAATGTCTATTAGCTAAGCCGCTAGCTAGCGTTACAAGCAGGAAATGTTTTCATTTTTGTAAAGGTGGCTAACAGGCATGCACTTGTTCTTTATGGGTGGGTGTTTTTTTATTTTTATCAATCAATTTCGGAAAGAGGAAAAACATATGAAAAAATTATTATCATTATTTTTGGCGTTTGGTCTGTTGTTGACCGGATGCTCATCGAAAACAAGTGTCGACAACACAAAGAAAATTGGAGTGATCCAATTGATGGATCACACGTCGTTGAATCTGATCTATGATTCGTTCCTGGATCAGATCAAGGAACTGGGATATAGCGAAGACCAGATCACATTCCTCAACGCCAATGGCGACATGACCAACGTTGAAACATGCGTCAACCAACTTGCCAGCGACCAGGTAGATGTCGCCGTGGCCATCACAACACCAGTGGCAATGAGCGCCGTAAAACTTACCGCCAGCATGCCGGTAATCTTTTCGGCAGTCACTGACCCGGTTAGCGCCGGACTGGTTAGCGACATGAACGCGCCTACTACTATGACCGGTACCAGCGATGCAATTGCGGTTGACCAGATCATCGAACTGGCTATGCGGTTTGTCCCTGAAGCAAAAAAGGTTGGCTATATTTACAATCCTGGGGAAGCAAATTCAGTGGCTAATCTAAACAAGCTTGAAGAGATTGCCCAGGAACAAGATTTCACAGTCGAGACAGCTTCAGTTTCATCTTCAGCTGATTTACAAACAGCTACAACCGTATTGGCCCAAAAAGTGGACTTCATTTTCGTTGCCAATGACAACACCGTAGCCGAAGGTATGCCCATCGTGGCTCAAGAAGCTAAAAAATTGAACAAACTCGTCTTCACCGGAGCTGATTCAATGGTTATGGACGGCGGTTTTGCGACAGTCGGAATTGACTACGCTTCACTAGGACAAGAGACAGCGAACATGGTTGACAAAGTCCTCAACGGAACTGCAATCAACGACATTCCGGTAAAGGTATTCGACACCGACTTATACATCTATGTCAATTCCACCTACGCGGCTGAATTGAACGTAGCCATTCCCGATGACATCCTGGCCAACGAAAAATACGTTGCGATCGACTAGGTGCGCATATGTCTTTGATTACAATTGTCGGAGGGATTGAACTCGGACTGATATTCTCAATCCTTTCTTTAGGTTTATACATCGCATTTAGG
This sequence comes from Erysipelotrichaceae bacterium, assembly GCA_028698185.1. GTDB lineage: Bacteria > Bacillota_I > Bacilli_A > Erysipelotrichales > Coprobacillaceae > JAQVDW01. Next base: position 4,366 of record JAQVDW010000015.1, on the reverse strand, counting down.
ATACTGGATCTGCCGGATTTGACTGTCGATGGATCGTTCGTAACCGGATTGGCCATTTCCGGCGTCCTGGCGCAACAGAATCACCCTTATCTTGGTATATTAATGGCGGTAATCGGCGGTTCCCTGGCGGGGATCGTGACTGGATTGCTCCATACCAAACTGAAGATCCAGGCGATCCTGGCCGGAATACTGACAATGACGGCTCTGTATTCGATCAACCTGATCATCATGGATGAGAAGCCGACGGTAATGTTCTTTGGCCAAAAGACCATCTTCTCATTTTTCACCGGTATGTTCTTTGTCAATGGAATCGACATTTCAAAAGGCTTGCTGTTGATCATCATCAATATCCTGATCGTCGCCTTGATGATCTATTTCCTGAACACAAAAATCGGACTTTCCCTTAGAGCAACAGGCGACAATGAAGTTATGGTACGCTCGTCATCAATCAATACCGATATGATGAAAATCATCGGATTTGGTTTGACCAACGCCCTGGTGGCTTTAAGCGCCGCCATCTATGTCCAGTACAACCAACAAGGGTCCTATACGGTAGGAAACGGGATGCTGGTATTATCCTTGGCTTCAATCATTATCGGCGAGGCCCTGATTGGCAACAAGACCATCCTTAGGAACCTGATCGCCATCGTTCTTGGATCAATCGTTTACCGGTTGGCCCTGACTTATTCATTTCAAATGGGGCTTCCCTCAAGCTACCTGAAACTGTTCAGCGCCTTGATCGTCGTCTTCGCGATATTCTTGCCCCAACTAAAATCAATTTACCAAAACTATCGAAAGAGAGTTAACCATGTTAGAGGTCAATAAAGTAAATGTAATTTTCAATCCCGGAACCATTCATGAAAAGCACGCCCTCAAGGATATTGACTTTGTGCTAAATGACGGCGACTTCGTGACTATCATCGGTTCCAATGGAGCCGGAAAATCAACCCTGTTCAACGCCCTTTCAGGAAGCGTCGAAGTCAGCAGTGGGATGATCAAGAATGACGGGCAGATCATCACTTATCTCAAGGATTACAAGCGGGCGCGTTTCATCGGCCGCCTATTCCAGGATCCTTTCCAGGGAACGGCTCCCAATCTGTCGATCATCCAGAATCTCGGCTTGGCTTATTCCCGGGGAAAGAAACAAAGCCTCGCACTTGCCATTTCCCGGAAGGATCGTCAATATTTCTATGATATATTGAAAAGACTGGGCCTTGGCCTCGAACAGAGGATGGACACACCTGTCCGCCTGCTCTCAGGCGGCCAACGCCAGGCACTGACCCTCTTGATGGCCACTATCGTCACCCCCTCGCTGCTCCTTTTGGACGAGCACACAGCGGCTCTCGATCCCAAGACATCGATCCAGATCATGGAGCTCACTGAGAAGATAGTCAAAGAAAACAATATCACGACGATGATGATCACTCACGACATCGAGGATGCCTTCAAATACGGCAACAAGACATTCGTTATGAACAACGGCAAAATAGTGTTCGTCCTCGAGGGTGAAAGCCGCAAGAGCATGAAGATCGAAGATGTGATGAAATTATATTCGACCTACAATATCGCCCTTAGCGATGTCAATGTCCTGAAACAGTAACCAAGCAACCATAGAATGGCAGTGCCATTCTTTTTTTGTACTTCAAAGCAAATGAAGCTTCACTTCCGTTTAAAGGAGATTAAAAAAGGCCCTGCCGGCCTCCACAAAGAAACCGCCAAAACCCTGATACTCAGATTATATCCATTTTCTTCAATGCATTGTAGATGCCATCGTCGGTTATCGCATCCGTGACGAAATTGGCATTCTCTTTAACAATATCATTGGCATTGCCCATCGCAAAGGAATACTTGAACGCTTGAAGCATCGTCAAGTCGTTCTCGCCGTCGCCAAAAACTGCAATTTGTTCCTCGGGTATTTCCAGAAGCTCGAGAACTTTGCGGATACCAACCTCTTTGCCACCCTCGATTGAGATAATGTCCGCAAATCGGTCATTCCAGCGAACCGACTTGCTTTTAGGCATATGCGCCAGAAATTCATCATCCAATTCAGGTCCCTCGTAGAAGTTCACCTGGTAGACACGCTCAGTCAAGCAAGTTTCAATCGGTTTGACCGGATAGGGACCGTCATAACTGACTCCCGGATAACCACCATAATAGACTTCCTTGTCAGTGGAAATGCTGACCTGAATCCTGGACTGCTTTACGTACTCGATCATCTTTTCTAGCGATTCATTTGGAATCTGGATATCCAATATCTGTTTGCCTTGAAAAACCCCAATTGTACCATTGTTGCACACGTATCCATCAAAGCTGAAATACTCTTCCATAAACATTGCCGCACTGTGGGCCCTTCCAGTCGCGATGAAAACCTTGATTCCCCGCTTTCTTAGCAACTTCAAGGCGGTCAATGTGCTCTGGGGCATTTGCCGGTCCTTATGAGTGACAAGAGTCCCATCGATATCAAAAAATATTGCTTTCATAACAACCTCCTATCTAGCCTTATTATAGGGCAAATAATCTTTATTATATGGATTTTTTCAAAAACTAATTCAATAAAGTGTTATTTTTGGTAACTTTATCACTTACAAAATGATTTTCTTTGGGTATACTTGCATTGAACTTGAAATTAAATACCAACATTTTAAATATAAAAAAGGGAAAACGGAGGAATTATGAGAAAAGCGATAATCAATCAGAAACAATGCGTTTCATGTGGCGCATGTGTAAAGGTATGTCCACGGGATGCAATTGAAATATATAAGGGCATGTATGCCAAGGTCGATCTTGATAAATGCGTCGGTTGCTCTCTTTGTAAGAAAGCCTGCCCAGCATCAGTAATCGAAATGGAGGATGTGAAGTAATGAAGAAAAAGAAAAATAGCTGGTACGATTATTTATGGATTGCAACTATCCTATATTTCATTTTGGGACTGTTCAACGTTGTCTTTGCCTGGCTGGGAATGATCTGTATGGCGGTGCCCCTGTATTTTGCCATCAAGGACGGCAAGAAGACTTACTGCAACAAATACTGCGGCAGAAGCCAGCTGATGGACCTTTTAGGCAACCGCCTAAAACTATCTAAGCGCAAAGAGTGTCCTGCCGTCCTTAAAAGCACCACCTTTAGATATGCGTTCCTGATATTTTTCATGACGATGTTTTCCATGAGCATCGTAACAACGTATGTCGTTTACAAGGATGCAGCCACCTTCAGACAAGTCATCACCTTGCTGTGGACATTCAAAGTACCGTTCACATTCAATTACCATGGAACCATCCCTTGGGTAAGTCAGTTCGCATACGGATTGTATTCACTTATGCTTACTTCGACTATTCTAGGAATTATAACCATGGTATTCTTCAAACCCCGGACATGGTGCGTTTATTGCCCGATCGGGACAATGACCCAGGGCATCTGCAAGCTTAAAGCAATGAATTTGAAAAGCGAATACGACCACGACAATAAAGCCTTCGATTGATCGAAGGCTTTTCTATATTCTCTTGAGTTCTTCGAAATCCAAAATCTCGATTTTACCCCGACCGAGCTTCACAATCTTATCCTTTTGGAATTGCTTGAGCAGACGCGTGACAACCTCCCTGGCTGTTCCCATATCGTTGGCAAGGACTTCATGGGTAATTTTCAGATCCATGCACTCCTGGATTGAAACATGGTGAATCAAAGCCTCAGCCAGCCTGTTTGCATTGTTCGAAAATACGTATTGATTGAAAAGCCACATCACATCGGAGAATTTCATTGCCAGCTCCTCAAGGACAAACTCTTTTACATGGATATTCTCATCACAGATCTTTTTGAAGATGTAGTTGTCAATCACATACATCTCAGTATCCTTTTCGAATTCGATCTCAATTGGGATATCGAGATTTTTCAACATGCACCCGGCCGAAAGGATGCAGACATCATTGTCAAAAAGACGATACAATGTGATCTGCGAGCCATGAAGCGACGAGATGAAAACCCGAGCCTGGCCTGATACTATGATTTCAATCCCCTTGCATTCATTTCTATCATGATTGAGCATTTCGGATTGCTTAAATTCATACCGGTGGGTATTATGCTTGAGCAAATCCCTTTGCTTCTTGGTCAGTTTATTATAAAAGCTTAAAACATTCTCTAAAATAGGCTCCATGCGATCATCTCCATGCTTTCATTATACACCAAATTACTGTCCGATGCTCGATATTGTTATCCCGGTATGATTTCCAAGACAATCCATCTGGATACAAAAAAGAAGGACTTCCGTCCTTCGTGTCAAACTGGCAGCTTGCTATTGTCGCACATTGCACTATCTTCGCCGTTATGATGCTTAACTTCTGTGTTCGGGATGGGAACAGGTGTGTCCATCATGCCA
>JAQVDW010000014.1 GCA_028698185.1 Erysipelotrichaceae bacterium | reverse complement strand
TTGTCGCTTAAGAAAATACCATATGTCCTTTTTTGTATCAAGAAAAACAAGTTAAACGTGATGAATTCAATGAAATTAGTTGCTTATCAATAAAACTTTGCCCACACATAGTGGCGAAGAGCCAATTAATTTCATAAATTACCTTCCTATTTCTTCACAAATTGGATCGATTCGACCGCGATTCCCAGATCGCGCGTGTCATTCACTCCAAATTCTTCAGGCGACCAAGTTTCAATCACCATTTTCAAGACATTTTCCTTATCAGCGACAAGGTCGCTCGAAATTCCGACGACGATTGGCTGTTCGTTGTTGGCGTCGCTGACCTGGTAGCTTCCCGCAAACACATCATTGATATAGAAATCGATATTGACGCTTTGACGGGTCAGGTTTTCAAAAGGGATCACCGGAAGCTGGTTGACAACCAGATCATAGTCCCCTTTTTCCAGATAAAGGTTAACGTAAGCTTCACTTGCGACAGTCCAGCGGAAAGTCCCTTCCAAAGAGCCAAATCCGATGGTGCCCACGTCATCGTCGCTCATAGAATAGAGCGTTTGGGGCGTGATCGCCTTCGCCATGATCACGTCAATGTTTTCCTTCGTGAAGGCTTGAGGCAGCGGAATCAATTTGTTGCGATATTCGTTGAGATCCTGGGAAGTCTGGTAGCCGTTGACATAGACGACATTCGCTTCGATTCCCTGCAGTTCGAACTCGTCGCTGGCCAGGACATAGACATCCTGATATCTGTCTTCGAGAAATTCGACAGTAGCCCCCAGAGATTCGTCAAACACAGGATAGATATTCGCGTCGGCCATGCTTTTAAGCGGCCAGGTCAACAGGCGGCTAAGAGAACTGTTGGCCATGATCACCGCGCTGTTTTCATCGATTTCGCCCGCGATTTCCTCAATCATGCTGTAGGTGATTCTTGAATCATCGTCGTTTTCAATCATCACATAACCGTAATAGCCGTAATACACACTCACAACTACCAGGATGACAACCAATGCCTTTCTGGCAAATTTTTGCGCATAGAGGCCAAAAACCAGGACGACTATCAGCAGGAATGGTGCAAGATACCGGGAATAGTAATAGTAGTGGAACATTTCCTTGCGCAGGAATGTCGATGTGAAAAGAACGTTGTACAGGAACATGAACAGCACGGCCGCATTCTTATTTTCAAGCAGCACCGTCTTTGTCTTTGTGAGCACCTTCCAGAAGACAACCGGCAAGATGATGCCACCGGTCAGGTAGGCATAGGATACTATCGAGATGTTCTTGAGTCCCGCCAGCTTGCCGTAGTACCCCGCTTGGGATGGATTGGAAACCTCAAGCAATCCGTTAACCAGCTTGTAGCCATAGAATGCCGTGTAGACAAGCATGCCCCCGATGGCGATCTTCACCAGCCAGTCAAACAGTTTGCCTTTGTCGAGTCGAATCCGGAACGACTGGAAATATTTCCCCAGGATGAAGTTCGCAATCAGGCAGCCAACCAGCGCCAATCCTGTGAAATAAATCAGGGTGTAGTCATTGAGCGGCCCGAAATATACGACCCGGCTGTTGTTATAGCTGTAGGTCGGAGTTATGTAAAGCATGAAAAGATAACCAACCGCAAAGAAGAACATTGCCAGGTAGTTGCTTTTCAGATAGGTCCTGTTTCTGGTTGTCAGATAGAGAAGCCAATACAGGACGATTATTTCTGGAATTATGGTGTAGACCGAGATATGGAAAAATGAAAAAATCATGACCGGAAGAGTCGATTTGAGGATGTCCTCTTCCCTGTCGCTGGTTAGATAATAGATGAACACCCCGATAAGCAGTGCGAGGAACATCTCGGTCAGGGCAGCCTTGGCCACCCAAAGCATTACCGGCGAGAACAAGGCGGCGACGACGACTATGGTGCCAACCAGCTTGGAGAACTTGAAATTCTCGCATATCTTCAAGGCAAAAACAAGCAGTGCGAGATAGAACACCGTCTGGAACACAAGCATGTTTTCCAGACCGAAGGCACTGATTGCCAGGGCCAGGATGGCCGGAAATGTCGGAATACCATGGAAAATCCCGGAAACCGGACTCAGTTCATCAGAACTGTTTAAAAACGGTTTTTGGGGATCGTAATTGTCGAATCCCAAAAGATCGGATACGAATTCGCGATACTCGGCCTTTTGATTTTCCGATTCGAGTGATCCGTATTCCGTAAAATCAAGCTGCCGCGAAGCGTCCCCATACGCCAATTCGACCGCTTTGGTCTGGTAGACCCCCTGGTCTTGACCCATGCCGAAGAATTCGAACCGGTTGAATGAAAATACCGTCGCGACCACAAGCAGGATGACGTACAGCGTGCTTGTGGGCGGATCGATTTTCAGCTTGAAGGGACCGTTGGCTGCAGCCTTGAGATAAAACCGCAGTCCTACAAACACGTTCAAAGCCAGCGACAATGCCAGCACGTAATTGACCTGGAACCTGTCCAAGGCAAAAAACAGGGCGCTTACAAGGATATATTCCCCGAAAAAATAGAAGACAGTTTTCGCAAACAATGTCAGGATATCGGTTTTCTTGATCCTGGCCAATAGCGCGAAAGCGACAGCCAAAACATTGAGTGACAATAAACAGAAACTAACCATCTAATTCACCTCTCCTGTCGATAAGCTCCTGGAAAAAACGGGTGTACTTGTCCACAATGACGTTCCATTCGAAGTTTTCATTGACGAACTTGTTGCCCGCAGCTCCCATTTCATCCGCGATTTCCGGATTTCCGGTCAGGAATCTGACCGCTCCTTCGAAATCAAAATAGTTGTCGAAGTAGAGTCCGCCTTTCGATTCGATCGCGAAACTCTTGGTTACCGGGCAGCCACCGCTTACGATGACCGGCCGGTTGGCAAGCCAGCTTTCCATGATGACCAGGGAAAACGATTCGCTGTTTGAAGGCTGGCAAAGACATGTTGCCGCCCCATACGCGTCATACTTGTCCTGGATGTCAACGAAACCAAGATCCTTGACGTGTTTTTTCACATCGTTTGGGATCTTGATATTGCCCCCACCGATAAGAACCAGCTTGAGATTGGTTTTGTTGCGCTTATGATATTCGCTAAAGTACTTGAGCAGGACATGGACCCTCTTGCCTGCTTCCTTGCGGCCGGCATAAAGGATGAACGGCTCCTTGATATTGTACTTCTTGACAAACCGCTCCCTGTCGTAACCAAACCCGGTATCCACCCCTTCACCTAGCACTTCGTGCTTGAGACCGGGATCGAGGGGATAGTTGTCCTCGACCAGCTGCTGTTCGGGTCTGGCATGGAAAATCATGCCTCCCAGCTGGGAATAAAGATCCTTGAAGAGATCGAGATAGAAATACGCCTCGTCATGGAAACAAGGGATCAGCACCGATTTTTTCGGATTGATCTTGATGCCGTTGTAAGTTGTTCCAAACATGTAAGGGATGAAGACAAACAGGTCGTAATTGTCCTGGTTGTTTTCAAGATATTCGTAGAGTGCCTTGGAGTTGACCATCTCGTCGATATAGACCTGCTGCTCAGCTGGGGTCAGCGGGATTTTTTTCATCAGTTTGAGATTGACCAGATCGAATTTCTGCTTGTTCCGTCTGTCGACTTTGAACCGGCGGATGACCAGGCCGTTTTCTACCGTTTCGCCTTCAGGATGGAAGTTCTCGCTCCAGTTGGAGTTGAAGTCCTTGACACACGTGGTAAGGATCTCCACCTCGACATCGGTCTGGTTGAGATGGGTGGCCAGTCCGCGCAATTCCGCTTCGGCCCCACCTGGGATATTGAAACCAAACCAAGGTGTCACAAATCCTAATTTCATCTTAATCCACCTCCATAACCCTTTCCATCAGCCGGTCCAACCTTCCGGTTATGACATCCCACTGATAATTGTCGTCGACATATTTTTTGGCATTCAGCTTCATTGTCGCCACTTTTTCCGGATTGTCCATCAGGAAATTGACCGCCGCTTCATACTCGAAATAGTTGTTGTAATACAAAGCCCCGTTGCTTTTCAGGCAATGGCCCTTGAGCACCGGGCATTTGCCATAAACCAGGACTGGCGTTCCCACGCTCATCGCCTCGAGGACGACCATCGACAGCGATTCAAACTCGCTGGGAAGAACCAGGATCTTGGCTCCCTTGATTCCGTCATATTTGTCCTGTTCGCTCACAAAGCCCAGCGAGACAATATCATTGTCCTTGGGGATGGGCATTGCCGGTTTGCCCATCAATACCAGTTTAAGACTGTCTTGATTCCGTTTTTTGAACTCCTTGAAGTATTTGAACAGAATGTGGCAGTTCTTGCCCTCGTCAATCCGGCCCACATAGACGATATAGTCATCAAGCTGGTATTTCTCTTTGAACCGGGAACCGTCGATGCTTTCAGGCAGGTCGATACCCACCCCGCCGATATCAATCGGGACATCGATATCAAATTTTCCCTGAAGCATTTCCTTTTCCTCATCGGTGTTCAGGAAAAACGCCCGGGGCGATTTGAACAGGTTTTGATACTCTTCCATCTTCAAGAAAGGTTCGTCATGGGCATGGGGCACCAGGATGGCCTTTTCCTTGACTTCCTTGATGCCGATTACCGTCGGATAGTAAAGATAAGTGAAGAAGACAAAAAGATCATAGTCTTCCTTGTGGTCCTTGATGTATTGCACCAGCTCCGGTGCATAAGGACCCTGCTTTTCGATCCATTCGACTTCCCTTTCCTTAGCCAGCTGCCCCGCCATGAAAAGCCCGTTGATATTGTCGAACTCCTTCTGGCTGCGCTCCTTGGCTACCGGGAACCGGCGCACAGCGACCCCGTTGATTGTTTCAAGGTTCCCCGGGTATTCGTTGGCCCAGGTCGTATAATCTATTGCCTTGGTAGTCAACACTTCGATATTCGGATAGATGGCAATCATTTTTTCCGCGAGCTGACGGCACAATAGCTCGGCACCGCCGTTGACCTCTTCACCATAGCGTTGCACCACAAAGGCAATTTTATTGTTTTTCATAACAGTTCTCCAAAAATTCTTTCAGGTAATCCAGAAACCGGGCTTCGACGACTTCATGTCCCAGGCTGGCCAGGCGCGCCTTCTGGTTTTTCAGGATTGTGTCTTTCAACTCGGCGTTGGTGAGCAGATGGTTCATCACCCCGGCAACTTCCAGCGGATTGTCGGTGTCCACCACCAGGCCGCCACCTTGAAGCGTGTCGGGAACCGCCGAAGAATTGTAGGCGACAACCGGGATCGCAAATTGCATCGCCTCGACAACCGGAACACAGAAACCTTCGTGATTCGACATGCACAAAAACAAATCCGCCAGCGTATAGTAGGCCAGGATCTGGTCAAACGGGATATGGCCGGTGAAAATCACATCCTCCACGCCTAGAGCCGCCACATAATCATCCAGTCTTTTTTGATACGACTCCATGCCGGAGCTGTTGCCCACCAAAAACAGGCGCGATTTGGGATTGTAGTACTTTTTGTAATGATAGAAGGCGCTGATGACATCCTCCTGTTTCTTGTTGGGGGCGATGCGTCCGGTGAAAAGGATGTTTGTGTAGCCATCATCCTTGTACTTGAAGACGATCTTGCTGCTCGGTTTTTTGCTGTAGTCATCAAACGGGATGAGGATCGGCAGCACCCGCATCGGGGCAGTGAATCCGATCTTTTTGAGCTCATCGATATTGTACTGGGAATCACCGATGACGTAGTCGAACTTGTCCTTGAGAAATTCCAAGGCCTGCCGGCCCTGGTCGCAAAGATTGTAGGCGATATTGGAATAGCCTTTGAAAAACTCCGGCGGAGTCACATTGTGATAGATCATTATTTTCTTGCACTTGTATTCCGCGATGTCGTAGTTGAGCTTCGTCCCCGTCGACATATGGTAGATTATCACATCGTCTCTAGCAACCTTGAGTTTTTTGATGGGACTGATGTGCTTGTGCTTTTTTTGCAGGCGCTCATCGATATTTTCCGCGAAAACCTTTGTCGCATAGCCCTGTTTTGCCAGGGTGTCATGCAAGGCCAGGGTGTCATTGGAAACGGCATCGCCAAATGAAATTGTCGTTAGTACCTGGAATAATCTCATCGTCATACCTACTCTCTGTTTTCTAGCTTTTCAATATATTTGTATTGATTTTCCAGCTCTTCTTTCAACTCCTCGATCATTGCATGCTGTTCATTGATAACCCGGGTCAGCCTGAGGTTGAAATTCGTCTGTTGCTCGGAAATCGGATTGACATAGAAAAAAGTCAGTTTGCGGATGACCTTCTTGACAAAAACAAACAACGGGTTGCCAACAAGAGGCAGATAGGACTGTACTGCAAAATATGAATTGAGATACTTCAGGTTCTCCTCGTAGCTTTCCTCGAAATCGTTATGAAAATCCTTGCTCAATTCAATATCGTCGAAACTAAGATCCGAAAGTTGATACCCCTTTTCCTTGATTTCCTCACGGATCTGGGTCATTATTTCTTCCACATCAATTATATCTTTAGCCATAATATTCTCCATTTTCATCTTTTCGCAATTGACTTGGCCAATCGCATTGTCGCATTCATCAAAGTCGTTAAAGACCGGGATTTTGAAGCGCTCAGATATCCCAGTGATGTGCCAGACGGGAAACGCCGACATCGCCGATTCTGGCAAATACGTCGAATTTCACCGCATTCTTGTAGAAATCAACCGGAATCCCCTGGTCACACTCTATTGAAACATCGAGAATGTAGTTTCCTGGGAGCAGTTCGAGATGGTCCAGCGTTATCTTGTATGTCCCATCCTGTAAGATGTCGAACACTTCGAGATTGTCGATTCTGGTGTTCGTCCCGTAGATATGGACCCCGTCGGAACGGAAAATACCGATACCGAAGACTCCATCACTGACCTTCTTGATCACCTGGTAATCGACTTCGATGACAACCTTTTCCCCGGTGTTGAACGAGGTGTTGGCAATGTTGCGGGAATCCATCATCCGCACTTCCGTAACTTTGCAATCGCCGTTGCCCCAGCGGGTCTTGACTTTCTTTTCCTTGGACTTTTCGGTCGCTTCTTCTTCCTTAGCTGTCTGTGCATCGGCTTGCTTTTGCGCCTCCGGATGTTCCTTGGCTTCTTTTTCCTTCAACCGTTTAGCTTCCTTTTCGGCGATGATGCTGCGTTGCTGCGCCATGTAATCAAGGTATTGGGGATGGACGTCACGCGGTTTCCCCTCGGCTTCGATCTTGCCTTCATGGATCCAGATTGACCGTTCGCAGATCTGTTCGATCTGACCTAATGAATGGGAAACGATGACGATGGTCGTCCCGTTTGACTTGATTTCCTTGAGCTTGTTGAAACATTTGGTCTGGAATCCGGCATCACCTACCGCCAGGATCTCGTCGATAAGCAGGATGTCGGCATCGACATTGATCGCAACCGAAAACGCCAGACGCATGTACATCCCTGAGGAGTAGGTCCTTACCGGATTGTCGATGAATTCTTCGAGTTCCGAAAAGGCGATAATGTCATCAAGCCTCGAATCGATCTCCTTGCGGGTAAGACCGAATATCGCCGCATTGGTGTAGATGTTTTCCCGGCCGGTCATGTCCTTGTGGAAGCCCGCACCTAGCTCGATCAGGCTCGAAACCCGGCCCGCCATTTCAATCGTCCCTGAATCGGGATAGATGATTTTAGAGAGCAGCTTGAGAGTCGTGCTTTTCCCACAGCCGTTGTGGCCGACCAGACCGATCGCTTCACCTTTTTTGACATCGAAACTGATATCGTTGATGACCCAGCGATCTTCATGGGCGTTGCGTTCCTTGAAAAGAAGCCTTTCCTTGAAGCTGTTGCCTTTGTCATAATATACTTTGAATCGTTTTGTAAGATGTCTTACTTCAATCGCATTATTTTTATCCATTATAATTCCTCTGCAAAACCTTTTTGAAGTTTGTCAAATACGATGGCTCCGACAATAAGGAAGCCCACCCCCAACAAGACCGCCACCAACAGGGTGCTCAGTTGCGGCACTTGCTGGTAGTAGAGAATATCCCGGTAAGCTTCGATTACCGATTTCATCGGATTCAAATTCCAGATTGGCAAAAGCCGATCGGGCACCATGTCGGAAGCATACATAACCGGTGTCAAAAACTGCCAGGCCATGGCGATGATTCCCAGGATATATTCCAAATCGCGCAGATAGACCGTGCAGGCCGATGTGATAAAAGCGATTCCCAAAGCCAGCAGATATTCCACAAGCATGATGATTGGAAGATATAACAAAGCCACAAAATTGATCCCATATCCCGTGACAAGCAAGACAAGCAGCACAACCACAAAGCTTAAAACCATGTTGACAAAAGCGCTTGTCACGTAGGCGATGGGCAACACTTCCCGGGGGAAATAGATCTTCTTGACCATGTCACCTGAGGCTAGCACCGATGAAGAACCGCCGGTTATTGAAGCCGAAAAGAAAATCCATGGCACCAGGGCCACAAACAGGAACACATAATAATCCTGAATTCCGTTACGCATGATGACCGAAAACACCATGGTGTAGACGAGCAGCTGCAGCAAGGGGTTGATGAAAGTCCAGGCAAAACCAAGCACGGAACCTTTGTAGCGGCCCCTAAGGTCTTTTCTGACCAGACCGTTGATCATTTCCCGATAGTTGTATATTTCTCTAAATCTTTTCATTGAATCTGTCCTCGATATTTTCTAAACGTGATTTTATTAATTGAGTCGACTGCTCCTGTCCGAGTTTGACGCGGATATGTTCCAAGGCATTTTTTTGGAGCCTGCTGTAATATTCCTTGTCTTCATAGAGCCGGTTCAGGCATTTGGCCGCGCTGGCGACTTTTGGCTGGGCCCAGTGGTTGCCCTTGCGGTACCAAAGGTCGTTGACTTCGATTTCCACGATGTCGTAATCGACCATGCAGGCGACCTCGTCATTCATGAATTCGGTATTCGATGACCAGTCGGTCGCCACGCAGACCGTTGATAGCGCCATGGCTTCGGCCATTACCAGGCCGAACCCTTCGGCCCGGTGCATCGAGATGAACACATCGACACACTTGATCAGCGAGTCGACCTCTTCCTTGCTCAACCGTTTGGACACCAAAAAGACATCGGCGCAATCCTTGGTCAGATCCAGCAGACGGTCCAAATCCTTCTGGCTGGGATTGTTGACCTTCAACACCAGTCCGACTTCCTTGTTCGTGCCGCCAAAAGCCTCGACATAGGCCTTCACGGCGTCGACTGGATTCTTGCGATGGGCCGAGGAGTTGACATCGTACATCGCCAAAACCAGAAACTTGTCCTCAGGCAAATCGAAATACGCCCGGTCAAAGCGGGTATTGGTGTCGACAATAAGGTGATAGGGAATTGTGATGACCGGTTTGTCGGTCACCTTCTGGATGCTTGAAGTCACAAACCGGGACGGCGTCCAGATCTCATCCAGGACCGGAATCGGGAATTCCCATTCCGGCGGAAACACCTCTAGTTCCCAGAGCCAGTAGGCGATATTGTAGCGCGACTTGAACACCTCGTCGGGCAGGTTAATCCAGGCCAGGCCCAGCTCATATGGCTCGATATGGAACAGATTGATGCCATAAGGGTAGGTGTTTGTTATCTTATGGTCGAAGCTTTCGTCGCCTTTGGAGATGTTTCCGGAAAAATCCAGGTTGTAGATGGTGAAAGGTATCCCCGATTCCTCCAGGGCATTGGCCACAAGACGCATGCTTTGACCAAGGCCGATTTCCGCCTTGATGTTGCCGAATAGATTGATTCCAAAATCATGGGCTTCCGGGTCGTATTCCGTCTGGATCTTGCTGACGATTTCACCCACCCGGCGTTCCATGACCTTGATCTTAAGGTTGCGGCGGACATCCTCGGGAATTATTTTCTTTAAGATTTCTTTTGCACTGTGTTTTATATTAGCCATCTTGGTTTTCCTTTAAAATTCCGTAAATGTTGCGGCTCAGGTTTTCTTCGCCAAATCTTGCAAAGTAGCCTTCCGGATTCGATATCTTGCATTCAAAGTCATCGAGTCGCAGGACTTCAACAAGATTATCCACCGACGCCTCATTGCTTTTGTCTAGCTTGAAGTAATAGGCGTTGTCACCCATGAGCTCCTCGAACACATCGATTTTCGAAATGATCACCGGTTTGTGGTACAGCGATGCCTCGATTACCGGCATCCCGAATCCCTCGGCCCGTGATGGGAAGACGAAGGCTGAACAACCCTGATAGAGTTCGTTTTTTAAAGACTCGTCGATATATCCCAGGTATTCTATCTGGCTGTTATGTTTGGTCAGGTCACCAAGCATTCCCTCGATCTTGTCATCGCGGATTTTACCAGCCAGCAGCAGCTTCTTCTTGCCTCCGCCGGCGACATAGCGGTCGAACGCACCAAGCAGCAAATCGACACCTTTTCGATATTCAAGATTGCCGACATATAGAAAATAGTCATTGTCTACTTTGCCGGCAGATTTTTCTTCCATATCCATGATTATATAGGAAATGTAATTCTTAAGCTTCTTGGCTTTTGGAAAATATTTCTCGCAATTAGCCTTGGTTGACTGTGAATTGTAAAACAGGATGTCGGCGTTTCTCAACGTCGCCCCCATGCCCAGTCGGAAATAAATCCGATAGACCAGGCCATAGGCATCCTTCTGGTACAGCGGGAAAACGTCATGGATTGTCACTATCTTCTTGCAATTTGGCCCGGACATTTTCCGGGGCAGCAGGTTGTTGATCTCCCAGAAATAGTCAGGCTGATATTTCTCGATCAACCCGTCGACGAATCCAAGATATTCAAAAACCTTGAAGCTTTTTTTGATTGGCTTGCCATAGCTGACAATCTCCAACCCCAGATCCCTGAGGTGGTTGAGCTCGTCACTTTGGCAGACGTCGCTTGCCAGGATAAGCTTCAGATCCGGGTTCTTGTAAAGGCCCAGGATGAAGTTGTACGCATAATAGCCGACCCCGCTAGGACTGCTTCCCAGGGTCCGGGCGTCAATAAGTAACTTTATCATTTTTTTTCTGCCGTTCTCTGGTTTTCATCGATCCCCTCGGTGTTGTCCTTGACAAACAGGATCCGCACCGTCATCAGGATGATCTGGATATCAAGGAACAGGGAATAGTTTTCAATATAAGTCAGATCAAGCTTCAGCTTGTCATAAGGCGAGGTATTGTATTTGCCATATACCTGGGCAAATCCGGTCAGGCCGGCCTTTACCTTCAAGCGGAAATCGAATTCGGGAATGCTTTGTTTGTATTCCTCGTGGATCGACTCCCTTTCGGGACGCGGTCCGACAAATGACATGTCGCCTTTGAGGACACTGAATATCTGCGGCAGTTCATCCACATGCAGCCGGCGGATGATTTTCCCGACCGGAGTGATCCGGTCATCGTTTTTCTTGGCCAGCTGGGCCCCCTGGGTTTCCGAATCCATTTTCATCGAACGGAACTTGTACATCATGAATGGCTTGTGGTCCTTGGTCAGCCGTTCCTGGCAGTAGAATACCGGACCGCCATCGTACAGCTTCACCGCCAGGGCGATGATCAACATGAAAGGCGAACTCAATATCATTATCAGCAGCGAGATGATGATATCCTCCATCCGCTTGGCAAACAGCTGGGATGTCTTGATGCCGTAATTGCGCGCCAGGTACAAAGGCGTATCGAAAAGGTGGACTTTCTCCGAAGCGTTGAGGATGATGTCCGATATTTTGGGAGTCACATAGACGCGGATTCCCTTTTGATAACAATACTTCAGGATATCATTGCGTTCCTGTGCCGGAATATCGTCGACCACAATCGCCTTGTAGTTGTCGATTTCCTGATACAAGCGGCGGCTGTAAGTCGTGTATTTCATGGCCCCGATTATCTCGAACTTGTCATCGCGGCTTTTGAACTTGTTGATAAGCTCCACCGGCGCCCGGTCGCCGTAAATGAAAAACAGCTCGCGGGGCGGGTAGAGTGATTTGTAGACGTATCTAACTAAAATTATCCAAGGCACCACAAAGGCGACCTGGAAAGAGGCCACCTTGTACAGGGAAGTTGGGAAAACCAGACCCCGCGCAATCAGTGAGATAAGGCCAAAAGCCAGCACATTTGTTGTCACGATCGCCACGATATGGGTGATGCAAAGGTCCAGAGTCCGTTGATAGGAAATCCGGTAACCGTTGAAAGTGTTGGTCACAAAAAACATTATGAGCATGTAAAACAACACGACCAAAATATCCCCGTTTTTGAAATAAGGGTTCTCCAAAGCTATTGAATAATGGTGATGCCAGCTGTAGGCGAAAGCGAAGCTTTCAACTGCGACCAAAACAATATTCGCAAAGAGGTTGACTAAATGTTTATAACGTTCCTTGATTCTAGGTTTATCCATAAATTCCTCACTTTTCCAACTTGAATAATTCAAGTTAAATAGAAATTGAGATTGATTTCTATTTTATTTATTTATATTTTTTAAATCCCGCAATGGCGTAGGATATCATCAAAACCAGGGCCTTGCATACCGGAATTTCAAAATGGCGATACACCTGATAATTCATCCAGGCCGATTTCAATTTGTTGCGCGATTTGCCCCCGGGAGCCAGGCGGGAATAAAGCAACGGCTCATTGATGCCATAGGCAATTCTGCCCGGTTGCAGGAGCCTTAGCCACAGGATGTAATCCTCGTGGATGTCGTCGCGCACAAAGGGCGGATCTGGCAGGATGTCCTTTTTGACAATGACGCTGCCACAGGGAATGACATTGGTCCTTAACAGCTGATTGTAACCGACTTTTAAGGGTACGGGAATGATAGCCTTGACCGGTTTTCCATCCGGATCGATCAGGCTGCGCGCACCATAGGCGAACTCGGCCCCGCAATTTTCAAACAAGGGCATCTGTCGGGCCAGTTTGTCGGTCGACCAGTAATCGTCGCTGTCCAAAAATGCGACATACTTGCCTTTGGCCCGGGCGATTGCCAGATTGCGCGAACCGCCAGCGCCCAGATTGCACTCGTTGTTGATCAGGACGATGGAGCTATCGGGATAATCCCGCTGCACGCTTTCCACAATGGCCCTGGTGTCATCTGACGAGTTGTCATTGACCACGATTGTCTCGGTCGCATAGCCACCGGTCTGGTCAATCACGCTTGAAATAGCCTCTTTTATATATTTTCCGGCATTGTAAGCCGGCATGATAACTGAAATTTCCACATCTTTCATCTGGTTTGAAAACTCCCTTGGTCTGCCCTGTTATTCAGGCACGACATGTTTATATTTGCGGCGATTGGCGCCAGTTTTGAAAGGCTGATGGCCGTTTGAATTTTTCTTCTTAAAATCAAAATAATTTCTTATCTTCATCCGGCTATCCAGTAACCTATTTTAGCACAATTGGGAACGAATTAAAACAGCAACAGCCGGATTATCGGCGGCTTGGATTGATAAAAAACAAGAAAAGGATGGCCAAGCTATACCATCCTTTCATTATTAGTACATGTCAGCTTTAACCATTAGTTCAACCAGGTCCTTGAAGGCATACTCGCGTTGCCATCCCAGGGTCTTGGTTGCCTTGCTATTGTCGCCCCGAAGCTCCTTGATGCTGGTCGGACGGAAATATTTGGAGTCGATGTCGACTAGAAGCCGGCCGGTTTTCTTATCGTAACCTTTTTCATCGATCCCCTTGTCGCGCCACTCAATCTCGATTCCCACGGTCCTGAATGCCAGTTCGACGAACTCACGGACACTATGGGCCTCATTGGTCGCCAGGACATAATCGCCCGGCACCGCTTCCTGGAGCATCAGCCACATTCCCACGACATAGTCGCCGGCGAAGCCCCAGTCGCGTTTGGCATCAAGATTCCCAAGAGTCAGCTTTTCCTGTTTGCCCTGGGCGATTCTAGCTACCGCTTTGGTAATCTTGCGGGTCACATACTTGCTGTCGCGCCGTGGCGATTCGTGGTTAAACATGATCCCGTTGCAGGCGAAGATGTTGTACGACTCGCGATACATCACCGTCGTCCAGTGGGCATTCAATTTCGAAATGCCATAAGGCGAGTTCGGTTCGAACGGTGTCAGCTCATTTTGTGGCACATGGTCGAAATTGTTGCCATACATGACACATGACGATGCCTGGAAATATTTGGCGTTGAGTTTTGTTTTGTGGATCGCGTCAAGAAGCCGGATCGCTCCTAGTGAATTGACATCGTTGGTGTATTCGGGAATCTCATAAGAGGTCGAAACGAACGACTGCGAAGCCAGGTTGTACACCTCATCCGGTCTGATCTGTTCGATCAGGCGGTTGATGTTCGTCCCATCCGTCAGATCCCCGTAATGGAGATAGAACGACTGGTTGGCCATCCCTTCAAGCACCTGGGCTTCCAGGTCGATTTCGCTCCCTGAAAAACGGCGCATCATCCCATGGACTTCATAGCCTTTTTCCAAAAGGAACCTTGACAGGTAGAATCCGTCCTGTCCGGAAACGCCAGTGATGAAAGCCACCTTGCGTTCCTGTTTGGTCTCGATCAGGTTCATCAGATCTTCTTCGATCAGTTTTTGCTTGTCCATTGCCGCCTGTTTGGTCGTCCCCACCACGCAGTAATAAAACTTGCACTTCGGCTCGGTCCCGCTCGGGCGCACCGCGAACCATGAACCGTCTTCAAGATAGTATTTCAAAACATTCGACTTGGGCAATATCTTGTACGAATGACGCACGAAGACGTTGTCGTTGGCGAAGTCCTCCATTCCGGTGACATTAAGCCCGCCGATCTTGGCGATCTTCTGTTTGCGGATGTTGTCGACGATGACGCTGGAGTCCTTGAGCTTTTTCGATTTGCTTACATCGATATAGTAACCGTATTTGTGGTAGATGTCGTTTAGGACATCTACCAGGTCTTTGCCCTTGGCTGCGTAATAGTTGGCCACTTCGGCGAGCACCATGCACGATTGTACCGCATCCTTGTCTTTGGAAATGCCGCTGAAAAGATAACCGTACGATTCCTCGTAACCGAAAACGAAATCGAACTCTTCGGTCCGTTCGTATTCGCAGATCAGCTCACCGATGAACTTGAACCCGGTCAGGGTCGTCTGGTTTTTCACACCGTAGTTCTTGGAGATCACTTTGCCTAGCGAGCTGGTGACCACCGTATCGAAAATGATCGTGTTGTCAGAGAGCTTGCCTTGTTTTTGCAATGTGCCCAAGATGTACTCAAGCAAGATGGCTCCGGTCTGGTTACCGGTCAAAAAGACGAACTTGCCGTTGTGTTCCACGGCGATTCCCAGCCGGTCGCAATCAGGGTCGGTCGTGATCACATATTTGGCGTCGACTTTTTTCGCCAGTTCGATTCCCATGTCGAAAGCATGCTTGTTTTCCGGATTCGGGTTGGGCGTGTTGATGAACTCGGTCGAAGGGAAACATTGTTCCTTGACGATTTCATAGTTGACTTTGCGGCGGTCGAACATCGTCGTAACCGGAACGAACGAGGTCCCATGTTGCGATGAGAAGACAATCTTGGTCGCCTGGTAGTCGACATCGTTGTACTTCACCTTTTCAAGCAGTTCGTAATATTTCTGGTCGATGGCATCGCCGATCAGCTCGACATACTGCTTTTCTTTAGCTTCGTTTGCCAGGACGACATCGAAGCCGTCTTCGACCATGTTGATGTACTCATAGATCCGGTTAGTCTCATGGACAACGCACTGGTTGCCATAATGGTTGTAAACCTTGAAGCCGTTGTATTCTTTGGTGTTGTGGCTGGCCGTGATGACAACCCCGGCGAAGGCCTTGAGCTGCTGGATCGCAAATGACAGTTCCGGGGTCGGACGCAGGTCGTCGAACAGGTAGACCTTGATGTCATGGTTGGCCAGGACCGAAGCGACAATGGCCGAGAACTCCTTCGAATAGGCGCGGTTGTCATAGGCAATCACCGCCGCCTTCTGGTGGTCACCCACATAGGCGTCGATATATCGGGCCAGACCTTCCGCCAGTTTGCGGATCGTGAAGACATTGAGACGTGAGGGTCCCACCCCGAGGATTTCCCGCACCCCGCCGGTTCCAAACTTCAGCTTCGCACCGAAGATATCCTTGATCTCATCTTCGGTAAGCCTGGTGATTTCTTCTTTCAATTCCGGGGTCAAATCGGCGTTCAACCACTTGTTATAAACATCCATGTATTCCAAAACGTATACCTCGTCTATCTATTTCTTAGTTCATGGACCGCGCTTAGCTGGTCCCTAGTTCCCACGACAATCATGTCGTCGGCTTCAATGCAGAAGGCATTATCCATACCCAGGAAAACCACTTCTTTTTTGGTTGAAAAAATGATGTTGTTGCGGGCGTTGTCGACATAGAAACGTCCCTTGGTGATGTTGCCATGGGCGTCTTGGGGCAAATAGCGCTCGAGCGCCGCCCAGGTCCCGACATCATCCCAGCCAAACGATCCCGGGATCACGTTGATTGTGTCGATCTTTTCCATCAGGGCATAGTCGACCGAGATCGATTCGCACAAAGGATAAAGTTCGAACAAGCGTTCTTCATATCCTTCGCTGTTGACCCTACCGATTTCCCGGAGTTTATTATAGGTGTCCTCCATATGCTCTCTTGCCAGTTTTTCCACATAGTCGACGTTCCACATGAAGATTCCCGCATTCCAGAAATAACCGCCCTGAGCCAGGTATTCCTTGGCAGTGTCCAGGTCCGGTTTTTCCACAAAACGTTCCACTTTCTTGATCTGGTAGTTGTTGACAAGTTCACTCTGGTCGGTCTGCTTGATGTAGCCATATCCGGTTTCCGGCCGGGTCGGCTCGATTCCAATGGTCACTACCGCTTCCTCGTTCTTGTCCAGGAAGGCATCACCCGCTTTCAAGACGTTGCAGAACTCCTCGACATCCTGAATCAGTGCATCCGAAGGAAGCACGACCAGGTTGTCCGATGGGAACAGGGCATTGACCTGCATCGCTCCAAAAACGACACAAGGCGCCGTATTGCGGCCTACCGGTTCGACGATGATATTGCCTTCAGGCAATTCCGGCAGCTGCTCTCTGGTCAGATCGACATATTTGGCACCGGTCGCCACGAAGATCCGCTCCATGGGCATGATCTTCAACAGACGGTCCACCGTCATCTGGATCATTGTCTTCTCCCCGATCAGGTTCAAAAACTGCTTGGGACGGTCATCGGTTGACAATGGATAGAAACGGGTTCCCCGTCCTCCGGCCATGATTAATGCGCTTAACATAAAATTCCTCCATTTTTCCATATACTGTTATTTCAAGTATAACATAAATAAATATCTTTTGAAACATTCCTTGGATTGCCCCGGCGACCCGTTTGGGTCTCAAGATCCAGGATTTGTCAATATTATCCTTATTGTTTATCAAAAAAATCACAACAACAATATTACCGCAATTGTCCCCTGTTGTCCATCAAAAAATCATTATCTTGACCACAAAAAAAGGGGCTGTACAAGCCCTTTTTTTGCCCTATTTGAATCATGGGTAAATTCACATATTTATCCGTTTATTATTGCAGTTCGACCAGGTAGCGTTTGAGCGCATCCTGCCAGCTTGGCAGCCGCCCGAATCCGGCCTCATCCAGCCGGGATTTGTCCATTTTGCTGTTCGATGGCCGTTTGGCCGCGCTTTTGAACTCGCTTGAAGACACCGGATTGACCTTGACCTCAACTCCCGCCTGGAAGAAAATCTCCTTGGCGAATTCATACCAGGAAGTGTCGCCTTCATTGGTGACGTGGTAAGTGCCATACTTGTCGCTTTGGATCATGGCAACCGCGAGCCGGGCCAAATCATAGGTGTAGGTCGGAGCTCCAATCTGGTCATCGACCACATTGAGCTCATCCCTTTCGTTACCCAAACGGAGCATCGTCTTGACGAAGTTGTTGCCATTGATGCCAAACACCCAGGAAATGCGGATGATGAAGTGTTCCTTGACCAGGTTTCTCACTTCCTGTTCCCCGAGGTATTTGCTTTGGCCATAGACATTTATGGGACTGGGTGCGTCATCGACCTGCCATGGTTTCTCCCCTTGACCGTCGAAGACATAATCAGTCGAAAAATACATCATTTTAATATTCAGTTCCCGGCATACCAGAGCGATGTTGCGGGTTCCCTCCACATTGACCTTGTTGCATGTGTCAATGTCCTCTTCGGCCTTGTCCACCGCCGTATAGGCACTGCAGTGGATCACCGCGTCGGCTCCACTTTGACCGATGACTTTTGCCACCGCTTCACAGTCGGTAATGTCCATCTCCTCGATATCGACCCCGATGGCTTCGATTCCTTCTTCCTGGCAAACCCGGACGATATCGTATCCTAGCTGGCCCTTGACTCCGGTTACTAGAACCCTCATCCTAAAGCCTCTTGCCGTACATATCGGCAAAATAGTTCTGGTATTCGCCAGAGATGATGTGTTGCCACCACTCCTTGTTGTCAAGGTACCATTGGATTGTCTGTTTGATTCCGGTGTCGAAATTGTAGGTCGGCACCCAGCCCAGCTCGCTTTCCAGTTTGGTCGGATCGATCGCATAGCGGCGGTCATGGCCTTTGCGGTCTTCGACAAACTGGATCAGACTTTCAGGCTTGTCAAGCTGTTTCAGGATGGTCTTGACCACCTCGAGGTTGGTCCGTTCGTTGTGGCCCCCCACATTGTAAACCTCCCCGACTTTGCCGTTGCGCACAATCAGGTCGATCGCCACGCAGTGGTCATAGACATGGAGCCAGTCGCGGACATTGTCCCCTTTGCCATAGACTGGCAAAGGTTCGTCGTTGAGAGCTCTGGCAATCATCAGCGGAATCAGCTTTTCTGGGAAATGGTAAGGTCCGTAGTTGTTCGAACAACGGGAAATCGTCACCGGCAAGCCATAGGTGCGGTGGTAGGCCAGCACAAACAAGTCGGCACTCGCTTTTGATGACGAATAGGGACTCGAGGTATGCAGCGGGGTCTCTTCGGTGAAGAAAAGATCCGGACGGTCCAATGGCAAGTCGCCATAAACCTCATCGGTCGAGACCTGATGATAACGTTTGATGCCATACTTGTTGCAGGCATCAAGCAAAGTCGTCGTTCCCATGACATTTGTCTTGACGAAAATTTCCGGATCCTCGATTGAACGGTCGACATGCGACTCGGCTGCAAAGTTGACCACAACATCGAATTTTTCCTTCTCGAACAGGTCGAAGATGAACTTGCGGTCGGCAATGTTCCCTTTGACGAACTTGTAGTTGGGCTGGTTTTCGACTTTCTGGCATGTTTCCAGATTACCCGCATATGTGAGCAAGTCCAGATTGACGATCTGGTCTTCAGGATATTTTTCCACCATATAATGGACGAAGTTTCCGCCGATGAATCCGGCTCCCCCGGTTACTAATATTTTCATTTTGATTCTCCTTGATAGATGAAATTGCAGTCCGACTCTGCCAATGTCGGCCCCTCTTTGTCTTTGGCTGAAAGTATCGGCTCGATGCCGTTGAGCAGGCTGCCCCAGTCGACATTTATTTCCGGATCATCATAGCGGATGCCCCGGTCATGTTCGCTCGAATAGAGATTGTCGACCTTGTAGCGGAATTCGACATTGTCGGTGATGGTCAAAAAGCCATGCCCGAATCCACGGGGAATGAAGAAGAACTTCTTGTTTTCTTCCGAGAGCTCCACCGCCACCCATTGCTTGTAAGTCGGTGAACCCTTGCGCAAGTCGACCGCCACATCAATCACAGTCCCGCGGGTGCAGCTGACCAGCTTGGCCTGGGCCATCGGTTCGTTCTGGAAATGGATTCCCCGCAACGTCCCTTTGGCCGCGCTGAATGACATGTTGTCCTGAACAAAGACATTGTCGATGCCTAGCTCCTGGAACTTGGCCTGGTTGTAGGTCTCCATGAAATAGCCCCGGTGGTCGCCGTGGACATCGGGTTCGATGATGACCACTCCCGGTATTTTCGTTTCAATTTTTTTCATTATATGCTCCTAAACTATATACTTGCCATCAAGGACATCCTGCAGGTAAGCCCCGTACTGGTTTTTCTTGTACAACTCGATTGCCTCTTTCATCTTGGTTTCATCAATCCAGCCATTAAGGTAGGCTATTTCTTCAAGACAGGCAATCTTGTGGTTTTGGTGTTTTTCCATTGTATAGACGAAGTTGGTCGCCTCCACCAGGGAATCATGGGTTCCTGTATCGAGCCAGGTGAACCCTTTGCCTAGCAACTCGACATCGAGTTTGCCTTTTTCCAGGTAGATCTTGTTGAGATCGGTGATCTCCAGTTCGCCCCGTGGTGACGGTTTGATTGACTTGGCGTATTCCACGACTTTTTCGTCATAGAAGTACAGCCCGGTGACCGCATAGTTAGATTTCGGGTGCACCGGCTTCTCTTCAATCGACACCGCCTGTTTGGCCGCGTTGAATTCCACGACCCCGAAACGTTCGGGATCGTCGACATAATAACCAAAGACAGTGGCCCCCTCTTTCTTGCTTGCCGCCGCTTTTAGACATTTGACCAGACCATGGCCGTTGAAGATATTGTCACCTAGGATCATCGCACAAGCTTCGCCATTGATGAATTCTTCCCCAAGAATGAATGCCTGGGCCAGACCGTCGGGACTTGGTTGGACCTTGTACGCCAGTTCAATCCCGAACTGGCTGCCATCACCAAGAAGATTTTGGAATCTTGGCGTGTCTTCCGGTGTCGAGATTATCAATATCTCCCGTATCCCCGCATCCATCAGGATGCTTAGTGGATAATAAATCATCGGTTTGTCATAAACCGGCAGCAACTGTTTGCTTGTAACTTGAGTCAACGGGTACAGCCTTGTTCCGCTGCCCCCTGCTAAAATAATCCCTTTCATATTTCCCCTCCATTTATGATTTTATTATTGTCGTGTACAATCAGCCCGCCATAGATGGCCAAACCCAAATCGCCGGCCAACAGGCAAGCAAGGTAAAACATAATCAGACCGGTCGTGGCGAAATTCACCATGACCAGATTGGCCCCGATGAAATAGACACCGCTAGCCAAAGCCAGTATCACAAGTACGATACTCTGCCTGCGCCAGATCGTGTACAAAGCTATATAGAACGTCATCAGCGCGATCAGACCGCCGCAAACAAGCAACAACACCAGATTGAACATTTCCCCGGCCAGGGAAACACCGTACACCATTTCGAGCAACCTGAGACCGATCACATAGCCACCGACTATCGCCCCGGTTGTGAAAAGCACAATCAGCCCCAGCTGCCGCTTGACAATCGCCTGGAATTTCTTGATCTGGCCTCCCGCCCAGGCCTCGGCCATGCTTTTCATCAGTGGCGAGAAGATAAATGACGAGAAAAGCCCGATGATGAAAACCGGCATGTAGATGATATTGAACGAAGTCTGCTGCAGATCGGTGAAATAGCCGTCGATTGTATATTTTGGCGCATTGCCCAGATACATGATCAAGGTCATCCCCAGAGCCAATGGAAATACCTCCTTTAGCATCAATGCGATCTTGTTTTTTCCGGCTTTTCGCTGGAACTGATAATATTCCTTGGGAATTAGGTTGAGATAACCAGACAGCAAAACGTTGACGACATTCGTGACGATCAGGACCGCCATCAGGTTTTGTAGGACCAGATACAGGAGTGCAAACAGGACGATGAAAACGAAGTAGCGGACCGCCAGGATCTTGGTCGCGACATCGAGACGGCCCAGCTGCTGCAGCCGGCCATGGAGAACATCCTCGAAGGAATCAACCGCCTTGAGCATGCACACAAGCAGGATGCACCCCGACTTGTAAAGCGTCATCCCGTCGATAGCCAGCCCCTTTAACAGATAAAATGCCACCGCAATGAACAACAAAAGCGTAGTGACCGCCCGGGCCTGGATATATTCGAAAAAGCTGTACTCTTCCTTGATGTCGGTGACCTGGAAATTCCTGGTGCCGTATTTGCCGATGGTCATGACCAGGTTGCCCACCGCATAGGCGATGACAAAGATTGACGAATCCTCGATTTGTGCCAGCCGGGTGATGACCAGCAGGAGCACCATCGTCTGGAACGAGTTTTCAATCGCGCTGATCGTGTTAAACAAAAATGAATCTTTTTTGATGTTTTTGCTAAAAAGAATGAAATTTCTAAGCATGGGCGTTACCCTTGTTTTCATAATGCCTGTCCCTGATACTTGAAATCAGGTCCGCCAGCGCCTGGGGATTCGACATTTCGCAAAAATATATTCCAAGGTCCCCTTCATGGTAAAGTTCCCTTGTTGCCGGATTGTCGCCCAGGATCATCGGCTTGTGGCATGCCTCATATATATAGGCTTTGCCGGGAATTGTCCTTCGCGCCTTTTGCACCGTACCGTTGAAGTGACCAGCCAGGGCAAGATGGCTCTTGTTTATCTCCCGGGCCAGGGAAACCTGGTCTAGCCAGTCATGATAGATTATGTTTTCCTGAATCGGTTTGGGGGCATTCTTTTTCATAGGCCCGATAATCACGAATCTGATGGTATCATCATTTTCAAAATTCTTTAGCGCCTCAAGAATGATCTCCACTCCCTGGAGCGGCAGGATCGATCCGAAATACAGGACAGTGAACACCGGATCCATTTCCACACTCTCATCCGGATAAAATATCGAGGTGTCCGCACTCAGATAAAGCGTCTCGATCTTGGCGCGGGGAATATTGAACTCGGCGGAAAAGAAGTCGCCATGGGCATTGGTGTCACAGATTACCCGGTCGGCGGCCCTGAGCGTCGCCTGGTCGATATGGTGGAAGATTCTGCTTGCCAGTCCCTTGTCCCTGAATTTTTTGCGGTCATGAACCAGGGTGTCATACACCGAGATGAAAAAATCGATTGTCAGCCGGGTGCCCTTGAATTTGCGAAAAAAAGGCAGAATAAGCTGCGGGGCGAACCCGACGAACACTTCCTCGTATACGGAGGCGTCGATTGACATAAGCTCAAGGTAAACCGTCTTAAGCCTTTGCGAATATTTTTTGGCCGACGAACCGATCACATCGACCTGGCCGTATTTTTGTTTTAATATTTCTATCTCTTGAACATTTCTCAAATAATCAAGATTTTTGGTTGTTATGAACAAAGCTTTTGCCATAGTAACTCCTGTGCTATTGGATATTTGTAGCTAACTACACGGTAACAATTATACACGGATTAGATTTTATCTTCTAGCTTTTTATCAAATATTTCCTTGTTTAAACGGTATTATGCCAATAATCAAAAAAAACGGGTCCAAGAACCGTATTCGCCTTTTTCAAATCGATAAAATCCGCTGGTTGCGTTTTCAAAGCCGGCAAAATTTGGTATGATATAGCTCAAGGAGACAAGCCATGGACAATATCATATATGAAAAAATAACCAGAAGCCCCCACCAGTACGTTAAAACGCTCTATTTCGACATCAAAGAAGACCAGGTTCCCGACAAGATACCAAAGCACTGGCATCGTTCCCTGGAGCTGATCTATCCAACTAAAGGCGAAACCCTGCTTTGGGAAAACGGCAACCTGATCTCAGTGGCTCAAGGAGAGTTTTATCTGATAAACTCCCGGTCAATCCACACCTTTATCAACAAGCAACCCCGGCAATACCAGGGCTACGCCATCCAGATTGATTACAAATTCGCGGAACTGCTCTACCCCCAGATTGAGGATGTCACATTCACAAACAAGCTCGACAGCACCCAAAAAGAAAAACTGGTCGGCCTGTTGGACAGCCTGATCGATACAAAAAACGACGGGTTCGGCAACATCGTCATCAACGGTTATGCCGCAGTCCTGCTTGGCGAGCTTCTTGGCGCCATGGCCATTGTCGACACCCGGAAAAACCTCCGTTCCAGCAAGAATTCCCAGGTGATTGCCGACATAATCAACTATATCGATGTCAACTTTGCCGACAAGATATCACCCCAATTCATTGCCGACGAATTCAACCTTTCATATGGTTACCTGGCGCGTTTGTTCAAGGAGGGGACCGGGATGACGATGAAGCAATACATTGACGCCCAGCGCCTTGAAAACGCCGTAATAGATCTCCATTCGAGCAATCTCAACATTACCCAGATCGCCCTGAAAAACGGTTTTAGCGACTACAAGTCATTTGACCGGATTTTCAAGGAGCGTTACCAGCTCAAACCTTCCGCCTACAAGGAGAAGTTAGCCACAACCCCATAATCAGTTACATTTTGGAAAGACCTCCGGCTTGAAGATGAAATATAATTTAATCAACGACACGGAGGTATGACGATGAATTCAAAAAAAATGCGCAGCGCACCGATAACCGGAACCTACAGCTTCTTGGTGACGGGATACGACTGGGGCGCAGGGGTAAACAAAGCTGTCTTGACCATGGAGCGCAAAATAAGCAGGGTCGACGCCAAGGATTTTCTGGTATTCGAAACCAAACAGGAGACCGACTGGACCGGCACGGATTTCCCGGTAGTTATCAACAAGACCAGACGGGAAGTCACAGACGCTTATCTTTGCGACAGTTCAGGCAACAGGTGCGAAGGTCCAAGTTACCATATTGCCCTTAAGATGTATGTCAGCCCGGAAACGGGATCGCCGTTGCTTTTTTCGATGAAGACCCAGAAAAACTCATGGTCGGACCCCTACTTCCTGACATTCGCTCTTGAAGAAGGAGCAACGCTAGAGACACCAGAAGGCCAGTTCGCTTGCCTGGACATAGCCAGAGAGGCGACGGGAATCGTGACATCCGTCGATATGTTCGAACTGTCGAACCATATGACAGAATCGGGCATAAGCTACGATTACGTTAGCTACAAGCCAAAGTCACGCTATGAAACCCTGGTTGTCTGGCTCCATGGCATGGGCGAAGGCGGGACGGACAATAGCGACGCCTACATGCCGGTGCTAGGAAACAAGGCCGGAGCCCTGGCCGGAGAAAAATTCCAAAAAACCATCAAGAACGCCGCCATTCTGGCGCCCCAATGCCCGACAATGTGGATGGATGATGGCAGCGGCGACTTCACCGCCGAGGGATCAAGCCTGTATACCAAAAGCCTGATGGAGCTGATCGAACGCCACAAAAACGAATGCGGCGCAAGCAAGGTAGTGCTCACCGGGTGTTCCAACGGCGGCTTCATGGTTCTGGAAATGATGACCAGCTATCCCGGTTACTTCGCTGCCGGAGTTCCGATTTGCGCCGCCAAACTTGATGGTTGGGTAAGCGACGACGACATCAACCGATTGAAAGACCAGCCGCTTTACTTCATTTATTCCAATGACGATCAGGTGGTCGATCCGCTGTTGTATGAAATCCCGGTAATTGAACGGCTCAAAAATGCCGGAGCAAAGAACCTCGCCGTGGCGACAACCGACATGGTGATAGACACATCCGGAAAATACACCGATGACAAGGGTAATCCTTACCGATACAACGGGCATTGGTCATGGATCTATTTCGACAACAACGAGGCCTTCGACGACGTGACCGGATTGGACTCATGGTCATGGATTGCCAACCATATATGATGATTTACGGGACTTTTTAAGAGTTCCGTTTTTTTGTCAGGTCAAATCAGCAACGAAAAAAGACAGCTAATAAATTAACTGTCCCCCGAACGATCAGACCGAAGTCTCAAGTTATTATGAATACAATCGTTTCCGTTGATTAAAGGAAATCCCCATTAACCTTAATCGACACTACATATAAAAATTTCCCGAGCATAGAAAGAGCCCCAACAAAATTCAGCAATACGAATTATATTATTATTCCCCATTTCGTATTACCTGATATCATTCTAGACCACTCTCTTTAAGATTGCAATATGCCACTATAGGTGTGACATTAATTATACAAAAATAGCGCACAGGTAATCAACCCAATAATCCAAGCTTATTTCGCACATCAATCCAAGTAACCGTTTATCATTTGGGTCAAAAGCAACAATGTATCCTCTTTATTGTAAGCAACATTGTCATCTTTCAGGCTGTCGATGAAATCACAGAAAAGCTTGCCTAGAGCCGGGTCGTCGAGATAGAACGAAATATTCCCCGATTCATTTCCATAATCGCGCACCATGGTGAAAAACAGGCCGGATTTGTGGGAAGCCACGGTGACCAGCGACTGGGGCAGCATTAAGCTCTTGGTATTGATGATATTGAGCTGGTAAGTGTCGTTTCTCACCCCTTCGATCATTTCCTCCAGGATCTGTTTTCTTTCTTCCACAGTGTAGCGCAGATTGGCAACCTGGGGGAAGGAATTGTTCACCCCGTTGATCACGAAATCGCTCAGCCCTTCGACAGTGACCACTATCTTGTAGACCCGCTGGCGGTTTTTTCTGCCTAAGGTCTTGAGCATCTTGTCGGCGATCTTTTCGGACTGGTCGGGCGCGTAGTTGTAGTATTTGAGCAGCATCTCCCGGGTCAGGAAATTGTTGAGATAGACGCCGGGTTCGATCGAGTAATAAACCATTTCCCGGTTGATGTGCCGGTAGATCTCGTTGAACCTGTCGATCGAATCACAGCGGTACGCCATCGGCTTGAACATCTTGATAGAATCGTCGAACTTCTTGGTGAACGCCTCGACCTGGCCAGGATCGCTGATAAGCATTCCCCGGCTTAGCGGGTCATCGAAAATGAAGGTTTTCTCATTGACAATCATGTAGTTGCTAAAATCTCCAGCTACCAACCGCTGGTAATCGTTGTTGTAAAAACAATTGTAATTGAGATCCGACACCAGGACCAGGGATATCAGATACGACAATATGTTCAAATCGAAATCGCCGTTGTGCAGCCCGCCAAATGTCGTCAGGTGGGTTATTTCCAGATTGACCTGGTAGCTGGAAAAAATCTCATAAAAATAGCCAAGGAGATACTCGTTGTTGAAATTGTAGACCAGGCGGATCCTGGTCTTTTCGTCGTTGCAAAGCGAACTGTTGACAACCCTTTTGATTGCCAGGATCAGCGACATCTGGCTTTCATACTGGTAGAAACTGTCCTGATAGGCGTTTTTGTAAAGCCGGGCATTTTCACAGAAGTAGTTCTTGTCAAGATCCCAGTTGATTTTAAATGAGATTTGTTCTAGAAAATCACGGATCTTCGTCTTGTAGTTGTATTCGTCCTCGCCAAAGACATAGATATTGAACAGCTTTTCAAGCTCGCGGGCCTCGATGATGTTCAGATCCATAGTCTTTACCAGTTCCTGGTAATTTTCCCGATTCAAAACGATTGATTCATCGTAGACAAGCGCCAGGTCCTCCTTGTCGACACCCAGCACTTTGGCCAGTTTGGATGTGGGCACATCATACTTTTCAATCAGTTCTTGCAGTTTTTTTGTGAATTTTGACATCCTGGACTCCTTTGGCAAAATAGTCGCTTAAATCATCTTCCAGCATCTTGTCCAGGCTTATGACCCGGCTGCCGTTTTTGATGTAATAATGCTGGTCCTTGAAAATTATGGACTGCCGGTCGTCAATTTTCAGGACCTCCTGATAGTTTTTAAACAGCGGTTCCAACTTGAAATACCGGTTGGCAGACTCAAGACGCTCAAGAAATATACCTTTGAAAAATCTGATCCGCCTTTTATTGGATGTATATGCCATCGAACCAAGGCCACTGTCATACATGTATAAGACATCATCGACAAGAATATAATTGTCGTAAATGGAGATATTGAGCGTCGGCACCGTGGTATAGTACAATTCGAGATCCGGATTGCGCAAACAGGCAAGCAGACCGTCATTGAGATTTGTGACTTTTTTCGACAGGTCACTGATGTTCTTCAGGATGATGATGTTTTTCCCTGTTTCAGGGATGTGTTTTTCCACCCGCGATTTTTCCTGATTCAGGATCAATATCTCCTTTTGATAGTTCGCCAGGGCGCTGCTTAACATGTTTCCGATATTTTCTTTTCCATAGAGCATCTGGTAGCCTTCGGTTTTGACCGGTTCGACATGTTCGCTCACTTTGCGCGATTGGTTCCTTTGGAGATTTTCAATGAAGTTCAAGGCACGGATGACCCCTTTGCCATCTCTGGCGGAGTTGGAGCTTAGAAGATATGCATCCATCAGGTCCGTGACCTGGTTTGCATTGAAAAGCTCGGTATTTACCAGCTGGGTGAATTTTTCCTGAGAAAGCCCGCTTTCCCCTTTGATCACCTTATAAAGCATTGAACGGGAAACCCCGCTGGAACGACTGAGCTTCGCTAGCGAAATGTCGCTTTCATCCACGATTTTTTTCAAAACTTCTCCGAACATAGTTGCTCCTTTCCTGCAATCAGATATTTGCTGTGATATTGGCGCGGATATAATCCTTGAAAGAATTGATCAGATTCCGGTTTTCAATCATCAGACAGTCGCTCCGGTTGTCATTGAGCTTGATTACCAACAGGTCATCCTTGAAGAAGATACTTATTCCCTCGTGCGTGTTGCGGCTGCCATCATTGTAAGGGAGTTTGGTGTTTTTCCGGTAAATCTCCTTTGCTTCTCTGATTGAAACCATTTTTGCGGCCCGGTATGTCTCCCTGACCGCCCGTTCGTCGGAGAAAATGATATCGTAGTCAAGGTCGGGAACTTCACTCGTCTGTCTGACCAGGGGTTTTGAAGCCAATTTCTGCAGTTCGCTCACTTTGGTGTAATACCTGATCGCCTCCCCGTTTTTATCGACCATGAGGTTTTTCAGGTCGCCCGAAACAAACAAAGCCACATTATTGACGATTATGAAATAAGGGTAGATATTGAATTCGTTTTTCAGCAGGTAGGCATCGAAATACCAGCTGTTGTATCGGTAATGTCCCAACATTGCCAGGGGCACCACCTGGTTGAGCACATTGAGCACATTGAATTCCTCATTGACCATGCTGTCCTCGTGATTGATTGGAATCAGGTGGGTTATCTGGAAGTTCGAGTTGAAATTGCACAATATCTCGATGAAAAACTGGCGCAGCAGATTATCGTACAGGGGCAGGTTCATGACCAGATCAGCCTTATGTTTCAAGTCATAATGGGCGCGGATTATCTTCTTGATCATCGTTATGACGTTGAGCCGGCCGAAGTAATGGCCCTGGCTGATTTCTATCTGATTGCGGGGATGGATTATCATCTGGTTGCAATCGATTTTCTTGACCTCATGGATGTTGCGGAACAGGTTGTCAAGTTCGGCGAAATTCCGATGCTGCAATCCGGTCAGGTCCCGGTTGGTGAATGCCTGTTTGAGCACGCTTTCCTGGAAACTAGAGAGAGACAGATACTTGCAGATCTGGTCGAGTTCCTGATATGTCAGGTTTCTTTTGCCGTTAAGACACTTGTTCAGTTTGGTCCGGCTGATATTCACATCCCGCGAAATCTGGCTTTGTGAGATACCGGAGTTCTCGATAAAATTGTTCAACATCGTGACAAATTCGTTCATAAATAGCCCCCGCATGACTTTTTGAAATATTCTACATTAATTTTACTTGGTGGGCGCCCGTTTTTCAACACCAAACCGCCAATTAATGGTATTGTTCAACAAAACAAACTTCTTGCTGACAATAAGTTACACAAAAAGTTGATAGCGCTACTCAAATGTCGGGATATTTGTTTGTATCGTTTTCGATTAGATGGTAGAATATAGTAAAGAGAGGTGCCCTATGGAAGATATACTAAAACAAATAGAAGAATTGGAAAACCGGCCTTTGGATGAGCAGGGCGCCGGGGAATTGATCATACTGTATGAGGATCTGCTTTTGTCGCACCGGCTCACCAAGGAAGGGCAGATTTATTTTTCCATCAAATACGCCTCGCTGCTTAATGCTTTCGAATCGTACGAAGAGGCCTATGAGGCCCTCGTCCATCTCGATTTGACCGAGATCAACATGCAGGACCGGGCCTATATCAACAGTCTGCTTGGCAGCCTGTCAGTCAAACTGGATTTTGCCAAGAACACTCAGGACTACCTCCGCAGCGGCGTCGAGGATTACCAGGAACTCTCAGCGCAAGACGACATCTACATCCCGATGTACGTAAATTCCCTGATAAACCTGATCAACTATTACCACCAAAAAAAGATGCACCACGATTACGAGATATACCTGAATACCCTTAATGGAATCGACGTGGGTTATCTCAAACCCGTGCAGATTCACGAAATAGGTTTCAACAACCTGATCCACACCAACCATTTGCTCAATGTCCAAAAATACGACCAAGTCGAGCGTTCATTGGAACAGTCCTGGCGTTATTTGAACCTGTTCGAAAACAAGAAAAGCCGCAACTACCTTCTTTACCTGGCAATCTATCACCAGCAGGTTACCCGGCTCAACACCAGTCTCAACCGGTTTGGTCTGGCTGTCGATTCGGCCCAGGCGGCAATCAATGCCCGCCTCGAGCTATACAATATGAGTCCCGAAGATCCCAACGGCATCTCGAACCTCGCCGACAGCTACCTCGTTCTGGCCACCCTGCAAAGAAACCTGAACAAGAATGCAAAACTGCTGGATTCACTCAAGCAGTCGCTGTTCTACCTGCTCATGATCAATGACGAGGACAGTTACGCTCTTGGCCCGATTTATCTTACAGTCGCCGAGACCTGCAGCCATCTTGACCGCTACAAGGAAGCGGTTGAATTCGCCCAAAAGGCGCTAGGTTCATTCCAGAACATCGCAAGGGAAGACAACGACGAGGATATGATAAATTATGACGTGGCCGTCGTCTACCGGATCCTTGCCGTATGCCACCTAGGCCTCAAGGATTACGAAAAAGCCAAGGATTATGGCCAGATTGCCCTGGAATATTTTTCCAAGATCAAGGCGACCGATGAAAGATTCCACTTCCTGATTGGCAGCTGTTATCTAATCATCGGCGAGACCGACTACTATCTCCATGAATTCGACCAGTCGCTCACCAATCTTCGAGCCGCATTGAATTGTTACGACCAGATATATGTCGACAAGATCCAGTACGCGCCGATCTACCGGCTGATCGCCCAGAACCACCTGGCATTGAAGGACCTTGACCGATTGTATGAAAATCTGCTTGTCCTCGAATCACTGCTTGAAAAAACCGAAATCGACCAGGTCGAGTACTTGCTCGAGGAAAAGGCCAAGACTTACAAGCTTTTTTCCAAATATTACCTGGCGCTCCAGGACTACGACAAGGCAATCGAGTTCTGCCTGCAGTCACTTTCCAACGCCCAGGAGCTAAGCATGATCGATCCCCATTTCCGGAGTTTCATCGCCAACATCTACCAGGAACTAGCCTACCTGTATTACCAGAACAATGATCCCCGTTACCATGAAATCGAAAAGCTCCTTGAAGAATACACAGCATGATACAAAAACACAGGCCTCTTGGCCTGTGTTTTTTAAACGAAGTTTCCATCCTTGAAGATAAGGACTTTTTTATTGTCTCTGGTAGTCGCGATGATTTCCAGGTCGCTTGTGCCGACCATGAAGTCGACATGGGTCAGGGATTCGTTGACATCCTGGGCCTTCTTTTCCTCTTCGCTCATCGTCAATCCGCCATCAAGACATTCGATGTAGGAATTTCCGATTGCGAAATGGCAAGAAGCATTTTCATCAAGCAAGGTCATATAGAACAAAGTATTGAGATTGCTGATAGGGCTGTCGTAAGGGACAAGGGCCACCTCGCCTAGATAGCAGGCTCCTTCATCGAGCGAGATCATGTCATTGAGAACCGCTTCATTGACCCGGGCCTTGGCTTCGACGATCTTGCCGTCCTCAAACTTGAACGAGAAGTCTTCGATGAGATTGCCATGGTAATTGAGCGGCATCGAGCTGTAGACAATACCGTTCACCCCATGCTTCTTGTTCACGGTGAAAACCTCTTCGGTCGGAATGTTCGGGAAGTTGTACACCCCGTTGCTAAGATAGCTGCCGCCGCCGGCAAAAAGGTACTTCTCAGGGAGTTCGACCACAAGGTCGGTTCCCAGGGAATTTCTGTAATGCAGCGATTCGATCTTCAGATCGTTGAGATATTTCACCCGGTTCTCGAAGTTGATCTTGTTCTGGCTGTAGAATGCCACAGGATCATCCTTTGTTGTGTATGTCACCTTGAATATCGCCTGCCACAGGGCTTCGATAGCCTCATGGGTAGCCATATCCGGATATACCTTGTTGGCCCAGGCCGCACTTGGGACGGCCCCGATGCACCATGAAAGTTCCATATTGTCACGCTTGTCATTGAACGGTTTGAGCGCGAGCATCATGTTTTTAGTGTTGGCCGCCACTTTCTCACGGTCGCATCCTTTGAGAAGTTCCGGATCGTCACCGCGCAAGAACAGGATGCATGAATCCTGTTCCACCAGTTCGTTGCGGAACTCGCTGATGTATTTAGGCACACTCTCGAACACTTCCAGGGGAGAATTCAGATACTTCTGGCGTGTCACGAATTCATCATCGTATAGAACCCGAACTTCCTTGGCTTTCCTATTGTATGCCGCCTTGGTCACCTCGCGGACAAGCTCGACCGCTTCGATGGTAGCCATCACCGCCACCACTTGCCCTTCCTGGACATTAAGCCCGCTCTCGACCAGCAGGCGGGCGTATTTCTGTAAGTTTTCTTTAAACATAATCATTCCTCCAAATATGTACAATTATAACATATTCCTGACACGAATACACTTGTTTGCCCTCGGCTGGACAAATAAAAAAGATCCTGGATTCCAGGATCAGGTGAGAAACAGTCCGACAATCAAAGGGATTGTGAAGACCGAGAACAGAGTGGTGATGAACACCGTCTTGGCAGCCAGGGAGACATCATGGTCATACTCTGTCGCAAACAAAACAGCACTGTTGCCAACCGGCATGGCCAGGTTCACCAACGTGATCCCCTGGATCAGCGGGTCCTTGACGAAGTAGGCAATCAGCGGATAGGCGATAATCGGCAAAATGATCTGTTTAACAAACGTGTAGGGATAGACGACAATCTCGTTGAAGACGTCCTTTACATCTATCAAAGCCAGGTTGGCTCCGATAATGATCATGGCAAGGGGCGTGGTCATCCCGCCGACCATTTCCGCAGTCGAGATCAAAAGCGATGGCATCTGCAGGTTAGCGAAATAGATGATGATGGCCAGAACAGATGAGATAACCCCGGGGTTGATCAGATTCTTGAAGTCGACGGTCGCCTTCTCCCCTTTATCATGGTTGATAAGCAACACCCCGAGGGTGAACACTTCGAAATTGAACATCAGGTTGAAGATTGCGGTGTAGAACACGGCCGTGTTGCCAAAGATCGATTTCATCACCGGAAAACCGATAAACCCGACATTTGAGAATATCGTCATGAAGATGAACAGTCCCTGACGGGGCTTTTTGATTCTCATGATTTTGATAAGAATGAAGGCGACAACCGGCAAAACCAGATAGAAAATGAACGATACTGCCGCCACATAGAGGACAACACCAGTCGAGGCGTCATTGTCGCCGCAGACCGATGCGAAAATCAAAGCCGGAGTAGTAATGGACAAAACCATGTAATTCAACTTCTTCAACACTTCACGGTCCAATATACTTTTTTTCATCATGAAATAGCCAAGTCCCATAACCAAAAACAGCTGAACCATGACATTTATTACCACTGTTAAATCCATTGAAATTCTCCTTGCGTATTTATTGGCGGAATATGTTCCGCCTAATCTTCAAACAATACCGCTCCGTTCGATTCGATCACTCCTTTATACCAGTAGAACGATTTTTTTGGATAACGGTTGTAAGTTCCATTGCCATAGTCATCGGCATCGACATAAATGAAGCCGTAGCGTTTGGTCATCTGCTTCGTCGATTCCGAAACGATGTCGATGCAACCCCAAGAAGTATAACCCATCAGGTCAACTCCATCAAGTTCAATCGCATCCAACATGGCCTTGAAGTGAGCCTCGAAGTAGGCGATGCGGTAATCGTCTTCGACGGTGCCATTGACAAGTTCGTCCTTGGCACCGAGACCGTTTTCCACAATGAACAGCGGTTTGCGGTAACGGTCATACAGATCTACCAGAGAAACCCGGAGACCGATCGGATCGATTTGCCAACCCCAGTCAGAAGAAGGGATGTAAGGGTTCTTGATGGCCGAAATCGTGTTCCCGGCAGTGATCTCCTTGCCTTCCTCGCTGGCAGCGGCACATGACGAGCTGTAGTAACTAAACGAAACAAAATCCACCGGATATTTTTTCATGATCTCCAGGTCATCGGCCTCCATTGAAAGGTTGATGCCGTCATTTTTGAATTTTGAAAGCAGGTATGACGGATATTCGCCAAACACTTGGGTGTCGGAGTAGCAATAAGTTGAACGCATGTATTGTTGCGCGGTCAGGACATCCTCCGGCTTGCAGGTGTATGGATAGTAGGTCAGCTTGGTGAGCATGCACCCGACTTTTGATTCCGGGATGATCTCATGACAGATTTTTGTCGCCAGGGCGCTGGCCACAAACTGGTGGTGCATCGCCTGAAAAATCACTTCCTCGAAGTTGAGACCCGGGAAGCGATCCTCGATCAGGGCACCTGTTGTGTAAGGGTGGCGGATCATCGAGTCAACCTCGTTGAAAGTCAGCCAGTACTTCACCTTGTCCCTGTAGCGGGTGCAGATGGTTTCGACATAGCGGGTGAACATCGGAATCACCTCGCGCGAATACCAGCCCTGATAGTTGAGCAACAGGTTGATTGGCGGTTCGTAATGGGACATTGTCACGAGTGGCTCGATGTTGTATTTGGCCAGTTCGTCAAATACCGCATCGTAGAATTTCAGCCCTTCTTCATTCGGTTCGAGCTCGTCGCCGTTGGGGAAAATCCGGGCCCAGGCAATCGACATCCGATATACCTTGAATCCCATTTTCGCAAACAGGGCAATGTCTTCCTTGTAATGGCTAAACCCTTCTGATCCGTGCCGTTTTGGATACAGCGAATCGTCACTCGATTCCAAAGCCGCCATCACTTCAGCTGTCGTGATCGCATTGTGGGCCTTATAATCAGTCACATCGATATCGAGATGATGACGGGCACAATCGGAAACGGTTATTCCTTTGCCACCCTCTTTCCAGCCACCTTCATATTGATTGGCAGCGGTTGCTCCGCCCCATAAAAATCCTTCGGGAAATCTTCTTGACATAAACATGTCCTCCTGTTTTTTCTTATTCAAATAATATTGGTCATTATGATTTGTTACCACTTTTCCCGCCGCCCCTTGAGGGTGGCGAAAACATTCACTACATCATCATGATGGTGGACCAGCAGCGATCCGACGATGATGTCCACTATGTAATTGACACAAGTCATGAATACGGCCGTCTTGAATTCCAACTCATCATACAAGTCGACAATCCGGATGTGGTTCTCGGCCATTTTTGCCAGCTTCGAATCGCAATCACAGGTTATCGCCAGGGTGTGGATACTTTGCCCCTTGAGTTCGTTCGCGGCATGAAGCACCATGGGATTCTTGCCCGTATGCGAAAGCAGGATCGCGACCGTCTTTGTCCGGTTCTGGCGCAGATATTCGATATGTTCCCAATGCGAGGCGCTGTAGACAAAACAGTCCTTGTTGACCGCCTCGAAGCGGTAAGCCATCGTTTTAGCCAGGTCATAATTGACCCCATCGCCGTATATTTCCACCCTGCTTGCCCGTTTGATCAGATTGGTTATCCTGATCAGAGTGTTCCGGTCGATCATCGTCCGGGTATGTTCGACTGCATTCCTATAGAGCTGGGGAATCATCTCCACAATCTCATCAATCGACGAAGACTCGTCGAACAGCTTCTGTTTGAGCAGGATGCGCTGGCTTTGCATGATGGCGAATTCGCTGGCATAGATGTAGCGCAACTCCCCATATCCCTTCAAATCCAGTTTCTTGCACAGGCGGATCACCGTCGAGGTCGAGGTGAAGCTTTCCTGGGCCAGATCCGTGATGCTCAGATTCAAAAGCGCCTTGGGATTGGCATTGATGTATTCCCTGATTGCCATTTCCTGAGCCGTCAGATTCGAAAGTTCGTTGATCTTGTCAATTATCATTTTTATCACCCATTTGATTCTACCAAATTTTCAGCCCATTCGAGTGATTTTTACCAATATGAAAAAGTCCCGAAGGACTTTTAGATCAATGATTGGATTAAAGTCGTCACATACACACTCACCACAAACGTCTGGGCGATCTTTTCACTTAGGCAAAACTCGCTTTGTCTGGACCATAGCCGGTAAAGACCATATGGTGGCACAACAATGTTGCACACATAAGTCGCCAGCTTGTAGCGGGTGAACGCCTTGATGGAATTTTGGCTAGGCGTGTTTAACTGTTGTTTCAAATCCATGATGTTCTCTTTGCGGCTGCGGTTCATTTTACTACTCCTTATTCACTTACTGCTTCTTGATTTATTGTTCTGTTTGATGCGAATACGAATGGCAGATATACCAAGGTTGATATTACGATGCAGATTGCCTGAGTGATCACCGCACCCATGCTTCCCCCCGAAGCCAGCCACGCGATAAGCAATGGCGGCGTTGTCCAAGGCACTGCATAGACCATATATCCGCAAAAGCCGATAACGGTCATGAAATAGGCAAACGAAGCTGTCAGGATCGGTGCCAGGATGAACGGAATCATAAACAACGGGTTCAATACGATCGGCAACCCGAATGTCATTGTTTCATTGATGTTGAACAGACCCGGTGCCACTGAAAGCTTGGCGATGGCTTTGAAATCATCACGTTTTGAAGCAATCAGGATGGCGATGATCAGGCCGATGGTGATTCCCGCTCCCGACATTGTTGTAAAAACTGAGATGAAAGCTTCATTAAGAATGTATTTTGGTGCCTGACCGGCATTCACAAGCTCGGTGTTGGCCAATACCGCTTCAAGCATAGTCGCCTGATATACCGGCTTTAACACCTGGGTACCATGGATCCCGATAACCCAGAAAACACATGACAAAGCAAAGATCAGCAGGTATCCGGGCAGACCGGTAAGCACCCCGCGCAGCGGTGTCTGGATCATTGTCCCGATGGCATCGTAGAGGGTCATTCCAAACACAGTCTTGAACAGCAATCCGAATCCCGAAATCAACAGGATTGTGATAACTGAAGGGAACAGGATGTTGAATGAATGTGAGACGTTGGTCGGAACGGTATCCGGCATTTTTAT
Source organism: Erysipelotrichaceae bacterium (assembly GCA_028698185.1). Classification (GTDB taxonomy): domain Bacteria; phylum Bacillota_I; class Bacilli_A; order Erysipelotrichales; family Coprobacillaceae; genus JAQVDW01. The sequence goes on along the minus strand of JAQVDW010000014.1, from coordinate 6,767 downwards.
TTCCAGCTTGCGGCTGTCAACGATTTTCACATAGATTTCGGTTGCAACCAGAGCGGTGATCATCCCCAGGAACAGACCTTGGGCGTTGGTGAACGCTCTTGGCAGGACATTGACGATGGTCACCGGATCAGCCAGACCTTCGACACTTGTTTTCAAGAACGTGTCACACAGACTGATATAGGAAGACAGGGCCACGATCGGCACGATTGTTTCTTTGTGATTCAATACTTTTCCAAGTTCAATCGCAATCAGGATTACGGCAAGAACTGTCAGGAAGTTCAATGAGGCATAATATGCCGCGTTGAACATGTCCGTGAAATTAGATAGCCATGCCATCCCCGGCAATTTGGCTAAAGAGATACCTGTTGTAGTTGTTGAGCAGACTACGTTGGCAAACAGGACGCAGAACGCCCCGGTGATGATGATCGGCAGCAATGCCGTAAATGCGTTTTTGATAGCGACCATGTGCCGTTGCGACGACATTTTGGAAGCAATCACCAATAACTTCTCGGTTAAAAAATCACCCATATAATAAACTCTCCTTTCGACTGCTACTATCTTACCAGTTTAGATGCGCTACCAAAAGGCGATTGCCCTGTTTTGGCAACCGGGTAGCATAATTAAAGGAGTTTAGGGCCTGATAATGAAAATTCCTGCCAAAAAAAGACCAGCCGCAGCTAGTCTATAAGTTTGAATTCGCTCACATCGAACAGCCCCTTCGGGGTCATCTTTATCTCCGGAATGACCGGCAAGGCCATAAATGAAAGTTTGACCAGCGGCTCGTTTTCCCTGATTCCCAGGACATTGGCGCACTGTTCATGGATGTTGGCCAGTTTGTCTTTTACGACAATCGGGTCGAGATCGCTCATCAGCCCGGCAATCGGCATTTCCAGTTCCCCGATGACCTTGCCGCCACTTACAACAACAATCCCGCCCTGGCATTCAATCAGATGATTCACAGCAACCTCCATGTCAGAGTCACAAGCACCGATGACAATAAGATGGTGGGAATCATGGGCGATCGTCAGCGCCAATGCCCCCTGAGTGATGCCAAAACCCTTGATAAGACCGAGTCCGACTGCGCCGCTACGGCGGTGCCGGTCGATAACGGCGATCTTGTTGAGACCGTCATTAGAAAATCTAAAAAAGCCATCAGCGTCCCTGACAGGTCTGACCGTGATTTTTTTTGTCAGCAGGGAATGGGGCAAAGTGGCCATGGCCACCGTCTCTTCGCTTTTGAGGTGCAGCTTGAGACTGTCGATTGAGAAGTCCTTGACATGCATCGAGTTGGCGACTGAATCATGGCTTGTCGGTATGATCGGGACCTGGAGCTGTCCGTTGGCAAATACCATCTTTCCGCCAATCATGACCCGGCTGACGTTGAAATCGGTCAGATCGTCGAAAAAGACAAGATCCGCCCGACGTCCCGGAGCGATTGCCCCGCGATCGTTCAGGTTGTAGCACTCCGCCGCATTGATTGTCGCCATCTGGATGGCGACAATCGGGTCGATACCATGGCGCACACAGATGCGCAGGCTCTCATCGAGATGGCCCTGGTTGATGATGTTCTCGACTTCCTTGTCATCACTGCAAATAAGGCAATAGCGCGATGAGTTCTCATTGACACCGGGCAACAGGTTTTCAAGATCCTTGGCCGCCGAACCGTTGCGCAGCATCACATACATGCCCCGGCTTATCCGGTCGTTGAGTTCCTCAACAGTGGTGCATTCATGGTCGGTGCGGACCCCGGCCCCCGCATAACCGTCGAGAATGCCATCACTGAGCATCGGTGCATGGCCGTCGACTATCAGGCCGTTTTGAGCGGCGAACAATATCTTGTCGAGCACCTCGTCGCTGCCGCTAATCAGCCCGGGATAATCCATCATTTCACCAAGGCCGATGATGTCGGGATGGCCGGCGAACTGGCGCATGTCTTCCGCCGTGAAGGGGGTGACCAGATCCTCGATGGCGCAGGCAGGCACGCATGAGGGTAGCATGTATTTGATTGCAAGGGGAGTATTGGCCGCCGCATCGAGCATGTACATCATGCCCTGGGCTCCGGCCACATTCACGATCTCATGGGGATCCGCGATGATGGCCGTCGTTCCCCGGGTCATCATCAATCCGGCCGCCTGTTCCACTCCAAGATAAGTCGATTCAAGGTGGATATGGGCGTCGATCAGACCCGGTGCCAGATAGGCCCCGTCTCCGTCAATCGTCTGTTTACCTTGATATTCTCCGATGCCCACCACCAGACCGTCGCAGATAGCGACGTTCCCGGAAATAACTCTCTTCAAGAAGACATTGACAATATTGCAGTTGGTGACGACCAGATCCGCTAAGACCTCATGGCGGGCGACCGCCAGAAATTTCTTAAGTTTGTTTTTATCCATTTTATTTACCTCTTAGACAATAAAAGACATTCTACCACAAAAACCGGAGCTGTCACTTGATTTTTTCCAATTCCCTGATGAAAATCTCCATATTGTTGCTGACATACTTGTTCTGGTGGGTAATCAGAAAGTAATTCCGTTTGACCGTCGCCAAAGCGGCGATGGCCTCAAGGCCATGTTCAAGATGGCCCACGATGAATTTATGGGGCAAAAATGCCACCCCCAGTCCCTTGATACATCCTTCAATCAGGGCCGAGGTGCTGATCGATTCCAGAACGATTTTCGGATTTATATCATGGGCCTTCATCAGTCCGTCAAAAATCTCACGGTGGGCCGAGCCAAGATTGCGCAGCAGCACCTCGCAGCCATTGAGATCATCATATGAACCGATGCCTTTGGGGAAATCGCGACTCTTGACAAAAACAAGATCGTCCTCCATGATCACCCGGCTGTTGATGTTGTCGATGTGGCTATGACCCTCGATGACTCCCAAGTCCACATCGTTGTTTGCGACAAGCTCCTCAATCGCATAAGAAGAATCGATGGTGAGCTGGAATTCCAGATCGGGATATTCCTTTTTTAGCGCCTGGATGATATCGAACAGGTAGTAATTCCCAAAAGTGACCGAGCTTCCAATCCGCAATCTGCCCCCGACCTGGTCACCTTCCCTGAGCTTCTCGTCGATCTCATCGATCAGCGGCAGGATGTCGGTCACATAATCATAGAGCTGCTGGCCCTTGGCCGTCAGGATTAGCTTCCGGGAAATCCGGTCGAACAGCTTCACTTCATAATTCTTCTCAAGTTCCTTTATCGCCAGCGAAACCGAAGGCTGGGCTATATAGAGTTTTTTACTGGCCTTGGTAACCCCACCCTCGTCGCATACCGTTTTGAAAATCCGCAAGTAGTTGATATTCATCTTGACCTCCATAATAAATTAGATATAAATCACATTAATTATATATATTTTTATTATACATGCATTTGGATTAAAATGATAGGGAGGAGGAATATCAAATGAAAAATAAATATCTGACCTTGTTCAGTTCGACTTTCTACCTGTCGTCATTCACCTTCGGGGGCGGCTATGTCATCATCCCGCTCATGAAGGCCAAATTCGTCGAGGAGCTTGGCTGGATCGAGGACAATGAAATGCTCGATCTGATTGCCATTGCCCAGTCGGCGCCCGGGGCCGTCGCCATCAATGCCGCCATATTGATCGGCTTCAAAATCGGAAAACTGCCCGGGGCCCTCTTGGCGATACTTGGCACCGTCCTGCCCCCGATCATGATCATCTCCATTATATCACTGTTTTACGACCAGTTCAGGAGCAACTACCATATTTCGCTGTTTTTGAAGGCGATGCAATCAGGCGTGGTGGCAATCATCTTCCATACGGTTTTCGACCTCTCCCTTAAATTATTGAAAACCCGAAGTCCTTTGATAATCACATTATTGGCTGTATGTCTTGTCCTCAAACTGTTTTTAGGCCTGCCCGTGACCATGATCATCCTTGGCTGCGCTTTGGTCGGGATGCTGTCGAGTCTGGTGAATTTGCCAAAATTCAAAAAGGAGGCGGGAAACAATGCTGGTTAGACTGTTCATAAGCTTCTTCAAAATTGGAGCCTTCAGTTTTGGCGGAGGAATGGCGGCCATTCCTCTGGTCCAGGAACAGATTGTCACTAAACTGCAATGGCTGACGATGACCCAGTTTTCCGATCTTATCACTCTGGCCGAGATGACCCCGGGCCCGATAGCGGTAAACTCCGCGACATTCGTGGGAACGAAAGTTGCCGGTCTGCCCGGAGCATTGATCGCGACCATCGGCTGTGTCACTCCGTCAATCATGATCGTCGGCATACTAAGCTTCCTTTACTACAGATACAAGAACCTATCCGTGATCCAGGGTGTCCTTTCCGCACTACGGCCGGCGGTTGTCGCCCTGATATTGGGGGCCGGGATCTCGATTTTCAAGCTGATGGCTTTCGATGATGGAATCAACTATTTCGGGATTGCCATTGCCATCCTGGGACTGGTGCTTCTAAGGAAATTCCGGTTCTCGCCGATACTGACGATGCTGACATGCGGGCTGGCCGGCATGGTCGGATACATGTTCATCTGAGCTGGAATCTTTTCAGGATCAAGCCGTGTTGTCAGCGGCTTGTTTTTTTATTTCGCTAAAACAAAAAAAGAACTCAGCGAGTTCTTTTAAAAAATCGGTATAATTTATTAGCGCAGGTCGCGGCGATTTGGGACAATATCGCCGGTTTCGATGAACCAGTCGAGCATCCGGGCCTTGAATATCGCCACTATGCTTTGATTGCGCTTTTCATCGATGATATTGCACAGTTCATCGGGGTCGTTTGCCAGATCGTACAGCTCATCCTTTTCGTAAAGACGTTTGACGTATTTGAAATCGCCCATCCGGATCATCACTGCCTTGGTGTGTTCAGGTCCTTCACTTGATTGGGTATCCAGGCGGGGCCAATATTGGGATTCGGGGCCATGCCCTCTTTCCATTGCCCAGGTTTCGCCATGGATCCGTCCTCCTTCACAAAATACTGCATCCTTGTGTTCTTGCTCTTTTTCCAATACCGGCAATAGCGACTTGCCGAATTGGACATATTCGATCTCCACATCGCACATTGTGGCGACTGTCGCGCTCAGATCGACAAGTTCCACCAGGGCGTCACTCACCCTTGGCGTGAGGGCGAACTGTTTTGCCGGCTTGACGATCAGGGGAATGTTACAAACCGGATTGTCGAAACAGTTCTGAACTTTTTCAGCGATGTCATAATCGCCCGTGTAATCGCCGTGGTCACTGAAGACAAAGATGCTCGTGTTGTCATACAATTCAAGTTCCTGAAGTTTGTCCTTGAACATACCGAACTGATGGTCGAATCGAGCCACCATCGCCAGATATGTAGCCTGCATCTCGGTAAAATTGTCCTCCCCCCAATCAGCCAGGTTCTGTTTTCTGGCGATTTCTTGGAGCATTGAGGGCTTATCCTTCAAGGTCATTGCGCTAGGCCGACGCTTTTTCACCAGGCTCCTGTCGATCATTGAAAACCAAGGATCCTCACAGGCATATGGCGGATGGGGATAAGTCAGGGTCAGATAAAGGAAGAATGGCTTATCGCTTTTGCGGTGCTCGAGATATTCCATCGCACTCTCCAAGGCAATCCAGTCATTCATCATGTAGGAACCGCTGCGGGCCTGCTGTTCGCTGATTTTGCCGATATAATGGGCGTAATATCCCGGCGAGTTGAAATCGACTTCATCAGGGTCACGATGTTTCCATCCGGCGCTTTTTACCACGTCCTTCTTGTCGATCTTTTCAAGACCGTCGAAGTAGACGTCGCAGTATTCGGCCTTCGAGCGGTCCGCCGGGATGACATCGTTGCGGCCGATCCAGATGACCTCATAACCGCTGTTTTTCATCGTCCGCAGGAAATTTGGTTCATCTGGATTTTGCAGGAAGTGCATAGTCCGATGTCCGGTTGTATGGGGATATAGTCCGGTCAAGAAGCTACACCGCGATGGCACGCAAACCGTATTCTGGCAATAGGCGTTTCTAAACGACACACCTTCTCTGGTCAGCCCGTCAAGATTCGGGGTGATGCTTGCTTTGTTGCCCATATGGGCCAACGAGTCCGATCGCATCTGATCGGCGACAAAATATACAATATTTGGTTTCATAGTTTCTCCTCAATTCTAAATCAATAAGGAAGAACAGGGTTCTCCCCTATTCTTCCCTAAATGGTTAAGCGTTCAGCGCTTTTTCTTCCATGGATTTCATTTGTTCATTGGCTTGTTCTTCATCGTAGGCCATCTTGTCTGACAGTCTGAAGAATGGGAAGTAGAAAGCCATTTGCACGATTATCAACAGCACCTGCAACACTGCACCTTGCCAACCGATTGCCAGCAATCCCGAGAATATCACCGGTGTTCCCAAAGCCACGGTTACCCCGTTAGGGCAAGGGACGATTCCCGATGACATAGCGAAATAGCTGATCAGGAATGTGACCACCGGAGTGACCACCATCGGAATAAGCATTACGGTGTTGAGCATCATCGGATAACCGAATGTGATCGGTTCATTGATGCCGCAGATTCCCGGACCGATAGTTAGTTTTCCTAGCGTTTTGTAGCGGGCCGATTTTGACAGGAACAGCATCAGGATGCAAAGCCCCAGAGTTCCCCCGGCCCCACCTAATGAAGCAAGAAGCGACCAGGTCGAGTAGGTGATGATATTAGGAAGTTGGGTTCCGGCTTCAAATGCAGCCAGGTTTTCCAGCAATGCCGGCATGTAAAGCATCGACAGGATTGGCATTACAATCATTCCGCCATGGATTCCCACGAACCACAGCAGCGAGC
>JAQVDW010000013.1 GCA_028698185.1 Erysipelotrichaceae bacterium | reverse complement strand
CATCGTTGTTTAAAGTGTCTATGTCATTCTTGATTCTATCTAATTCCATGGTTATCCCACCTCTTCTTTATTATACACCTATTTTCATAGGAAAAGTCGCTAAACATCGTTATGGGCTAACATAGCCGGATATTCAGGTTCGGTTACCAATTGAATGTCGTAATTTTTACATGTGCTATTACAGTGGTGCAATAATGGCAACCACAGAAAGGAAATGTTATGGAAAGAGGAAATGTATTAGTAATTGGAAATTCCGGTGTAGGTAAGTCAACATTGATCAATGCAGTGCTTGGTGAGGAGATGGCAAAGACTGGTTGGGGGACATCCGGTACTACGAACAAATTGGATATCTATGAAAGTGAAGTTATCCCATTTAGAATAATTGATACTGTCGGTTTCGAACCGTCATTTATCAAGGCGCAGAAAGCCATTAATGCCGTTAAAAAATGGTCGAAAGACTCCGCCAAGGATGGTCATGAGGACAACAAGATCAATGTAATCTGGTTTTGTATTGATGGGACATCACGCAAGCTTTTCCCAAAAGCGATCAAAGATCTTTCGAAGGCGACATCGATGTGGGAATCGGTCCCTGTAATTGTGGTTATCACCAAGTCATATTCGACTCCGGAACGTTTGGAGAATATCGAGATGGTAAATAATGCCTTCGCCACCCAGAAGAAGTATTCGAAAAATCTACGCAAGATAATTCCAGTGGTAGCTGCGACCTATGAGCTCAATGATACGGCCTTTGCGAGTCCCGATGGAATCACCGAGCTGATTGAGGCTACTAATGAACTGATGCCTGAGGGAATCAAGGCTGGTCTTAAAGATGTATCCAAATTCAAGCTTGAGCGTAAACGGGCGTTCGCACAAAGTGTTGTCGGAGTATCGGCAGCTGCTGGTGCGGTTATTGGTGCTATACCGATTCCCATTGCTGATGCTTTGGTCTTATCATCTTTGGAAATCGCCGAAATTAATGCGATTGCTAAAATATACGAGATTGATAAAAATGAAACATCCAGTAAATTCATGAATACCATTGTCGAAGTTGGGACAGTAAGCTTAGCTGCCAAAACGGCTATAAGCACATTGAAATCTGTTCCGGGTATCAACATTGCCGCGGAGGTGTTAAACGCCATAATTGCCGCCAGTATTGTGGCGGCAATTGGGGAAGGATCCATCTATGTATTTGAAAAAATATATTTGGGCGAGAAAACATTGGAAGACATCGATTGGGTCAAAAAAGTCATGGAAGACGAGTTTTCATCCGAATTCCTATCAAGAGTTGAATCGGTTATCAAATCCGTTGGCAGCAATATCAATGTCAAAGACGTTAAAAAAATGGTGCCTGACTTGCTGGCTGCGATAATTAGCGCCAAGCAAAAAACCAAATAATGAGGTTGTAGTGGCAATGGAGTGTGGATCCGATATAGAATCGACACTCCTTTTTAAATTGATACGAAGAACATTTGATAATGAGGGCCTTGAGCGCTTCGATTTTGTGATTTTGGCGTACGGAAAGGCAAGAAAACAGAGTGCGGGATTAAAATATTGTGGAGAAGCGGGTTGGGCTAAGTATAATTGAACAATTGAATATTCGCGACAATGTCATCAAGATGGAACTGTATGTGAAAAATGGCCAGTATTTCGACAAGTCAATGCAAAAACTGCTTACATGGAAACAAAGAATATGCTATACTGGCTCAGTTGCGAAAATATCGATGAAATACAATGGTTTAATTGGAAACGACACACCGGAGACCGGTGACTAACGAACAACACAGGTATTTTGGAATCATACAAGGAGAAATACATGAAAAGAACCAAATTTCAAAACATTATTTTCACATTGGTCATGGCCACAGTAATGGTCTATGGCATGATCTGTTACAACATCGCCCTGGCTATGGGTGGGATGAACAACGGGATCTTCCTGCTGGCGCTCCATGAGATGGTGGTGATGGTACCCATCGCCTTTGTCCTGGAGTACTTCATGGTCGAAAAAGCGGCGCTGGCTTTGGCTTTTAGAATCGTGAGACCTGACGACCGGCCTCTGGCAATCCAGCTTACCATTTCGGCGATGATTGTCTGGCTGATGTGTCCGCTGATGAGCCTGGTGGCTGCCATCCTGTTCAAACAGCCGGGTAACCAGTTGCTGTCAATATGGCTGCAAACGACAATCCTCAATTTTCCGATGGCCTTTTTCTGGCAGATGTTTTTCGCCGGACCCTTGGTGCGGACGCTATTCACTTTTGTCAGCCAACAAAAGTTATCAAGCCAACAGCTTGATTAACCAAAATTCAAGTCCTGAGTCAAGGTGTCGCAACCGCCGCGAAGCAGGATAATTATCTACAAAGCTATGAATTGTGGGCCGGATCCATAAGGGATCCGGTTTTTGAATTCCATTCGTTAGGATTGGGGTCCGGCTTGGTCGTTAATCGGGATAGATTACTTTGTAAATAGATGTGAGAACCAATATGGTTCTATGTAATATCAGCGAGAATGTGCGTGTTTATGGCTGCTGCCGGTCTCTAAAATCCAATATTGAAAGTTTTCCTGGATGGTAGTCCAGCTCAAATAACCAAAACCAAAAGCCCTAGGTTGGTCTGGTTGTAATTGTTCTGTTGGAAAGCCTGATGATATGCTGGGCCAATGTCTGTGGAGGGGCCATTTTCATCAAGTAATACCCACCGCAATACGCAAGGAAACAGCCAGAGTTTCCAGGGATCTAAAGACAGGTTATGCGACCTGCCATCTTGAAGTAGGTGCTCCAATTCATTGTCTGTTGGTTTTAAGGGAGGCTCGGTTATAAAAAATCAGGATACCGGCGAACTGCTACATTTTTTCCTGGAATCATGTTTTCTTCAGGTATTTGTCTGGGAAATCACGGTAAAGTCATCTCGAATACTTAAAGGGTGATACCAATCAGTTGCGGGTTGTGTTACAATATAGGTAATAAAAGGTCGGAAAAAATCGAGCATATTTCAAGGTGATTTGACGGATGACTTTTGCGACCTTGTGGATTATCAACTACATTTTTGTTTCCCCTTGTTTGACAATTGTATGCATAAATTATCTTTTTACTATGTGAAAGAAGGAATTATGATGAAACTCAAGGTTCGCGGCGTGATCTTATTGTTCATTGCATTGACATTGATCATGCTTTCGGGTTGCAACCAATCAAGTGGCACAAGTGGCGTGAATGGCAACACCAATGCCAATATCGCCAACGGTGGTCTTGCGGTGGCCGATGATGACTGGATTTATTTTATCAATTACGGTGATTACAACGCCCTGTACAAGATCAATGCTGATGGCACCGATGAACAGAAGATCAGCACCGATTATGCCTACTATCTCAATTACTACGAAGACTGGCTCTATTACTGCAACGCCAGTGAAAACAGCCATATATACAAAATCAAACCGGATGGGACTCAGCGGACCCTGGTTAGCGAAAGTGCCGCAAGAAACCTGACCATTGTCGATGGCTGGATGTATTTTGTGAACCTGACCTATTTGGATAGTGAAGAGACTTCGATGACCATCTTCAAAGCCAGAACCGATGGCAGCGGGCTGATCCAGCTGCTCGATTCGGCCGTTAACGGCTTCAATGTGGCTGGCGACTGGGTTTATTACATCGATGGGACAAGCAAGAACATCTATAAGATGAAAACCGACGGCAGCGCAAGCAGCAATCTTTCTTCCACTCAGGCGGTCATGATGAATGTCCTTGATGATAAAATCTACTATGTCGATGGCACCGATGAAATGAACACCCTGTGGTCGATGAACCTTGACGGAACCGGGGCGACCAAGCTGAGCGGTGAAAAGGTGGCCGGATTCAATGTGGCCGAGGATTATATATATTATTCCAGTGCAAAAGAAGAAGCCGGCAGTTTCGAGTTCAAGAAGATGAACCTTGACGGCAGCGGGGTGGCCGTGGTCAATGAAGATTCGCCGGTATTGATAAATGTCATTGGCGACACCCTGGTCTATCTGTCATTGGATTTTTCCGACCTGATCAGCTGGCAAGTCAAGGAAACCATCATCAAAACCGATGGGACAAACAGACACGACTATGTGCCGATGCGCATGGAAGATGTGCTTGATGGCATCGGAATGAACGGAATGGATGAAACAGTCACTCTTGGCGATCTGGACATCACCGTGACTTCCGCTTATTCAACCAATATCTTGAAAAACACCACACCCGGCTTCGAAGATCCGTTGTTCGACGACGTCAGCGATGGCACCAATATGTTTGTCAATCTGACAATCACAAACAACGGCAGTGAAGAAATGGACCTGACCCATGTCATCGGCAAACTGGATATCGATGAAAGTGGCAGTGGCGGTTACGGTGTTAGCTGGTGGCCACTCGGGGACATCACTGCCCTTGCCACCCAGGACGACATCACTTTCCATCTGGCGCGGGAAAATTACAGCGAAAATTTGACCATCGCAGCGGGAACGACGATGAATGTCCAGATGTATGGAGTTATGGAGAACCGCGGATTCCCCATTACCCTGGCGGTCTATGAAAATGAGAATATCGACCATCCCCTGGCGGCCTTCGCGGTCACTCCGGATGAGGAATATTACGTAATCAGCTCCATGGATGCCCTGGACATCATCGAAAGCAAGTTCCCGGACACCAAACAGGAACAGCTCAACGCCATACCGTTCGACCGGGACGGCGATGGTGTCAATGAAATATATTACACGTTCAAGCTAGGATCAAGTGCGACGGATCAAGGCACCTACTACTTTGTTGCCCGGGATAGCGGCGCCATCTACTCTGGCGGCTATGATGCCAGCTATCCGGATTTTGAAGCCGTTCCGGATGCTTTGGTTGAATGATTGTTTATCTGGACAAGATGAAAAGAGGCGTGATTATGGAATGTTGCAACTGTCACAGACAAATTGAATCCAATTATGAATATTGCCCTTTTTGCGGGACGAAACAAGCCGTACCAGCACCAGGGGAACCCCATTTCAAGAATCCAAGCCAGCTGGTTCAAGTCAACAGCGAATTTGTGGCTATCGGACCCTACGAATTGAAAGAGGAGAGCGAGTCGGGCGATTACACTATAACGCTAGTCCGGGTCAATCTTAATGATATCGAGGACCTGTATTTTCCTGATCATGTCAGGAAGATTGGCCCCGATTCCTTTGCGGGAGCCAAAAACCTCAAAACAATCGTCATCCCCCAAGGGGTCATTGAAATCGGGGCGGGAGCCTTCAAGGATTGCCCGAACCTGACAAATGTTGTCATCGCCCCCAGCGTCCTTGTCATCGGAGCCTACGCCTTCGATGGCTGCTATGAATACAACTATCTCCGTGACGAGCTGTACATCAGATCCCTGCCGGAGTTCGTCCTGCCTGAAGGAATCCGGGAACTGGAAGCGGCCGCCTTTTACAACAGTGGCTTCCGGGCCATTGTGCTGCCCGCCACGCTAAAAAAGATCGGTGCTCATGCCTTCGGGAACTGCATTCATCTCGAAAGGATTGCCAACATCGCCCATGTCGACCGGGTCGGTGAAGACATCTGTAGCGGCTGCAAACGGCTTGGCGACCCTGAAACCCTGGCAGGCATCGCCATGAGAAACCAGTAGAGCTAGCTTGTTTGAATGTTTCAATGAATATGGAATTGGAAAACCCCAGGCCGCCCGACCAAAGACCGCTGTCTTCAATCGGATCGACCTGGGGTTGTTTGTTATGGACGTCGACAGGCCACAAATATGGCACTTAAGGAAAACAGTGCCATAACCGCATATCCAAAAGTATTGGCGTTGTCGCCGGTGTCGATGAAATATTCTTCGGTATTCTCACCCTTTGGGGCAATTTCATTAACAACAACCGGTTCTAGCTCAGTTGGCCTGCTTTCCGGTTCCAACGGCGCTCTCACTTGCGCGTAATCGTTGATGAAGGTGATTGTCTCGACTGCCTGGCCGTCTTTTAGAAAATGGGAACTGGCCTTGAGGATTCCCTGGTTGTCAATGACTTCGATCACCACCTGGAATCTGCTTGGATCGTATCGGCAGTTTTCCAGGGTTCCAGGCAGCTCGCTTAAAGTGAAGCGGTAACTGCCCGCCTGGGTGAAGTCAACTTCGAAGCTGCCTGGGGTAAGTTCTTCTTGACAGGTGATGGTTACCGTGTCGTTTTTTATAGTTGCATATTGATATTTTTCATCCGGGACCAGATTGAATGTGAAATCGGGACTGGCGGCGGATGGGAAGTTGGTTATCTTTTTGGCCATGTCAACCGTGATGCCGGCCGGTTCGGGTTCGTAGATGTTTGTGAACGCAATCTCCTTGACTGGCCCTTCATCGTCGGTTATGGCCATGGTTACCAGGCCATAGCGGTCAGTTGCCAGGTCGACCAGGAAGGTGGTGTCATCGTAGGTGTAGTAGGGGCTTGAATTGGGAATCTGCGAAAAGGCCACCTGATAGGTTGTCCCCGGAAACATCATTATCTGAAAGTCGGCGTCTTGGCTTGCGGGGTAGGATACGCTCCTGGTGGTGTTGAGGAATTTACCAAAGGGGAGGATGTCATACATCCCGATCTGGAAGTCTTCTCCCTGTCCGGTCGCAGGATCGGTGGTGATGGCTGCGTTGATGTTTATCTGCACCGGCTGTGCCACATAGCTGTTTTCAAACAGGACCGTGCCGGCGGGCGAGCCGTCCTTATGGATCGTGGACGCTTGGACAGATAGATCGAACCCATTCGCAATGACATCATATACAATCCTGTAGGTTGAATCATCGAAGGTGAAGTTCTGGTAATCAAGGTTGACCTGGCTCACCTCCAGCGTGTATGTTCCCTGACAGGTGATGGGATAGTCCAGGTCCCCGTTGATTGTGATTGTGCCGGCATCATCCATGATGTTGACAAGACTGGCGGTAGAGCCATCAGGTAAGGTTAGGGTGGTTACAAAGTCGAAATCGGGATAGTCGGTCATGACCGGAAAACCGTTGGCGGTGAAATCGACCTGGCCAACAGGGAAACCCAAGGAACCGCCATAGACCTTGTCAAGATGGACATCGATCACATTGCCATCCCGATCGTAGGAAATCTTGTAGTTAGCCACTTCATCGACCACGACATCATAGTCCATGATCTCATGGCTGGAATCGGGAATGACAAACAGATGGCTGCTCTGATTTGTCGTCACCGTCTCGATGACCAGGTAGCCGTCTTGACCATCAAGTTTTTCCCGCAGATGGACGGTCAGTTCGCTTGCGGGAATGTCCTCCCAGTGGAAGTACACCTGGATACTGCTTGGATTGGCGCCATTTACTCGAAGGATGTTCAATCCCAATACAATGAAAAGACTCAGTAAAATCACGATTAATTTGGATCTTCTTTGTAACACTATTCTTAACCCTCTCTTTCTCAATTGTCACCAGTATATCAAATGTAAGCGCTTAAGTAAAATAAAATAGTAACTTTTCTTTTTCATTGTATTATATCGGCATAATATTTACGTAGGTTAATATTTTGATGATAATGGTTCCTAATTTCGGATTAACTTTGGTTGTGTCGCTAAAGAAACAAATAGATTGTACAAGCAAGCGCAAATGAAGATGATTAAACTTCATTATCATATTTCGGGAATTATCCATTAATCCTTGATAAGATGAATGTATAGAGGGTTGTCGCTTTCCAGCCCGGTGGTTAAGATAAGATTATTTAATATTTCCGCCCAATCACTTTAGAATCCGGAAATGATAAATAGAAAGACATCTATGCCACTAACGGCAACGGGGATGTTTTTGCGTATTTGCCAATGATCCAACTTGGCTGCTGCCTGGCCATAACAATATGGCAGGCCCATCCAATGTCGATGATGGCAGCCTGCATTCTAAAAGGAAGTCCTTTTGTTCGATTATCCTTGATTACCTGGTTCAAACAACCGGCTAGAAGCAGCATTGTGTCTGGCCGACCGATAGGATGGGCGGTTAAACTGGGCGGGGTATCAGTGTCTAACGGGGTGGTGCTTGCATCACGATGGACTTCTAATGGCGGTTTTGACCAGGGGGCTATGTTTGCCAAAACAAGCCGGGTTTCCACGAACCCGTGGCGGTTCGGGTCCCGTCATCCGCACCAGTTGGATTTGATTGGAAATAAGTGTCTATAGAGTCGGTTTTTATTTGCATCTTTGATTTTCCTTCCAATATCCGGTTTTGATTAATATTCACTTAAGGAGATGAAGACTTATGTTTAAAGAACTGGCGAAGTTCGCTGCCGGTGTGACTGCGTGGGAAGCGCTGGTCCACCTTTCGTTTGGCCTTAGTGGGGTGCTGCCTCTCAGGCTGTTTGGAATAACGATAACCGAGCCGATCAACACGGTGCAAATAATCTTGCCGGCCGCCATTTCGGTGTTTCTTGCTTATTATGGATGGGTCCGGAAATAAAAATGATATCCCCGACTTGAATGGCCATCAAAGGAATAACCACCAAAACGAACCCACCCTGAAATTCCCAGGTGGGTTCGTTTTGTCGAAGAGGGGTACTGATAAAAACGCAATCAAGGTCAATTTTGAGGAGAACTATTGGGAGTGTCACCCAAACAGCGATTGCTTTAGCAGGGAAGATATTGACCCATGAATCATGGTTTGCCGTGTAATACAATTTACTTGACGATAAGTGCTCCACAGGAAATGCATATATTAGCACAGCTGGTGCAGGCATGGCTAACGTTGGTAATCATTCTAAAGGATGTTTCCACCAGTCCTATTTCATTTTTGAGTAAAGAGCCCGTATTATCGGGCGGACCTGACATGTTTTTTAAGTTGTTTTCGAAGTGGGCCACATCACCTGTGACAAGAAAAAAGGGGAAACGGGTTATGGGGAATATTAGAAAGTTATTATAATCCATCCCGTCATAACTAAGGGGACAACCTGGCTTATTAAGGATTGGAAATATCAAAGATTGATATCCGGTCAAATCCGATATGTGAATGCAAAAATTCCCTTTCAATGCCGCTGCTGGGCAAAGGAAAGGGAATTTTGGTTTTGGATGACGTTACTATCCGCTATGGCTGTTTTGGGTACTTAGACCGTTGAATTACCCTGGGGTTCCAGGTTCGGTTCGATTCCTTCTTGGCTGTGGCTTTTTATGATTGTCAGCCCTATGGTTACAATCATAAATGCGATCAGGATTCCAGCCAATATTAAGAAGTTACCGGTTGTAACATGATTGATAGTTCCGCAGATACCATCCTTGAACAGGGCTACCGAATACGTCATCGGCATGAACGGGTACAGGGCTTGGAAGAATTTGGGCACTGTTTCCATCGGGAATGTCCCGCCACAGGAAGTAAGCTGCAAGATCAACAGGGCAATGGCACAGAATTTGCCAAGGTTGCCCAGATGGACGATGCAAAATTGGACAATGGCTATGAATACCATTGAAACCAGACATAAAGCTCCAAAATAAAGGGGGAGATTGTCCACCTCCAGTCCCAAGCCCATGATCAGCACAAGTCCCAGGACTATCGCCTGAGCCAGCCCCAATCCCAGATAGATCAGACTGCGGATCAGTTTGTGATCGCTGTGTCGGTTTAGGATCTTGAAGTGGCCGTCACCATCGAAATAGATGCCAAAGAAGATCATCAGGGCTCCCACCCAAAGCGACAACGACATGAAATACGGAGCGAAAGAAGTGCCGTAATTGGCAATCGGATTGATTGTCTGTGTGTCGACTTGAACCGGATTGCTCGCGAACTCGCTTAGTCCTTCCAGCACTTCAGTTTTGGCGGCAGCCTCTTCACTGGCAATGCCTACTTCGCTGGATGCAACGTGAAGACCTTCGTCAAGTTGGCTGATCCCTTCGCTTAGGGCTCCGGCACCCTGGTTAATCTGGTCCGTGGCATCCTTGATCTTGGTTGTGGCCTCATTTATGGCCATAGTTCCCTCATTCAAGTCTGCTGCCCCCTCGTTGACGCTTTGAGCCCCGGCAGCCAAGGCGGCAGCTCCGCTGTTTAGCTGGGTCCCGGCATTTGCAAGAGCCTGCAGAGAAGCGGAACTCTCAGGATCGGAAAGTTCCACGATAAATGCCATGAAAGTTGGATCCTGGAGCAGCTGGGGATTGGCTTGGACATAACTGGATATGAATGAAGAAGTGGCATTCGCCGTTTCAATCAGGCTGTCTACGCCCTGGGTATAGGTTTTTAAGTTCTCCCTCAAATCGCCAGCTCCGGCAGCCAATTGACTGGTGCCATCTTGAAGCTTTGAAGTTCCTGCGCTCAGATCATTGATGCCTTGGGAATATTGACTGAAATTTTGGGCGAGCTTGTTTGTTCCCCCAGCCAGGTCCTGACTCCCTTTTGCCAAGGTTGAAGAACCGGCACTAAGCTGGTCAAGACCGTCCTTGAGGGTGACCAACTGGCTTGGCAGGTCGCTTATCTGTTCACTCAGGCTGGCCACCACCTCATTGGTTATCGATTCCTGGGTGCTCATTTCGAGCTGCAGGACGGCCTTGGAAAGGATCTGGCTGGCCAGGTAATTCTTTTTCTCGTTGGCTGAGTAGACAATCGATGCCTGCTGCTTGTTCGTTGTTGTTGATGAAGCGATATTTTTAGAGAAGTCCTCGGGAAACTCGATCATCGCATAATACTTTTCGCCCTTGGTGCCCGATAAAGCATCCTCGGGATCGGTAACGATAAAATCCAGGCTGCCATCGCTGACCAGCCTGGCGCAGACTTCCTTGCCCAGGTTGCGCATCTGGCCATCGATTGGGGCGCCCAGGTCGCTGTTGACCACCGCCACCGGCAATGATTCCAGCCGGGAATAAGGATCCCAGAAAGCTCCCAGATAGAAAAGACTGTACATCAATGGGATGACGATGACGCCTACAAGGACCATTATCCGCATCATTGATTTTTTAGGAAATAATTTTTTTCTCATTTTTTTGACCTCCAAATACAAGTAGGAGTATAGCATTGCCCACACATATTGTATTTAGACAAATCATGGTGAGTGTCTTAACTTTTGACAGACAAGCCAAGATGTAGGAAAGGAAGCTTGGGTTCAAGGGGGGGCGATAACGATGTGCTGGAATATGAATTATTTTAGTTCTTTTTGCTTAAGGGTGTTTAACAACCAATGGCCAGGTGCTATACTTAGTGACAGATAAAATATTGGGGAGGGATAACATGGCGGAATCGACCATCACAAAAAAAGCCCTGGCAGCCGGGTTCAAGGAGCTGCTAAAGGAAAAGAGCTTCGACACGATCAGTGTCCAGGATATAACTAAAAGCTGCGGACTCAACCGCCAGTCGTTCTACTACCATTTCCATGACAAGTATGAACTGGTCAACTGGATCTACTACAATGAGGCATTGCGGGTTGTCGCCAATGATCTCAACTACGACAATTGGAATGTTAAGGTGCTCGAGTTGCTGGAGATAATGAAAAATGACGACCACTTCTATCAGCGGACCTTGAGAAATGCCAAGGGCAATGAGTTCCAGGACTACCTTTTCGATTTTTTCACGGAAGTGTTCACCGGAATAATCGCCAATATCGCCAAAAAAGGCGGGCTGCCAGGCGGGGATAAATCCTATGTGGCCGAGTTTCTGGCTTATGGGATAGTGGGGATGATTGTCGCCTGGGCCAAAAACGGGATGAAACAGACCCCGGAGGAAATTGTCGCTCATATCCAGTTTGCTATCAATGACGGGAAATTGTACGCCATCGCGCGAAGCGAAGGAAACTCGTAATGAAAAAACTTTTGGAAAATCGCACCATTACTCGAAAGGTTCAGGTGCGTTTTTTCTATTCGCTAAAATAATTGTTGTCTTTTGCATTAACGTCCACTTGTAGGAGTAATCATGGCAAATTGGTTTATCGGCCAAAGAAATACCGATGTCCGGTCTTGTGTCATTAACGCAAAAGGTGAACTTTTGGAAGGTTCACCTTTTACTCATTTTATGATCTTAAACCGATTTGAAAGAAGCTGCCGGGTTGGTGGAAACCGAACCCCTAGGAACAAGACGGATTTCAATCGCTTCCATCCGGTAGCCATAGCCGGTACTTCCGGCACTTTCGCCGTTTTTAGCCCAGCCAAGCCAACCAAAGTGTTGGACATGCACCCGGTAGATTACATCGTATTGGGTAGCGACGGTGCCGGTCAAGGCAATCCGGATTGCTTCCATCCGTTTGGCCAGTCCGGTTGTTCCGGCTACCTGGCCATCAGATACGGCGGGTTGCCACCCGATTGACTGGACATGAGCCTGGTAGGTGACCCCGCCGCTGGCCCCGGTGGTCAGCGAAACGGTCAACGCTTCCATCCGTTTGGTAAGCCCGACAGTCCCGGCGGTTTGACCATCTGATACAGCTAGCTGCCATCCGATTGATTGGACATGAGCCCGGTAGGTGACCCCGACGGTGGAGCTGCTAGATGAGCTTTTGGCTACAAATGAGGTCGGACCGGTCCAGTAAGCCCCTTGGGGAACGATTCTGATCTCGATTGCTTCCATCCGGTAGCCATAGCCGGAGCTGCCGGCACTTTCGCCGTTTTTCGCCCAGTCAAGCCAGCCGAAATTCTGGACGTAAGTCCGGTAGACGACATCGAAATTAGAAGCTAGTTCTCCCGTCAAGCGGATCTCGATCGCCTCTAGCCTCTTTGCCAGCCCGGTTGTGCCACTCACCTGGTTGTCGGATACCCAGTCCTGCCAGCCATACGTTTGGACATGGGAACGGTATTCGATTGTGCCGCTGAAGCTCGCTGGGGCGATGTCCACTTTCAAGGCCTCAATCCGCAGCGCTTGACCTATGGTTCCCGCCACTGATCCTTCTGCGACATAAGACTGCCAGCCGATTGATTGGACGTGGGCGCTGTAACTAACTGTTGGATAAGTCGGGGTGGTTGTGTCACCTAGTAGCTCAGGTATGGTCATAAATGAGTATCCCTCAGCCTGCAAGTTTTCAATTATTGTCGGCAAAGCGAACTGGGTGTTCGTCGCACTTCCGCCGGTATGCATCAGGATAATGGCGCCGGGGGAAACGTTGTTAACCGCATTGGAAACAATCTGCTCAGCCGATATGCCGTCGTAGTCTTCGGTGTCGATTGTCCACATGATGGCTTTGGTAAAACCGGCATCGCCAGCCACCTGCAAAACCGCGCTGTCATAGTCGCCATATGGCGGCCGGAAATAAGGCATTGCCGAATGACCGGTCACGTCCTGGATGATGGCGTCGGTATCCTGGAGCTGGGTTAAAATATCCTCTTCGCTAAGCTGACTTAGATAGGGGTGGGAATAGGAATGGTTGCCAACGTAATTTCCCGCCTCATATATCTGAGATACCAGATCCGGGTTTGATTCGATTGATGAGCCCAGAAAGAAGAACGAGGCATTCACTCCGTAGCTGTTCAATACGCCCAGGATCACCTGGGCTTCGTCGCCGGCGAAATCGTCAAAGGTCAGGGCGACTACCTTTTCGCTTGTCGAGCCGCTGGTGATCACCTGACTTGACGCTCCGTCCACTTGCCCCATGATTGAAGTTATGAGCATGAAAATTGTGATTAAGGACGTTAATATTACCTTTATTGTATTTCTTGTTTTCATTATTATCACCTCTTTAAGGTAAGAAATAACGCAATTTATGAGACCGCTTAAAGAAATTGGATTATTGTCACCTGTCGAATCATGGGTGCCATCAGGTGCGCCACTTATTTTTTCATTTTCCCCTTTCCTGTAGCAAAAATCATTATGTTATCCTATGCATTAATTATACTCCTAATATGTCGCAATGGCTTAAAAAAATGACTTTCAATCATTCTTTTTAAAATGGACCCATGTATTCGGAACGTAATAAAAAACGTGTTTGGATTCATGGGTCTTTTACTATACAATAATATCATCTGGAGGAATTAACAATGAGCAAGTTCACTTTCACCAAAGCGCAAATCAACCAACTCAAAAATAATGAATATGTTGAGTCTGTCAGCAGCAAGGGGATAACCTATTCTTTGGAATTTAAGTACCTTGCGATTGGGGTTTGGATACGTGCTGTTAGACTATCCTGATCCTGTCATTAATCGGCCAATAGAAAAGCTCACAAAAGGGGCGGACTCGTGAAAGAGTCCGCCCAGGGATTGTTGAAGGATCTTAAATTGATTTGAAGGCACCGGTCGGGTCAGTTGCCAGTGAACCTCTTGGGATAAGCCGGATTTCGATAGCTTCCATCCGGTAGCCATAACCTTCACTTCCGGCACTTTCGCCGTTTTTCGCCCAGTCAAGCCAGCCGAAATGCTGGACATGGACCCGATAGATAACATCGTATTGGTTGGCGATGTCACCGGTGAGGGCGATCTGGATCGCTTCGAGACGAAGACCTAAACCGGTTGTCCCGGAAATCTGACCGTTGATTTTCCAAGCTGCTTCCCAGCCAACTGTTTGGATATGGGTCCGATAGCTGATGCCACTGTTTGATGCGTTGACATCGGGAAGGCCGCTCAGGTTGATCAGTGACAGTGTTATTGCTTCCAGCCGTTTTCCTTCACCGATAGTTCCGGATACGCCGGAATCGTAACGGTATGATTGCCAGCCATAAGTCTGGACATGTGCTGCATATTGGAGATTACGGGTGACATATGATTTTGGGCCGGTTGAATAAGCACCCTTTGGCACAATTCTCACTTCAATAGCTTCCATCCGGTAGCCATAACTAGCGCTTCCGGCACTTTCGCCATTTTTCGCCCAGTCAAGCCAACCAAGATTCTCGACATAGGCCCGATAGACGACGTCGAAATTCACAGCCAGTTCACCGGTCAGGCGGAACTGGATGGCTTCAAGCCGTTTTGCCAGCCCGGTTGTTCCGGTTATCTGATCATCTACTACCCAGTCTTGCCAGCCATAAGTCTGGACATGGGAACGGTATTCGATTGTTCCGCTGTAGCTGCCAGGATCGATGTTAGCTTTGAGTGCTTCAATCCGTTTTGCCAGTCCGGTTGTTCCAGCTAAAGTGCCTTCGGACACATAAGACTGCCAACCAATCGATTGGATGTGGGCACTATAGCTCAGCGTTGGAGCGACAGTTGGGGCAACGGGATCGGGATCGACAACGGGATCGGGATCAGGATCGATTACGGGATCGGGATCGGGATCGACAACGGGATCAGGTGGGGGTACGGCAACTGTTTCGCCGAATAGTTCGGGTATTGTCGCAAATGAATACCCTTGTGATTGTAACGTGGTAATAATTGTCTCCAAAGCGAATTGTGTATTTGTCGCACTTCCGCCCGTATGCATCAGGATGATTGAACCTGGGACTACATTGTCGACAACATTGGAAATTATCTCTTCCTTGGATATGCCATCATAGTCCATCGAATCTACTGTCCATAGAACCGTTTTAGTAAAACCGGCATCGCCAGCCACTTGCAATACGGAATCATCGTAGTCGCCATAAGGCGGCCGGAAGTAGGGCATCGAAGATTTTCCAGTGACGCTTTGGATTATACTCTCGGTTTCCTGAAGTTGCTCCAGAATTTCTGTGGCACTCAAATCCGAGAGATAAGGGTGGTCATAGGAATGATTTCCAATGAAGTTACCTGCAGCTACGAGCTGTTGGACCAAATCGGGATGGGCTTCGATTGATGAGCCCAATAAGAAGAATGAAGCACGGACACCATAGGTGTTCAATACTGTCAACATTGCCTGGGCTTCATTGCCGGCGAAATCATCAAATGTAATGGCGGCTACCTTTTCAGTTGTTGAGTAACTGGTGATTATCTGGCTGGCCGCAGCATCAACTTGTCTTAAGGTGGAAGTCATGAGCATGAAAACGGTGATGAGAGACGTTAGTATTACCTTTGTAATTTTTCCTTTTTTCATTATTATCACCTCTTTAAGGTAAGCAATAACGCAATTATATGTTGGAAATTTGAATCAATTTGCTGACAGCTCATGACAGTGGAAATGCCCGCATAATTATCAGGGCTATTTATCGGTCAGCCTCCTAAAGGTGGGTGCCGATCCATTTTTTGTCAAGTGTGATTTGACACCGGAAGATCAAAAACTTCCGCAGTTAATATTTTGATTGTGTGCCATATATCTATTAATTTACTATGACCCCTTTCATATGGCAAAATTACACATCTATCCTTCATGTACATTATACTCCAAATAAATGTAAATTAAACTAAAAACGCACAATGTTTCGTAATTTTTATATTATGAAAAATGATTTTCCCTGTTATACCCATGTGATATATTATTCATCTGTTTCGTGCTCTTAAATCACGGGGCCTATTTGACAGTTCTGGCCAAATTGTCGGACATTCCAGCGTCCAAATTTGAGGAAGTTCCCTTGGCAAACAGCTCATATCAGTTTAGAAATGATAAAAGGGATTTATGAACTTGGTTTACGGGTTGGGGGAATTTTTTTAGAGTCGGGTTTTCCAACGGGGATTAAAAAGCTTTCTTGAAACAATTGCCAGCTATGATAATTGCAATAAATCGAAATTTCCCGATATTTGCCTGCGGGATTACTACTTTTTGTTTTTTTTTCAAAGATGCACAAGGTGGCGGTTTTATTACAGACAAAACATCAGCCACATTCATCTAACCAAAACCCCTCTTGAAAAGCCGGTAAAAACAAACACTTTAGGCCGGGTATCTTTTGTCATGGAGATTGGGGCTTTGTATTATCCTGGTTTGGTGGTTTGAAAAAACCTGATTAATTCACGATAAATCAGGATGTCCTGTGATAATCCAGTTGCGAGGAGTCGTCGAAACGGACTTTTTGGTATGCTTCACAATCAATGATTATGTCACCTTGGCGCTTGGCTGTTGGCAAAGTGATTGGGAATTGTTGGCAATGAATTAGCCGGGGTCATCGCTGGCAATACACCAAATGGTATTGACTTTGAATGGATTAAATGTTACGATTTTTTTGTGATTAAGTTACATATGAGTTTAGTTAAAAACAAAATTTCTATTTGATACAATTTGTTTGCGATATTGTCAGGTGATTTTCTTTTTCTTCATTGATGCCGGGGGGACAAAATGAGGGAATCACAATTATCTGTGAATTTTACATTGAAGGCGACAACATGGCAAGAGTAACCATGCTTGTTTTGAGGGAAGAGACATGGAAGAAATTGGGACAAATTGATACTGCTTATCGGGATGCTTTGGAAATTCGGCAAAATTACTTGTTTTTTTGTCAACTTCTTACGGTATCCTTTTTAAATGGGCCGGCTGAAAAGAACTTTCAATTTGTGTGAGAAAGAGGGGTATTTATGTATCACCGTTGCGCCAAGGGCTGGTTGAAGCACCTTGACTTTATGATAGTGGATATCTTATGTCTGCATCTGTCATTTTTATTGGCCTACATCATTCGTTTTGGAATGTTTAATCCTTATCTTGACTACATTTACCGCAATCTGATCATTGTAATCACCTTGACTGCCTTTGTCTCCTTGATTTTTTTCAACGGTTTCAAGAATGTGCTCAAGCGGGGTTATTATAAGGAATTTCTAGCTTCCATCAAGCATGTGACGATAGTTATCGTATTTACGACCTTCTATCTGTTTGCTATCCAGGATGGGCTGACATATTCACGCTTTATGGTCGGGTTGATGGCCCTGTTATATATTTTTAGCACCTACATCTGTCGCATTGTCTGGAAACATTATTTGAAAAGCAGTGGTGTGAGTGTAAGGAGCCGTTCGTTATTGGTAGTTACTACATCGGCGCTTGCCAAAGATGCGATCGCCAACATCGCTAAGACATACAACAAGAAATACCAGCTTGCCGGGCTGGTGATAGTCGACAGTGATATGACGGGAAAAGAGATCGAAGGTGTCAAAGTTGTTGCGAACAAGGACAGCGTGACAGAATTTGTCTGTCGCAAGTGGGTCGATGAAGTTTTGATCTCCTTGCCGGGCAATATGGCTTTGCCCCATAAGCTGATTAATGACTTTGTCGTCATGGGTGTCACTGTCCATCTTGAACTGGGTCAGTCTACAGCGATTGAGGGGACCAAACAGTTTATCGAGGAACTTGGGAACTATACGGTGCTTACCACGAGCATGAGCTCGGTCAAGGCGACCGAGCTGGCTCTTAAAAGGATGATTGACATTGCCGCCGGGCTGGTTGGTTGCACAATCACCGCCTTTTTATATCTCATACTGGCACCGCTGATTCACTTCCAGTCGCCTGGAACGGTTTTTTTCGCCCAGGAACGGGTAGGCAAAAATGGCAAGAAGTTCAAGATCTACAAGTTCCGCTCGATGTATCTTGATGCCGAAGCGCGTAAACAGGAACTGATGGAACAAAACCGGGTCAAGGATGGTCTGATGTTCAAGCTCGATTTTGATCCCCGGATCATCGGCGCGCGCCAGATCAATGGCAAGACAAAAAAGGGGCTTGGCAATTACATCCGGGATCTTAGTCTCGATGAGTTTCCGCAGTTCTACAACATCCTAAAAGGCGAAATGAGCCTGATTGGAACCCGGCCGCCGACCATCGACGAATGGGAAAAATACGATCTTCATCATCGGGCCCGCCTGGCGACCAAGCCGGGACTTACTGGAATGTGGCAGGTGAGCGGCCGGTCAAACATCACCGACTTCGAGGAAGTGGTGAAACTCGACAAGCAGTACATCACCAACTGGTCAATCGGGCTGGATATCAAGATCCTGCTAAAGACGATCGTGGTTGTCTTGAAAAGGGACGGATCGATGTGATTCCAGCTTTTTTGGAAAATCAGCGATATCCTTGGCACTTTAAAATGTTATTGGCCAATAAAATAATTTGAAGACTGAGATATTAATGTATTGTACAGCGGTTGGATAATAACTTGCCGCTGTTTGTTTTGTCCAAATATGGAGAATAAATTTAGAGGATTGAGGGAGTATATATATGAAAGTTTGTTTGGTTGGTTCATCGGGCGGGCATCTGATGCATTTGCAGATGCTAAAGCCCTTTTGGGAGGAAGAGGATCGCTTCTGGGTCACTTTCGACAAGGCGGATTCCCGCAGCCTTTTAAAAGACGAGAAGATGTACAAGTGCTATTACCCGACCAACCGCAGTTTGAAGGCCTTGGTCATCAACACGATACTTGCTTACAAAGTGTTGAAAAAGGAAAAACCCGACCTTATCATCTCTTCAGGCGCGGCAGTGGCGGTACCATTTTTCTATCTGGGCAAACTGTTCAAGGCGAAGCTTATCTATATCGAGATATTCGATCGGATCAACAAGCCGACAATGACGGGCAAGATGGTCTATCCAATTACCGACCGGTTCATTGTCGAATGGGAAGAGATGTTGAAGGTCTATCCAAAGGCAATCAATCTAGGCAGCATATTCTAGGAAGTGGATGAGGTATATATATGATTTTTGTTACGGTTGGAACCCATGAACAGCAGTTCAACAGGCTTGTCCAGTTTATCGATGAGCTAAAAAGAGACAATCACATAAAGGAAGATGTCGTGATCCAGACAGGTTATTGCACCTATGAGCCGAAGTATTGCAGTTTCCAAAAACTGTTCCCCTATGATGAGATGGTGGAAAAGGTAAATGCCGCCAGAATCGTCATTACCCATGGGGGGCCGTCAAGTTTTGTCATGCCTTTAAGAATCGGAAAAATTCCGATTGTTGTGCCGCGTCAAAAGGGGTATCATGAACATGTAAACGATCATCAGCTTGAATTCTGCACCGAGCTGGAAAACCGGCGCCACAATATCATCGTCGTCAGTGAGATCGATTCGCTTCGTGAGATTATCGCCGACTATGACAAAATCGTCGCAAGGATGGAAGCGACCCAAGCGGATAATTCCGACAATTTCAATAACCGGTTCAAACAGATTGTCAAAGAGATGTTCGCTGATAAATCTTAAACAATAAAAATGATATCGGCTAAACGACCGGCTGACGTCCATCAAGGCGGCACCAAAAAGTCCGTTAATATTTGGATGGATCAGACTGCAAAGATAAAAAAGAGGGGTGATGATATGGCTATTGATGTTTCTGTGATTCTTTTGACTTACAATTGTGACTATGAAAAAACAATCACCACCCTAAATTCCATCATCAACCAGGAGAATGTCGCACTTGAACTGATAGTCGCCGATGACGGTTCAACGGATTCGCACCAGAAAAAAATTGAGGGCTATGTCAGAAATAGACAGGTTGCCAATTTTCATTTTGTTGCCAATCCGATAAACCAGGGGACTGTGAAAAACTGCCTGTCAGGCCTGGCAGTCGCCTCGGGTAAGTACGTCTACTTCATCTCGCCGGGTGATCTCATCTTTGACCGGGATACCTTGAGCGAATTCCATAGATTTGCCTTGGACCAGGATGCAAACATCTGCTTTGGCAACACCCAGTGTTTCCAGGAGCAAGCCGGATCATTCAAACTGGTCAATGAAAGGCTGCCCCGGTTTCCCCAGATATACAATTGGAAATTTTCCAACTATCTGATCGGCCGGATCGGCCTTGTCTATGGCCAGCGGGTTTTCGGTCCGGCTTATCTGCGCAAAAGAACAGTCATTGCCGAATATCTTGAAAAAATCGAAGGAAAAATCATCTATATGGAAGATACGCCGACCTCGTTGCTGTATCTCCTGGATGGAAACCACCTGACATATTTCGACCGTTACGTCGTCTGGTATGAACACGGTACCGGGATAACCACGAGCAATGGCGGGGTGATGAATCCCCGTATCGCCAAGGACAACCAGGCGCTCGAGTTGTTGCTCAAAAAGGATTACGGTCGCAATCGGATCGTCCATTCTAAATACTTTTGCAACCGACTAAAAATGGCGTTGATTCATCCGTTTATCTTCTTGACTGTCACCTGCCTAAAAGTCCTTGCTTTAATATTGAAGAAGACGCCTGAATTTGACAAGGAAGAACTTGAGGATTATCTGACTTCGCTAAAAGTCTAAGACGCTATCATTTTCAAGGTTTTTGTTGTATTATATCCAATGGAACAACCGTTTGCCAAAGAACGGTTCAACTTGGTCAACGACCAAGAAACATTATTTCAACTTCACAGGGGGAAAGCTAAAGTGCAAGTAATAAAGTATGTATTCCAGCCTCATGGCGACGATAGAGGTCAGCTGGTGGCATTGGAGGAATTCAAGGATATCCCATTTGAAATCAAACGGGTATACTACATGTATGACACAGCTGACGGGGTCACCCGGGGTTATCATGCGCATAAAAAACTCGAACAGATTCTCATCTGCATCCATGGCAGCTGCAAGATCCGCTTGGACAACGGGACGGAAAAGAAAGTCGTTCCCTTGGAAAAGCCATACGAAGGTCTCTATGTCGCCAACAATATGTGGCGGGAGATGTTCGACTTCTCTAGTGATGCGGTATTGATGGTTCTGGCTTCCGAACTGTATGACGAAAGCGACTATATCCGCAACTACGACGATTTTTTAATGATTGCATGCAATCAAGATTAACAAGATAAATTGGGGGATAATTAATTATGATGAGTGTGCCATTTGTGTCTTTCCTTCCTTTGGAAAAGGAACTCGACCAGGAATTAAAAGGGGCTTTCGAGCGGGTTTTCGCGCGAAGCTGGTATATCGAAGGTCAGGAGCTTCAGGCTTTCGAGGCCTCTTTTGCCAAGTATTGCAACACCAAATATTGCGTTGGGACAGGCAATGGTCTTGATGCTTTGATGCTCGCATTGAAGGCAATGGGGATCGGAGCTGGTGACGAGGTCATCGTCCCTTCGAACACCTATATCGCGACTGCTCTGGCGGTCACCTATGTAGGGGCAACTCCGGTTTTTGTCGAGCCGGACATCGCAACCTTCAATATTGACCCGGCCGCAATCGAGGCGAAGATCACCACCAGGACAAAGGCGATCATGCCTGTCCACCTGTACGGTCAGCCCTGCGACATGGATCCGATCATGGCTATTGCCAATAAACATGACCTCAAAGTTGTCGAGGACTGCGCCCAGGCCCATGGAGCCACATACAAGGGGAAGGTAGTCGGAAGTTTTTCCGATGCTGCGGGATTCAGTTTCTATCCAGGCAAGAACCTTGGGGCTTTGGGGGATGCTGGGGCTGTTGTCACCAATGATCAAGATCTGGCCGCGAAAATCCGGGCTCTGGGCAACTATGGTTCGGACTATAAGTATCACCACATCTACAAAGGTCACAATTCCCGTCTTGACGAGATCCAGGCGGCCTTCCTTTCTGCCAAGCTGCCTCATCTTGAGAAAGTTAACGAGAACCGTCGCCATATCGCTTCAAGGTATCTAAGTGAGATCACCAATGAGTTGATAAGGCTCCCTTTCGTGATAGCTGATGTCGAACCGGTATGGCATGTATTTGCCATTCGCTGCGACCACCGCGACGAACTGGCAAAATACCTGCAGGATAATGGCATTTCCACCAACAAGCATTATCCTATAGCGATACATATGCAGGAATGTTACAAGGATTTGAATATCGCGCCGGGCAGCCTGCCGATCGCCGAAACAATCAGTGCGACCCAGCTGTCAATTCCGATGTATTACGGGATGACTGAACAGCAGGTCAGCTATGTCATCGAAAAAATAAACGCTTTTTCTTGCCATGGTTAAAGCCTTCTTTGGCTTTGGCTTGGCCAGGTGAAAAAACAGGTCATCCAAAGATATTGCATATTTCTAATAGTGAAAGTTGAATTATATTTATGAATAAGTTTAAATTGTTTATCGAGAATTTCATCATCTACGGCCTGGGCGGAATAATCTCTAAGATTATTCCGCTTGTCATGGTGCCAATCGTGACCCGGATGATGCCCGACACCTCTTATTTCGGGATATCCGATCTATCCAATACGATTCTTGCGCTGTGTTCGTCCCTGGCAATCATGGGGATGTACGACGCGATGTACCGGATGTTTTTCGAAAAGGAAGACGAGGGTTACAAGAAGGATATATGTTCGACAGCCTTCATTTTCACGATTTTCTCGTCGCTGGTCATCTTTGTGGCTATGATTTTGGCCAGGGATCTGATCGCCCGCTGGTTTCTAGGCGACTCCCAGTACGGTTATCTGGTCTATATTGTCGCCATCGCTGTGCTGGTGGGGTCGACCAATACGATCCTTTCGGCTCCCACCCGGATGCAAAACAAGAGAATGATCTATCTGATCACCAATGCGGCCAGTCCGCTTCTTTCCTATGCAGTGGCCATACCGCTTCTTCTTAACGGCCATTACATTATCGCCTTGCCCGTGTCTGGGATGGTGGCGGGGATCACCATGGAGATAGCCTTTGGGATTCTCAACCACAGCTGGTTTAGCTTAAGGCGTTTCAATCCTGATTACCTTAAACAAATGCTCCTTATCGCCGTGCCGCTGCTGCCCAATTTCCTGATCTACTGGATCTTCAATTCGAGCGACCGGCTGATGATAACCAACCTGATTGGTCTGGGGGCTTCGGGAATCTACTCGGTTGGGGCTAAGCTGGGAAATGCCAGCCAGCTCATCTACATCGCCTTTGGGGGCGGGTGGCAGTATTTTGCCTTTTCGACGATGAAGGACACTAACCAGGTCGAGTCCAACTCGCGGATCTTCGAGTACCTTGGGGTTATATCGTTTGTCTGTGCCACATTCATTTTCGCTCTGTCGCAAAGTTTCTATGAGCTGCTGTTCACGGGGGAATATGTCGCCGGTTATATCGTTGCGCCTTATCTGTTTCTCGCCCCGTTGCTCCAGATGCTTTTCCAGGTTGCCTGCAACCAGTTCCTGGTAGTCAAGAAGACCTGGCCGAATTTTTTCATCCTCTCACTGGGGGCGGTAGTCAATGTCTTCTTGAACCTGGCTTTGATTCCTCGATTCGGGATCGAAGGGGCGGCGATCGCCACTTTGATCGGTTACGTGGTTTCCGACATTCTTGCGGTAATCGTGCTTACCAGGATGAAACTGATGAGAGTGCAGCTGAAGTTTTTTGGCGGGGCCATCATTATGGTCATGTTCATGGCAATCTGGCGCCTTCTGGCAGTCGATTCTCCAATGCTGGGGCTGGCATTGGCCTTGTGTGCCTCTTTGATGATTGCATGGCCTTATGCCGGAGATGTCAGAATGCTGTTTGGAAGCAAAAAATAAGGGAAGGTTGAATTTATGAGACTTAGAAAACTTATGGCAAAGGATGCGGAATATATGCTTGAATGGATGCACGACCAGGATGTGGTCAAGGATTTGAGCGGGAGCTTCGCGACCAAACAACTCGATGATTGCAAGAGGTTCATCGAACACTCCCAGGATACAAATACCGATTTGAATCTGGCGATTGTCGACGATTCCGATGAATACATGGGAACGGTAAGCCTCAAGCATATCGACCGGGAAAACAGCTTTGCGGAATTCGCGGTTGCCATCCGCGCCAAGGCGATGGGGCACGGTTACTCAAGCTATGGGATGAAGGAAATAATCAGACTTGGCCATGAGGAATACGGGCTTGCGACCATCTATTGGTGTGTTGGCGATTACAACAAGCGGGCAATTCGCTTCTATGATAAGAACGGCTATGTAAGAACCACCGACGTTCCTGATGGCCTGAAAACCCATTATTCCAAGCAACAGTTGGATAATTTCTACTGGTACAAGGCATGAATCCTTGCCAACCTGGCTGGTGAGAAAATCAGCGTGACTCCAATCTAATCGATTGTCGATTCCAATGTGATTCCATTATGGGCGCCAACTATCTCTTCGGTTGGCGCTTTTCTTCGGGCCGGGATTTCTCAAGGATCGCCCGGGGCTTATGGTTTCGCGGCGGTTGGTTTGAAAAAAGTTGTGGTTTTGCACAATGATTGCAGGACTGGGATAAACTCACAAAGGTTATTATTTTGTGTTTGAATTTCCTGTCAATAGTGGTATAATCAACTTCGTGCAAAGGTCCCTGTCAAACAGCCTGACAGGTTTAAAGAGGGGGCCTGTGGCGGTAAAATCATCTTCCCGGTGGTTGCCTTCATCCAAAAATTGAGAAGGGCACCGGGGGATTTCTAGGGGGAATCATATGGAAAGCAAATATGATTATTGGTTGTTTAAATATTTATGGCTGGTCGTGGTATTGCCAAAGGAGGCGCAGTTTGTCGTTCTTCTTGGGTTGGGTGGCTATCTTTTTTTCCGATCGGGAAGGAAAATCGAGCTGATCGATGACATTTCCAAGTTCGTCCTGATTTATGTCGCTATCAATCTGGTGTCGATTCTAGTGAACTCATTCCATGTCAGTTCCATTGGAAGGATTGCCGCCGCCTTAAACACGGCATTGATCTGGGTGGTAGGCGTGCTGTTTTACCGCTACTATAAAACCAGGGCGATTGACTGGTCCAAATGTGGCAGGTACCTGTTCATAAATCTTTCGATCCTGGTGGGACTCAATATCCTGATGATCATTCTGGTGGCTTTGGGATTCACGCATCTTAGCATCGCCGGTCTTGAACTGTACATCGATGACTGGTTCAACGGGGTCCATACATACCGGCTTCAGGCGTTCCTTGAGTATTCGAATCTGATTGCGATGATGTTTTTTTTGAGTTTTCCATTGGCTTATCATTATTTCAAGAGTAAGACCGAAATCATCTGGCAGCTTGTTCTGGCGGCAATCCTGTTTTTCTTGCCGGTATACAATTCGAACTCGCGACTGGGCATTGTCCTGGGCGGATTCATGGTGCTTTGGGTGATCTATGAAAACTTTGAGAAAAAGTCGTTGGAGATATCCCGGCTGGTAAAATCGGCTTATGAAAGAATTAAAGATATCTACGTTAAGAACAGACGCCAGGGAGCCATCATGGCCGCAGTGATCGGTGGGGTTATCCTTTTGACTGTCATCCTCAACACTCCCAAAGCCTGGGACTTGGTCATGGACTTTGTCAACGGCCGTTCGGGCAGCTCGAATACCCGCTTTTTGATCTACCGGACGAGTATCCTCAAGGCGATTGACGACAATTTTCTGATCGGCTCGGGAATCAAGGTGATGATGGGCGATTACCCGCTGGGGTCGCATTCGAGCTATGTCGGTTTCTTCTACAAGACCGGTCTGCTTGGCCTTGGCGCCATATTGGTCGCCCTGTTTAGAATAATAAAGGCGGTATTTCTAAAGCATTTCAGGAAAAACAAGATGTTCCTGCTAGGTGTCGGAGCGATTCTTCTGGCGATGGCGCTTGAGGATATCGACGGGGCCGACTGGCTTCTGGTGCTGTTCATGGCCATCAATGGTATTTATCTTTGCGAAGAGGAACCTGGAACAGGCATCGAAAAACAATCTTGACCATCATCAAAGCAAAGATTGAATACTTGATGATAGTTTTTTCTTTGATTGCATATCGCCAAGATGTGCTGTACAATGGCACTTGAATTAGGCGAAGATAATCCCACAAGATGGGACAACGAAAAGAGGTATTATTTTGAAAAGCAAGAAATTTACGGCAGCCCTGCTGATTATCCAACTGCTGCTATCGGTATTGATGGCGGTATTGGTGTTCAAATTGAACATTTTGCCAACCAAATACGTGGCAATTTTTCTGGCTGTACTGGCAGCATTCATATTGATATTATTTGCGATCAACCACCGGATCAAAAAAGGGAAGAAATCACGTCTGTTCCTGGATATCGTGATTATCCTGATCAATATTTCCCTGTTGATGGGGAACTATTATTTCTATCGCAGCTACAATGCCCTGGCCCAACTTACGGCTGGCAGCAACAGCCAGACCCATACCCTGAATCTGCGCGTCCTTGATGAAAGCGAGACTGAGAATGTCGAAGACCTGGCAGGCAAAACAATCGAGTATTCAAGTCAGGTTACAACCGAGTACAACGGCCAATACGTGAGCCAGCTGGAAAAACAGGTGGATTGCGATTTTATGGAAGTGACAACCTTCCAGCAGCTGATTGACGACCTTTACAGCGGCAAGTGCGATGCCATCATCCTGGAAGAGGCTTATGAGGGCTTCCTGGAAGTCCTGCATCCGGATTACCAGAATGAGACAAGAGTCATCGACACATACGAATTCCAGGAGGAAGTCGAGGAAGTCGTCGAAGAAAAAGAAAACAACGGCGATTCGTTCTCGGTCTTTATTTCCGGAATCGACACCTATGGTGCCATCAATACGGTCTCAAGATCCGATGTCAACATGGTCATGACGGTCAACACCAAGACCAACGAGATTCTCCTTACAAGCATTCCCCGCGATTACTATGTGACTTTGCATACATACGGGGTCAAGGACAAGTTCACCCATACCGGAGTGTACGGCATCAATGAGACAATCACCACCGCCGAGGATTTCCTGGATATCAATATCGATTACTACGTGAGGGTCAACTTCACCTCGCTTATCGATATCATCGACGCCATTGGCGGAATCTCGATCTACAACTCCATCGCTTTCACCAACCGTGGCTATTCATTCCCGGTGGGACAGATCAGCATGTCCGGAGCCCAGGCTTTAGTCTATGCTCGGGAGCGCTATGCCTACACTGATGGAGACAACCAACGGATCAAGAACCAGCAGACAATAATCACCGGCATCATCAACAAGGCGATGTCGCCGGCCATCCTGACCAACTACACGAACTTCCTGGATGTGGTGATGAATTCATGCCAGACCAACATCCCGACCGATGTTGTCACGGCGATTGTGAAAAACCAGCTTGAGCGCGGGGAATCATGGAACATCGAGCATCAGTACCTGACCGGTTCAGGTTCGCATTCGAAAACTACATTCTCGATGCCAGGATGGAACCTCTATGTGATGGTTCCCAACCAGTCATCGGTTGATGCGGCAAGCGCCAACATCAAGACTGTTGAAGACGGGGGAACACCGGATCTGTAAACCGATTGATATAGCAAGCAGAAACAAAGCACGAACCACGGAACAGATATGGTCCATATGGCCGTGCTTTTTTGTGTGGATGTCCGGCCAACTGATCCAAATTGAATAAAAAGACAGGCATTCATGGCGGAATACCTGTCTTGTAAATCATCCTGGCTCTTTGGGTAGTTATTTTCCTATTTCTATAGATACCAGTTGAACGTTGGGATGAGACTATTTGACAATTGCTTAATCGGACTGGCGTTTTGCAGTCAACGGCCCGGTTGCGTGCCTTTCATGCAATAGGGATTTGCTTGGCTTTTCGACGCCGTGGTACAAAGCTGTCGCCATGACCAGGCATAAACCGAGGCTGAATATGATTTTGTTCGAATTGGTGATTACTCCAAAGTTGCTCTCGATTGCCTTGACGATGGGCCAGGCGAAGAATTGGACCAGAAAGAAAGAGTATGAGATGCCACTTAGATATTGTATGGTTTTTGAACGCTCGAGCAGCGCAAAGTCGCCCAGGGCCAGTGAAACCAGAAGAAAAGAAAACAGCGGCAGGGTTATCCAGGAATATATCATGTAATTGCCCGGATAGAAGTTTGCCACAACCGCCTGGGTCACTCCAACCACCAGTACCAAACATGCGACCAGGGGAGACCACCTGACAAACAACCTCTGCCTAAAAACCTTTGTTGCGCCAAGTTCCCTTATCAGACTGCAAAGCAGTGCGCCAATCGAAAATTCAAGCAGGCGGAAAAACGGATTCGAATATATTCTTGCAACCTGGAATAAGATCACAATGAATGGCGCGTAAAGCAGCACGAATGAAAGAAGCGCAATCATCACGATGCGGGCTCTTGGTCGCATCTGCTTCAAACAGATATCAAGAAACGGGAAAATTCCATAGCAGACTATCATGCAGGAGATGAACCATGTCCCGCTGTTGTGCGAGAACGGAAACAGTGAAGTAAAGAAGGTTTGGATTCCCAACAGTTCGACCGGTGCAAGGAGGAAATTCAGCCAATAGTCTTTGGAGATGAAAATTATGTAAAGCAAGGCGATGACGTAGTAGTTTGGCAAAATTCCGATCGCCCGTTTTTTGTAGAAATTCACAATATTTTTCAGGTGGGAAAAGTCCGCAGTTTCATAACCATAATACAGCGAAAATCCAGAAAGCATGAAAAAACCAGTCATGAAAACTGCACCCATGGAAACGAATTCGTTTAAAAATCCATAATCGCACTGGATGTGAATCTGGCTATGAAAAAGGAAAATCACCAATGCCGCCCCGATTCTAAACAAGTCAAACCCTATCAATCTTCTTCTCAAAACAATTCCCCCTCCCAATACCATCTAAATATAACACATATAAGATGATTTTTGAAGGTGTTTAGTGCCATGTTGACACGTTTTCTATTGTGTCAAGATTTGTTTGCAACACTGGATACCCATTGGTTCAAAGTCTTGGCCGATCCGGGGATAATTTTGATTTTTGGAACTTGTCTTACAATATTATCGAGGATGCAATAATGCCATCAATAATCTATTAATTCATTCAGTTAGGTTTGTTGATGATGGCGCAACTTTCAATCCGCCATAAGCAGTTTTTAATGTGTAACCCGGGTTGCTATCACAAAAAGCCCGAATGTGGTCGGCCTGCTTTGATCGTTGCAATTATTCGCGGGTTTGAGCCCAATTGCAGTTCCTCAGCCCGGTTATTGAGGTCCAAATATATTCATGTTTCTCTGGATGTTTTTGGCCAATGATGTTGACACCAATATGCCGATATTATACTATTAAATAGTTATAATGGACATTTGTATAAATCAAAAGCCCAATGGTGGAAGGCCATCAAGAAGGACTTGGTCCTAATACCAATTTGACATTGTAGAGGAAGATTATGAAAATATTATTGATATGCACGGTTCCGTTTTCCAAAACGGGAATACCATGTCACATTAGAAACTATTACAACGAACTTAATAAATACGATTGTGCAATCGACATCTGCTCCTCCCATTTTGACAGGGAATTTGTAAGGACGCTCACAGATTGCGGGGAAGGGCACCTCAGAGAGTTAAAAAGAGGTGATCTTTTAGGCTACATCAAGAAACTGCGGGCGCTGATCAAGAACAACAAGTATGACATTGTCCATATCCATGGCAACTCTTCGACGATGTCCCTCGAACTGTTCGCCTGCTTCAATTTAAGACATACCATAACCGTGGTCCACGCGCATAACACGTCGTGTTCGCATCCGTTCATCAACAGTTTTTTCAAGCCGTTCCTGCTCAGTCTTTCGAATCACAAATGCGCTTGCTCAAGCAAAGCCGGCGACTGGCTGTATGGTACAAATACGCCATACACCGTTATCAACAATGGAATCACCAGTGGCGACTATCTGTTTTCAAATGATGCTAGAAAAAGCATGAGGAATCGGCTTGGTGTAGACGATGATTGCCTGCTGATCGGCCATATTGGGGAGTTCAACGAACAGAAAAACCAGAAATTCCTGATCGATGTCGCTGGCAGCCTCGATTCGAAAAATCAAAGATACAAGATGGTGCTTATCGGTGATGGCTGGTTGAAAGATGAAGTAATCACCTATGCCAAAAGCTGTGGAGTGGGAGACAACATTATCGTTTTACCGGCCCAGAACGACGTAACCGGATTTTACAGCGCCTTCGACCTCTTCGCTTTCCCTTCAAACTGGGAAGGTCTGGGTATGGTCTTGATCGAGGCTCAATATTCGGGATTGACGTGTTTGGCATCTGACCGGGTCCCTCTCGAGACACGGGTCACCGACAATATCTCTTATCTGCCTTTAAAGACAGAAGAGTGGACCGGGGCAATCGGCCGGTTCAAGCCAGCAAGCAACGAAATAAGGGAAACGACGAAGATAAGCGATATTTATGACATTGAAAAGTGCGCCAGCGATCTTTTCAGGCTTTATGACAGCTGGATCAAGGCCCGCTAGAAAGGTGCCCTGAAGGGATGTACAATATCCAGCAACAAGTATATTAAGGGGAACAATATGGATAAGACATTAGTTATCATCATCAATTACAATTCGGCAGTGCACACCAAAGAGTGTCTCGAATCATTCGACCGGCAGACAAGGCAGGATTTCGATCTGATGGTGGTCGACAACGCATCCAACCCCGACGATGTGGCTATGCTTGAGAGGATTTGCAATTCCAGGGTGATGGTTGTCAAGTCCGATGTCAATCTGGGTTTTTCCGGGGGTAACAATATCGGCTTGGAATATGCTTTAAAAAACAAATATGCCCGGGTCCTGCTTATCAACAATGACACCACCGCTCCGGAAGATTTCATGGCCCGGCTGGTTGAATTTTCCCATCTCAATCCCGGTGCTGTGATTTCACCCCAGATCCGTGACTACTACAATCCTGGTGTCATTTCGTATGGCGGTGGGGATGTCTCGTTTTTTAAGGGCGGTGTAAACATCTACGGCGTCGGTGAACAAGCTGAGGGCTATCAAGCAAAATCTCAAATCACCTTCGCCCATGGCTGCTGCATGCTTATCCCGCTCGAAGTGCTTGAGCATGTCGGGATGATGCCCGAGGAGTATTTTTTGTATTATGAAGACACCGCCTACTCGCGGATGATCACCCAAAAGGGATATGGGATCATGTATCAAAACGACAATTTCATCCTGCACAAGGAATGCGTATCGACCGGAAAATTCTCGAATCTCTACCAGTACTATTTCACCAGAAACCGCCTGGCTTTTGTCAAAGGATTCATTCCCTTCCATTGGAAGCCAGCCGCCTACCTGTTTACCACTGCATTCCTGGTCAAGAAGGTCGTCACAAACAAATTCTCCCCGGCGATAGTGGCCGAAGCTATAGGGGCGTTTTTGAAAGGGCAGATGGGAAAGAGGTAACTGAAACAATCAGCCAAACAATGAATTCATCGAAAAAAAGGGAGAATGGCGAATGAAATTATCAATAATTGTAATATCATACAATGAATCCAAGTATCTAGGTGCGGCACTTGAGAGCTGCTTGAAACAAGAGGGGGGGCATGAACTGGAAATAATCATCGGGGATGATGGCTCAAGCGACGGCAGCATCGACATCATCCGGGAGTATCAGGAAAAATATCCCGAAATCATCAGGTATTTCGTCATGGAAAGAAACAATCCCCAGAATGTCATTCCCTCCCTCAGGGTTTCCAATGTGATTAAAAGAGGATTCTTTTTGGCGACTGGTGACTACCTGATGGTAATGTCAGGGGATGATCTGCTTGTCGCTGACAACAAGTGCAGGATGCAGATTGATTTTCTTGAAAAGCATCCGGGGTACAGCGCTTGTTATACCAACTACATGAAGTTCTGGGACAGCGGGGAAAAGGATGTTTTAAAGAACTACCCACTTGGTTTCAATGCCTTGTTTTGGAGCCGCTACTACGCCCATATCACATGTTTCGTATTTAGAAGAAGCGTCCTGGAGAACCTGACCAAGACATTCTGCGACGATACGGGACTTATCTTTTCGATTCTCAAGACAGGCAAGATTGCATACCTTCCGGTTGTCGCCTTTGGCTACCGCCAAAGACCGGTGAGCATCATGTCGAGTTCAAATGAAATGGAGCTCAATCTGTTGGAGCTGCTGCTGCTCCAGGACTTGCTGGAAAGCAAAGGATACTTTTTTAGCAGCCTGTCACGCTGCTCCAAGCCCTTGGCATTTGTTTATCGAAACAAGGAAGCGCTAAGCGACCAGAAATACGCCAAATATCTGAACCACTCAAGAGTATACATTAACAACATTATTGAAATGATGCATAGTTACAATTCACTGAGTTTCACTGGGCGCCTGCAGTTGCAAGCTTTGCTTCTGGTGTCTTGGCTTTCAAGGAAGTTTTTTGCCATCTGCTCGCTCAAGGATCGCCTGGCAAACAGGTGATTACTAGCAAGGCGGAGAAAACTGGCTGCCAGGTATGAAGGTTGGTATCGGGGGATTGCCGGGACTTTGGTCCGGCAATCCCTTTTGACATTTTGGCTGCAATAATGACAACACAAAATGAAAGTCGGGCTTTGATGCGGTTGTCCCAATTTTCTTGATTGTTGCCCATCCATGTTGCATGTTGTATCACATTGGAGTAAAATGGACTTATAGTATTTGAATATTGTGATTGCTTGCTGGGGAATTGGGAAAGAGGGAATATTATGAAAAGCAAGAAATTTACGACAATCCTGATAGTTGTCCAACTGATCATTTCGGTCATTATGGCCGCTTTAGTATTCAAATTGAATGTTTTGCCAACCAAATATCTTGTCCCTTTTGTCGGCCTGCTGGCAGTTTTACTGGTGGTGTCGTATACCATCAACCGCCGCATCCATGAGGACAGGAAATCCCGCATTTTCCTTGATCTGATCATTTTTGCGCTCAATATCGCCCTGGTGACTGGAAACTACTATTTCTATCGCTCATACCAGGCGCTTTCACAGCTGACCGTCGACTCCAACACCCAGAGCCATACGCTCAACCTGCGGGTCCTTTATGAAAGCGAGATCGAATCAGTAGCGGATCTTGCGGGAAAGGTGGTCGAGTACTCGTCCCAGGTGGAAACCTATTACAACGGTCAATACCTTGAACTGTTGGGTGAGAAGGTCGAGTTCGAAGCGATGAAAGTTGCGACCTTCCAGCAGCTGACCACCGATCTATATGATGGCAAATGTGATGCAATCATCCTTGACGAGGCCTACGAGGGATTCATGGAAGTGATGCATCCCCAATACCAGGATGAAACAAAAGTCATCGACACTTTCGAATATCAGGAAGCGATCGAAGAAGAAGAGGAACTGGCCGCAGTCGAAGAACCGGAAGCCACCCAGGAACCTGAGACCCAGGAGCTGGTGGCAGAAACCCCGTCGCCCGTTGATACTCCAAAGGAACCCGAAACACCCGCGGCACCGGTGGAACAGAAGGCGGTCAATGACGGCAACTCATTCTCGATCTTCATTTCCGGAATCGACACCTACGGGGCCATCAACACGGTTTCCCGCTCCGATGTCAACATGGTCATGACGGTCAATACAAAGACCAACGAGATCCTGCTTACAAGCATTCCGCGTGATTACTACGTCACCTTGCATTCCTACGGAGTCAAGGACAAGTTTACCCATGCGGGAATCTATGGCATACGGGAATCGCTGCGGACCGCCGAGGATTTCCTGAATATCGACATCGACTATTACATGCGGGTCAACTTCACTTCGCTGATCAACATCGTTGACGCCCTGGGCGGCATAAACATCTACAACGGCATCGCGTTTACGAACCGGGGCTATTCCTTCCCGGTAGGGTGGATCAGCATGGGCGGAGCCCAGGCCCTGGTCTACGCAAGGGAGCGTTATGCCTATGCCAACGGCGACAACCAGCGGATCAGGAACCAGCAGACCATCCTTGCGGGCATCCTCAACAAGGCGATGTCGCCAGCCATCTTGACCAACTATGACAGCATGCTCAATGTGGTGATGCGATCATGCCAGACCAGTGTGCCAACCGGAGTGGTCACCTCGATCATCAAGGAACAGCTAAATAGCGGTGAATCATGGCACATCCGCCACCAGTATCTAAGCGGCAGCGGATCATATTCGACCCGGACCTACTCGATGCCGGGATGGAACCTCTATGTCATGATCCCGAACAAGTCATCGATCAGTTCGGCAAGGTCGAACATCAACCTTGTTGTCACCGGAAAAACTCCAAATCTTTAAGACTACGTGAAAAATCAAGCCGACAGGCCACCTGGACAATGATTCCAACCGGCCCGTCGGCTTTTGATTTTGATTGCGGTAAAGAAAAAAACAAAGGTTTAGCCTTTGCTTTGTCCGGGTATTCGATTGATTATCGATATGGCCAATCGGTCTAGTATTCGCTTTCGATTTGTCTGACCTGGCTATAAAGCTGTTCATTGATGGGAACCGGGATACCCAGGGCCCGGGCTTTCTTGATCACGGTGCCCGAAAACATCTCGACTTCGCTGTAGCGCCGGGCCACACCGTCCTGGGCCATCGAAGGCATGCCTTCGGGATTCAGGGTGGCGATCAGGTCGAGATAGCCCTCAAGATCGTCTTCGCCAAGATTTATCCCTGAGGCGTTGGCGACTTCGATCACTTCCTTCATCGCCCCGATCATCAAATCGCGGGCCGGTCCCTCATGTTGGACCGATGCGAAGGTTCCCTTGATGACCATTACGACCTGGTTGACCCCGACATTGAGCATCCATTTGCCCCAGACGCGGTGATTGATGTCCGCTTCCAGGGTTGAGGGTATCTTCATCGCTTCAAAAAAGTCCCGGAGGCGAGTTAACTGTTCTTGCTTGTGCGCTTCGCTTGGGCTGATGCCAACGCATAGATGGCCCAGTCTCGTGTATGTCAGTTCATTACCGATTTTCAGGGCATCCATTCCCTGGGCGATGCAGGTGATGACTGTTCCCTGGTCAAGCTGTTCTTCGAGGTATTCCTCGCTGGAAATGCCATTGAGAAGGGAGATTACAACCGTGTCCTTCTTGACCAGCGGTTTTGCGAGTTTCGCCGCACTATTTAGCGCAGTCGATTTGACGGCGACAATGATCAGATCGAAATCGATGTCGCTCATTGTAGGATCGATCATCTCAAAGTCGCATCGCATACCATTGCAATAGACCGGATCTTCTTCCAGTCTGGTGATCCGCGCTGGGTCGCCGATAAAATACAGCTTGCCTTCCTTCAGGTTTTCCTTGATCAGTCCGCCGTACATGACCCCTAAGGCCCCCATTCCAATGATGGCAACATTCTTGATTTTCTTCATCAAACATAACCTCCAGATATTGATTCGTTTCATAATAAATAGCACTTAAAGTATATCACATAATTGGATGTTTATTTAAATAATTCGAATCAGGGGAATCTAAATGCCTTTTCTAAAAATGTCCGAGCGCAATTACTATGACAATTCATGATCTTTATCAAAAAAAAAAGAATGGATATGGGTAACGATAGATCAGGAGCGCTTATGGGGCCATCTTCAGAATTTGTCAACTGGAGTGAAGGTGATCCAAAATCTCGGGCGAAATCATTAGATATGAAAAAAATAAGCATGTCGCTTTAACCTGAGTACAATCGGGATTAACATGTAGGTGAGGAAAGTGATAGTTGCATTCAGTCCATTGAAAGAAATGGCTCAACATAAATATGGAGGAAAAAGAAAATGAAGAAGAATGTCGGCCCAGCTGATCGGGCCATCCGCGTAGTCGGAGGAATTTTGGTACTTACTTTGTTTGGAATTACGACCGGAAATATCCGCTGGCTGTTTCTCGTGCTGGGAGCCATCATGATTGTTACAGGCTTGGTCCGATTCTGTCCGCTTTATATGCCTTTTGGTATCGACACAAATAGACTCAAAAGAAAAAAATAATCGATCATCAGATCAGCCGGAATTCAGGTCCAATCATTAAGGGCTTGGTACCGGCTGTTTTTTGAACCAGAGACAAGTGGCGACATTGAATCTGCGGTTCAATATTGAATGGTACAGCGCCGGACACAACTGCCTGATCGCCAGCGCCCCGGTTGTAAAGGGCGGAAAGGCGATCTATCCGTTATGTTGGTGACCTGATTATATCATGCTCGTTTAGGAAGTGATGCATACTGCCTTATCTTCGCTGACGTCCAATGTTGCGGCACTATCCAGATTACGCTTTAAAACTGTAAGAATGCAAGAATTTCAACATCGAAATTTGCAAGAAGACAAGCCAATCTCGGACGAAGGGACAGTCGACTATATCGGGTTTTCATCCTCTATTTCGTATACCGTGAAGTCGTGATTCAAAGACATCTCGGCTCCGACCGATGGGTCATCGC
Organism: Erysipelotrichaceae bacterium; assembly: GCA_028698185.1. Lineage (GTDB taxonomy): Bacteria > Bacillota_I > Bacilli_A > Erysipelotrichales > Coprobacillaceae > JAQVDW01. The sequence goes on along the minus strand of JAQVDW010000013.1, from coordinate 8,834 downwards.
CCCAATCGGTGAAGCCATTGGCTTGTCCATAAGAATAGCTGACCATGCTTTTTATCCATCAATCGGAATTATGCCAGACGGAGTAAGGGGATACGCCGTTCAAATTTTGAAAAAATATGATAGCCGAAGCTGTTTTTTGGTAATATATCCTGGTCAGTTTAGAAACCGGTTGCATCCCGGCCGATATCGGTCGGGACCAACCCCTCACCAATAAGCTGGCCCACAACAATCATCAGGAGAGAGAAACGATGAAAAATACAATCCAAAAACTTGCAGTTGTCATCCCGGCGATGATCATAACGGCCATGGGAGCCAGCCTTGGGATCAAGGCGGCAGTTGGCGTAGGGGCCTGGGATGCCCTGAGCATCAGTGTCTGCCAGGTCATCGGTCTGAAGGTGGGAACCTTCTCGATGATCATGAACATCACCTGTGTTGCCATCCAGCTGGCTATATTGAAAAAAGACTTCAAAATCGTCCATGCTTCCCAGGTTCTGGTATCAGTGATGCTAGGCGGGGTCGTCAACTTCATGATCTATAATGTCTTTGCCCGCTTCACCATCACCAGCTACGCCATCAACCTGGGTCTGTTGCTGCTATCGGTTATCATCTGTTCGATTGCGATTTCGGTGATCATGACGGTCAACCTGGTCACATTCCCGCTCGAATCGTGTTGCATGGTCATCGCCAACAAGCTCAACAAGAACTTCGGAACCTTGCGCCAAATGGTGGATGTGGCCGCCATCGTGATTTCCCTGGGTCTTTCATTGGCATTCGCCGATCCGATCCAGGTCCGTGAAGGGACTGTCATCGCGATGATTCTGTTTGGACCGTTGCTAAATCTTATCATGCCCCGTCTCCAACCAGGAATGGAAAAGCTCAATCTGACTGTCCAATCAGCCAATTAGGGAACTGCTATAACCAGTAACAACCAACCATAAAAGAGGATGCCGGCCATCCTTTTTTACTTTAAGCTAAACAAATCAGTTTGAAATTGTTTAGCTGCTTCAAAAATGGTACAATTAAGACAAGAAAACCTGAGTCTTTTCGGCCTGATTCCATCCGATGGAATGACTGGTCGCCTGATCTGGGATTTTGAATGATAAAAAAGTAAGGGGAATATGAAATGGAAGACAAGAATATCGCGTTGCTTATCGATGCCGACAATATCAGTCCCAAATATGTCAAAAGCGTATTTGACGAGCTGAATTCATACGGGACGGTTTCAATCCGCCGCATCTATGGCAACTGGAAGAAAAAGCAGGGTTGGAACGAGGAGCTGCTTTTGGAATACTCAATCCAGCCGATCCAGCAGTTCGACTACACCAAGGGCAAGAACGCGACGGACATGGCGATGACCATCGATGCCATGGATGTGCTCTACCTCAATCAGGCCGACATCTTCTGCATCATTTCCAGCGACAGCGACTTCACCAAACTGGCGATGCGCCTGCGCGAGTCGCAGAAGTATGTAATCGGGATGGGAGATTCCAAAACCCCGGTGGCGCTGACCAAGTCCTGCAACAAGTTCGTCTTCCTAGATCTGATCGTCTCCGATGACAACCAGGAAGATGAAGAGATTGTGGCTGTGACGACTTCCAAAAGCAAGAAGGAGACCAAGGCGGCCGAGTCCAATGTCACGCCCCTTAGCCAGCTAGAAGATGCAATCATCAACATGATTCCCGAAACCGGGGCCGTCTCGCTCGGAGAGGTCGGTTCAAGACTCAACAAGCTCTTCTCGGATTTCGATGTCCGCAACTACGGCTACACGAAACTATCGACCCTGTGCTACAAGGAATTTGCCACAATCCATATCACCAAGCAGGATCTCAACTATTTCGTGTCACTGCGCAGCGATGTCGATGTGGAGACAGTGACAGTGGTCATCACCGAATTTATCAAGGCAGCCGGCGGCAGTGTCGAGAACCTGTCGAAAATCCATGAGTTTCTCAAGGAAAAATACAAGAGCTTCAACATCAGGGATTATGGCTACAGCCGCTTCTCGAGTTTCCTGCGCTCCCTCGATGGAATCGTGGTCGAAGGCAACAAGGTGCGCCTGAAAACCAAGAACAAAAAACGTAAAATCGCAATATAGGATTGAAAAAAGACTTGAACAACGGGCTTAAGAGCAGGTGGTCAAGTCTTTTGAGTTTAATGATTGCAATATTATTATCCGGCCATGTCCAGGTCGAACTTGGCTTTTTCGAGCATTGTGACACAATCGCCACTCAGGTTTTTGAGAATCACCGTCTTGTCGAGGCTGCTGTATTTATGGAGCAGCTGTTCCAAAGCGGCGACTGCCGAATGGTCGTAAACCTTGCTTGAGGCGAAGTCGATAACGATCTTATCCGGATCGTTTAGCGGATCGAACAGTTCGTTGAAGCTCTTGATCGAAGCGAAAAACAATGGGCCACGCAGTTCGTATACCTTGAGATTGTCGCTCTGGTCATGGGTCGATGATTCGATCTTCTTCCCTTTTTCCCAGGCGAAAACCAGGGCGCTCAGGACAATTCCGGAAACGACGGCAATCGCCAGGTTGGTCAATATCGTGACTGTTGTAACTACGATGATGACCAGGGCGTCGGATCTTTGAATCCGGCTTAGCTTGGTCAGGGTCGACCAGTCGAAGGTAGCGATAACCACGACAAACATGATGCCTACCAGCGCGCCAATGGGAATAAGGGCGATCAGGGGTGCTCCAAAAAGAACGATTGAAATAAGTCCCAGGGCCGCAACCACACCTGACAGGCGTCCGGTCCCGTTGGATTTGATGTTGAGCATGCTCTGCCCGATCATGGCGCAGCCACCCATGCCTCCGAACATACCGCAGACGATGTTTGCCAGGCCTTGGCCGACGCATTCGCGATTGGCATCGCCTTTGGTGTTGGTGATGTCATCGATCAAAGTCAGGGTCATCAGCGATTCCGCCAGTCCCACAATCGCCATCATCGCCGAGTATGGCAGGATGACTTTCAGGGTCTCCAGATTCAACGGGACAATGAATGATGCCAGCTGGGGCAGGCTCCCGGAAATATCTGCGAGATCACCGACAGTTCGGGTGTCGATATTGAAAACCTGGACGAGAATCGTGCTGGCACCAATCGCGACCAATGTTGCCGGGATGCTTTTGGTCAGTTTGGGGAACAGCTTGATTATGGCCATGGTGAACACGATCAAAGCTCCCATGATTGCCAGCGGCGTTAGGCCAAGCCACACTCCGCCTTCCTTGAAGTGCTCGAGCTGGGCTAAAAAGATGACGATTGCCAGCCCGTTGACAAATCCGATCATCACCGGGTGGGGAATCATCCGCACCAGCTTGCCAAGCTTCAACAGCCCGCAAAGAACCTGGATGACCCCCATCAGGATGACTGCCAGGATCATGTAGCCGACGCCGTGACTTGAAACCAAGCCGGCAACGACCACGGCAATGGCTCCAGTCGCCCCGGAGATCATCCCCGGCCGACCTCCGGCAAGGGCGCTGACCAGGGCGATGATAAAGGCCGAAGTCAGACCCAGCACCGGGTCAATCCCGGCAATGAAAGAAAAAGCGATCGCTTCAGGCACCAGGGCCAGGGCGACGGTGATACCCGACAGGAAATTGTCCTTGAATGACCGGTCGAGTTTCGATTTGATTAAATCCATTTAATACCTCCTAATGTGTTGTTGCATCCAATTTTCCAATCGGATTTGCAACACTAGCTTAAAAGATACCACAAAATAGTGATATTGCCAAATTGTTTTCAATATTACCATATTGTAACCATTTACAAATGGACATATCGGGTATTAGACCGGGGAGGTCGGGAGTTGGCAAAAAAAAACGGCCTTGACAGCCGCGAGAAAGGGGTCATTACAGCAAAAGCAGTTCCCTGAATATCATGTCCATCTCCGGATAGTTCTTCTTGATCCGGATCGGTTTCTTGTTTTGGTCGGTGAAGCAATGATGGGATTCCCCGGTGGCGCAGAGAGTCCGTTCCTTGGCGTTGATCATCTCGTACTCGAAAGTGAATTTGACCCCGCTGTATTCTTTGAGGCGCACCTTGATGATGATGTCGTCGTTGAAGGTCGAAGGGGCGAGGTACTTGGCACAAATCGATACGACCGGCGAGATGACTCCGCTGGCCTCAAGCATGTCATAGCCATAACCGATCCTTTCTAAAAAATCGATCCGGGCTTCCTCCATCCATCTAAAGTAGTTGGAATGATGGGTGATGCCCATCTTGTCGGTCTCGTAATATTTGACGTTGTGAAGGTAGGGCTCCTTCAAAGCCTGCGATAATTTTGTTTTCATGGGATACTCCTTGTTTTTTCTACTGTCATTATACGCCCAAACCGGCCGCCCTGACAACAAACAATGACCAAGCCGGCAATATTTGGTTATCTTTGATGAGCTTTGGTGTTATAATTTACTAAGTCGGTTGACTTCCATGAATCAATTAGTGAACCGGACAAAGGAGGGGACCTTTTATGAAAATAATCCATTGCGGGGATCTGCATCTCGATGCGAAGATGGAGACCCATTTCAATGTTGAACAGGCCAGGGAACGCCGCTATGAAATACTCGGCACCTTTGAAAGGATGGTCGAATATGGCCGGGCCAATGGTGTCAGTCTGGTACTGATTGCCGGCGATATGTTTGATACAGTCGCTTCGTCGCAAAGACGGATCAAGGATAGGGTGCTCGAAATAATCACGAGCCATGAGGATATCGACTTTCTCTATCTCCAGGGCAACCATGACAGCGACACCTATTTCAAATCGTTGGCGGCACTGCCGGCAAATCTCAAGCTGTTTGATGGTCATTGGACCAGCTACAGATACGGCGATGTGGTTGTCAGCGGGGTCGAATTTGGCAAAGAAACAACCCCTGGTATCTATGATCTACTGAGCCTAGACCATGACATGTTCAACATTGTCATGCTCCATGGCCAGGTGACATCGAACAGGAACAGCCTGGAATCCGGGATGGTCAACATTCCCTTGCTCAAGGATAGAGGCATCGATTATCTCGCCCTGGGTCATCTCCATGATTATCACTGCGAGTCGCTTGATGGCCGGGGCGTCTATTGTTACTGCGGGGCCCTGGAGGGGCGGGGCTTCGACGAGACCGGCAAGAAGGGCTTTGTCGTGCTGGACATCGCAGACAAACAGCTCGATTATCAATTCGTCTCTTTGGCCAGGCGGGAGTTCCATATCATCCCGGTGGCTCTTGATGGGTGTTTGTCAACCGCCCAGGCCCTGGACCTTGTCGAACAGGCGATTGAAAAAGGCGAAAAGGACGATTGTGTAAGAATCATCCTGGAGGGCCGGGTTGACGAGAACTTCGACCTCGATCTCGATTATCTCTCGCACCAATTGAAGGACCGTTTCTACTTTGTGGAACTGATAAACCGGATCCGGCTGGACGTCGATTACCGGAAATTTGCCAATGACATCTCCTTGAAGGGGGAATTCATCCGGACTGTCGAGGCACTCGACCTAGACGAGCCAAGCAAGAACAAAATCATCAAGATGGGTTTGAACGCCCTGTTGCATAAGGAGGTCATCTCATGAAGATAGTCAGATTGGATATCGAAAACTATGGCCGCTTCCACAAGTATTCCTATGAGTTCAAGGGCAACCTTACCGTCTTTATGGAACAAAACGGCTGGGGCAAGACGACCATGGCATCATTCATCAAGGCGATGTTCTACGGTCTCGAGTACAGCCGGGCCAAGGACAAAGGAGTCGAACGGCGACTTTACCGGCCCTGGAACGGGGGGAAGTTTGGTGGCAGCCTCGATTTCGACCACAATGGCAAAACATACCGGGCGATCCGCTTCTTTGGCCAAAAAGTTAGCGAGGACAGCTTCGAGTTGTATGACCTTGCCACCAATATGAAATCGGCTGATTTTGGTGAATCGCTCGGGCTGGAACTTTGGGGTGTCGACCGGGATTCGTACGAGAAGACCGCCTTTATCAACCTGGCAAAAAACGAACTGCTCAGTGACCTGATCGCCAGCCGACTGAGCCAGATTGAAACCGACAACGGGGATCTCGATGAGTCGAGTGTGGCTCTGGCACTGTTAGAAAAGGAAATAGGCCGTTTTCAGTCCAAAAGGGGCAACAAGGGAATCATCAGCGATATCGATTCCAGAATCAATGAAGCCAGAGTGCACATCGGGCAAGCCAACCAGGCCAACGGGGACATTGAAAGACTTAGCAGCCAGGTATTTGCAGCCAAAAAGGACCTTGACGGTTTGGACTTCCAGCTCCAAGAACTGGAGAAAAGGCAGAAAAGACTTTTTGATGCCCAGAAAAAACGCCAATATGTCAGCTTGCAAAATGACCATAACGCCAGCAAAACACTGTATGAAAGCCACCGGGAATTTTTCCATGGAGTCAATGGCGATCCAGACCAGATCGATAAGGATCTAAACGCCATATCGGATATGCTCAAACAGTGGCTCCGAGGCAAGGATCTCCAAAGTGAATACCGGTTTACCCCGGCGCTGCAAGATGAATTTGAATCGCTAAGCAATCATTTTAATCGAGGAATCCCTGAAAAAACCGATATTACATCATATCAGGGAAAGGCCCAGGAACTATACCGCCTGCAGGCCTTGAAAAAGACCGGCACCCTAAGCCCGGCCAAGGAAGCCCGACGCCAGGAACTGGCGGCAAGATTCAAAAATCTCGACAGGGATGAGGCAGCTTCCTATCTCGATGCCTATGGTGCCGTTATGGCTGTCGACAGCAAGATAGCATCGTTGCAAAATGGAATGAACCAGGCCCGATCACAAAATGGAGGGCCGGAAAAAAGGCCGATACTGCTTATCCTGGGGGCTTTGGCTGTCCTTTTTGGAGCAATCATGATGGCTATCCAGCCGCTTGTAGGCGGAATTTTTCTGGCTGTCGGGATTGTTCTGGGAATTTTCTGGTTTGTTTCAGGCAACAGGAAAAATATGGCATCAGGCAGTTTGGTTGATGACGAACTGGCAAGTCTGCGCAGCCAAAAGCAAAGGCTCGCCGCCTCGTATCTAGGATATCTTGAAGCGATTGGAGAGGATGAAGCCAATGCGCTGAATGTTTTGACCCGGTTGAAGATGGAAGCAGCCGAATACGGACAGCTTGAAAGTGAAGCGGCTCAAAGTGAACGGGATACAACGGATATCAACCGGAACATTGAAATCCTAAAAGGAGACCTGGCTGGATTCTTAGGATTGTACAATATCGCCGGCCTTGGTGATCCCATCCAGGCAATGGCCGATCTGGGCAGAATGGTTGGACGGTATGAAGCCCTGCAAGCCCGGGCTGCAAGCTATGAAGATGCCCGGAAAGAGGCTTTCCAGGCTGAAGAACGGCTGGCAGGAATCTTCGGCAAGTATTATGAACCTGACCCGACAATACCGGAAGGTTACGATTTCGAGACTCAGTATCGCCAGCTCCGGGACATGTTCTATGAATTCAAGGCCAGCCAGAACGCATATGACACTGCCAAGCAAAGACTCCATGAGTTTGAAGGGGCCAATGATGTTATGGCACTTGAAACGCTCCAAGATATCGAAGGGGGCATCGAGGATTCAAATGAAGAAATAGCAGCCGCCAAAACGGACTTGGCAGCCCAGCGGGAAGACAAATCGAAGGCAATCGCGCTGCTTGAAAAACAGATAACCGACCTTGAACCGGTCAGTGACAGCCTGGAGGACTGGCAGTCGCAACTAGCTAAATTGGAAGAGGAAAGAAGCGAGGCGGTCACCACCCATGAGCTGTTGACAATCACATTCCAATGTCTTGAAAAGGCCAAGGAGAATATGGCGGCCAAGTACACGTCAGGTATGAACCAGGCCTTCAAGAAGTATCTCAAACTCCTTGAGGGGGCCAATCCGGAACTGTACCAGGTCGATATCAACCTTGATGTCAACTATTTTCACGAAGGCCAGGCTCATTCATTCCAGCAGCTGTCCAAAGGGATGCAGGATCTGGTGCAGATCTGCCTGCGGCTGGCGCTCGTCGAAGCTGTCTACCAGGCCGGACCTAGACCCTTGCTGATTCTTGACGATCCGTTTGTGAATCTTGATGAAACTAGGCTCAACGGAGCAAAAGGGCTGATCGAGGCAATCAGTGATGAATATCAGGTGTTCTACTTCATCTGCCACGAAAGCCGGATGATTTGAATTTAAGTTTATAAAGACAATGATAGGGAAACACTGGGATATTCAATCGCACCATAGAATCCACAATAACATGGATTTTTAGATATTTTTTAGCCGGGAACATGATCCCGGTTTTTTGGTTCAGGACATTTGAAAGTGTAATCGGTTTTATAACTGGGAATATTCAGGTATAATGAAGGTGGATAGCGGGTTTTGATTATTGTCTGTACATGCAAGTACAATTTTTTGCAAAATCCAAGAAGTAGATTATACTTTTATAAATGATATTTTGTGATATACCTATAATATGCACTTTTACAACCACTTACATTTTTTCAAGGATATTAGCGAGGTATTGAAATGAATAAAAGAGTATTGGAAATAATAAAGGATTTGTTGGATGGAGAAGCGGGAATGACAATAGCTAGTTTAGCTGAAAAGTACGAGGTGTCCCAACGGACCATCCGCAATGACATCAATGCCATCAACGAGATCCTCGGGGAAAATAATTTGCTCGAGTTGAGTCTCGAGGCGGGCGGCAAGATAGTCCGGGGCGGAGATTTTGAGAACATCAATGGATAGGTTATAATTAATTAGACAAGATAATAAGGACATGGTAAAATCTTGTTAAATTAATGGAGGAATCGAGAAATGACACAACGCAGACCTAAACGAGCTTACACTGATGAATTTAGAATCAAG
>JAQVDW010000057.1 GCA_028698185.1 Erysipelotrichaceae bacterium | reverse complement strand
CTTCATCAGCGTGAGTTGGAAACGTACCAAAATTTAAAGAAAACAATGTTAGAAAAAATGTTTATTTAAGAAACGAGAATATTTAATATTAGAATGAACATTAGACTCGGGTGTATTTGTTTTGATTTGCGAACAGGCAAAATGTTATTTGAAATGCTTGGAATTTGTTGCATTTCATATCGATAAAATTTTGAAATATTGCAACTAATACTTTCATTCCGGGTCATGTGTTTATTCAAATATTTTTTATAGTACAAAGTATTTCTAGTATCAATAGATAGTAATAACGCCTTAAATTATGATATCAAGGCCGATGGCTGTGAAAAGTGATTACCAAATCACAATACGAAAACGAAGCGAGAATGAAGAAAATGAATGAAATCGAAAAAATGAAATCGGGAATGTGGTACGATGCCAATAACAATCCTGATATATTGCAGCAAAGATATGCGTGTTATGATATGTGTGGCACCTTGAATCAGATGAAAATGTCTGACCCTGGAAGAAACGAGCTGATTAATAAGATCCTTGGGTATCTCCCGGATAATTTGGAGTTGTTGAGTCCGTTTTACTGTGACTATGGTAGCAACATCAGGTTGGGAGAAAATGTGTTTATCAATTTCAACAATTATTTTATGGACGGTGCGCAAATCACGATAGGAGATAATGTGTTTATCGGTCCTTCTTGTGGATTTTACACCGCGACCCATCCGATTAAGTATCATGAAAGGAACAAGGGACTCGAGAAGGCTTTGCCGATAAAGGTTGGTGACAATTGCTGGATCGGGGCAAACGTTTCAATTATGCCAGGAGTCACCATCGGCAGTGGATGTGTGATTGCAGCCGGAGCAGTAGTTACGAAGGATGTGCCTGACAATTCTATGGTTGGAGGAGTTCCGGCAACTATCATAAGGATCATTGATGCTAATTGATCTTATTACCGTGAGCTTTATACATATTCAATGGTTAATTAACGTCCATGAAGTGAAAAGATTATGTTAGTATATGTATGAGATTACAAGTGTGTATAAAAATAGAACGAAATCGGGAAAATACAGGAGAATACAATGGCAGATATTAACAAACAAAATTCACAAAATTTATATCAAGCACTGTGGAATAGTGCTGACATCCTTCGCTCAAAAATGGATGCTAATGAATATAAATCTTATCTTTTAGGATTGGTATTCTATAAGTACCTTTCAGATAAAATGCTTTTCTATGTTGCTCAGACAATGGAAGAAGAAACTGATGATCTACAAGTGGCTCAAAAAATATATGAAGAAGCTTGCAATGATGCAGAAACTAAAGAGGATTTGCTCTCAGTATTACAAGAAGAAATCTCATATACGATTGATGCTGGTTTGACATTCACATCGCTAGTCAACCACGCAAACAATGGGGAGTTCCAATTGGAATCACTAGCACAAGGATTTAGGAATATTGAACAGGCCAATGAGACTTTTGAAAACCTGTTTGAAGATATTGATTTGTATTCAAAGAAATTAGGGGCAACTCCGCAAAAACAAAATGCAACAATCTCTGCGATTATGAAAGAACTGTCGGTATTAGATGTTGCCGCTCATGCTGGGGATATTCTAGGGGATGCCTATGAGTATTTAATTGGACAATTCGCCAGTGATTCTGGGAAGAAAGCTGGGGAATTCTACACGCCACAGCCGGTTGCAAAATTAATGACTCAAATAGTTCTTCATGGTCGGGAAAATAAAAAAGGATTCACAGTTTACGATGCGGCAATGGGATCAGGTTCTCTATTGTTGAATGCCAAAAAGTTTAGCAACGAACCTGGGACAATTTCGTATTATGGTCAAGAATTAAACACTTCAACTTATAACCTGGCTCGAATGAATATGATCCTTCATGGGGTTGCTGTTGAGAATCAATATTTGCATAACGCTGATACACTTGATCATGACTGGCCAACTCAAGAACCGACTGACTTTGATGGGGTATTGATGAATCCACCCTACTCAGCAAAATGGTCGGCAGATGCTGGATTTATGCAAGATCCACGTTTTTCAAGTTTCGGGGCACTGGCACCTAAATCAAAAGCGGACTTTGCCTTCTTACTGCATGGGTTCTATCATCTAAAACAAAATGGTGGGGTCATGGCAATCGTATTACCTCATGGGGTGTTATTCCGGGGTAATGCTGAAGGCCGGATTCGCCAACACTTGCTAGAAGAAGGTGCAATTGATACCGTGATTGGAATGCCAGCAAATATCTTCTATAATACCAGTATTCCGACAACAGTAATTATTCTTAAGAAGAATCGCACGAACCGAGATGTATTGTTTATCGATGCTTCGCAAGAATTCGATAAAGGTAAAAATCAAAATACCATGACGGATGAGCACATCGGCAAAATTTTAGATGCTTATGTCAATCGTAAAGATATTGAGAAATTTGCATATGTCGCAAGTTTTGAAGAAATCAAAGAAAATGACTTTAATTTAAATATACCTCGCTATGTGGATACCTTTGAGGAAGAAGAAGTAATCCATTTATCGGAAATTTCGAGCAGCATCAAATCAAACCGTTCAGAGATAGAAAAAACTACTGCAGATCTTTACAGTTTGCTGGATGATTTAGTTGGTACCTCAGGAAAAGAAGACAAAGAATTGAAAGAGTTCTTAAATCAGTTAAAAGCATAAATTTAATAATTGGATATTAGGGAGTGGTTGCGACTACTTCTCTTTTTTTGCTTGGGAACAGCGTAAG
>JAQVDW010000041.1 GCA_028698185.1 Erysipelotrichaceae bacterium | reverse complement strand
GTGACCCTTTGAACAACTATTCTCATTTGCTTACCTCCGACTTTTTGTTATAATTATAAGGAATATTTTAGAATTTGAAAAGGAGCATTTATATGGAACCTTTAGCAGTCAAGCTGCGGCCCAAGACTCTCAGTCAGGTCATCGGCCAAAAACACGTGGTCGGACAAGACGGCATATTCACCAAATTTGTCGCCAAGAAACGGCCTTTATCAACCATCTTGTACGGACCGCCAGGATGCGGCAAAACGACTTGCGCCATCGCTTTGGCCAACGACTTGAAAATCCCTTACCGGATCTTCAACGCCTCGACTGGCAACAAGAAGCAGATGGACATGATCATCGAAGAAGCCAAGATGTCAGGAAGTCTTTTCATCATCATCGACGAAATCCACCGCCTGAACAAGGACAAGCAGGACAACCTGCTGCCTCATCTAGAATCAGGTCTGCTGATCGCAGTCGGGTGCACGACCGCCAATCCCTATCACGCCATCAATCCGGCGATCAGGTCACGAATGCACATCATCAAATTCGAGCCCCTGACCGATGGGGATATCCGGGAAGGAATCGAAAAAGCGGCCAAGGAAGCGTTCGAGGACGAATACCGGTTCGAACCTGAGGCCCTGGACGCCCTGGTCAACCTGAGTGGTGGCGATATCCGCTACAGCTACAACCTTTTTGAACTGGCTGCGATAAACTGCGAAGGCACACTGATCACCAGAAAGGACATCGTCAGTCTTGTCCCCAGGGCAAATTCCGCCTATGACCGGAACGATGACAACTACTACGACACCCTTTCCGCTTTCCAAAAATCAATCCGCGGCAGCGATGTCAACGGTGCCTTGTATTATTTGGCCAAACTGATCGAAGTCGGTGACTTCCCTTCCCTGGAGCGGCGCCTGATCACCATCGCCTATGAGGATGTGGGCTTAGGCAACATCGAAGCCTGCGCAAGGACCGTAACCGCACTTCAGGCTGCCAAGACTATCGGTTTTCCTGAAGGCCGGATTCCGTTGGCCTCAGCCGTGATCGAGCTGGCCCTGTCGCCAAAGTCGAAATCGGCTGAAGCGGCCATCGACCAGGCCCTATCAAGCATCAATTCCAATACCCGGGCAGTCCCCCGGTACCTGCGGCTCACTCCAGTAGGCCTTAGCGAAGAAGAAAAATACTCGTACGACTTGCCCAACACCTGGGAATACCTCCAATATCTCCCTGACGATTTGAAAAACGAACAGTTTTACATCCCCTGGATCACAAGCAACTACGAAAAACAGCTCGCCGATAACTACCAGCGCATCCTTAACCACGGCCGGACCAATGACGTCGTCAAACTTAACCGGCGCTTCAAGAAGAGGCCGTAATGCTGGAATTCGAACTGTACCTGCTCGATTTAATCCAGGAAATATTCAAGAACCCGTTTTTTGACACCATCATGCCTTTGATAACGCACCTTGGGGCTATGGGCGCTTTGCCGATAGCCATTGCGGCCGTTTTGATACTGAGGAAATCGACCCGGACCAACGGAATGAAACTGGCACTGGCTTTGATCATTTGCTTTGCCATCGTGAACCTGGGATTGAAGCCGCTTATAGCCAGGGCGCGCCCGTTCAACTATCGCGATATTGCCCTGCTTGTCGGGATTCCTTTGGATTTCTCGTTCCCTTCGGGCCATTCGGCAATCTTCATGGCCTTGACCTCGAGTCTTTTCTACAGCAAGAGCCGCACCTGGCCCTGGTTCCTGCTTTTGGCCTTGGTTGTCGGATTCAGCCGGCTTTACCTGTATGTCCACTTTCCAAGTGATGTGATCGGTGGCTTCGCCCTTGGCTGGCTGGCGGGATGGCTATCAAACAAGCTGGCTTCAAAATCCAATAACCCCCAGGCACGAGCCAAGTAAGATGCATAATTGAAAATCAGCCCGTTTTAAACGGGCTGATTTTTTTGAATTATATTCGGTTTTATCTGTCTTCCACAAACGCTTCGACCTGGTTGGCCACGGCATCGATTGTCTTTTCGAAATCATCGAAGTCGACATCGAACCAGGTAACCGGAACCTGGTTGTTGAACCAGGTGTATTGCCTTTTGGCGTAGTTGCGGCTGTTCTTCTTGATCAGTTCAACGGTCTGCTCCAGACTTGCATTACCTGAAAAATAGGCGAAAAGCTCCTTGTAGCCGATAGCCTTCATCGACTGCAATCCCGGATACTTGTAATTTTCCGGCAGACCGGCCATTTCCTCAAGCAGCCCCATGGCCACCATCCTGTCGACCCGCTCATTGATGTTTTGATAGAGCAGCTCCCGCGGACAGGTCAACCCGACAAAAAAGGCGTCGTAGAGCATTTTATGTTCCTGCTTTTTTAACGATTCGCTTTTGGTCTGACCCGTGGTTTCGAATATCTCGATTGCCCGGAACACTCGTTGGCGATTGTTGGGGTGAATCGCCAACGCCGACGCCGGATCGATTTTCTCAAGCAGTCCATGGAGCTGCTCATTGGTGAGATGGGCGTATTTTTCCCGGGCCTTCTCGACGTGGTCTTCCGCTTCCTCGAACTGATAGTCGTAAAGAGCGCCTTTGATGTACAGACCCGTTCCCCCGACGATGATCGGTAGCTTGTTGCGACTTGCGATATCATTGATTTGCCGCCGGACATCTTCCTGGAACTCCTTGACACTGTATGATTCATCGGGATTTTTGATATCGATAAGATGGTGGGCGATTCCATCCATCTCACCTTGGGTCACCTTGGCCGTCCCAATATCGAGTTTCCGGTAGATCTGCATCGAGTCTCCGGAGATGACCTCGCCGTTGAACTTCTTCGCTAGTTCCACTCCCATTTTCGTTTTGCCGACGCTGGTCGGCCCCACTATTACAATTACTTTTTCCATCAGACCACCCTTTTAAAAAGTTTTTCCAGCTCGTACTGGGTATAATATATGATAACCGGCCGGCCATGCGGGCAGACATAAGGATTGTCGCAACGCATCAGGTCATTGACCAGGTGGCTCATTCCATCATGATTTAGATATGTGTTCGCCTTGAGCGAGGCCTTGCACGCCAGAGTGGCAACCGCATGATCCTGCAGTTTCAAGACATCGATGCTCTGGTTGTCTAGCAGTTGGACAATCATCTCTTCGATAAAGACATGGTGGTCAGTGTTTTTCATCCATGCCGGCAACGACCTCACCACAAAGGTCCGGTTGGAAAATTCTTCAAAATGGATCCCGATTTTCGCAAACTTGTCCAGATTGTCGCTGACAATCACAAAATCGCTGGCCGGCAATTCAAATGTCAACGGAACAAGCATGTCCATCATTGCCATGTTTTTGTTGGCATAACGTTCCAGGAAATATTCGTAATTGATCCTCTCCTTGGCCGCATGCTGGTCAATCAGGTACATCCCGCCTTCATCCTGGGCGACGATATATGTCCCTAGCACCTGACCCTGGACATCGAGGTGGCGTTTGATCGGCCGCGCTTTGACCGTCGAGGCCACTGGCTCAGCCGGCAAAATTTGGACATCCTTGATGACCGGTTGGGCTTCAGGTATTTCAACTTCAGGTCCCTCGGGTGCCGCAGCGGGAAGCGGCTGTGGTTCTGGAGCCACAACGGCGTACTCTTTTTTAGGTTCGCCTAGCAACTGGTCATTTTTTCGAGGTTCGAAGTCCAGTTTGAGTTCTAGCTGCTCATTGGCCGGAATGGTCAATGGCGTCTTGGGAATTTTCGTATCGACATTTCTGGCCTGGTAGGTGATATCCATCTTCTTGAGCGCTTCGGTGATCCCATTGAAGATGATTTCCCTGAGTTTATCTTCCTTGGAGAACTTGACTTCCAATTTGGCGGGATGGACATTCACATCGACAAGGTACGGGTCGACCCGGATATTGATGACGGCTATAGGATAACGCTTTTCAAAAAGATATTTGCGGTAGGCATCATCGACCGCCTCGATGGCAATCCGGTTCTTGACAACCCGGCCATTGACCAGGGTGATAATGTTGTTCTTGTTGGCTCGGTTGACATCGAGCGTCGAGGTGTAGCCACCAATCGCAAACTCCTCGTCACCGAAGGCGACCTCGATCATCGAGCGCGCCACATTGATGCCGTACATATTGGCGACGATTTCCAGCAGATTGCCGTTGCCGGTCGTCAAGAAAACCTGACGGTCGTTGTTTGTCAGCGAGAACGATATCTCCGGCTTGGTCAAAGCCAGCCGCTCGATGTACTGGAGGATATGCGCATATTCGACATTGACCGATTTGACAAACTTGAGTCGGGCCGGCACATTGGTGAACAGGTTGGCCACAGAGATCGTGGTACCCCGGGTCCGCTCAATTTTCTTAATGTCGGCCAGCTTGCCATAATGGTAGTGGACGAAGGTGTGTTCGCTACCGTCGCTGGTTTGCAGGACAAAGTCGCTGACCGAAGCAATCGACGGAATCGCTTCACCCCGGAAACCGAGGGTCGAGATATTGAAAAGGTCCTGATAGTCGGCGATTTTGCTTGTGGCATGGGTCGAGAAGCACAACTTGGCATCATCGTAATCCATGCCGATCCCGTCGTCCTTTACCTCGATTAGGGTCAGGCCGCCTTCCTTGATGATTATGTCGATATTTTTCGCCTGGGCGTCGATGCTGTTTTCGACCAGTTCCTTGACGACATTGGCCGGTCTTTCAACCACTTCACCGGCGGCAATCTTGTTGATCAAAACCTGATCAAGCTGTCTTATTTTTGCCATAAGGACCTCCTATCCGATTATTTTTTTCAACTCTGCCAGGGTCGACCAGGCATCCCGCGGGGAAAGATCGTCAACGTCGATCTTCTGGAGAAGCTTCTCGACTTCACTTTCCTGTTTGACTATCTGGACGCTCTGGCTGGCGAGTTTGTGTTCGATATTGTTTTCTTCGAGACTCTCAAGAAGCACATTGGCGCGGGCAATGACCGCTTCTGGCAAGTTGGCGAGCTTGGCCACATTGATTCCATATGATTTGTTCGAACGCCCCGGTTTGATCCGGTATTCGAAGCTGATATCGTCGCTCTTGACATCCGCGCTGGCATGGACATTCTTGACTCCGATCCCCGTTTCCTGAAGGAAGGTCAGCTCATGATAATGAGTGGAAAAGAATGTGATGCAATTGATGTTGTGGCCGATATATTCGAGCATCGCCTGGGCAATCGCCATCCCGTCAAAAGTCGCCGTACCCCTTCCGATTTCATCGAAGATTATCAGCGATTTCTTCGTGGCGTAGAGCAAGGCGTTATTGGCTTCGACCATCTCGACCATGAAAGTCGATTGACCAGAAAGAAGATCGTCACTGGCCCCGATGCGGGTGAAAATCTGGTCGAAGATCGGTAGGATGGCTTTTTTGGCCGGGACATAGCAGCCGATTTGCGCCATGATCGCCAAAAAGGCACCCTGCCGCATGTAAGTCGATTTCCCGCCCATGTTTGGACCGGTTATCATGAGAATCGGGGCGGTCTGATCAACAATGATGTCGTTTTCGACATAGGTCTGTTTTTTCATGACTTTTTCCATAACTCCGTGGCGGCCCCCGATGATTTCCATTGACGTCAGATCGGTGAAGACCGGTCTTATGTATCTTGAGGAAGTGGCGATATTGGAGAACGCCAGAAGCACATCGACCTGACCGATCGCTTTGGCAATGTCCTGGATCAGATGGACATCATCGAGCAATCTAGAACGGATCGCAACAAAAATCTCATATTCCAGTTTTACAATCCGATCGCTGGCCGACAAAATTTTGGCTTCCATATCCTTTAGTTCGGGTGTGATGAAACGCTCGCCGCTTGTCAATGACTGCTTGCGGGTGAATTCAAACTCATCCTTTACCAGGTGGAGATTAGATTTGGTCACCTCGATATAATAGCCAAACACCCGGTTGTAACCTATTTTCAGCCGTTCGATTCCAGTCTCTTTTTTCAGCCTGGCCTCATACTCCAGCAGCCAATCATTGCCATGGTCGCGCAGATTTCGCAGTTCGTCAAGCTCCTCGTGGTAACCATCCTTGATAATGCCACCGTCTTTTATCTGCAAAGGCGGATCAGTGACAATCGCCTGGTCAATCAGTCCGGTAAGATGCGCCATATCGACCATCCGGCCCGCCAATTGGGCGATATCCTCTTGGTTGAAAAGATTGAGCGTCTGTCTTATTTCAGGCACCACCTTGAGCGACTTTCCTATCCATGTCAGATCCCGGGCATTGAGGTTCCCTAAAGCGACCTTGGATGCCAGACGTTCGAGATCATAGACGTTTTCCAGAAGGTCATTAAGGCTCGCCCGCAACAGGAAATTGTCATTGAACGCGCTCACGATATCGAGCCGGCGCTGAATCTTGGCCGCATTGACCAGCGGCCTTTCGATATAAGTCTTCAGCAGCCTTGATCCCATCGCGGTTTTGGTTTTGTCTAGAAGCCAGAACAGCGAACCGTATTTTTGATGGTCGTTGGCATTTCGCACCAATTCCAGGGCATCGCGTGTGTAGCTGTCCATCATCAGATAATCTTCGTTTTTTATTTCCTCGATGGCCTGCAAGTGGTTGAGGTCCTTCTTTTGGGAATAGACAAGATAATTGATCAGCAACGACGATACCTTGATCTGTTTCAGGTCGGTGATATTTTCGAACAGCTTGCGGTACTGGTCATTGAGACTGAAATCATCGAAATGGGAGACCATCACCTTTTCAAACTGGTGTTCACAGTCACTTTCGACAACTATCTCCCTTACCGCCATTGTATCGAGCTGCGTCTTCAACAAATGACTGTTTTTTTCAATGGTTACGGTCTTCAGTTCTCCGGTAGTGATGTCACAATAGGCAAGAACATAGTTGAAATCGAATTCCTTGAAGCAGCCAAGATAGTTGTTAGCCGCAGCGACATTCTCATCAAAGATGGTGCCGGGCGTGATTATCTGGACGACTCCCCGTTCCACGATCTTGCTTTTGCCCGGTTCGCTCAACTGCTCGGCGATGGCCACCTTGAAGCCAAGATCGATCAGTTTCTGGATATACTGGCTGGCCGAATGGAAAGGCACGCCGCACATCGGAACCCTTTCCTTGACCCCCGCATTCTTTCCGGTCAGGGTCAGGTTCAATGCCTTGGAAACCGCCAACGCATCGTCAAAAAACATCTCATAAAAATCCCCCAAACGGAACATCAGAACCATATCCTGGTGTTCTTTTTTGATGTCAAGGTATTGCTGCATCATCGGGCTGTACTTTTCTTTCATCTCATCACTCCTTAAATAAGGACATTATATCATAACAATTTATCTTTAGTCGAGGTCCATTAATTTCATTTTATGTTGAATTATTATTATAATGATGATAAAATTTTACCACGAGGTGATTCCATGCAAATATCATTATCCGAAATCTTAAAATTCGATACGTTCAAACAAGCCCAAGTTCTTGCCGGATTCGACAACCTGGACAAGGCAGTAAGTTTCAATTTTGTGATTGATTCATTCCCCGACCTGCAGGAAACCCTGACCTGGCTACGCGACGATGTCCTGGTTTTCGTGTTCGGTCACTACATTGCCAACCAGCCCGGGAAACTTGCCGAAATTCTCGAGATGCTTGAAGACTTCAAAATCCCCGGCGTCATCGTCTATGTCAACAAATACATCAAGGAGATTCCCGGACCGGTCATCCGGGCATTCCAGGAAGCCAATATGCCGCTCATCACAATTCCCTGGCAGGTCAAGTACCTTGATGTATCCAACGAAATATTCTCCGCGATTGCCAGGAAACAGCTCCAGGTCCAGGAACAGTCGGACATTTTAAGCCAGCTCCTTTTCGATCCCCATTTTGATTGCCAGGACAACTACCTGCGGCTCCTACAGCTCAATTACGCCGACGATGTGGCCCACTGCATCATGGTCGCCAAGATCAACAACCTGAAACACCATGCCCGGAACCACAATTTAAGCGAGACGGCAATAATCGAACTGAAGGAACATTTCCACTCGACCCTAAGAGGCCACTTCCTGCTCAACGGCTTCAATTTCATCTCGATGATCCACGGCGATACCATCATCTTCTTGATGGAAAAACAGGCCACCAGCGACTTCAATTCCCAGATGGCCCTACTGCCTGAGTTCACCCAAGACGGCCTTTCACTTGATTTTGGAATCGGAATGGATGTCTTCAAACTGGAAGAACTGGCCGTTTCCTACAGCCAGGCCAAGAATGTGATTGACGCCAAAAACCGGAAACTGATCGGACACGATATCTGCCATTTTGGCAATCTTGGTATTTTCCAGATCCTATATACAACCGATATCGCTACCTTGAAGCAGCTCTATCCCAACAAGATCAGACCGGTCATCGAATATGACAACACCCACAACAGCAATTTGCTCGATACCCTGGAGGTTTATCTTGACAACAAGAATTCCCTGGCGGCAGCGGCCAAGATCATGTACGTCCATAAAAACACCATCCTGTACCGGATTGACAAGATCAACTCCCTGATCGAAATCAACAACTTCAACATCTTCAATCTTCTTTATGAAATAAAAATATACAGATATCTGCTATCATGATCGCCCCCTGTTTGACATGGGGGCCTTTTCATGTTACTTTGGCTGTAAACCAAACAAAGGAGAAGCACATTGAAAGAAGAATGCAAAAAATGCAACCTGAAACAAGTATCATCTTTGAGCCGGTTGCTCGACCTGGATGCACAAAAGGAAAACGAACTGTTGGAATTCGCCAACGATTATCTGGCACAAGATTTCAACGACAAGACCAATCCTGAGGTAATGGGCGACCTTTATGCCCGGATTATCAAATCGCTATGCCTGGATGATCCCTATGAAACCATCAAGTCGGAATACAACCAATTCGTGATGGAACAGGAAAATGCGATCGATGATATTATCGCTTTTGGCGATAATGAGTTCGAGACCGCCTTGAAAATCGCCATCGTCGGAAACCTGATCGACTTTTCCGCCAAACATAGGTTCTCAAAAGAAATGCTGAGCGAAAAGATAGACCGGATTGTCAATTCCCGGCTGGCCCTCGATCACAGCGACCTGCTTTTCAAACGCCTGGGTGCTGCTAGATCATTGCTTTATCTAGGCGACAACTGCGGCGAAATCGTCCTTGACAAGATATTCATCAAAAAGATCAGGGAACTGTTTCCCCAACTACAGGTGACTTTCGCCTGTCGCGGTTTCCCAGTGGTCAACGATGCCACCATGGTTGATGTCAAACAGGTGGGACTCGATCAGGTCTGTCAGGTAATCGACAACGGAGACTCTTCTTTGGGCACAGTCTACCATCGCGTCTCGCCTTCATTTCGACAGCTGTTCGATGAAGCCGACATCATAATTTCCAAAGGCCAGGGGAATCTCGAGTCGCTGATGGCTGACTGCCCCGAGAAGATATTTTTCCTGTTCATGGTCAAATGTGAGCTTGTGGGCGACCCGCTGGGACTGGAAATGTACGATATCGTATGTGCGAACCTCAATCGCCACCTTAAAAAATGATATGGATCAAAAGTTTAACAGCCATGATTATCGGGGCTGTTTTTCATTTCATGTTATTGTGTGTCGAGGTCATGGAATCTTTCATCATTGGTAATCATATGCAGCGATTGACCAAGCACGTATTTTCCGAAATAATTTCGATCTGACCGCACTCTTTCCATTGCACCTTATCCAACCACACGGTCTTGGCTTCGCACCTGTTCTAATCGACTTCAACAAGTCGATGTGCAGCCAGTATTCCAACGGCGCTCCCAAATGTTGCAACCGCTTGTACTATTCGGCCAAACTCCGAGGTGTTATGATTGACGTGTAGAAAGGAAGAGAAGATAATGTTGACTACTAAAGAATTGATCAGCCTCGACAACCATTCCTCATCAAAGGATGAGATCATTACGCAATTGGTTGAACTGGCCTATAAACAAAAAAAGATCAGCGACCTGGCTGGGTTCACGGAAGCGATATACCGCAGGGAAGCCGAATTTTCCACTGCCCTGGGAATGTCCATTGCCATGCCCCACGGCCAAAGCGACACCGTCCGGGAGCCGTTTGTAATTTTCGCCCGCACAGAAGAACCGATTCAATGGGATCAAAACCAGGTCCAACTGATTTTCATGATCGGGGTTCCGCTGGCAAACCGCAGCGACACCCATATGAAGATCATAGCTTCACTATCAAAAAAACTGCTTGATGAAAGCTTCCGCCAATCATTGCTGGAAAGCGGAATAGACGATGCATTGCGATTAATGCAATTATAGGAGGAGAACATAATGAAAATTGTCGGAGTCACTGCATGCCCTACCGGTATTGCCCATACTTACATGGCTCAAGAAGCCCTGGAGAAAAAAGCCAAGGAGATGGGCCATGTCTGCCACATCGAAACCCAAGGTTCAATCGGGATCGAGAATAAACTGTCAAAAAAGGAAATAAAGGAAGCCGATGTCGTGTTGTTGGCCGTTGAAGTCGCCATCGAAGGGATGGAGCGATTTGAAGGCAAAAAGATCATCCGCAAGTCGATTGGCGAATGCATTGCGAATACCCAAGGGATAATCTTTGATGTGATTGCGGAAGTTGAAAACAGCTAGACAGGTAAAGGAGAAAAAAATGAAAGAGTTTTTTAAAGAATTGAAAAATCATTTGCTTACAGGTGTTTCTTACATGATTCCTATGGTCACTGTCGGTGGTATCTGCATCGCCTTCGCTTTGGCGACAGGATCCGCAGGTGCAAACGGAATGGAAGTCACTAACCCCTTCTGGAACAATATCCTGACTATCGGGGTTGCGGCATTCGGTCTGATGGTCCCTGTTCTTGCAGGTTACATCGCCTATTCGATTGCGGGTCGGCCCGGCCTGGCACCAGGCTTGGTGTGCGGCTATCTAGCCAATAATCCGATTGGTGAAAGCGGAGTTAAGACCGGATTTTTAGGCGGTATCATCCTTGGTATTGCTGCCGGTTATCTTGCCAACTGGATCAAGAAATGGAAAGTACACCGATACATCAAACCAATCATGCCTATCTTGATCATTCCCATCATCAGTTCGGTTGTTGTCGGCTTGATTTACATCTATTTACTGGCGGCACCTCTTGGAAGCGCCGTTGGCGGTTTGGAATCATGGTTGTCATCGCTAACTGGCGGATCAGTTGTCCTGCTGGGGATCGCAATCGGATGCATGATCGCATTTGACATGGGCGGTCCTGTAAACAAGGTTGCATTTGGAACTGCTGCTGCCCTGGTAGCTTCGGGAAACACAAGCGTTATGGGAATGACCGGTGTCGCGATCTGTGTACCTCCAATTGGAATGGGTATCGCTTCAATCCTATTGAAGAAAAAATTCAGCGAGGCCGAACGCGAAACCGGAAAGGCTTCTGCGGTAATGGGGTTGATTGGAATAACCGAGGGGGCAATTCCATTCGCTGCCGGAGATCCGCTACGGGTAATCCCGTCAATCATGATCGGTTCTTCGGTTGGAGCGGTTATCGCCGGACTGGCCGGATGTACCAATGCCGCACCTCATGGCGGACTCATCGTATTGCCGGTTGTCGGCAACGCCCTGATGTACATCGCTGCAGTCCTTGCCGGTGTGGCAACTGTTGTTGTCCTGATGTATGTCTTGAAAAAAGATATTGTAGAACCCGTCGAATAAAAACACTCTTTTGAGTGTTTTTTACTGCTATGTCAAATTTGAGCATTCATAAAAATCGAAATATGCGTTAATATATATATAAACAACAGC
>JAQVDW010000012.1 GCA_028698185.1 Erysipelotrichaceae bacterium | reverse complement strand
GCTAAGAGGGTGAAAAAGTTAAGGAAAACAAGAAATTTAGAAACCGCAGAACACACTTCTATCGCAAATTCAATTTAGGATAAAACCGAGTAAAAAAGTTCACCTGAAGCATGTGGTCATTCAAATTGAATAATTATATGTCAAATAAATTGAAGAACTACAGGTAGTCATCCTGGGTCGCATAATCGATGATCTGCGATGTGCTTCCCACAAAATCGGCCAGTTCGACCACATCAAGGGTGCATTCCGGGTGGACGAGAACCAGGGCCCCGGGATGATTGCGCTTTGCTTCAATTACCAACGGAGCCTTGATGCTTTTGTGGACATGGCAGAAACCGTCATGGAAGATGAACTGCTTTTCTGGCACCTGTTTGGCCACATATTGGCCCAGGTTGTTGTCAGGAATGAAGAAAATGTACTTTTCCTTCAATTTCCTGACAACCTTGATGGCATTGGAAGATGTCACGCAGACATCGCTTAAAGCCTTGATGGCCGCAGTCGAGTTGACATAACAAACAACCGCAACGTCCTTGTACTGTTCCCGCACCTTTTCAATGTCCGCGACGTCAACCATGTGGGCCATCGGGCAATCGGCAAAATCGTCAGCCATGTAGACATGTTTTTGGGGATTAAGCAGCTTTGCGCTTTCGCCCATGAACATGACGCCGGCGAAAAGGATATTGGCCGACTTCACTTCCGTCGCCACTTTGGAAAGATAATAGGAATCACCGACATAATCGGCAATTTCCTGCACGGCCCCATCGACATAGTAATGGGCCAGGATGACAAAATCTTTCTTTTCTTTCAAACGGGCAATTTCTTCTTTGATCATACTATCATTTTCCTTTTTCAATATCCTGTCGAGCCCTGGAAAATCGATCCAATCCCAGGCGGTCGGTTCAATTATACAAATCCTAGCAACTTAATAGGTTTTACAAAAAACAATATAGCACAACCTCACTGTCTTGGCAACTGTCCGACAGCTAATTGGACAGACAAAAAAGCACTTTATTGAAAAAGTGCCTTTGAATTTCATTATATAGTAGGAAAATATGGTACTGGCTAATCCAGGTCAGCTCCGTTTGACTCGATCACTTTTTTGTACCAGTAGAATGAGTCTTTCTTGCTTCTTGCCATGGTCCCGCTTCCGTCATCATGCTTGTCGACATAAATGAAACCATAACGTTTGCGCATTTCCCCGGTTCCAGCCGAAACCAAGTCAATGCAACCCCAAGTCGTGTAACCGATCAGGTCAACCCCGTTTCTATATGCCTGTTCCATTTCAGCGATATGCATTCTGAAATATTCGATGCGGTAAGGGTCGTGGATCGCACCATCTTCTTCAACCGTATCGAAAGCTCCAAGACCGTTTTCCACTACCATCAACGGCAATTCGTAGCGGTCATAGATCATTTCCAGGTAATAGCGCAGTCCGATTGGATCAAGCGCCCAGCCCCAGTCCGAATATTGCAGGTATTCGTTGCGCGCACCAGCCGAGAAGTTCCCTGAGACTTTGTCATTGACTTCGTGAGTTGTCACAATCGATGACATGTAATATGAGAACGTGTACATGTCGACTGTTCCTTCAGCCAGGTCTTTCAAGTCGGCATCAGTGATTTCCAGCTTGACGTCGTGCTCATCCCACAACCGTTTGGCAAACGTCGGATATTTCCCCTTGCATTGGACATCGCCGCAGTAGAAAATGCTTTTTTCCCACATATGGCGGTTTGCGATGATATCTTTTGGATCGCATGTTCCCGGATAGAACGTGATTCCGCAGATCATACAACCAATCATGTTGTTTCCATCGACTTCATGGCCGATTTTCACCGCCCGGGCGCTAGCCACGAACTGATGGTGAAGCTGTTGATAAGCCTGCTGATGTTCCTTGGCTCCGGCACTGTTGCCAAACAGGTTAAGCATCATCACCGTGTTGTTGATCTCGTTGAATGTCAGCCAGTATTTTACCAGACCCTTGAACTCCTCGAAGCAGGTCCGCGCGAATCTTTCATAGAAGTCAATAAGCTTGCGGTTGTTCCAGCCATCATAATTCTCTTCCAGGTAAAGCGGAGTGTCGAAATGCCAGATGCTGACCAATGGCTCGATTCCATATTTTTGACATTCCTTGAAGACATTGCGGTAGAATTCTATCCCTTTTTGATTTGGAGTGGCCTCGTCACCATTAGGATAGAGTCTTGACCAAGAAACCGACATCCGGAAAATCTTGAATCCCATTTGGGCAAATAGGGCGATATCTCCCTTGTAATGATGGTAGAAATCGATAGCGTCATGGTTTGGGTAAAGTTCATCTTCCAAAACCGCATATTTGGCTCCTTCGGGTATTTTGCTGCCATGGCCATGGGCAGGAATTTTCCCCGGTTTTCCATCTTTGTCAATATAGGTCACATAACGGGGTTCGTTTACTGATCCACCGGTTGTAACATCAGTCATTGCCGGACCACGTCCGTCGACATTCCAGGCACCTTCAGCCTGGTTGGCAGCGATCGCACCGCCCCATAAAAATCCTTTTTTCATCTTCTTCTCCTTTTCGATAATCCCACTGGGACAATCAATTCCTATAAGCTAAATTTTAATTCATTCCACCGCAAATATCAATTACCTATAAAACATGATCACGTATGCCTACAGGGCATACGCCAATCAACTTCCCCGGTTTACATCGACCGGGACCGGAACGAAAAATACCGGTCCTCTTGCAAAGGCCGGTACTTTTCTTATCAATTATTCAAACAGGCTGGAACCGTTGGTGGCAATGACTTCCTTGTACCAGTCGAACGATTTTTTCTTGTAGCGTTTCATCTCCTTGAGGTCCTTGTCATCACGGTCGACATAGATCATCCCATACCGTTTGCCCATTTCCCCTTGGGAAGAAAGGATGTCGATTGGCCCCCACATCAGATAGCCGGGACATTTGACTCCATCCTCGATCGCCAATGCGATCTGTCTGATATGGTCGGTCATGTAGCTGATTCTTTGATCATCCTGAACCGTACCGCCGATGAGTTCATCACGCATCCCGAACCCGTTTTCAACGACCATGACCGGCATCCGGTAATGTTCATAGATGTCGCGCAGGGCAATCCGCAATCCCAGCGGATCGATCTGCCAGCCCCATTCACTGGCTTTAAGATATGGATTGGTCGCCATTTTGGCATTTCCTTCCATGGAAATCGCCGATTGGCCTTTCGATGCGACGGTCGAGAAATAGTAGCTAAGTGAAAGCATATCGACAGGATTGTTTTTGAACAGTTCCAGGTCGCCATCCGCCATTGCCGGGAGCGTACCGTTGCGCTTCATCACCGCCATCCGGTAGCTTGAATATTCGCCATGGACAAACATGTCGAAGAAGTTGTTGGTGACGCTCATCTGGTCACGGGCTTCCAGCTCGTCTTCCGGGTTGCAGGTTGCCGGATAGATGGGGATATAGATTACCATCCCCAGGACGATTCCCGCCTTTTCCTTGTGGACCTTTTCAACTACTCTGGCATGGGCCACAAACGTGTTGTGAACCAGCTGGTTGACAAACAATTCCTCATTAATCCCCTCAGGGCAGATCGCCCCGTAAGGGACTTTCGGACTACCGTAGATTCCGATCGCATTTTGTTCATTGAAGGAAATCCACTTGTTTACCTTGCCACCGAATTCCTCGATCATCCTGTTAGCGTACTTCGTGAACATGTCGACAACTTCCCGCGAGTAGAAACCGTTGTACTTTTCCATCAGGCATTGGGGCATCTCGAAGTGATACAGCGAGCACATCGGCTCCATTCCATAGGCAATCATCGCATCGATGAACCGGTGGTAGAAATCGATTCCGCTTTGGGAGAAATTGACACCATCAGGCATCACCCTTGACCAGTCAATGGAAAAACGGTAGCTTGTGAACCCCATCTCCTTGAACAGGGCGAAGTCCTCTTCATAGCGATGATAACTGTCGATACCGTCCTTGAAATCGGAATGTTCAGGTTTGGGAAACAGGTCGCAAACCGCCGGCGATTTGCCGTCCAACTCATAACCGCCTTCACTTTGATGGGCTGTTACCGCGCCGCCCCATAAAAATCCTTTTGGAAACCTCATTGATAAATCCTCCTTGTGTTGAAATCAATATATCACATGGATTTTACCGTCTCAAGAAGCCAAGCCAATTACGTTCCATTGTTTCATACATTTTTGTTAATCGCATTATATATTGAAACTAAATTTCAAAAAAAAAGTGATCACGACATCTTGACAACAGAAAATATTGTGTATTAAAATATTTTTGGCACTTAGGTCCGATGAGTGCCAATTTCGATGAGAGGAGTGAAAACAGTGATTCAACCAGTAAAAGACAATATACTATTAGAGAAAATCCAGGTTGAAAATGTAAGTAAGTCGGGCATCATTCTAAGCAGCGAAAGCAAGGACGAAAAAAACATCGCTGCAGTAATCGCCATAGGAAATGATGTCAAGGAAATCGTTAAAGGTGACAAGGTAATCTTTGAAAGTTACAAGACAACTAAAATCGAATATGAAAACAAAGAATACCTGCTCATCAAGGAAGAGAATATTCTTGGGAAAATTATCTAGGAGGTGCTTATATGGCAAAAGAAATCTTATATGATGATCAAGCAAGATTGAAACTTCAAACGGGAGTCAACAAATTGGCCGATGCGGTCAAACAGACCCTGGGCCCAAAAGGCAAATATGTGATTATCGACCAGGATTATGGTTCTCCTATCGTTACCAACGATGGAGTATCCATTGCCCGGAACATTGATTTGAAAGACAAATTCGAAAATATGGGGGCCAAACTTATCAAAGAGGTGTCTTCCAAAACGGAAGAACTGTCAGGCGACGGAACTACAACCGCAACCATACTGACTCAGTCGATTTTGAATCAAGGTCTTAAATATGTGAACAACGGTATCAATCCAAGATTCATCAAAAGCGGAATTGAAAAGACAACTCAGTCGCTGGTTGACCAGTTGAAACAGATCGCCAAACCAATTGAAACCTATGAAGATATCAGAAACATTGCAGCTGTCAGTGCCAAAGATGATTCGATCGGGGCTCTAATCGGCGAAGCAATGGAGAA
The DNA here is from genome assembly GCA_028698185.1 of Erysipelotrichaceae bacterium. Taxonomy (GTDB): domain Bacteria; phylum Bacillota_I; class Bacilli_A; order Erysipelotrichales; family Coprobacillaceae; genus JAQVDW01. Next base: position 41,568 of record JAQVDW010000012.1, on the reverse strand, counting down.
AGTGACCAAAAACGGGGTCATCAGTGTGGAAGAAGGTAAATCTTTTGAAACAACAATAGACATAGTTACGGGGTACTATATTGATAGCGGCTTCGCATCACCATATTTTGGCAGCGAAAACAAGGATGCCAAAACCTTCTTCGAGAATCCATATGTCCTAATTGTAAATAAGAAAATATCCCACATCAACGACATTATCAACATCCTCGAGCAGGTATTGAAAACCGGAAAAGAGCTGGTCATCATAGGGGATGACTATAATGAGGACCTAATTTCGGCAATAATAGTAAACAAAATGCGGGGTCTATTGAATGTTTCACTGATCAAGGCCAACGGATTCGGAGAAAATCGCACCAACCAACTCAAAGATATTGCCTTTTTGACCAATACAAAGGTTATCGACAATCTTGAAGAAATCAAAGAAATGAGTCTGGAAGAACTTGGCCAAGCGACCAAAATCGAAGTTGCCAAGAATCAGACCATAATAATCAATGACAAGCCCGAAAACATCGATGAATATATCGCAAAAATCGACCGGGACAAAGACGAGGACAAAAAGCGCATCGCAAAATTGCTTGGTGGCGTAGGCGTGATCAAAGTAGGTGCAAGCACGCAAAGTGAAGCCAAGGAAATCCAGAGCCGGATTGAAGATGCCTTGCAAGCTACGAAGGCCGCCATGGATGAAGGTGTGGTTCCCGGGGGTGGAATCGCCCTTCTTCAAGCGATGGACAAGATAGAGATGGAATTTGAAAATGATGACGAAAAAGTCGGCAGTCAGATAATTGCCAAAGCAATCACTCAGCCGTTCCGGCAAATCGTGCTAAATGCTGATGAAAATCCCGATATCGCCCTGTTGCAAGTACAAAACAGCCACTATCAGATCGGCTTTGACGCATATGACAACACATTCAAGGACTTGAGCAGCCACGGTATCATTGACCCATTAAAAAATGTCCGGGTCGCTTTGGAAAACGCCGCAAGTATCGCATCACTGATTCTCCAAACCGGAGTAGCGATAACTTCGGCTCAAAAAGATCAATAAGTCTTACCCAGTATCAACGATCAGTCAGCTTGAGACGGTTTCTCATAGCTGACTTTTCTTTCTATACGCCTCAAGCAAACATGATGACTCTTAAATGCCCTGAAATGGGCATCAGGAACCCAAGACCCGCCAATATCGCAGGTTAATTGCCGAAAAAGGATATTGTCAAAGGGGATTATTTGGTATAATTTAATAAGCCAAGAGAGGAGTTTGTTATGTACCTTGATGAACTGATGAACAAAAACAGTAATTACCTTAACGATAACGATTACCATATCTGGGATTATGTAGGCAAACACAAGAAGGAATGCGAAACCATATCCATCAATGACCTTGCCTTGAAATGCAACGTTTCGAGGACGACAATCCTGCGTTTCACCAAACGGCTCGGACTCCAAGGATTTTCCCAGTTCAAGGCCTATCTCCAGCTTGACAACCAGGGAGTGAAAACAAAAAGTGACAACCTGGACACATTCTATTCCTGCTATAAGGATTATATGGGTTACCTGATGGAAAAGGATTTCGCACCACTGCTTGAACGCTTAAACTCCAGTGTTGAAATTTACGCCTGTTCTACAGGCAGCATCCAGTCAAGCGTCACTAGCGAGTTGAAACGGACCTTCGTGGGTCTAGGAAAATTCATCTACCAAATCAAACTGTTCGAGGAGATTTCAGTCTATGAACAGGTCATCACGTCCGATGATTTTATCTTCATGGTATCTTATTCGGGCGAAAACGAGAAAATCATCGAGTTTGCCAAGAAACTCAAGACAAAAGGGGTCTATATGGTCGCCATAACCTGTTCGAAAAACAATCAGCTAAACCAGATCTGCGACGAAGCTTTGATTGTCGAAGTACCAGTAGCCACTTACGCCAACGGCATCCGGCATGATGGAATGGTGAACTCCTTTATCCTGATCGATTTTCTGACCATCAAATATCTAGATCACATCCAGAAGCGAGGGCAGTGAAATGAATCTACAGGAACTCATATATAAAAACTTCGACCAGCTAAATGAAATCGACCTGTACATCTGGCAGTACATCAACCATCACCAGAAGGAATGTCTGGCAATGTCAATCCAGCAGCTGGCCAAAGAATGCAACGTTTCCACAACGTCGATCCTGAGGCTGACCAAGAAGATCGGCCTTGCCGGTTACAGCGAACTCAAAGTCCTGTTAAAGTGGCAGGACCAGACCGGCAGCTTCAGCCATAACACCATTCCCAACATCGCCGCCGAATTGAAGTCCACAATCGACAATCTTGTTGGCCTCGATCTTATGGCGACAGTCAAAGACATTCACCAGGCCGATCGGATCCACATCTACCCGACCGGAGACGTCCAGACCCATGTCGCCCAGGAGTTCAAAAAAGATTTCACCTTCAAGAACAAGCTGATGAACGTTATCGACGGGGGCTCCGAGCTCGATTCGATTCTCAAAACAATCAAGCCCAACGACCTGTTTGTCATCATCTCATTTAGCGGCAACAACGCCAGTGCGATCACCTTGGCCAAGCTGCTCAACCGCCTTGACTTGAAGTCGATCGGAATCGCCATTGACAACGGCAATCCCCTGTCCAAGTACTGCACACATTATGTAGGCTTCAATTCGACCCCTTATCAGTTTTCATCCAGCCAATCCGGCTATTGTGCGACCCACTTGTTTTTGATCGAGTATTTCATTTATCTTAGATACATCGAATACGTAAGCAGCCTATCGCAATGAAAACCAAAAAAATTCCAAATCAATGATGATTTGGAATTTTTAATGCCTATTTGAGTTCCGGCCAGTAACCCTTGTTGGCTTCGATCAGATCGTCCAGGATGGCTTTGGCGATCTTGGCGCTTGGCACGGTTTTGGACATCGTCAGGGCCTGCCACAGCTTTTGGTAGCTTCCTTCGATCCAGGCAGCGACAGTTAGTTTTTCAACCGACACCTGCTGTTCCATCAGTCCTTTCTGGAATTGGGGAATGACTCCCTGGCAGATCTTTTCGTAGCCGTTCGACCCGACGACACATGGGATTTCCACCATCGCGGTCGGATCGAAGTTTTCGATCGCCCCACCGTTAGGCACGATCAGCAACATCTTTTCTTTAGTGTTCTTGGCGATAGCACAAGCCAGGTCGACAATGTATTCGGCATGAGCATCGGCCTCAAATCCGCCATTTACAGCCGTATTGGCGGCAATGATCTGTTCGCAGGCGGCAAATACGTTCTTTTCGCGGTGATTCATGACCTCGTTGGCCCGGGTGAAATCGGGATTCGAATGTTCGACAACATAATCTGGATAGAGGTAATATTTGAGATATGTGTTTGGGATTGTATCGGGATCCAGGGCATAGACATCTTTGGCTTTGGCGAAAGTCTCGATCCAGCTTTGTTCCACGTGCTGGTTGGTACCCGACAAGGCATCGGCAAATCCGTTGGCAGCCATATGCTTCTTGATTTCCGGCATCAGATCGTTGCCGTCTTTGTCTTCGATCTTGTGCCACCAGCCGAAGTGGTTCAGGCCATAGTAGCCTACCGACATTTCCTTGCGGGATTTTAGGCCGACCATATTGGCCATTTTTTCTTCAAGGTCGATTGGCATGTCACAGATATTCAGGATTTTTGAATCCGGACGCAAACGGCGGGTCGCTTCAGCCACTATCGCTGCGGGATTCGAGTAGTTCAACATCCAGGCGTTGGGCGAATATTGCTCCATGTAATCGAGGACCTCGATCACTCCGCCGATTGAACGCATTCCATAGGCGATTCCCCCTGGGCCGCATGTCTCCTGTCCGACCACTCCGTATTTCAGCGGTATCTTCTCATCAAGTTCCCGCATCGCATACAATCCGACCCGGATATGGCACATGACAAAATCAACATCGGTGAATGCAGTTTTGGGATCGGTCGTATAGGCGAATTCGATTTCAGGGGCATTTTCCCGGATATAGATTTCACAGGCCTTGGCGATCGGTTCCTGGCGTGATGCCAGATTGTCGTAAAAGGTGATCTTTCTTATCGGAAAACGATCCTGATGATCCAACAATAATAATGCGATTCCCGGGGTGAACGTGCTTCCCCCTCCGGCTACTGTAACTGAATATTTCTTTTCCATTTTCAAACTCCTTGGTTTCCTTATATAATCTTAATCGTTGTAAACAAACATAATAAATTAACTGCCAGGACGATCAGGCTGCCACCGCCATCGTGCAATACCTTAACGATGGGAATCCTGAACAGCTGGGACTTTAAGTCAAGCTTGTAATCCTTGATAGCCCGGTAAAACACATACACCAGAAGCGACAGATAGAAAAAGTTCAAGCTTGCCAGCTGGGTGATCAGGATAATTCCCATGTTGATAAGGGCGAACTTGTGATTGCCCGCAGCCAGGTTCTTTTCAATCAGCGACAAAAGATAGCTGATGTAGGGGTTGACCATCGCCAGGATGAAGATCACCACCAGCCCGGGGTAGCTTTCAAGCATTCCCTGAAGCGAGCTGGCCATCAGTGAGCCTTGGAGTGTCAAGTAGAGATAGGCCACAAATGGCGTGATCCCGAAAAGGACCTTGGCGACCAGGAAATAACGGGCCGTTTTTCTAGCGCTTGAACTATTTTCTTTCATATCGATCTCCTATTTCAATAAAATTTCAAATTCTTCCCGGACAGTCGGAACTTTCAATCCGATGATGACCTGGACGCTGTTTTTGGTCACCTTGATGCCATGGGTTCCGATTGACTTGAAATAACTGTCATCCTGGACCAGACTCGCATCGACGACATTTACTCTCAGCCGGGTCGCACAGTTGGTCACATCGACAATGTTTTCCCTGCCACCCAAAGCTTCGAGCACCTTGTGGCTAAGCGACTTTTCGGTGCTGTTCAATTTGGCGCGGTATTCCGCTTTCGTGTTGAACCTGATATCCTGTTCATCCGCCTCACGGCCAGGTGTGGCCAGATCCAGCTTCAAGATAAGGGTCCTGAACACCACAAAATAGATTCCCGTGAATACAAGTCCGACCAGAAGCAATGTAAGATAAGTCGGCCAGTGGCTTTTCATCAAAGGGATGAAGTTCAAGGCTGACATCTCAATCAAACCACCCGAGAGGACACCGACAACACCCAACGCATTGGCAACCATCGCCAAAGTCGCTGCCAGGATGGCATGCACCACAAAAAGCATCGGAGCGACAAACAGGAAGGTGAATTCGATCGGTTCGGTGATCCCCGCCACGATCGCAGTCAGGGTGATCGGTATAAGCAGACCGGCGATTTCCTTTTTCTTGCTTTGTTTGGCGGTCACATAGAAAGCAAGAGCTATTCCCGGACATCCAAACACCTTAGAAAGGCCGGTCAGAGTCGGCCAGGCATAAGGAGCCAGCGCTTTTAAAGGAGCACTGCTTCCAGCCAAAGCCGGCAGATTGTTCGCCCAAGTGGAATAGATGCCCCCGGTAACGACAACCGAATCATAGAAAAACGGGAAATACAACAAGTGATGCAGACCGAAAGGAATCAAAATCCTTTCCATAAAGACGAAGACCCAGACACCGATGATTCCGGCATTTGCGATAAGCAGCTGGAACGAGCGCATTCCCATCTGCACCATTGGCCACAGCCAGGCTGACAGGAATGCAACCGGAATCAGTGCGAAGAACCCGATCATCACGATGAATGTCGAACCGGAGAAGGTTCCGAGCCATTCAGGCAATTCCACTTCGAAGAAACGGTTATGCAAGAAGATGACAATCCCGGAAATCAACAAGGCTCCGACCATCCCCATGTCGAGCGTTTTGATGCTTGCGATGGTCGTCAGCCCGCTGATTCCTCCGACATCGAGGCTGAAGTCAACCCCAAAAGCCATTCCCCATTGGCTCAGGATTGTGCTTAAAAAATATTGGAAAGTAAGATACAGCACCAACGCTTCCATGCAAGCCCGGCCCTGTTGCTTCTTGGCCAAGCCGATTGGCAGACCTACCACAAACAATAGCGGCAGCTGGTTGAATACCGTCCAGCCCCCAGATAAAACCACATTCCAAATCTGAAACCATAAACCCGTTTGGTCGGCCAGGTGACCGACGATTGCCGGGGTCGTGAATAAGGTTCCAATGCCGATGATTATACCCGCAAAAGCGAACAACAGCACTGGCGTAAACATTGCCCCACCAAATCTTTGAATCTTTTCCATCATCAAATTTCTCTCCTTTTCAAAAAGTTTACATGCATATAATAACCGCTTCCACCACCCGTGACAAGGTTATGGAGCGATTCAGGAATCATGACGCCATCATTATAATTTGTTCCAGTGGCCGTGATTTTTCACGCATAGCCTTTCATGCTTCTGACCGCAAAAAAACACGGCCATTACCGTGTTTTTTTTTACCAACCATATTTGACGAACCACCAATCGATGTTCTTGTCAGTCCTTGAAATCGAAAAGATGGTTCTGGTAATCCGCCACAAAGTACCGAGATCCCTTTTTGACAATTCTATGACCTTCGCCCTCGAGTTGAAGCCGTTGTTCCTCTAGCCCGCCAGGGAATTTTTCGTTGATCTCTCCGTCTTTTTTCAATGTACGCCAATACGGAGTCACCAAGCCGTCGCGTTCGAATGACGCCTGGGCGACGATATTGATGAATATCCCAGCGGTCAATGGGCAAGTCGCATCCGCCTTGTATCTGCGGGCAAGATGATCCCGGATCCGGTCGCTTGTTGTAAGAAGGCCCTGTGGCACCTGTTTCATCAACTCATCGTAATCAAGTGGCGGGGCAATCAAAAGCCGGTTGCCACCATAGCGCCCGATTGCCTTTGGATCTTCCAGGATTGCGATTTTAGGCATATCCCTGCTGTCATTGAGCTTTTCATTTGCCGTTTTTTTCACCATTTTCCAATCCTCCTAGACATAGATTATCTCGATTCCACCAAATGACACGCGGCCTTCAAGAACAACTTCGGGATAGGTCGAATCGCTGCGATTCTTCTGTTCGACCGCCCCGAAGGTGCAGACCGTCTTGTCGATAACATGCCATGCTTTGGGCAGGTATAGTTCGACCCCGCCAAATGACACGTCGACTTCGATCACAGCCGGGCTGGTCTGGATCCTGGCCTGGTCAAAATGGATTTTCAACGAAGCGAAACTGCATTCGATCTGCGCCCCTTGGAAGTCCGGAGCGCTTATTGTCTTGACGCTGGAATTGAAGGAAGCTTTTAGATATATTTCGCTGGCATGGTCCGGTTGCGACCAATCTTGGGACTGCCCGAATTTCTGCCGGATCTTCGATTTCGGGAAAATCATGTTCAATCCGATGCTTCCCAACAGTGCCGCCAAAAGCACCGGCCAGGGAGTGATGGCTGTAAGATTCAAATAATCGTCATATATGATTACTAGGAAGGCCAGCGGAAACAATATCCCGGTGAAATCAAGGACAAAAAGGCTCTTGAACAGGGCGGCCACCAGGAACACACTTAAAACAAGCCAGAACAGGTTGAGGTCCTCAAATCCGGTGTAGCGGCTCAATAACACCAGCACCCCACCTAAAACAAGCAACCAGCCCCAAAAGATGCGATCAAAATTCCGATTCATGGCAAACCTCTTTTCCCAGCTAAAATAAGCTGAATGTATTTCTTTACTCCATTCTAGCATTAATCATTGAAAAGTGTAACCATTTTTCACATCATATGTTCCTTGGAATCAAACAGGCAGCTAGCGCATACCCGAAAGTCTTTGGTAATCAATCAGCGCATCATACTCATCAGATGAAAGCAGACCTTTATTAAGCGCCAGTTTTTTCACTTGTTCATCCTCATGGAGCGCCTCTTTGGCCAGAGAAGCCGCTAGGTCATAACCGATACCCTGGGCCAGGGGCGTAACCTGCCAGATGCTGTTGTCTAGATAGGCCAAGCAGGCCTTCCTGTTCGCCTTGATGCCCTGGATGCAATTGACCCGCAAGGTCCTGATGGCCTGGGTCAGGGTCGTGATCGACTCGAAAAGACACGAGAAGGCGACCGGTTCGAAGGCGTTGAGCTCAAGCTGGCCATTCTGGCAAGCCAGCGAAACCGTAAGGTCGTTGCCCATGACCAGAAAGGCGACCTGGTTGACCACCTCAAGTATGACCGGATTGACTTTCCCGGGCATGATCGAAGAGCCGTTCTGTTTGTAAGGCAGGGTGATTTCATTAAACCCGGTGCGTGGCCCGCTGGCAAGCAGGCGCAGGTCGTTGGCCATCTTGTTGAGGTTGACCGCCAGGTTTTTCAGACTTGAAGAGACATCGCCAAAGCTATCGATATTGGAAGTGGCATCGAACAGATCGTCGGCCTGGATCAATTCGAAGCCGGTCACCATCGACAGGAAACCGACAACACTCTTTAGGTATTCCGGGCTGGTGTTGATTGACGAGCCGATTGCGGTCGCTCCAAGATTGAGCGTCTTCATTGCTCCGGTCGCCTGGTTGATGCGGCGGATATCACGGCTGATCATGGTCCGGTAGGCCTGGAAGCTTTGGCCCAGGCTCATCACCACGGCATCCTGCAGCTGGGTCCGTCCGACCTTGTAGACATCCCTGAACTCCTCCTTTTTTACTCCCAGATCATCTTCGAGCAGGCGCAGCTGTTCAACCAGACCCTCCATCAACACCATGATTGTCAGTTTCCCGGCGCTGGGATAGACATCATTGGTTGACTGGGCCAGGTTCACATCGTCGTTGGGATGGACCCGCTGACTTACTTTCTGTCTGTCGAGGTATTCCTGGGCAATATTGGCGATCACCTCATTGGCATTCATGTTCGCCGAAGTCCCCGCCCCACCCTGGATCGGATCAACCACAAACTGGTCATGGTAATGGCCCCTGATGATCGCATCACAAGCATAGACTATGGCATTCGCCTTGCTTGTGGTCAATGTCCCCGCGTGGAGATTGGCCATGGCGCAGGCCTGCTTGATCTTCGCGAGCGATCTGATCATTTCGCCTTCATTGATCCGCTTCGAGATATTGAAGTTGGCCTGGGCCATTTTCGTCTGGTCCCCATAGTATTTTCTAGTCTTTTCCATTTCATTTGTTTCGAATCTTTCCATGATTTCACCCTCCTGATTCTAGAGCGACTTTAACACAACTGATACGGACATTTAAGATATCAAGTTAATTTCGGAAATAAAGATGTTTAAATCATCACCGGCTTTTATTATTTAAGAATTTATCTGCGATAATTTTTAAAAAAAACTCCATTTCAATAAGAAAAAACTATCATTTTAATAATTTTTTAGCTATAATACATTTCAAGAGGTGATAATATGGACGAATTAGATAAAAAAATACTGTCGATTCTGGCGAAGCGCGGCCGGATTTCTTTAAAGAACCTTTCCAAGGAAGTCTGCCTTTCATCGCCTGCTGTTTCCACGAGGATCGAGAAGCTCAAAGACAAGGGATATATCCGCGACATCCAGGCCCATCTGGATCTCGAGACTGTCGGCTACCCGATCAAAGCCTATATCCACTTGGAAATGAAACCTGTAAAGAAACCGGAATTCTACGACTATATCGAGAAGATCCCCAATGTATTGGAGTGCTGTTGTGTCACGGGCGACTACGCGATGATCATCAAGGTCGCCTTCAAGTCGACCAAGGATCTCGACCTTTTCATCGGCCAGCTGCAGCGTTTTGGCGATACTATGACCCAGATCGTCTTTTCGACCGCGGTCAAGCCACGCCAGATCGGTTTGGACGTGCAAAAAGGAGATTTCTGAAAATCTCCTTAATCACCAAATTTGATTCCCGTCAGGCGTGCTGTGGCAACCAATTCCCCGTCAACGGGGATTTTTTTCGTTTTACCGGCAATATCTTCCAACGGTGAAGCGATGCACTTGTTTTTCCTGATCGATACCGCTTTGCCGAATTTTTCATCCTTGATCAGCTGGGCAGCAAACACCCCGATTTTGGTGGACAGGACCCGGTCGGCGCAATTGGGAGTCCCGCCCCGAAGCTGATGGCCCGGTTTGACCAGACGCCCTTCCAGGCCGGTCGATTTTGTGATCAGGTTGACAATCCGCGCCCCGACGTCTTTTTCCGGATAAGTCTCCCATAACTTCAGGTAGTCCTTTTTGGACATTGCCGCCTCATCGATTGACTTGGCTCCTTCGGCAACCACCACAATGGCATATCTTTTGCCGCCATCCTTGATCTCCCTGATCGATTTGACAATCTTTTCTTCATCATAAGGGATCTCCGGGATCAAAACCATATCGGCCTTGGTGGCGATTGCGGAATTCAAAGCCAGCCACCCGGTCTTGTTCCCCATTATCTCAACGACCATTACCCTATCATGCGAACGGGCAGTCGTAACGACCCGGTCGATCACATCAGTCGCGATCTCAACGGCTGTCGAGAACCCAAACGAAAGTTCGGTCCCGAAGATGTCATTGTCGATTGTCTTAGGCAATGCAATGACGTTGAGACCCTCACCCTTCAACATGTTCGCATTTTTGTGCGTTCCGGCCCCGCCAAGGCAGACAAGACAATCCAGTTCGAACTTTTGATAGTTGTCGATCATCGCCTTTACTTTGTCAAAACCGTCTTCGATTATGCGCATTCTTTTAAAAGGAGTCCGGTGCGAGTGGAGAATCGTTCCCCCAAGCTCCAGGATATCCGCGAAATCGCTGACCTCCATCTTAGCAATCTCGCCGTGCATCAGACCTTCAAAACCGTTCTGGATCCCATAGAATTCACAGTCCATAAGCTGGTCAGCCGCCAGGACAACCCCGCGCATGGTCGCATTCAGACCGGCGCAGTCACCACCGCTTGTTAAAATTCCAATTCTTTTTACCATAGTTGTTCCCACCTTCTTCATACTATAATGATACCAATTTTTCACGCCCTTTTCATCATTTTTTTTCATTTCACCATTGTTTTGGCTATTATGCCAATTTTCATCAATAAAAGAAAATCAATTGGTTTTTTTAAGAGTCCCCTTCCGGGCTGGTGATTTCCAAAGTGAGGCTGGCTGGAATCGCACTGTCGAAATAGACGACTCCGTCGACATACTGGTTGAAATCGAACTGCGCATTTATGACAAGTTTCCTGTTGACCACTCTTGTCGTCAGTTTTTCGATATAACAGCTGACCGGACCGCTGTCATGGACCAAATCCCTGACAACCCCCGATTCTTCAGTTATTTTTTGTTGGCCGGTAGTGTACCGATCGCCAATGATCCGGTTCAGATTGGTGGTCGCATTGATTCCGGTGTTAATCTTGATATTCGTGAATGATTCCTTGAAAGTATAACTGTAGACTTCCTGATAGACGCTGCTGTAGCTTTCGCCATTAGAATATTCATAATCGTTATTGATTGTATAATTTCCGTTCATCGTCAGGTCATAGGATATCTTAAGCATCCCGTCAAGTCCAAGATGGACATTGACCGGAACGTTGGCGAAATCGCTTGAGCGGGTCATTGTCCTGCTTGACTTACGGGACATGTCCCCCTGCTTGGCTGTCTCGCTTTCATTTTTTGTACTTGTGACATTGTTGTTCGCGAAAGTCAAAGTGGCCTGGTAGTCACCGGCCGCTCGGGCCAGGTCGAATGTTTCAACCAGACCTTTTTCCACCAGGGCCTGCTCGTAGGCTTCCTGCCCATCGCGAACCAATATCGAAACGAGTTCGGTCACGGTGTAGGCATCGATCCACTCACCTTCGTCCCAGCCGACAAATGAGATCTTTTTCCTGGTGTCCTGCAAGATCCTGTTACGGGCATTCAACAGCTGCTCCACTCTCTGGCGGTAGGTCATCTGGTCCGGATCGTAGCCATAACGGTCCTTGGTAAGCAGATTGAGGTCCTTCATTATCGCAATCATTTCCTGGTTCTTTTTCTGGGCATCCTTGATGATTGATTCCTTGAGGTGGCGCTGTTCGAACTCATCCCGCAGGGTGTTCTTGGCATCTTTTTCAATCTGGTTTTGTTCCGTCTCCGTCGGTTCACGGCCATTGAGTTCCCTGAAATCGGCAGTGGCATCGATTATGATTTGCCGTCCGACGCCCCGCATCTGGTTCCAGATTTCATCGAAATCCCCGGCTTCGATCGAGCCATAACCCCAAAACGGAATGGTCGGTTCCTTGCCGTTTAGATATATCTGGTAAGCAGCTTCAATCTCCTCGCTTTTCCAGCGGTCGATCTGTCTTTGGGTGACATTGACCGCATTGACCATTAGCTTGCCAACCGGATGGGTCTCAATGATCCCCCGGGCCAGCTCCTTGGCCGCGTCCTCGTAATTGCCTTCGCCAATCATCGCCGCACTTGTGCCAAAGGCTCCCGCCAGTCCCAGATTGGCTCCCAGATCACCAAGATCGCCGGCCAGGTTGGCCGAATATGCCCACAGGGTGTTGGCAGTAACCTGGGTGTACGTCGCCACAAACTGATTCTGGAACTCTTTTGAGTTGCCGTTGGCTCCGGCTTTGAGCAGTTGCGTGAAGTCGTTCTGGTTCATCATTCCCTCGACTATATCCTGGAGCAACGACTTGTCTACTTTTTCCCCCATCACGCTTTTTACCAGCGATTCGGTCGTCTTTTTCAACTGGGAGTTGTTCATCAGATTGTACTGGGCCAATGCCTGGTTGTAAGACTCCTGATCAATGATCTGTTCCTCGGTTGGTTCCACCGGACTTAGAAAGCTGCAATGGTAGGTGGTGAAAGTCACTGTCTTGTTTTCGGGGTCGATTTCATCGGGAATCAGGTATTCCCACGCGCTGCCATCATAGTAGGCTATCGCAAGATCCTGGGGGTTTTCCAACTTATCCCATTTTTCCTGCTTGATCTCAAATTTCAATGTCAGCGGTTCATAGAACCTCTTGATCCCATCAGCGACGGCGATGTCCATGTCATAGATGTCGCCTAGCAACATTGCCTCACCTTCCTTGATGGGCTGGGCCTGATCGCTTTTTACAATGGTCAGGCTATCGTTGTCTTCCAAGGCCCCTTGAGGCATAGATATCTCCACCCCATCTCTGGCCAGGTCCCCATAAACTTTATCCCCCGACTTGTTCTTACAGCCCGACAACATCAGGCCAGCCAGAACAACGGACAGCCATATCCTCCCATTCATCTTAATCATCTATCTCTCTCCTTATATAAATCGCCTGCTTGGCGGTTCACATATTTTACCATAATCAATGACCAATGACAACAATCCGGCGCACCGTAAAATTTCCGCCGGCCCCACAGCCAGGAATCTTCCCGGGCGACCTCGTCATTGAATTTAATAAGCCAAATTAATTTCATTTGTCAGGGCATTTATGCTATACTTATAAAAAATGACTCAAGGAGAAAAATATGAAAATAACAGATACAGCCAGAGATTTATTGAACCAGGCATTGGTTGGACAAAACTTTGACACTTTGCAAGTTATCCTGGAAGGAAACCAGGTGCAGTTCGCCTTTGTAAACGCCACTGCAGACCTTAACACAGTCAACCTCAACGACGTCGCAGTTGCGATTGAAGACGAAGTGTTGGCATTGTTGGAAGGATACGTTCTTGATGCCGGCGAACAAGGATTCGAACTTCAGGCTCCACACTCTTGTTGCGGTGGCGGTTGCCACGGTGATGAAGGTCACGAATGTGGCTGCGGCGATGAAGATAATCATGAATGCGGATGTGGCGACAGCGGTTGCGGTTGCCATTAAAAAAACAGTGCTCAGATGAGCACTATTTTTAGTTTTCCACAGCCACGTCCCCTAGGGTTTTGTTAGCGTTGGCCGCTTCTGTATTTCTAATCTTGACAAACGGCATCCAGATGACTGTCCCCACGACGATGCAGGCGATCTGGGTCAGTACCATTCCGATGTTTCCGCCAGTGGCGATGAAACCATTGACGACCGGTGGCAGACACCAAGGGACATCGGAGATGATCAATCCGGCGAATCCAAAATACATTGCCGCATATCCGATACCGCAGCTGACAATCGGCACAATAATGAACGGAATCGCCAGGACCGGGTTCATGACGATCGGCAACCCGAAGATGACCGGTTCATTTATTCCAAAGAACCCCGGCGCCACAGCAAGTTTGGCGATAGCCCTATCGTCATCGCGTTTGGAAATCAGGAAGATGGCGATCAATAAGGAAATGGTGCAGCCGGAACCGCCTTGAGTGGCGAACAGGTTCCAGAAAGGTTTGGCCATGATTTCGGTAGCCTGAGCTCCGTTGGCAACAAGGTCCATGTTTGTCTGCAATGAAGCGAGCATGATTGGAGTGATGATCCCCCCGACAATCGAAGCCCCATGGAGACCGCAGATCCACAACAGGCCAGAGAAGAAAGCCGCGAAGATGATCCCTAAAGGATGCTCGAAAGCGATAGTAACCGGACGTTGAAGGATATTGAAAATGAATTCCGAGATATTCTGTTTTACAAGCAATTCGAAAACGAAGGCAACTGTGGTGATGACCAATCCGACAATGATGGTTGGAATCAGATCGGAGAATGTCTTGGCCACGTTAGGCGGAACGGCGTCAGGAAGTTTGATTCTCAGTTTTTCCACCTTGGTCAAACGACAGAAGAACGATACCGAAAGCATCCCGACGATCATCGCCACGAAGAGACCCTTTGAAGAAGTCACGTTGGTCGAAAGGACGTTCGCCACAACTTGGGTTTCTTCACCGAATACCGCAGTCACAGTTGTAGGTGAAACAAGGATGAAACTCACCAGGGAAAGCAGACCTTCATAGGTCCCCTCGCGGTTGTGATGTTTGGCCAGGTTGCGCCCGATGCTAAAGGCGATGATCAAGGCTAGGATATTCATGGTCGCATAATTCAATTTGGTGAACAGCGGCGCGACTGCAAGAACCGACTCGAAACCTTTGATTCCACCTAGACCGTTGGTTGAAAACACCACCGACCCCAACAAGACCCCGATGGAACCCAAAATGGTGAAAGGAATCGTCTGGATAAATGAGTCCTTGATAGTACTGATGTAAATATTAGATGTCAACTTTTGGGCGATATAGCCCAATCTGTCCGCAAATTTGTCCATTGTTGCTCTCTCCTTAAACTAGATTTTTTCCGTTTGATTTCAAAAATTCCCGCATCCAGTAGTAGGATGCTTTCAAATACCGATTTTTGCTGCCGTTGCCCAAGTCATCCATGTCGACATAGACAAAACCGTAGCGCTTTTTCATCTCTCCGGTACTAAGCGACACCAGATCGATTCCGCCCCACATCGTATAGCCGATAACCGGGATGCCGTCGATTTCGACCGCTTTTTTGATTTCCTTGAAATGGTCGTTGAGATATTCGATGCGATACTGATCGTCAACAAAGTTGTTTTCGTCAATCTCGTCGATTTCCCCCAGCCCGTTTTCAACGATAAACAGCGGTTTCTGGTAGCGTTCATAGACTTCGTTCAAGACGAACCGGATGCTTATCGGATCGATTCCCCAGCCCCAGTTCGACTGCTTGACATACGGATTGGGATCAAAGCTCATTCCGTAATGGCCCAGATTCGTCTGAGTCGACACGATCGAAGACCGGTAGCAGCTGAAGGCATAAAAATCAAGGCAACCTTCCTTCAGGATCTCGATATCGTCAGGTTCGATGTTGAGAACCACATTTCTTCCTTCCAGAAACGACTTGGCATAGGCCGGATAATAGCCCCGGACCATGACATCGGCGAAGTAGAAGAGGTTCCTTCTTTGCTCAACCCAGGCCATCACGTCTTCAGGCTTGCAAGTTGCCGGATATGATGGCGAAGATGCGTACATCGCCCCAAACTGGGATTCGGGAATCATTTCTTTTGCCATGATTTTGGCCTTGGCACTGGCGACAAAGATATGGTGGATTGCCTGGAGAGTAGTCTGGTCGTCGACACTGCGCACTCCCAGATGCGAGTAACCTGAAAGTGCGTTGACCTCGTTGAATGTCAGCCAGTACTTTACCTTATCCCCGTAATTTTCAAACAGGACCTTACAAAGTCGCAAGTAGCAATCGATCACTTTCCGGCTTGACCAGCCGTTGTATTTGTCCGCGAGGACCAACGGAATCTCATCATGGCAGATGGTGACCAATGGCTCGATGCCCCATTTGAGGCACTCGTCAATCACCGCCTGATAAAAATCAATTCCCTCCTGGTTGGCAACAGGTTCCTTACCGGTCGGGAATATCCGGCTCCAGCAGATCGAAAAACGCATCGTGGTCGACCCCATCTTGGCCAGAAGCTCGATATCCTCTTTAAAGCGGTGATAGAAATCAACCGCCTGGCGTGATGGATAATAGCGTTCCGGATCAAGATAGCCGACCGCATCCTCCGGAATCGAACCGCGCATCGCCATGGCGCCCTTTGTCCCATTCTTGGTCTTGTATGTCATCTGCCGGGGCTGTCTTAGCGACCCGTCGGTGACGAAATCGCAGGTAAGAAGCCCTCGGTCCCCTTCATTGAAGCCTCCTTCATACTGGAAATCGGCACTGGCACTGCCCCATAATAAATCTTCAGGAAATCTCATTATATCCGCCCTCCTAAAAAAATAATACCAAAATGTATCCGTTTACATTTTGGTATTTAATCATTAGGTTCAATGTTTCACATCATGAAACAAAATATTTGGTTTTATACTCGATGGCGATCGCAGTCGAATAGAAATTTAGCAGCATGCATGAAGCGAAATTGTAGCTGTCCGATAGCCTGATGTACTTGTGGACGAATTTTTCCTCAAGCGAATCATTGACAGTGATCACGTATATCTTGGGCAGGTTTTTCCTGTTCATGACATTCTTGCGGAGCAGGACACTGTCGAAAAACGACGCGGTCGCCGAGAAGACGACAATCAAATCATCGCTTGTCGCCCTTTCAATGATCGAGCGCTGCTTGAAGATGTCACCGACATTGGCAACAACTTTGTTGAAGCTAAGCAGATCCTTTTGGAGCGAGTTGGATATGCATGAAGCTTGGTACAGCCCCATGAATATCACGCTGTCATGTTCATGGATATCCTTTACAAGTTCCACTAGTTCCTCCTGATTGAATTCGTTTTTGAATTTTTCTAGATGGGCCAGGGACTCATCGATAAAATCGATCACCTTATTTTCACTTTTCGATTCGAACGTGTATTTCTGGTTGACCCTCTTGTAGGGCTGGTAGGTTGAGATCAGCACCTTCAGCGTGAAAAAATCCTCGAGCCCGATATTCCGGCAGAACCGGCTGATCGATGATTTTGAAACATTGCACCCCTGGGCCAGTTCCAGGCTCGAACATTTTCCCAGCTCATAGACATTGTGCAAAATATAATCCGCTATTATATAATCCGTACTCCCGGGATCCTCTTTTTCAATGACTCCCAGCAACAATCCGTGTAATTCCATATAATCACCTCATCATCTAAAGTACCACACTATTTTTAAAATTGGCGATTATTTCAAATTGTGATTTTTTAAAAGAATAACTGACTGCCAATTGTAACCTTAAGTGATACTTTTTAATCGAATGTACCCCTTTGATCTGGTGCAACGTTTTGATATCTGCTACAATGCTTCTAGAGGTGGATTATGAAAACAATAAGGGTTGTTGCCGCAATCATCAAGCATCAAGGAAAGATACTGATTGCCAGGCGAAGTTATGGCGAATTTCAGGGTCTCTGGGAATTTCCCGGAGGAAAAATCGAAGACGGCGAGGATGGGATCGCCGCATTGAAAAGGGAAATATCCGAGGAGCTCAACGTCGAAATCACAGTTTTGGACTTTTTCATGAAAGCCACTTACAGCTATCCTAGATTCTATCTGGATATGGATTGTTACTGGTGCTCCCTGGCCACCGACGACTTCCAATTGGAGGCCCACAGCCAGATAAGATGGATTGAACCGGATCAAAAAGACATCGACTGGGTACCTGCTGACGTGCAGATAATTGAAAGGATCAAGGAATATGGATGCAAATATTGAACTGGTGACAAACGACTACCTAAACGGTCAGGTCGTTCTTGACAATATCGACAATCAGCTTAAAAGCTGTCACACTTTCGATTTTTCCGTCGCCTTTATCAACCAATCCGGAATTTCTTTGATCAAGCAAAATCTGCTTGACCTGGCAGGTAAGAACATCAAGGGCCGGCTGGTGACCTCAACCTATCTTGGCTTCAATTCGCCCGAGGCGTTCGGGGAACTGCTCAAATTCCCGAACATCGAGGTCCGGATATTCCAGGATGCCGGATTCCATCCCAAGGGATACCTTTTTTATGGTGTTGAGAAAGTAAGCTGCATCGTCGGTTCCTCAAACCTGACCCAAAGTGCCCTGAAGACAAACCAGGAGTGGAACATATCATTTTCCAACTACCACGACAGCGATATCATCCAGGACATAACCAGCCAGTTTGAACGCCAATGGCAAAACAGTGTCCCACTCGATGAATTATGGCTCAATGACTACAAGGCAAGCTACCAGGCACCAGTCAAACCCAAAGTGAAATTGACAAAGCGGTCAATCAGACCAAATGCAATGCAGCAACAGGCACTCGAATCACTTGTGACACTGCGGCGCAAAGGTCAAAAAAAAGCCCTTTTGATATCAGCAACCGGGACCGGTAAAACATACCTGAGCGCCTTTGACGTAAAAGCGGCCATGGCTGACCGGATCCTGTTTGTGGTCCATCGCGAGAATATCGCCCGAACCGCCCGAGAATCTTTTGGCAACGTGATGCCAGAAAAGCGAATGGGGATTTTCTCCGGTTCGCAAAAGGATGATTGCCCATATCTGTTTGCGACCATCCAGACCATCTCCAAGCCCGAATTCTACAAAAGGTTCGCCCCCGACCACTTCGATTACATCATCATTGACGAGGTTCACCGGGCCGGCGCCGGGTCATACCAGGGCTTGCTTGGTTATTTTAGACCCCAATTCCTTCTTGGGATGAGTGCCACTCCCGAGCGTAATGACGGTTTCGACATCTACGAATTGTTCGACCACAATGTCGCCTATGAAATCAGGCTGAAACAGGCATTGGAGTATGATCTGATCTGTCCCTTCCATTATTTTGGAATAACCGACCTTACCGTTGACGGCCATACTTTCGACGAGGTATCGCAGTTCAACCTGCTGACATCGCCCGATCGTCTCGACCATATAATCAAAAACATCGGACTTTATGGTTTTTTTGGAACAAAGGTCCGGGGGCTGGTATTTGTCAGCCGCAATGAGGAAGCCCGGGAACTGTGTCGCCTGTTCAACGAGCGCGGTTATCGTTGCGTCGCCTTGAGCGGTTCGAGCAGCGAAAAGGAACGGGAAGAAGCCATCAGCCGGCTTGAACTCGAAGAATGCGACAACTGCCTGGATTACATATTCAGCGTCGATATCTTCAACGAGGGGATTGACATTCCCAAAGTCAACCAGATTGTGATGCTCAGGCCGACCCAATCGGCAATCGTCTTTGTCCAGCAGCTGGGCCGCGGTTTGCGCAAGGTCGATGACAAGGAATATGTCGTGGTCCTCGATTTTATCGCCAACTACCAGAACAACTACATGATTCCTTTGGCCCTTTCGGGCGACCGCAGCTACAACAAGGATATTCTAAGAAAAACCATTATCACCTCGAAAGCCTTCATTCCCGGCTGTTCGAGCGTCTCATTTGATGAGATTTCCAGAAAGAGGATTTTCAAGGCAATCGACCAGGCCTCATTCAACAGCCTGTCCCTGTTGAAAAGGGAGTATTTCGACCTTAAAAACAAGCTGGGCCGGATTCCGGATATCGTGGATTTTCTCCACTACGATGCAATCGACATCCAGAACATCTTCGACAAGTGCAAAAGTTACCACAACTTCCTTGTAAGAATCGACGAAGACTATCAGGTTAGATTCGATTTGATCCAGGAGAACATGCTGGAATTTGTGTGCAGCAAACTGGCCAACGGTAAGCGGAAAAGCGAGTTGCTCATATTGAAAAATCTTATTGCAAGGTACGGTCGCAACGATGACGATGCCCCCGCTATAAAAAATCTGTTGACTAAAAATGCCTTCAAGGTCCTTACCAACGATTTTTGTGTCAGCTCAAATTCCATCAAGACATTCGAGCACGCGGTGTTTCTCGAGTTGATTGACGGACGGCCTGATATCAGTAAAAGCTTTGAAAAAGCACTGGCCACTCCCGCATTCGCCAACCACCTTGACCAGGTGGTCGAATACGCCCTGGCGTTGGCCGATGAAAAATACGGCAACAAATACCTGAACACCGATTTTAAGCTGTATCAAAAATACAGCTACGAAGATGTATGCCGTCTGCTTGATTGGGACACAAATGTAGTCGCGACCAATATCGGTGGCTACAAATATGACCAGAAGACAAACACCTTTCCGGTATTCATCAATTATTCAAAAGATGAGACAATCAGTGAAACCATCAGGTATGAGGACCGGTTTTTAAACCCCAAGACGCTGAAGGCTCTTTCCAAAAACAACCGCAGCATTAACTCTCCGGACATTCAAAGAATCAAGAATTCCGCATCAAACAACACCATGATCCTGTTATTCGTCAGAAAAAACAAGAATGACAGCCAAAGCAAGGACTTCTATTTTCTAGGGAAGATTGAACCTACGGGTGAATTTGAAGAGGTTTTGATGAAGAACACCCAAAACAAGGCCGTTGAGATAACTTACCGGTTGGATACAGCGGTTCAAGACGAACTTTATAATTACCTGACAACATCAATAGATTAGTGAAAAGCCCCGGGTTTCCGGGGCTTTTCACTTCTTTTCACGTACCAGCAACACAATCACGATGAATGGCATAAGCAGTATGTATATGATTGCCTTGAACAGATTGCTTAACATAGGTCCCTTTCCTGAAAAATTACCTGAAGTATTCGAAAATCGTCTGTTTTACCAGATAATCATGATTAAAAGCAATGGCGAATCCATACAACAGCCCCATAGGGACATTCAATGGTACAGCTCCGGCATGGTACTTGTCTAGAATATCCAGAAAATCATGCTTTTGCGCCCGGTTCAGACTGTTCTTGAAATAGCCGAAGATGTGAAGCAAGACGTTGTTGGCTTGGCCTCCAGAAGGGATGGCCGACAGGCTTTTAACCAATATGGTCCGGTACAAAAGCAGCTTGTTTGCCAGTTCGCCATCATTGGTGGCACTCAGCCGGCCCAGCTTTTTCTGGTTTGCCTGATTGAACAGCATCAGAAGATATTTGTTGTCCTGTTGAAATGAGGTCAAATCCTGGAAACTGGTCACCTTGTCAAATCGTTCAAGCGCCATAATCCCTGCATTGATAAAGTCAATTGACCGGTCTTTGGCGATGATGTAGACAAGAAATGATTCACGGCACCCATCATCTCGATCTTGCCAGGGCCGGGGCAAAAAGATTGCCTTGATTTGTCTGTCCTTATTGTCGCTTTTCATGATTTGTCTTAGCTCGTCGACGTCATTGAAATACTTGATATCATATGAATCATTGGCTGCTTCAAGCAGCCTCCGGTAATTGGCATCATCGTCCTGCAAAGCCGCTACCAGGAATCTTGCCTTCACTGATATCTCGATGATTTTCTAGAAGCCATATCCCGAAAAGCTAAGGCCAGCGCAACAAGAATAATGACAAAAGACAGCGCCAGACTTCCCAGGACAATCGGATATTGGCCCGCAAATCCCGAACTGCCAAGATGCCTGATGAGTATACCGATATAGGCCCATACCAGGACCAGGTTATAGAAAACGCTTCGATAAGCCAAGGTCGCGATAAAGCCGATGACCGCCCCTACAACCAGAATAATCGAAGTCATCATATCAGGAGCCAACGGGTAACCCTGGTATCCCAAAGAAACAAGGAATACTGTCACATTGGCAATCGTAGCCACGGTTATCCACCCAAAATAGACAAAAAACGGAATCCGAATCAGGATGTTGTTCTTCATGTCAAAATGCTCATCCTTGAGAAGCAGTGCGATCCGGATCAGGCTGATCAAAAGCACTGCCATCAAGAGCAAGGTCAGCCAGATGATCTTGTAATGCCAGGCGAATATCCAGATGGTGTTGGCAATCGATGAAACGATGTAATAGTTGTTCAGATTGGTGATTAGATTGCCAAGCAGGTAATCCCGGCCGGCTTTTAGCTGGTAGATGGTGTAACCGGCCAAAAGCAGATAGATAACACCCCAGATGGCAAAGGTCAGACCGGTGGGAGCGAACAGATTGCCGTAGGAATCGGATACTGCCCCGGTTGTCAAACCATTCAAGGGCAAGGCATTGGCCAGGAAATTTACCAGGACCATCGTCAGAAAACAAACAAGGGCACCCAGCGAACTGAACCGGATATTTTTCGATACTTTCATATGTAACCTCCTCTATATTTTATCGTTGGAAGGTCCACTTGAACATCAAGTGATGAACCCGCCTTTTCTTAAACATATTATAACACACAAATATTGATTGTATGTTATAATAAGATTACAAATTTCAAAACATTGTATCTTTGGTTTTCCGGAGGCCCCATGAACAAGAAAGTTATCGTCAATGATCTGATTCAGCACAATTATGTATACTACCTTACCGAGCCCGTTGGCGAGAATTTCCATCCTGATTTCCAGCCGGAACTCACACCGGCACAGATGCTCGAACTCGGAGTTTTTGGCGGCAAGTACATGACCGATTGCAAAAATGAGTTTCCCGCGCAATGGTTTGTGAATGCCAAACTGGCGACAGGAAAAAAAGACATCAGCCTGAACTTTTTCCAGGTGGATGCCTCTTTGCCTTTGAAACACTGGCAGGATAAGGGGTGGATCAACCCCAACGATCCCAGAGGCTGGTTCCAGTGGTACTGCCGCTATTACATGGGACGCCGCCTTCCAGAAGAAGACCGGCGCCAGATCAGAAGGTGGCTGGCAATAAGACGCCATGTGGGCGCCATCAAAAAAAACTGTGTCGCCCTGGATCTGGATTGCCGGAAAAAGCAACGTCAGGCACTGCTCCACTGGGCCTATGACAGTCGCAAGATATGAAAAAAAGACCTTCGGGTCTTTTTTCACGAACATCTCCACGCTTCTATATTTTGGAGCTTTTATTTTTCGATGAACAGCCACAGCAGCTGATGCAACTGCGGTTGTGGCGCTTGTCGTTGATGATCTTGAATGTCACTGTGCCGATTACTGTTATGATTACGGCAAGGATGATGTAGTTCTCCATTAAAATAACCTCTATCCCTGTTGGAATTTTGAACGAATTGGTTCATTCGGTCTTTTGAACATCAGGTATGCTATTGTGGCAACGATCGCCCCAACGGCTACAAGTCCCCACAGGAACCCTTGGCCGGTCGAACCGGTTTGGAGCAATGTGCCTGCCTGATAGATTACAAAAGCGACAACGTATCCCATCGCCAGCTGGAAGGCGATTGCCCCAAAGAGCCATTTTTTGGAACCCAGTTCGGCATTCATGGCCCCGATGGCCGCAAAACAAGGGGGCGTGAAAAGATTGAAAGCCAGATAAGCCAGAGCTGAGGCGCTTGTCAGTCCCATCACCCCGGCAATATTCCCGGCCCCGCCAACCAATGCGAGTTCATCGACATTGATGAAGTTGGTGATTGAAAAGACAACCGCCAGGGTCCCGACGACATTCTCCTTGGCAATGAAGCCCGTGATAGCCGCCGCGGCCAGCTGCCAAACCCCGAATCCCAAGGGAATCAGGATTAGAGCAAACGGCGCAGCCACACTGGCCAGGATGCTCGATGCCTCGTTACCTTGGCTTACTACCTCTAACTGCCAGGTGAAAGTCGACATGACCTGGATTGCCGCGTTGCACAAAAGGATTATCGTCGATGCCTTGACGATGAAGGCTTTGGCCTGGTTGAGCATAGATTGCGCCGCCCGTTTGACGCTTGGAATCCGGTACTCGGGCAATTCCATTATGAAATAGTCGTTGACTTTTTCATCCCCGGTAATCTTGCGGATGATCAGGGCGCTCAGGATGATGATGGTGATTCCCAGGAAATACATCGATGCGCTGACCCATGATGCGTCTTCGAAAAATACCCCTGCAAACAGGGCAATCACAGGCAGCTTGGCCCCACATGGCATGAATGGTGTCAACATTGCGGTCGTCCGCCGCTGCCGGTCATCCTGGATGGTCCGGGTCGCCATTATTCCCGGAATGGCGCACCCGGTCCCGACAATCATCGGAATGATCGATTTTCCCGAAAGGCCGACCCATTTGAAAAACCGGTCCATGATCATCGCAACCCGGGCCATGTAGCCGCTGTCCTCGAGAAGCGCAAGAAGGAAAAACAACACCATTATCAAAGGCAGGAAGCCAACCACGGCACCAAGGCCGCCGATGATCCCGTCAAGGAGCAAGGTTGCCAGGATTGGCGAAACGTTGGCCCCCATCAGCCCGGCGACAACGCTGTAGAAACGGTCGATCCAGCCCACCAGAATGTCGGCTAGATATGTTCCCACATATGTTTGTGAAATCGAAAACACCAGCCAGATTATCAAGGCGAATATCGGGATGCCCAGCCATTTGTTTGCCAGGATACGATCCAGTCTGTCCTGGATGTTTGTCGTATCGCCTTTTATATCGCGCAATTCCACCTTGGCCACGATTTCATCGACATATCGATAACGTTTTTCATCGAGATCCCGGATTTTCGCTTCGCCGATTCCGGAAATTTCACCCTGACTAAAAGCCGAAAGCTGTTTTGCCCCGACTGCCTGGATGACCCGGTCCACGAGTCCTTCCAGCCCCAGTCCGTTCTGGGCTGAAATGGCCACAACCGGACAGTTCAATTCTCCGGCAAGCAGCTCCTGGTCGATTCGCAGTTTTCTCTTTTTGGCCAAATCGGATTTGTTCA
This sequence comes from Erysipelotrichaceae bacterium, assembly GCA_028698185.1. Lineage (GTDB taxonomy): Bacteria > Bacillota_I > Bacilli_A > Erysipelotrichales > Coprobacillaceae > JAQVDW01. Next base: position 16,737 of record JAQVDW010000012.1, on the reverse strand, counting down.
AAGCAATCACCACCGGAATTCCCAGCTCGATAAGCTGGGTGGTGAAAAACAGACTGCGCCCAAGATTGGTCGCATCGACAATGTTGACGATGACATCCGGATTGGCGTTCGCCACGAACTCCCGGGTGATGCTCTCTTCCGATGTGTAGGGCGACATCGAATATGCCCCAGGCAAGTCGACCACCGTGATTTCTTGGGAATACCGGTTCAGCGATTTTTTCAGGGATGCCTCTTTTTTGGCAATAGTCACCCCCGCCCAGTTTCCGACCTTCTCGATTTTTCCGGTAATCGCATTGAACAACGTCGTCTTGCCGCTGTTAGGATTACCTGCTAATGCTATTTTCATATCTATCTCCTCCAATATCTTATCCAAATGATAATCATTATCATTAACTAATTAAAAAAATAACCCACCATTCTAGTCGACTACGATACACCAGGCCAGCTCTTTGTCGATGCTGTAACGGGCATTCTTGATGACTATAACATACTGGTTCGCAATTTTTGAAACAACAGTAACTTTACTTCCGGGAAAGCATCCCAGCGAAAAAAGAAAATTCCCGATCTTGTCATTGTCAGCACGTATCTTCTTAATGGTATATTCCTGGTTCAATTCCGCATGAATCAATGAATTCCCCCGCCCGTGGCCACAGTTATTTTTTCTGCCGTGATTGCAATGATGACGACGCCGTCTTTTGAACAGGCCGGTGAATTTGAATGAATTTTCCATAAGTGTTTCCTCCTGGCGCGTATAGCGTGATTGTCTAATTGAGATTCATTATCAAATAGATAATACCAAAAAACACCCAAACCTGTCAACCAAAACCATAAAAAAATTAGACGCATCTAACATTTTGCTGTCCAGGGGGATTTCCCGGTTGTCGTGATGCCGATTTGACAAAGCCGGATTTATTTGTTATATTCAGTATGGTTTCACCGGAAACTTTTTATGATTAATGGTAAAGTAGCACCTTGAGTATTTGGCTTATGAGTTGATACAGGTATAACTATCGGTATTGATAAGTCTGCCGCATAATAAAGAAATTGGCTGTGAAAAATCAGAATTTTAGAACTGGGACTTGGTTAGGATGATTCATCATGACCCATACTACTTTGGTGGTATGATTCGAGCGCAAGCGAAGTTTAAGTACTCTAACTCTATTTGAGTTGGGGTACTTTTTTATTTTTAAGGGTCTAACACAAATTACACAAGGAGGATATGAATGAATATCAAGAAAAACAATGAAAAATGGCATGACTACAGATGGCAACTGCAAAACCGGATCAACTCGATTGAACAGGTCGAGAAGATCCTCGAAATCCGTTTCGAGCCTGAATTGCGTGGCCAACTAGAGAAAACAATAGCGACATTTCCTTTGTCGATAACCCCATATTATCTGTCCCTGGTGGACGCGGGCGACTACCAGAACGACCCGGTCTTCCAGCAGGCATTCCCCAGTCCCAAGGAGCTCGATGTCTCGAGCTGCGACATCTTGGACCCTCTTAATGAGGACGGTGACAGCCCGGTGACCGGGATCACCCACCGCTACCCTGATAGGGTCCTGTTCCATGTTTCCAACGTGTGCGCCATGTACTGCCGTCACTGCACCCGGAAACGGAAGGTTGGCGACACCGATTTCAACCCGACCATCGAACATTACCAGGCCGGAATCGAATACATCGCCAACCATCCCGAAATCCGCGATGTGCTGCTTTCAGGGGGCGACCCCTTCCTGCTTGAGGACGAGACTATAAAATTGTTGCTGGAAAAAATCAGCGAAATCGAGCACGTCGAAGTGATCCGCATCGGAACCCGGACGCCGGTCGTGCTGCCTTTCAGGATTACTGACAGTCTGGTTGCCATATTGAAAAAACACAAGAACCTGTGGATCAACACCCACTTCAACCACCCCAAAGAGATATCGCCAGAAGCGATTGTTGCCCTTGACAAGCTTGCAGAAGCGGGCATCCCACTAGGCAACCAGAGCGTCTTGCTCGCGAATGTCAATGACTGCTCGAAGATCATGAAAAAGTTGGTTCATAAGCTGACCGCCCATCGGGTCCGCCCTTACTACATGTACCAATGCGATCTCTCTTACGGCCTGGAACATTTCCGGACCAGCGTGGGCAAAGGGATTGAAATCATGGAAAGCCTGCGTGGCCATACCAGCGGTTTTGCCGTTCCGACCTATGTCATCGATGCACCCGGTGGGGGAGGTAAAATCCCGATCATGCCAAACTATCTTATGTCATGGTCCACAAACAAGGTCGTTTTGAGAAATTACGAAGGCATGATAACAACCTACCAGGAACCTGACAACTACGAACCAAACTATTGTGACCTTAACTGCAAGGACTGCAACCTCCAATTCAAATATGACCAGAAGGACAATTACAAGCCAATCGGTCTCGAGAAGCTCCTGTGCGACACCGATGACCTGATCACCCTGACCCCGATGGAGCAGGCCGGTGAATAGGCGCGATACCATCAAGGAAATCAACGGCTTTACCGTGCAGTTCGGGAAATTCTCAGACCGGGTCTACCTTCTCGATTACCTCGAAAAATACGACAGACTGCTGCTTGAAAACATCAGTGTCCTTGCGCAATACCACAATTACTCCAAGATCATCATCAAGGCAGGCAAAGATGCGGCCACCAAACTGGAAAAGGACGGATTTGCCTGTGAAGGCAGAGTCGAAGGCTACCACAAGGGTCAACAGGACGCCTTGTTTATGGTCAGGTATCTCAACTTCAAACGGTATGAACATGACAAAAAAGACATCGCGCAGGTGCTCGAAAAAACAGACCGAATGCATGAAGAGAAACCGGACAATCTGCCAGACATGTACCAGATCCGTCCGTTGACATTTAAGGATGCTCCGGAAATGGCCGCCCTGTTCAAAAGAGTATTCGCGACCTATCCGTTCCCGATTTTCGAGGAAGAATATCTTCGCGAAACAATGGCGGACAACTGCACCTACCTGGGCGTCTTTTTCCAGGAGAAATTAATCGGCGTGTCGAATTGTGAAACGAGCAAGGATCATCTGGCCTGCGAAATGACGGACTTTGCGATTGATGAACGCCATCGAGGCCAAAAGCTGGCCCGACACCTGCTTCAAGCGATGGAAGAGAAACTTCGGGAAATGGATTTCAAGACAGTCTACACGATTGCCCGGGCGGCTTCCCTGCCAATGAACGCCACCTTCAAAAAAGCCGGCTACGTATATGGGGGAACCCTGATAAACAACACCCAGATCTCGGGGTCAATCGAGTCGATGAACATCTACTACAAGACCCTGGCATGACAATCAAATCAGCTTAGGATTTGACACTCTCTTTTATCTTGATTATAATTGGTCTATGAAAGCAAGGTAAATCCTATGATCCCAATTGACACCATATACAATAATCTAAAAGCAAAAGGCTACAAGCTGACCCGGCAGCGCAAAATAATAATCGAAGCCCTGATCGAGCACAGGAAAGAACACCTTACCGTCGAACAGATCCACCAGGCGGTCAGGCATTCCAATCCCGAAATCGGACTGGCCACGGTGTATCGCAACGTCAAGTTGCTTTGCGACCTGGGAATTATCGAAACTTTGAACCTCAATGACGGCTTTGTCCGTTACGAGATCGCCCCGGTACAAAAAAAGCACCGCCATCATCACCTGATCTGCACCAACTGCCATCAGGTAATCGAGGTCGAGGAAGACCTAATGGATTCGATCGAACAGATATTTGCGAAAAACTACGGTTTCAAGGTTAGTGACCATGAAACAAAATTTTATGGCCTTTGTGCAAGGTGCCAAAACAGAAACGACCGGAAAGGATGACAACGCAGTCATCCTTTTTTACGCCATTACTCTCAAAAAACCATTTTATCCAAAAAGCACAATTATTCCTGTTGATTTTAGGCGAATAACACAAACTTGCTCAAGATCCTAATGGCATCGCTTTCATTTAGGCGCTTGCATCTTGACACAAAACCCTTTTTCCTGTATTGTATACAATATAGGAGGATAATTTTATGTTTAAAAAATTTGTGAAAACTGTATTGGCTGGTTCATTGGCGGTGGGCTTGGCGGCATGTGGTTCAAGCACATCGGGTGACGGCGACGTCTATGAAATCGGATGTGATGCCAAATACGCACCTTTTTCAATGGAAATTGACGGAACTTATGTGGGAATCGATGTCGAAATCCTTGACGCTGTGGCTGAAGCTGAAGGTTTCGAATACAATCTGACTCCGATGGATTTTTCGGGCATCATCCCTGGCTTGTCTTCAGGTCAGCTTGACGGAGCAATTGCCGGAATTTCGGTGACTGAAGAACGCAAGGCAACCGTTGACTTTTCTGACGGCTATTATGATTCAGCATTGGCTTTAATCGTCAAAAATGACAACAGTGCCATCACATCATTGGATGACCTGGACGGAACTTCGGCCGCAGTCAAAAAAGGGACTCGCGGGGCGACATTCGCCGAAGAGTTTGCAGACACTTATGGTTTCTCGATTACTTACTATGATGATTCTCCATCAATGTTCCTGGCAGTGCAAAATGGAAACAACGATTTCCTTCTTGAAGACTATCCAGTAATTTCTTACCAGATCAACGAAGGTATCCAAACCGGATTGAAAGTCGCTGTGGAAACAGTTGGCGACGGCGTGCCATACGCATTTGCAGTCAAAAAAGGTGAAAACCAAGATTTATTGAATATGTTTAACGATGGGCTGGCAACCATCAAAGAAAACGGCACATACGACGAAATTCTTTCAAAATATATTTAATGGCCGCGAACTCACATTTATTTGTGAGTTTTGTTTTTAACTATGCCGATGCCGCGATCCCTCTTGACTTTGGTCCGGTAATAAGATAATGTGTACAATAAAAGAAACAAGTGCCACCGGCCTTTTTCTTGATTATGGAGGAGTTTTTATATGAATGAATTTATTTCATTGTTTATCAAATACCTGCCCCAGCTTTTAAGCGGGCTGCAAATGACCATCGCGATCGCCGTTCTTGCCCTTTTCTTCGGGGTCATCATCGGCCTTGTCTTCGGTCTGATGTCGATTTCCAAAAACAAGTTGTTGTCTGGCATCGCCACTTTCTATGTCGGACTGATCCGGGGAATTCCGGTATTCGTTCTGGCGATGTATCTGTATTTCGGGATCCCTGCGCTTTTAGGATTCACCATTCCGGCTTTCAACGCCGCCATCATTATCCTAGCGATCAACTCGTCTGCCTTTTTGTGTGAGATTTTCAGAGGGGGAATCCAGGCTGTCGACTTCGGTCAGATGGAAGCGGCCCGTTCTTTGGGTATCCCCTACCGCCAGACTATGACCCATGTCATCCTGCCTCAGGCGGTAAAGATCATGGTTCCTTCGATCATGAACCAGTTCATCTCGACCCTCAAGGATACTTCTATCCTTTCGATCATAACCGTCCGCGAATTGATGATGAACTCACAGATCATCGTATCAAGCACATTCGAACCATTCTACATTTATACATATGCGGTTATCTTCTATCTGATCATGGTCACTGCATTGACAGTATTGGCAAGATTCATTGAAAGGAGAATGAAATATGATCATCGAGGTTAAAAATCTAAAAAAAGCTTATGGTGACAATGTCGTATTGAAAGATGTTTCCTTCAATGTCCAGGAAGGCGAAGTTGTCTGCATAATCGGTCCTTCCGGTTCGGGGAAATCAACGCTGCTGCGCTGTTTGAACCGCCTCGAGGAAGCCCAGGCCGGCGAGATCAACATCTTCGGCGACGACATCTTGAAAACCCACAGTCTTGACAAGTTCCGCGAAAAAATCGGGATGGTTTTCCAGCATTTCAACCTGTTCCCCAACTATTCCGTGCTTGGAAACATGACTCTCGCCCCTTTGCTTACAAAAAAAATGAGCAAAAACGAGGCGGTCAAAAAAGCCGAAGCCCTGCTTGACAAGGTCGGTTTGCTTGACAAGAAAGACGCCTTCCCTTCAACTTTGTCCGGAGGACAAAAACAGCGGGTTGCCATCGCCCGGGCGCTGGAAATGAATCCGCAGATCATGCTTTTCGATGAACCGACAAGCGCCCTGGATCCAGAAATGGTCGGCGATGTTCTTTCAACCATGAAAGAACTCGCTGACGAAGGGATGACAATGGTCATCGTGACCCATGAAATGGCCTTCGCCAAGGAAGTGGCCGACCGGGTCATCTTCATGGACGGTGGCTACATCGTTGAAGAAGGTGCTCCCGAGGAAATCTTCAACAACCCGACTTCTGACCGCTGCCAGGAATTCCTTTCAAGGGTTTTGAATCATTGATAAAAAACGTTAAAAACCGCTGAATCAGCGGTTTTTAGTTTACTTTCTTTCTTTTAGCAGATCCCGGATTTCACTTAGCAGCTTCTCTTCATTGGATACTTTTGGTTCGGCTTTAGGTTCCGGTTTTTTCAACTTGTTGAGCTGGCGCACGACCAGGAAGATGCTAAAGGAAATGATCAGGAAATTGACGATGGCCTGGATGAAATTGCCGATCATGATCGGTCCCAGGGTAATGCCCACGAAATTCGGTTCCCCGAACACGGCCGCGAATGTCGGCATGATGATATCATCGACCAGCGACTTGACGATGGCCGAAAAGGCACCCCCGATGATGACTGCAACCGCCAGGTCAATCACGTTACCTTTGATTGCAAAATCTTTGAATTCTTTCAACATTGTAATTCCCTCCTCTTTTTTAGAAACGATTATGGCTTACCGACTCCGGTTGGTACTTGTCCTTGGCTTGGGCAACTTTTGCCGGATACCCAATTGGAATCAGGCTCAGCGGAATCAGGTTATCGGGCAGATTCATTATCCGGCGCACCGCATCGATGCGCTCCTTTTCAGGATAGATCGCACTCCAGACCGCTCCAAGCCCCAGGGCGTGTGCGGCCAACAGGATATTCTGGCATGCCGCCGAAGTGTCGCTGATCCAGTAAAGGTCGTCTTCCCCCTGGAAGAACTTGTCCTTGTTGCCACAGACCATGATGGCCACCGGACTTTGGGCAACCATCTCACAGTACGTCAGGCCCTTGGCCAAGTCCGCCCTGAGATCTGGCTGGTCGACAATCACGAAATGCCAGGGCTGTCTGTTCACAGCGCTCGGCGCCCCGAACGCCGCCTTGATAATCATTTCAAGCTTTTCGCTCTCCACTGCCTGGTCATTGAATTCCCGGACACTGGTTCGAGTCAGTATGTTTTCAATAGCTTCCATAACGCCCTCCTATACACTGATTATATATCCATATCCCTTAAACGTCAAACAAATGCATACACGTAAAAAAAGTCCCGAAGGACTTTTTTAGGCATTCATGAATAGTTCGATATCTTCTTCAACCGTTCCAATCGGTGCGATTCCAAAATTCTCGACCAGAACTTTTGCGACATTCGGCGACAGGAAAGCCGGCAAAGTCGGTCCCAGATGGATGTCCTTAACCCCTAGATACAACAAGGCAAGCAGGACGATAACGGCTTTTTGTTCATACCAGGCGATATTGTAGGCAATCGGCAGGTCGTTAACTGAATCCAGACCGAAGATTTCCTGAAGCTTAAGGGCGATGACAACCAGCGAGTAAGAGTCGTTGCACTGACCCGCATCGAGGACGCGAGGGATTCCCCCGATATCCCCGAGCCCCAGCTTGTTGTAGCGGTACTTGGCACATCCGGCCGTCAGGATCACCGTGTCTTCAGGCAGGGCTTGGGCAAACTCGGTGTAATATTCCCGGATATTCATCCGGCCGTCGCAACCGGCCATGACGAAGAATTTCTTGATCGCTCCGGATTTCACCGCGTCGACCACCTTGTCGGCCAATGCGAACACCTGGTCGTGGGCGAAACCGCCGACGATGGTTCCCGTTTCGATTTCAGTCGGTGCCGGCAAGGTTTTGGCGTGCGCGATTATTTCGCTAAAATCCTTCTTGCCGTTTTCATCGGCAACGATATGGTCGCAGCCAGGGAATCCTGATGCCCCGGTCGTATAGATCCTTTGGCGGATTTCTTCTTTTTTAGGGGGCACGATGCAGTTGGTCGTGAACAGGATCGGCCCGTTGAACGTGTCGAAATCTCTGGTCTGTTGCCACCATGAACCGCCGTAGTTGCCCGCAAAGTTGGCGTACTTCTTGAAAGCCGGATAGTAGTGACCCGGAAGCATTTCCCCGTGGGTATAGACATCGACCCCGGTTCCTTGGGTCTGCTCAAGAAGTTGCTCGAGGTCGACCAGGTCATGGCCTGAAATCAGGATTCCCGGATTGTTGCGGACTCCGATATTGACCTCGGTTATTTCCGGGCTTCCATATTTCGATGTGTTCGCATCGTCAAGCAGGGCCATCGCCTTAACCCCGAATTCACCCGTTTTTAAAGTCAATCCGACCAGGTCGTCAACGGATTTGGTGTCATCAAGAGTGGCTGATAGGGCTTCGTAAATGAACTGGTATATGGCGTAATCGATCTTACCGATATTCAAGGCATGGTGCACATATGCACCCATCCCTTTCAAGCCATAGATGATCATTTCCCTAAGCGACCGGATATCCTCATCTACGCAAGCCAGGACGCCTTGTTCCTTACCTTTGGCCACCATTTCTTCCTTGTTTGCCACCGCAAATTCAGTGGCGTCGATTGGCAGGTAGTCACCTCTTGTTTTTAGATCGTCGCGAATCGCGATAAGTTTGTAGGCATGGGCAACGATCGCTTCATCGTCGAAGTTGGCATTCGTGATTGTCATGAACAGCGCGTCCTGGACCGCGATGTTGACCTCATCGATCTCTTTGGCGTCGATTTTCAGTTGTTCGACCAGATACGAGATCCCCTTTGCAAGATAGACAAGCAGATCCTGCAAGTCGGCTACTTCTTCATTTTTTCCGCAAACCCCGACAACGGTACATCCGGTACCTTTCGCGGTTTCCTGGCATTGAAAACAGAACATTTTACTTCCTCCTTGTTTTTGATGTTATTGATAACCCGCCGATGCGTTATATCTTCATAGTCATGGAAATGTGCATTTCTCTTGTATTTCCACCCTAATGATATTACAATACTCGCAAGAAGTACGTTGTATTTCCAACGAAAGGAGAAATTTTATGGATAATTACGTCAAAATAATCAGCCAGGTTTCATTGTTCCAGGATTTCACGGTCGATGAGCTAGGCGGATTGCTCAAGTGCCTGTCGATTGAAGTGAAGGAATACAACAAGGGCGATGTGATCTTCCGCCAGGGCGATATCATCAACGTCCTTGGCATCGTCATCGAGGGCGGCATCAACCTGCAAAAATGCGACTATTACGGCAACAATGTGATCCTGACGACCCTGTGTGCGAAGGACATCTTTGGCGAAAGCTATGCCGGCAGCCGGATGCCTATCCCGATCGAAGTCGTGGCCAACCAGAAAAGCAAGGTCGCCTTCGTCGATTATGACAAGGTCATCCAACCATGTTCCAAGATGTGCTACAACCACAACCACATAGTCACCAGGATGATCGAACTTCTGGCAACCAAGAACATCCTGCTCACCACCAAGATCGACACCCTGTCGAAAAGGACGACCAGGGAAAAAATTCTTGATTTTCTCGCCAACGAATCGGTCCGGCACCATTCCCGGGAGTTCACGATCCCGTTCAACCGCCAGGGGCTTGCGGACTATCTGGTCGTCGACCGTTCCGCTTTGAGCGCCGAACTTTCCAAGCTCAAACAGGCGGGCATCATCGACTTCCACCGTGACTGTTTCAAGATCCTCAAGGGAAGCTAGATTGCATCCATTTCAACCGCTTTCGAAAATTGTGTGTATCCCTAAGCGGTTTTTTTATGTTGTATTTTTACAATCGCTCCAAAAAACACCCGATCCCAATCAACTGTACCGGTTGAAAATGTCACAATTGTATATTTCTTTAACGACAGAATCAGCTATAATATAAGTCGAACAAGGGGGATATAGTAATGAATTCAAACAGAACTAGAATTATTGCATTGAACGGTTTATTTATCGCATTATGCTACATCGGAACGATGTTCAACATCACATTCAACTTCGGCGGGGCGAAAACGATGATCCATTTTGGAAACGTCTTCTGTCTGCTTGGGGCATTGGTGCTTGGCGGTGTCAACGGGGGAATCGCCGCATCGATCGGGATGGGATTGTTCGATTTGACCAACGGTTGGGTGCCCTACGCGCCAAGCACGTTCATATTGAAGTTTGTAATCGCGCTTATCGCCGGGACATGCTTCACGAAATTGAAAATCGCCAATGAAAGATTGAAGGTTGTCGTATCATGCGCTTCGGGGATGCTTTTCAACTTCGTATTTTCACCGATCGCATCATTTTTGACAAGCCACTTCATCTTGAACGTTCCCAAAGAGGCGGCGACGATTTTTGCCGGATACGCTTCAATCGCTGTTGTCGTCAATGCCATCATGGCCACGATCATCGCCTCGATCCTGTATTTCTTCCTGGCTCCGGCTTTGAAAAAAATCAACTTGAAACTGCAAAGCAACTAAAAAATGACCTTGACGGTCATTTTTTTGCTTCTATGAGATTGGCCACGAATTGCCGCGCCCAGCCATCAGCCTCGATCAGCTGGTCCAGGGTCGGTTTTTCGATATGGTTGGCGGCAGCGACGGCACTAAAAACCATCTCCTCGATTTCCAGGAAGCCGATTTTGCCATCCTGGAAAGCCTGGTTGGCATGTTCATTGGCGGCGTTCATGACTGCCGGCAAGTTGCCCCCTTTTTTCCCGGTCTCAAAGGCGAGCCTGAGCAGTGGGAAGCGCTCGAAATCGATCGGTTCGAAAGTCAGGTTCATCGTCTTTGAAAAATCCAGCGGGTCGCTGTTTTTCAAAGGCACCCGATGGGGATAGTGCATCGCATACTGGATGGGAATGCGCATGTCGGCATTGCCAAGCTGTGCCATGATCGAATAATCCTGATATTCGACCATCGAATGCACGATCGACTGCTTGTGGAGCACGACCTCGATATCGTCATAATCGACATCGAAAAGCCAGTGCGCCTCGATCACTTCGAGCCCCTTGTTCATCATGGTCGCCGAATCGATAGTGATTTTGGCCCCCATCGCCCAGTTGGGATGCTTGAGGGCATCCGCCAGGGTGACGTCTTCAAGTTCCTCCCGACTCTTGTCCCTGAACGAACCGCCTGAAGCGGTGATCAAAAGACGGCGTACGGTTTTGGGATCATTGCCGCGCAAGGCCTGGAAAATCGCCGAATGTTCCGAGTCGATCGGAAACAATTCGACTTCATATTCATGTTTCGCCGCATTGATATATTCCCCCGCCACCACGAGCGTTTCCTTGTTGGCAAGAGCGACATCATGATTGGAAGCCATGGCCTCCAGGGTCGGTTTCAAACCGACAAATCCCACCAGCGCGTTGACAAGCAGGTCATAATCCTGATTTCGAGCCAGCTCGAGCAGGCCTTCCTCTCCGGTCAAAAATACGATCTCGGGATATTTTAGTTCAAGTTGTTCCTGGCGGTTGGTGGTGCAGACATACTTCACTTTGACCTTGGCCAGGATTTCTTCGAGCACCTTGATGTTTTTCCCGGCTGCCAGACCGGTCAATTCGAACAGTTCCGGATGGTTTACAATCACGTCGATTGTCTGGGTGCCGATCGAGCCGGTCGCCCCCAAAAGCATTATTTTTTTCATCTGTATTCTCCTCGTATAATGTCGCTATTTAAGCTTATTGTTTCCATGGGATTTCAGCCAAGCACCTTGACTTCCATGACCAGTTCGACATCATTCTCCTTTTTGATGCGATTCTGGATCAGGTCGATCAGCTCGAGATAGTTGGTCGCGGTGGCATTGTCGACGTTGACGATGAATCCCGCGTGTTTGGTCGAGATCATGGCCCCGCCGATCTTGTATCCCTGCAGGTTCGCATCCTGGATCAGCTTTCCGGTGAAATGGCCTTCGGGCCGTTTGAAAACCGAACCGCATGAAGGATATTCCAACGGTTGCCGGGATCTGCGCAAATACATCAGCTGTTCCATCCGCTCCTTGATCAGATGCGAATTTCCGACCTTGAGATTCAGGGAACATTCGATGACTATTTCTCCGCCGGATTGGAAACGGCTGGTACGGTAATCGAACCCGCATTCCTCCCGGTCGTATTTTTTCAATTGTCCCTGGGCGGTGATGACAGTGACCGATTCGATCACGTCTTTCAATTCTCCGCCATAAGCCCCGGCATTCATATAGACGCCTCCGCCCAGCGATCCGGGTATCCCGCTCGCAAACTCCAGTCCGGTAAGGCTGGAAATATAGGCGTATTCGCATATTTTTTTCAGGGAAGCCCCCGCCTGGGCGGTGATTGTCGTCCCCTGGAGCGTGTATGAGTTCAGGTGGTTGGTGAAAACCACAAAGCCTTCAAGGCCGCTGTCCTTGATTATCACGTTGCTGGCCCGGCCGAGTATCGTCAATGGGATATCATGGCCATTGGCATAACTGACGATATGCTCCAGTTGTTCAAGAGTGTCGGGAAAAAACACGATTTCCCCCCGGCCCCCGGTAAGTGTGTAAGTGAATTTATTTAAAGATTCGTTGAATAGAATCTGGCAGTCCCAGAATTCTTTTTTCAGTTCTTCCTTGTTCATTGTTCAAACCTCGTCCTATCTGTAATTGCATCTAATATTGTACTCCTATCCGGACAAAAATTCTACATATTTGTTCCATATGAAAAAAGTGGCACCGGCCACTTCTATAATTTGTATTTGAGCCGCATCTGCTCGATCAGCTCATCGGTGATGGCATTGCCGCAATAATCGCGGTACAGGTCGATATAGGAACCCGCAAAGCATTCACCCTGTTCGCATTCGATCTCGATGGCCCTTTCAAGGATCTCGACAATCTGAGGCAACCGCTCCGGTTCGATATTGTGGATGTGATGGACAATTTTCAGGGGATCTTCCATGAGATAGTCGATCAGGGCGTCATCATCATTGATCGACTCGATGAAATAGAGGTATTTTTCCAGCAATGCGTCGTCCTTGAAGCGTTCCTCGTCGAGAAAGGCGTTTTTGATCTGGCTGTTTATTTCCATCTCGTCGTCGAACAGCCGGTTCATCTTCTGGTAGTATTCGACGTGGCCGAGCACGAACAGCCGTGCCCCGACTTCCAGGGCGTCAAGAACGCGGTCCTCGATCTCGAAAAGCTCATACTGCACCTTGAGCAGCTGGGCGATCTCCTCTTTTTCAAAGCGGCTGTCCTGGAGATACTTGTCGAGACAGACTATCGCATCGTCGTATTTCTTGGCCGCCATTTTCCCGGCGCAATAGGACATGATCTGGTGGATCGTCAAGAAGCCCTCATCGATTTCAAGATGGAGGTCCGTCTGGTCCTCCTTGATCGAATTCATGCAATAGGCGATGGTGTCCATAACCCGTTCATTGTAGTCATTGCCATCATGGGCCATTTTTTCAAGATGTTCCTTGAATATCTCCATGATCTCCTGGTCGAAATCGAACTCCAGGACGCTTTCCAGGCAGGTGGAGATGTATTCGTCGTATTTGATAAACAATTCCAATTTGGTAGCTTTGATAATGTTTCGATAGATGCTCATCCTTGTGGATTTTAATGATGAAAGTGTATCCTCGATCACATCATCAAGATTCTCAAGAATACTCAATCCTTCAAGATAAAGTGGTTCGAAAAGCTCATAGTCGCTGTCATATATTTCCAAATATTTGTAGGCAGTGAGCAGCAGCAGTTCGGAATACCGAATCTTGTCGTCCTCATTATCTTCCAAAAACATATTAATCGAATGGGTTAAAAAGTAAAAATCGAACTCCTGATTATTGTCATTCATCGATTCGAGTATTTCACTAAACCTCTGGTCAACCTCGTTCATTGCTATCTCCTTAATTGTAATAATAACCATTATACCCCTTTTTTTTGACAACGACAACCGCTATCAATCAAGATATCGCCGGATTTCAATTTTAAGCAATTTCAGCCTTTACCCGTTTATAATTTTCCAAAACAAGGCCGGCTGCAGATCACCGCTTGAGGTCGTTTTCCTTTTTGGAGCGATGATAGTCCAGGATGTTTTTCTGGAAGTTGAACCGGAAACTGTCCCCTTCCCGTTCGATGCGGCCTTCATCAATGGCTCTTTCGAGACGCGATTCGATCTGCGCCTGGTCCAGCCCCGTCCTTTGCACCAGCTGTTCCACCTTGATCCAGTCAAGAGTAAAATGGGCCATGACTTCCCTTGATGAATCATCACAATCAATAAGATCAAGCTGGCCGGTGATTGCCAGCTGTTCTTTCTGGGGCCGGCGCAACTTCTTGATTGCCACTTCCCTTTTTAGCGCCTGGGACTTGTTGAAGGCAATTTCGAGATAGACAAGTTCCACCGGAGCTTTGGCCCTGGTGTACTTGCTTGCCTTATGGCTGTTATGCGATTTTAGCCGCTTCTCAATATCGTTGGTCCACCCTGTGTACAGGCTCGAATCGCCACATCTCAACATATAGGTGCAGTTGTCTGCCAGGATATCCTTTAGATGGATGTTCAGCTGGCATATGGGCAATCCGACCACATTGTAGTAATCGCCCTCGATCCGTTTGACGAACCGGGCACCAAACCCCTGGATGCCATAGGCCCCGGCCTTGTCAAAGGGCTCTCCGGTCGCGATGTAATCGTCAATCTCCTGGCTTGTCAGTCTGACAAACTCCACCGCCGTCTTTTCAAAAAAGCTGAATATCTGGCCCCGGTGCAGGATGGCCACCCCGCTGTAAACCTCGTGGACCTTGCCGGAGAGGATTTTAAGCATCCTCGCGGCGTCGGCCTTGTCCTTTGGCTTGGTCAATATCTCGCCTTTAGCCACCACAACCGTGTCCGCGCAGATGAACAGCTTGTGGGAATCAGTGTCATCGATAAAGGCCTCGGCCTTCTTGCGGGCGATGTCCATGGCGATTTGCCCAAAATCCCCGCCGGTAATCGTCTCGTCGACTTCCCTGACCACCACTGTGAACGGATATCCCAGCAAGCCAAGCAGCTCCTTGCGCCGTGGCGACGCCGATCCTAAAATTATTTCCATATCTGCCTCCATTAAAAAACCTGAGTTGGCCTCAGGTTTCTTCTTTACATCCGGTTTTTGGCGAATTTCCAAGAATCCTGGCACATCTGTTCAAGATTTTTGGTCGCCTGCCATCCCAGTTCGGCTCTGGCTTTGCCTGGGTCGGCATAACAGGTCGCGATGTCCCCAGGCCGGCGTTCCTTGATCTGGTAGGGAACTTTCAACCCGCTCACTTTTTCAAAAGCTTTGACCACATCCAACACCGAGTAGCCCACCCCGGTTCCAAGATTAGTGATGTTCACTCCGGGCTTGTTGTATTTTTCCAGCGCGAGAAGATGACCTTTGGCCAGATCGACCACGTGGATATAATCGCGCACGCCGGTTCCATCATGAGTGTCGTAGTCGTCGCCAAACACGCCCAGACAGTCGAGCTGCTTGAGTGCCACTTTCATGATGTAAGGCACCAGGTTGTTGGGAATCCCCTTTGGATTCTCGCCGATCAATCCCGATTCATGGGCCCCGATCGGATTGAAGTAGCGCAGCAAAGTCACGGTAATTTGCGGATTCGCTTTCTGGATGTCGCTCAAAATCCGCTCCATCATCGCCTTCGACGCCCCGTATGGGTTGGTAGTCACTCCCAAAGGAGTGTCTTCCTTGATCGGCACGATCTCAGGATCGCCATAAACGGTGGCGCTAGATGAGAATACGATGTTGTTGACTCCGTGCTTGACCATCGCCTTGGTGACAACCAGTGTCCCCATCAGGTTGGTGGTGTAATATTCGATCGGCTTTGCCACCGACTCCCCTACCGCCTTGAGGGCGGCGCAGTGGATTACCGCATCAAGATTGTGCTCAGCGAAAACCTCGTCGACCTTTTCTTCTTCAAGGACGCTGAATTCGTAGAACGCGACATTCTTGCCGGTGATTTCATTGATATAATCGCAGACTTCTTTTTTCGAATTGGAAAGATCGTCGATCACGACAACTTCGTGACCCGCCTGCAACAATTCGACACAAATATGGCTGCCGATATAACCGGTTCCCCCGGTGACCAATACTTTCATAATATCCCCTCAAGTTATAAATAACTTTCTTTCTTTTCTATTGTATGTTTCCCAATTAAAAGTCCACCTTATTATAGCACTCCACCAAAAGCAGTGCAATGACTCCCACTGTTTTGTTTACTTTGCATTTAACAAATAACGAAATATAATTATCTTGATTTGATACAATAGCCAAACTCGCTTGGGAACAGCGTAAGTTGGGTGACGTGTTATCAACACATACATTTCGACCGTATTTGGCAGTTCCAAATGATACCGGAAGTTATGAAGTTATCCAACAAGGGGACAAACCTATTTTAGGATATACTGATGGAAAACCAATGGAAGATTATGAAAATATAGTTTTATTTGGCGACCACACTGTTTCTTTGTATAAGCCTTCAAGACCATTCTTTGTTGCGACTGATGGGGTAAAAATACTTAGTGCAGATGGACTCAATGGTTTGTATCTTCACAGCGTCCTGCAACGATACAAACCGGAACCTCAAGGTTATAAACGTCATTTCACTATATTGAAAAATATCGATGCTTGGATAACAACTAATATTAATGAGCAAGTGAAAATTGGAGCGCTATTTGAAAATATTGATAACATTATCACTCTTCATCAGCGTG
>JAQVDW010000003.1 GCA_028698185.1 Erysipelotrichaceae bacterium | reverse complement strand
CTCTTTTTTCAATTATCCCAGTTATCCTTGCCAAAATCAATGAAAAAGAGGCAACTTAGTGCCCCTTGGATTTCTTTGGTAGATTGACCACGAACTTCGACCCTTCACCAATAACTGAATTTACAGTCACAACCCCTTTGTAATGGGCTGCGATGTGTTTTACAATTGCAAGACCAAGCCCGGTTCCCCCGGTTTCCTTGTCCCGGCCGTCATCGATCCTGTAGAATCGCTCAAAAATTCTTGAAATCTCATTTTTCGCAATGCCCCTTCCGGTGTCGCTGACGATGATATTGATGTAAGTATCCTGTTCCATGACTTTGATATCGACTTTGCCATTGTCTTTGTTGTATTTGCAGGCATTGGATATCAGGTTGTTGAACAGCTGATGGATATGCTTGTAATTGGCATGATATGAGATATCATCGCACTCGACACTCACCGCAAGGTTCTTGTCATGAATCAGTTTCGATTGCGCTTCCACCACATCCTGGATAACGTTGGTGAGCCTGATGTCGCTGTATTCGACTTCGATGGCGTTGTTTTCAAGCATCGAAATCATCAGGATGTCTGAAACAAGATTTGTCATATTGACCGATTCCTTGTTTATCTTGACATATATATCGCTCAGCGTTTTTGGGTTCTTTATATATCCGGCCATAAGGATATCGCTATACCCCCTTATCGCAGTTATCGGCGTCTTCAATTCATGGGAAACATTGGAGAAGAATTCACTCCGCATCTGGATTGCCTTGCGGTTGTCGGTGACGTTGATGAAAAGTATCGTCACTCCGAATTCAACTTTCGTGATTATGCATGAATATATCCGATCAATTGACTGGTAATCGAATTTGATCTCCTCGTCAACCGACTCGATGGCGTCGAGAATCTTCCTGTCGAAGAAAAAAGCACCAGCCGGTTGCTTGTATACGAATGCAGCCGAATTTATCTGGCGCGCCTTCTTGTTCGCCATTATAACCTGGTTTTTTTCATTGAGCAGGACAAAGCCTTCCTTCATCTGATCGAGAATCGAATTGATTCTTGACTTCTCGAACTGAATCTTGCGCATCTGGCTGTTGACCCGGCGTGAAATCCGTTTCGCTTTCGATAAGATGATGTTGTATTCGCTATCCTTGATTGTGATGTCCTCATTCTCTTCATTCAAAAGAACATCTTCAAGGTAGCTGGCAACCTCATTGATCGGTTTGATCATCCTTTTGGCCAGCAAGATGCTGATAAGATAGCAGATGGCCAGGCAGATTACATAGGTTATAAACAAAGGATTGAAAAGCTGCGAGTATATCTGGCCATAACCTAGATATGCGAACGTTATCCTTACTATATAGTTGTCAACTGATTTGGCTACCGCCAGGACATTTTGGCCAAACTGGGTGGAGTAATATATTTCCTTGCCATTGCCAAACAGATTGGCTTCCACAAACTCTCCAGCTGCCGCCTGGTTTGTCGGTGACGCCATCCCGTTATATTTGACGATATCGCCTTCCTGGTCGATCACCGCGATCTGGATTATCTGGGAATTGTAATAAGTCGGAAGATTGAAATCATTTTGCTTGGCGTAGGACACAGTCGACTCCAATGTGTACTCAACGATTTTCTCCTGCTGGTATCGCAAGGTATTCGTTATGGCAATAGAACTAACGACCACTGCTATGACAAAAACCAAAGTCATCGCAGCGGCCATATATCTGAATATCGCTTTATTCATCGTTATTTCTCTCTTCAAACCGGTATCCAACCCCGCGGGTTGTCGCTATATATTTGGTGGTTTCCGTATCCAGTTTCGAGCGAAGCGCTCTGACGTGGACATCAAGAGCCCGAGATTCTCCCATGAAATCAAACCCCCAGATTTCGTTGAGAAGCTCATCCCGGCCGACTACCCGGCTCCGGTTTTCCATAAGATAGGTAAGTAGCTGATATTCTTTATTTGTCAGATCGACCTCAATCCCGTTTTGAGTCACAACCCTGGTAGCCAAATTCACGGCAAGAGTCGGCGATTTCAGTTCGCGAACAGTGGTTTTCTTGCGACGGATCAAAGCCCTGACCCGGGCCTGGAGCTCTAGGATACCAAACGGCTTGGCAAGATAATCATCACCGCCGCTGTCAAGACCGTTGACCTTGTCAATCTCCCGATCCTTCGCTGATAAAATCAATATCGGCAATTGGCCGTTTGTCTGCCGGATAATTTTGATCGCTTCAATCCCGCTTATTTTCGGAAGCATCACGTCAAAAATGGCCAGGTCGACAACATTTGATTTTATATAATCGATTGCATCCAAAGCATTGTCAAAACCGGTAATATTATAACCCGTCGAGCCCAACGCAATTTCGATCACCTCGCGGATGCTCTCGTCATCTTCTACAACTACAATTTTATCAGCCATAACTGCCTCCTAAATCAATCTGGTATGATCCATTTCCCCTGTTTCCTGGAACTCAGTCCATTCACAGATATTTACCGCATGATCCCCGATTCTTTCAAGATACTTGGCGATAATGGTGAATTCGATGCAGGCATCAATCTGATCTGGAGCATTCTTGGTTATTTCGACCAATTCCAGTTTGACATTGTTGAAGAGTTCATCGACCCTGTCATCACGCAACTTGACTTCTTTTGCCAAAATGATGTCATTGTCATTGAAAGACTGAATCGCGTCACGCACCATCTTGGTCGCGATTTCAGCCATTTCCGGGATATCTTCAACCATTTTGAATGCGTGTTTCGCATTCAGTCTGATAATAGTTTCGCAAATATCGGCAATCTGGTCACCGATTCTTTCAAGGTCGGTTACAATTTTCAAGGCAGTAGAGATATCTCGCAAATCGCGGGCAATCGGTTGCTGTCTTAAAATAAGGTTCAGGCAGGCCGCTTCGATTTTGCGCTCCATGTCATTGACTTCCTTGTCTTTAAGAATGACTGTTTTTGCTAGTTCCTTGTCGTCATTCTTGAAAGCGTCAATTCCGTTTTCCAACTGCTTGATAACCAGATAACACATCTTGTTCAAATCCACTTTTAATTGATTAAGATCATTCAAAAAAGAGCTTCTTAACATATTTTTCTCCTATCCAAAGCGACCTGTAATGTAATTTTCAGTCCGCTCATCTTGCGGTCTTGAAAACAGATCATCAGTTTTTCCATATTCTATCATTTCACCAATCAGGAAGAAGGCGGTATAATCGGCAATCCGACTGGCCTGTTGCATGTTATGAGTTACAATTGCAATGGTATATTTGGCCTTAAGCTCCATCAGCAGCTCTTCAATCTTCAAAGTAGAAATAGGGTCCAAGGCCGAAGTCGGCTCATCTAACAGGATAACTTCAGGTTCAACCGCCAGACAGCGGGCGATACAAAGACGCTGCTGCTGACCACCCGAAAGACCTAGGGCATTGGTATGCAAACGATCCTTGACCTCATCATATAAGGCCGCATCCTTAAGTGATTCTTCGACAATCTTATCTAGCGTCTTGCGATCCTTGATGCCATGAATCCGTGGCCCATAAGCGACATTGTCGTAGATAGTCATCGGGAAGGGGTTCGGTTGTTGGAATACCATCCCGACTTTTTTTCGAAGGATTGTCGTATCGACCCCATCGGCATAAATATTTTCACCGTCAAGAATGACATCACCTTCGATCCTGATATTGTCAACGTAGTCATTCATCCGGTTCAAGGTTTTCAGGAATGTCGATTTTCCACATCCTGAAGGTCCGATGAATGCGGTAATTGATTTCTCCTTGATATCCAAATCGATATTCTTCAAGGCTTGCTTTTCACCGTACCAGAGGTTTAAGTTTTTTGCTACAATCTTATTTTCCATATATATAATCCTTTATTTTATTCTGTTTACATCAAAACGCATCGAGATCCAGCGGGCCAGGAAATTCAAAGTAAGGACAATCACCATCAGCACAACTGCAATTACAAAGGCGATATCGAAGTTCCCCTTTGCCATTTCAAAATAAAGCTGAATTGTCAACGTCGCACCCGAAGTCGTGATATGGCCAAAAAAGCTAGACGGAAGTTTCGCCACCGCTCCGGCCGTGAAAATCAAGGCTGCGGATTCAGCGACTACCCGACCCATGGCCAGGATGATTCCGGTCAAAATCCCCGGAATCGCGCTTGGCAGAAGCACCGTCCTGATCATGTACCACTTGGTTGAACCGATTCCCAACGCCGCTTCGCGATATGAATTGGGAACATTGTCCAGGGCAACCTGGGTATTGCGGGAAATCAATGGCAAAACCATGATAGCCAACGTTAACGCCCCGGTCAAAATCGAATAAGAAAGTCCCATGAAAATCCCGAAAAACAAGTAACCGAAAAGTCCATATACAATTGAAGGAATACCCGAAAGAACCTCGGTCGTAAAACTCACAAGGTCAACGAAACGGCCTCCGTCGGCATATTCATTCAAGTATATCGCGCCTCCGACCCCGATTGGCACGGCAATCAACAGGGTCAATACAATCATATATAGCGTATTGATAATATTCGGCAAAATACCCACTGTATTTTTCAAAATACTTGTCTGGTTGATAAAATAGCCAAAATCCAATTCCGGAACCCCCCGGAAGGCTATATACCCCAATATAACAAGAACAATCGTCAAAGCAAAGCCTGTACTCAAATGGATCAGTCCATTCAAGATCGTATCACTGACGCGTCTTTTTTTATCATATATGCTTCGCATATTCGCACTCCTCACTAATTCCTTATCGCCACTGTTATTTGCCATTTGCCACTCCTGCTTTGACAACCTTGGTCAATACAATATTGATGACGATAATAAACACAAACAAAACCAAACCGATAGTATACAAAACATCGAGATGGACACCTGTTGCATAGGCAAAATCAGTAACGATTCCGGTTGTCAGGAACCTAACTGAGGCAAATGGTGTCGGGAAATTGACTGAGTTCCCCGAAACCAGAACGATTGCCATCGCTTCCCCGATTGCCCGGCCGACACCCAAGACAATGGCCGACAAGATTCCGTTGCGGGCAGCGGGAATGACCACCTTGAAAATCGTCTGGATTTTGCTTGCACCAAGCGCCAAAGATGATTTGCGGAAGTTGTCAGGTACAGCCTCCAACGCCGTTTGCGAAATGTTGATAAGGGTTGGTAGAATCATTATTGCCAATACCAGGATGGCTGACAGCAAATTGGATCCACCAGTCATCTGATGGTTTGGATCATTGGCAAACAGCGCCCTTTCAATATCGTACATCACTGGGTTGATAATAAGAATACCAAGTAAACCATATATTACAGAAGGAATTCCGGCTAAAAGTTCAACTGCCGAACGGACTACAGTTCGCGCTCTAGGCTGCGCGATTTCAGAAAGGTAAACCGCTGTAAGCAACCCGATTGGAACACCAATCACGATAGCTGCAGCCACACCGAAAATCGAGGTAATGATAATATATAAAATCCCGAATTCCGGATTCTTTCCGGTTGGATTCCAAACCGGATTGAAAAGGATATCTGCAAAACCCTGGCTGAACAAGGCTGGGGTTCCGGATATGACCATATAAATTGTTATTGAAGCAACCGCCACTATAGACATAATGGCACAGATGCGAAGGATAATCGCAGCTGTGCGCTCTGTCACTGATTTAGATTTGCGGCTGCTAAAAATCGATAAATTTTTAGCTTCCATAAATTAATTCACTCCTACTAATCCTACAGCTTCCAACACTTTTTGACCATCTTCCGATGCGATGAAATCGAAGACTGCTTTAACTGCTTCAGACTGTTGAGATATTTCTCCCATAGTCGCCATTACGAATGGACGAGCCAATGTGTATGAACCATCTGCAATGGTTTCATTTGAAGGCGCCACTCCATTTAAAGACATGGCTTTTACAGTGTCATCGATCATGTCCAATGATACGTATCCGATAGCTCCTTCGATTGAAGCGACTTTCGCCACTACCGCACCAGTTGATTCGATTTCTTGTGCATATTTGCATGCACCTTCAATATCCAGGATTTCTTCGAAGGCACCACGAGTTCCCGAAGCCGAGTCACGTCCGATTACAACGATTGCTTCATTTTGACCACCCAATTGTGACCAGTTTGTGATTTCACCGGTATAAATTTGTGCCAATTGTTCAGAAGTGATATCCCCTACTCTTAAGTTTGGATTAACAGCTACTGCAATCCCGTCGATTGCCACGATGTTTTCGACCGCTCCAGAGGCGATTTCATCATCTTTAAGATTTCGAGAAGCATCACCGATATCGGCAGTCCCGGCAATCAATGCCTTGATTCCTGATGAAGATCCGGTGAATTGAGCTTCCAATGAAATATTTGGATATGCCTCAGGCATCGCTTCTGATAATGCTCCAACCAATTTTTCCATTGAAGTGGAACCATCTAATTTTACAACACCGCCAACTGATGAATTTCCATTATCGCTTGAAGATCCACATCCTACTAGACCAACAGCCATTACAAAAGCTAAAAACAAACTAACTAACTTTTTCATTTCAAAATTCCTTCCTTTTTTCTTGGTTAAGACGTTATTATAATAATCGATTGTAACTCTTTAAAAAAGCAAATTTCAGTTAAGTAATGTTAAG
This sequence comes from Erysipelotrichaceae bacterium, assembly GCA_028698185.1. Lineage (GTDB taxonomy): Bacteria > Bacillota_I > Bacilli_A > Erysipelotrichales > Coprobacillaceae > JAQVDW01. The sequence continues at coordinate 140,710 of JAQVDW010000003.1, read as the reverse complement.
AATAGGTTAAGATTTTGTTTTGGCTAATTATTTGTAGGTATTCTTCAAGATAGCGACCTTTTCTCTTATCTGTTGTTTAAGGCTGGCGGGTTTTACAATCTCAATCTCGCTGTTTAGCATCATGATCCATCCGATCAGACCATCGTTGATGTTGACATCATGAATTATGCCCCGATACTTTTCACCGACTTTTTCAACCCACAGGTCATCGCCAAACTTGGCTCCGATTTCCCGGATAACCTTATTGGTGAAAATGAATTCCAGGCTGCTCGATGAAGCAGAAATGTACATGTTGACATTGTTTTTCAAATAATTGTCGATTATTTGTTCCTTGGGCTCCTTGACAAATCGCCCTTTGTAAGTCTGAACCAGACGCATCCGGTCCACGCGATAAACACTCAATGAATCGGACCTTTGATTATAGTGGCCCAGCACATAGTAATTTGAGTTGTCCATTACCAGGCGATAAGGAGAAATCATGTAATAATTGTTTCCATTTACAGTGCAATTACCCCCTTTGTTTTCCACAATATTCAGCTTGTTATCAACCACATCATATGTAATGTATTTGAAGATGATGTTTTTCTTGTTGTTGATTGCCTTGATTATGGTTGAAAGATTCAAAAGCAGATCGTAATCAAGATTGCCGCTGGCCTTCTTGGTGAAATTCATACCGGCAAGCTGGTTTTCGCTGGCCAGGAACTTCAGTTTTGACTCAAGCTGGGTCTTCGAATCCTTTGAAAGATTGTCATTCGACAATACGACATCCAATAAAAACTGGATCTGGCCATCGCTGAAATAGTTGTTTTTAATGCAATAGCCCCTCTTTTTTAAATTATAAACCAAATCGTACCCTAAAGCAACACGCGTCATTTCATTAATCTTGATTATCGATTTTTGGACGGTCTTGACATCGACGCTGATGTTGTAACGCTCGAGAGCTTCTTTTATGGACTGACCATTCAATGGTTCCATGTTTTCCTTGATTATCTTAACGATGTAATACATTCTCACTAACATAGTTCACGCACCTGTCATTTCTATTTTTTTGTTGTCTTTTCAAGACCCTAGCATAGCGTAGCGGCGAGAGACTTTCCATCGTTTTGCTCCACTCGCCCATGCTGTCGATCCGTACCCGGTCAATTGTCTTGAATGCCCTGCTTGATTCACCTTCAATCAAGTATACCTTAACCTTGATCTTTTCAATTTGGTTCTCATCCAATTTTTGGCGTTTTCCAAAATAGTCGACCAGGTCGCTGATTATCATGATCCTGTAGTTGACAAGATGGCGGATGATCATGACCATGCTCTCATCGAACTCAAAATTGTTGATCAGGATCGATGTCAATGAATACTTGTAATCAAGGGCCGGTTTGTAATTGTGATCGATCAGGAGATTTAGATATACCAGTTCCTCCTCCAGTTCATCAAACCGTTCCGTCGCTTTCAAGCGACATTTGATCAACGAGAATATGGCCAGTTGGACCTTAGGGTTGCGATTTATATTCTTCATCAGATCCTTCACGCTGTATGAAGAATTTATCAGACATGCGTAATTATTCAACTGTTCATCGGACAGATTGTTCATCAGATACTTCTTAACTTCGATTATTGACTTGTCATTGGCAGATTGGTAATTTTTCATTTTTCTCTCCTCACCTTCTACCTCCATTATAGCGGAAATCCAAATCTTTTAAAGGAAAACCATCTTTTTAGAAACCGTATAAACGGTTTGTAAAAAGAAAAAGAGGGTTATTCCCTCTCTTCCAAAAATTCCTTTATTCGACTTACAGCCTCTTTGATCTGTTCGATTGAGTAGGCATAACTTACCCGGATATATCCCTCGCCGGCTTCGCCGAATGCCGATCCCGGTACGCAGGCAACCTTTTTTGCAGCCAGCAGCTGTTCGCAAAACTCATCGCTGGTAAGGCCGGTTGATTTGATGTTTGGGAAAATATAGAACGCCCCCTGTGGCAGGAACGTCTTCAATCCCAGGTCGTTGAAAGCCTTGGTAATGTAGTTGCGTCTCAACATATAAGACTCCCGCATTTTCTCAACTTCCAAATCGCAGTTGCGCAATGCTTCCACCGCAGCATATTGGGCAGCGGTCGGTGAGCACATGATCACATATTGGTGGATTTTTTTCATCATCGAGATGACTTTTTTGTGAGCCAAGACATAACCCAAGCGCCATCCAGTCATCGCATAAGCCTTTGAAAATCCGCTGATCAGGATTATCTGGTCCTTGATTTCATCGAATGAGGCGATAGAGCAGAATTCATGATCATATGATAGTTCGGCATAAATCTCATCCGAGATGACCATGATGCCACTTTCCTTAAGAATCGGCACGATTTTCTCATAATCTTCTCTGGTCATGACTCCACCGGTCGGATTTGACGGGAAGTTCAGCAAGATTGCCTTGGTCCTGTCGTTAATGGCTTCTTTTAGCAGTTCCGGAGTCAATTTGAAATCATTCTCGTCACTTAAAAGAATGTTCTTGACCACGCCCCCAGCCAACTCCACACCAGGAGTGTAAGCGACATAGTTAGGTGAAAGAAGAATGACTTCTTCCCCTGGGTTGATCAGGCTGCGAAAAGCCAGATCGATTGCTTCGGATCCGCCGACTGTGACCAGACATTCGCTTTCCGCAATATAATCCAGATTGAATCTCCGTTTTTGATACTTGCATATTTCCTGTCTAAGTTCCAACAAACCGGCATTGGCAGTGTAGAAAGTTTTGCCCTTTTCAATCGAATATATCGCTGCTTCCCGGACATTCCAAGGCGTATCAAAATCAGGCTCGCCTACCCCAAGGGAAATGACCCCTTCCATTGTGTTGGCCAGATCGAAGAATTTTCTGATACCCGAAGGTTTGATTTTTTTTACTTGTTCGTTGAATATGTTTTCAAATTCCATTACGCTGACACCAATAACCTTTCGTCGACATCTTTGTCTTCATCATCCAGGATGATCCCTGAAGCTTTGTATTGCTTCAAGACAAAATATGTCTCGGTTCCGGTTACCCCCTCAATTGGAGCCAGTTTGCGATTGACAAACTGAGCCACCTCTTGCATAGTCCTTCCTTTGATTATACATAAAAATTCATAACTTCCACTGATTAAAAATAAAGAATCTATCTCACTGTATTGTTGTATTTTCCGGGCGACCAATTCATATCCAAAATCACGAACCGGGTCCGCGTTGATTTGAATTAAAGCTGTCACCGCATCGGTATTTGTTTTATCCCAGTTTATCAAGGTATGATAACCGGCGATGATGTTTTCGGCTTCAAGTTCTTTCATTGCGGATTTTACCGCTTCTTCGGTTTCATTTAATGCCGCTGCCAGGTCAGTAACTTCGTAGCGGGCGTTGGTTTCCAATAAACTCAATAATAAGCGTTTTTCCATTTTTCAAGCCTCCTAATGTATCCATTATATATGAATAACGAAATGTTGTACACATTTTTTAGGACTATTCGATTTTTTGACTTTATTAGTGATTCACCTTTAATCCCTACCAGTTAAAGCGACAAATGGCGTCAGCGACTTTCTTTTTTACTAAAATGGAAAGCATTAGGGTTGCAATTATGATATAATTTAGCCAGCGAGGAGGGATTTTCAATGAAAATTTTGGCTAGTTCCTATGATAAAAAGGAAAAAGGAATATATTTGATTGATTTCGATAAAAAAACGCTCAAATTCAAACTTGACCGTTGGTTGGTTACCAAGGATTTACCATCATACCTAAACAGAAAAGACAACTACCTGTTTGCTTCCTTGAAGAACAGCGGATCAAGCGAGTCCCAAGGCGGCTTGGCAAGTTACGAATTGAAGGCTGAAGACATCCGGCTGATAAGCCATGTCTCATCATACGGTTGCAGTTACACCCATGTTTTTGTCAACCATGACAACAGCTATATTCTAGGGGCCAACTATCACGGTGGAACTACCGACCTTTACAAGCTCAACTTTCCTTTGGTCACTAAGATACTTGATTCATTCGTCAACACCGGCATCGGGCCTGACATCAACTTACGCCAGACCTCGGCCCATCCCCATATGGTCGGTCAGACTCCCGATGGCAAATATTACTACACGGTTGATCTTGGTGCCGACAAGATCGTAGTTTACACCGTGAAAAACGAGAAGCTGGTCGAAGATCAGGGTCGAACGGTCAATTTGACCCCCGGAAGCGGTCCTCGTCACCTGGCGTTCGACCATAGTGGTCGCTTTGCCTACGTAGTATGTGAGATTTCCAATAAGATCGACTGCTACAGATATGCAGACGGCCATTTCGAGTTCTTCCAACGAATAAAAGCCAAGCCTGACCACTTCAAAGGGGAAAACAGCGCAAGCGCCATCAAGATAACCGACTCGAACAATCACTTGCTCGTATCAAACCGTGGCCATAACTCCCTGTCTTTTTATCGGATTGACCAAGAAAACGGCGAGCTGACTCTCCTTTACATGGTCCACACCGGAGCGACTCCACGCGACTTTTGCATTGTCGACGACAAATACGTTTTCGCCGCTTGCCAGGATGCCAACGAAATTGAATTGTTCTTCCTGAACGAAACCAACGAAACCCTGGTGCGCTCAACATCATTGTTCAAAATCAACCAGCCTGTCTGTGTAATCAAAGGAGAATAGAAGATGGAATACAATATCATCGGAGACAACTTGCCCGTTGTCATCTGCACCCTCAACCAAGGTGAAACAATCGTCACTGAAGGTGGAGGAATGTCATGGATGGATGCCGGAATCAAAATGGAGACAACCGGAGCTGGAATGAAAAAAATGTTCGGCCGGCTGTTAAGTGGCGAATCGCTGTTTTTGAATCATTACACCTGCCAGGCAAGCCAAGCAAAAATTGCTTTCGCATCCTCCTTTCCAGGCAACATCAGAGCCCTGGAGATCAAGCCGGGTTTTGAGATCATCGTCCAGAAGTCGTCATTTCTGGCTTGCGAGAAATCGGTCGACCTGGACATCGCCATCCAAAGGAAGATCGGGGCCGGGCTGTTTGGGGGAGAGGGATTCATCATGAACAAGCTCTCGGGAAACGGATTGGCATTTGTCGAAATCGACGGCAGCTGCATTGAATATTACTTGGCCCCAGGCCAGCAGATCATTATCGACAGCGGCCACCTGGCTATGATGGAAAATTCATGCTCGTTCGATATTGCCCAGGTGCCGGGCTTGAAAAACAAATTATTAGGAGGAGAAGGCTTGTTCAATACGATCGTCACCGGACCGGGAAAAGTCTGGATCCAGTCAATGCCAGTAAGCAAGTTGGCTGGAGCGGTTTTAAACTACATGCCAATGCAGAATAAATGATTCAGGATTTAATGATATTTTTCGATGTTGACGGGACTTTGATTTCCAGCTCCCATCCATCATTACCAAAGACAACCTTGATTGCATTGAAGAGGTTGCAGGCATCCGGTTACAAACTGGGGATTGCTACCGGGAGAAGCAAGCAGTCACTGATCGACACAGGCATCTTGAGCCAATTCGCTTTCGACGGCTTTGTATTGAACAATGGCCAAAGTGTCTATGATGCCAATTTGGATCTGATCTTCGAAGCTTATTTCCCCCAGTCAACTGTTGAACGGGCTGTCGAACTGTCCCAGAAGCTGGACATTCCTCTTGTCCTCAAGGGACCAAACAGAATAATCACCCAACCGGCCAATGAGGATGTCCATCGTGCCCGGGCGTTTTTAAACAACTCGATTCCACCGGTGGACAAGTACCGGGGCGAGAAAATCGGAGCGATGGTGGCCTATGGGCCTGAAAACTATGACTATCAAGATTACCGCGCCATTTCCGGATTGCACGCAATTCCAGGAATGTCTTCCTATTGCGATTTGACGCTACCAGACGCCTCCAAAAGAACGGGAATAAACATCCTTTGCGAACTTTATGCTTGCTCCAATTATATCGGGTTTGGCGACTCGCTCAATGATATTGAGATGCTTGCCCACGCAACTATCGCAGTAGCCATGGGCAACGGCCATGAAAAAACAAAAGAGATTGCCAACTATGTTACCAGCGAAATTGAAGATGACGGCATCTACAATGCCTGCTTGCATCTGGGGCTGTTCGAAAAATAAATTTAATATTAAAAAATCACTTGAACCGGTATCGGTCCAAGTGATTTTTTAGTTATATTTTAGAGATGTCAACCAAAGTAGATTCGAATTTATCTTTGTTTTGGAGACATGTGATCAATGCTTGGGCAGTATCCAATGAAGTGAAAATTGGAATCCCGGCTTCAACCGCAAATCTTCTGATAAGGAATCCGTCTTTTAGATTATCATTACGGGTTGGGGTATCGATAATCAAGTCAACTGTTTCGGCATACATCAAATCGAATACCGTATTTTCTTTGGCATCAATTCGGTTAACCAGGTTGCATGGGCATCCATTGTCAACCAGATATTGGTAAGTTCCAGTTGTTGCGTACAAGTCATAACCGAATTGGTAATATTGTTTTGCAATCGGCAGGAACTCTTCCTTGTCACTGTCTTTGACAGTGCAGATGATATTCTTTTTCTTTGGCAAGTCGTAACCGGCACCAAGGAATGCCTTGTAGATGGCTTCGTCATAGTTTTTCGAAACGCCAAGCACTTCCCCGGTAGATTTCATCTCAGGACCAAGTGAAATTTCGGCACCCTTGATTTTTTCAAATGAGAATACCGGCATTTTGACTGCGATGGTTTCTTTCTCCGGAGCGATACCATAGCTGTATCCAAGTTCAGGAATGGTTTTACCCATGATTGCCTTAGTTGCAATTTCAACAATCGGCAAGTCAGTGACCTTTGAAATGTATGGGATCGTTCTAGAAGAACGAGGGTTTACTTCGATTACATAAACTTGATCATCATATAGGATGAATTGGATATTGATCAATCCGATGACATTCAGAGCTTTAGCCAGACGTCGAGTGTAATCGACAATGACATCTTTCAGCTCATCTTTTACTTTCTGAGTCGGATATACCGAAATACTGTCGCCTGAATGGACACCAGCTCTTTCGATATGTTCCATGATACCTGGGATCAGGATGTCATGACCATCGCAAACCGCATCGACTTCGACTTCTTTACCCATAAGGTATTTGTCGATCAAAATCGGATGTTCTTGGTAAGTCTTGTTGACGATTCTGATGAACTTGCGGACATCCGAGTCGTTCAAGGCGATTTCCATTCCGGCTCCACCCAATACGTATGATGGTCTAACCAAAACCGGGTAACCCAGCTTGTTTGCAACTTCAAGAGCTTCTTCTTCAGTGAAGATAGTGGAACCCTTAGGTCGGTCAATTCCGCATTTTTCCAGGATCTGGTCAAAACGTTCCCTGTCTTCCGCCGCATCGACGTCGTCAGCTGCGGTTCCTAGGATATTCACACCCATTTCCATCAAGGCTTTTGTCAGTTTGATTGCCGTTTGGCCACCGAACTGCACAATCGCACCATCCGGTTTTTCCACTTTCACGATATTTTCAACATCTTCAGGAGTCAAAGGCTCGAAGTAAAGTCTGTCGGCGATATCGAAGTCCGTAGAAACCGTTTCCGGGTTGTTGTTTACGATGATTGTGTCATATCCGGCTTCTTTAAGAGCCCATACTGAATGCACTGAACAGTAGTCAAACTCGATCCCTTGACCGATTCTGATTGGTCCTGATCCCAAAACCATTACTTTTTTGCGGCTGTGGTCAACTTCAGCTTCGTTGACATCACCTTGGATTGAATAGTAGTAAGGAGTTGATGCGTCGAACTCGGCTGCACAGGTATCAACCATTTTATATACTGATTGGATTTGATATTTTTCAGTCAGGTCCTTCACCTCTTGAACTGTTTTTCCAGTCAAGGCAGCGATAACCCGATTCGGGAACTGATGATGTTTAGCCAGTGTGAGCAACTCTTCAGTCAGCTCTTCGTTTTTAATCCGTTGTTCGATCTCAACGAGATGTTTGATCTTGTCTAAGAACCAAAGATCAATCTTAGTGATATCATGAATTCGCTCTTCGCTTACACCAAGGCGGATTGCCTGGGCAACCGCAAACAAACGTTGGTCATCGACATCCTTAAGTTTCACTTCGATTTCTTCAACCGACAACTCCTCAAGCCCGTTCGGCTCGAGATAATAGAAGTTTTGTTCCAAGGATCTCAAGGCTTTCATCAATGCCCCTTCGAAGTTGTCGCAGATTGCCATAACTTCACCGGTGGCCTTCATTTGGGTTCCCAGTTCACGTGATGACCCGACGAATTTGTCAAACGGCCATTTTGGAATCTTACAAACGATGTAGTCCAGAGTCGGTTCGTATGAAGCATATGTCTTTTGGGTAACCGCGTTTTTGATTTCATCAAGCGTGTACCCCAATGCGATTTTTGCAGCCAGTTTGGCGATTGGATATCCAGTCGCCTTAGATGCCAAAGCCGATGAACGAGAAACCCGCGGGTTAACTTCGATAACCGCGTATTCGAAACTGTCAGGATTCAAAGCGTACTGGACGTTGCAGCCACCTTCGATCCCTAAATGGGAGATGATGTTCAATGCCGATGTTCTTAACATCTGGTATTCTTTGTCAGAAAGAGTTTGTGAAGGAGCAACAACGATACTGTCTCCAGTATGGACACCCACAGGATCCAAGTTTTCCATATTACATACGGTAATGCAGTTACCCTTGCTGTCGCGCATCACTTCATATTCGACTTCTTTCCAACCGGCGATTGATTTTTCAATCAGACATTGAGTTACCCTTGATAGACGCAGACCGTTTCCGGCGATTTCTCTTAACTCTTTATCATTGTGGGCGATTCCCCCGCCAGAACCACCCAAGGTGTAGGCAGGACGAACAACAACCGGGTATCCGATCTGGTTGGCGAATTCCACGGCATCGTCAACAATAGTAATGACTTTAGAAGCCGTACACGGTTCATTGATGTGTTCCATGGCTTCCTTGAATTCCAAACGGTCTTCAGCCATTTTGATAGTGTCGGTAGATGTACCGATAGTGCGAACATTATTTTGTTCCAAGAAACCTTCATCAGCCAAAGCCATGGCGATATTCAAGGCATTTTGCCCACCTAAAGTAGGCAAGATCGAATCCGGTTTTTCTTGAAGGATCAACTTCTTAACAACAGGAACTGTCAATGGCTCGATAAACACCTTGTCCGCGATATCTTTGTCAGTCATGATAGTCGCCGGGTTCGAGTTGATCAAGACTACCTCGCAACCTTCTTCTTTTAAAGCGCGGCAAGCTTGAGTCCCAGCATAATCGAATTCGGCAGCCTGACCGATGATAATTGGTCCAGAACCAATAACTAATACTTTCTTAATCGAATTATCTCTAGGCATTAACATTTCCTCCCATCATCTTTGTGAATTCATCAAATAAGGCGTCTGTATCCAGTGGCCCCGCACAAGCTTCCGGATGGAATTGCACGGTTTTGATATTTTTGTTTTTATAAACAAGCCCTTCAAGGGTGTTGTCATTTACGTTCTTGAACCATACTTCAGCGGTATTGGGATCAATCGTCTTTTCATCAATTACATAGTTGTGGTTTTGAGTCGAAATATAGACACGACCGCTAGCTAGATCCTTTACCGGGTGGTTTGCACCGTGGTGACCGTATTTCATTTTTTCAGTCTTGAATCCGTGAGCCAGACCCATCAGCTGGTGACCTAAACAAATTGCAAAGATCGGCACATTTGATTCGCTCAATTTTTTGATTTCTTTGATTATTTCGACGTTTTCTTCAGGGTCTCCCGCACCGTTTGAAAGCATGATTCCATCATAATTCTCTGCCAACACTGTCTCTGCCTTTGTGCTTGCAGGATATACAGTCACTTGGTAACCACGTTTAACAAGTGATTTGGCGATATTGCGCTTGGCTCCAAAGTCCATCAAGGCAACTCTTTTAGTTCCTTCACCTAAGGTGTAAGGTTGGTCGCAAGTTGTTTTTTCAACAACTCCGGTAACCTTGAATGCTTTGATCTTTTCTAGTACTTCGTCAAGATTTTCATGTTTGGTTGTAGTGATCATCCCGTTCATGCAACCTTTTTTGCGGATGATTTTAGTGATTGCCCGAGTGTCAACACCTTGAATCCCGGCAATGTCCTGTGAAACCAGGTATTGTGACAATTCGACGTTTTTTCTAAAATTGCTTCCAAGCCGTGCCAGTTCTTTAACCACAAATCCCGATAAAAAAGCCCTAGATGATTCCTGGTCTTCCAAAGCCACTCCATAATTCCCGATTAATGGATAAGTCATAACAACTGATTGGCCACAGTAAGAAGGGTCCGTCAATACTTCCAAGTAACCCGTCATCGACGTGTTGAAAACAAACTCGCTAATGATTTCTTTTTTAGCGCCGATGCTTTCACCTTCAAACACATTTCCATCTTCCAAAATTAAATATGCTTTCATAAAATCCTCCTTATTTTAAAAAAACACGTCACCTATAGGGTAACGTGTTAACAACAAAAACCAACGATAAAAAATTCGCCTTGTGACACACAAATATTCACTTTAGCTGTCAGTTTTGGCATCACAATCACTCCTTTTCTTTGAAAGATTATACACAATTTGATTTTAGAAATCAAGGAAAAGTTCGTAAAATTATTAACCATTTTTTCAGATTCCGGATAAAGCAAAAAAATCCGATACAATCGGATTAATTTGCGTATATAGTCAGGTCATCAGTGATTGGTTCGTCAGGATCAAGGCCGTTTAGATTCCAATCCGCCTTGCAGCCAAAATCCGCAATCGCCTGGGCGACTGTGGTCCCGATTTTCACAAAAAGGGCACCTTTGAAAGCATCATCAACCACGAAGTCGACTTGATAGAAATCATTTTTTACTTCCGGATTGTGGATGATCGTCTTCCTTATGGTAATCGTCTTTTCATTATTGAAAAAGTCGCTGTAGGTAAGTTCGTTAATGGTATCCATAATCCCAAAATTCCTGTCAATTGTAACCACGTCCACCTTGAGCTTGTTTGTGCCATTGAGATTGATTGCCAGATTTGTCATATAGCCATTGAAGATCTGCTCATAACTCATATCCGGGTTATAAAAACACATATCTTCGAGGCTCTTGTACAGGCTGTCGCTCACAGCCTTTTCAAACATGGTCTCCTTGTTGACTTGAAAGTTTGAAGCAAGTATGACCACTATTGCTCCGATTGCCATGGCAAGCATCCCAAACGCCAGCACCGCCTGTTTCACCGTGCGACCCCCTCGATACAATAGTACTCGCTGAAGTTCAAAAGCGGGATTGTGTAATTATAACCGACTCGCACCTGGCTTGTGATCACCCCGTTGCTTGGATTCCGTTCCACAGCAAGATCATAGGGAGATTCTTCGATGAGTTGGTTTATGACATCCTGGTTGTGGCCGCTGTTCTCAATCACTTGGATGCAAGCGTTATGATAACTCCTGACATTGTTGGCTTCAATGTTCATGGCAACCATGTTTGCGCATAGGACCCCGAATATGGCAATCACAAAAATCGAAAGATATAACTCAATTGCGCTTTTCATCTAGTCCTCCTCTATTATTACCATACCTTCTTTGACCAGTACCTGGTTATTGATGATGGCTGTTATCCTGACTTTGTCAATGAAACTATGGTAGTCATGAAAATCCACATTTGAATAATCGAGACTATCCCCATTGACAAAATCGCTTTGAACCATGACTCGATTATAATCGACGTCCCGGTAGTAAATGGCGGTGCCTTGGGTTTTTAGATATGAAAAATCATTGAAACCGAATGTGTCCTGGCCGATCAGATCTACCGGATCAACCAGACCCGGATTTGACTTGATATCTAATGGGACGAAATCAAGAAGTTCACTTGGACTTCGCCAGGGAACCGGTACGCTTCTGATTGATGGTAGATAAGAGGCAGCTAAGGCAAAATTCAAGAATCCCAGGCAAAGCACAACAAGGATGGCACCCACCAGTACCTGTCCGTAGTTTTCAATCGTTGCTTTCATAAAAACATGCAGTCCGCCTTGATGCGCACCAACTCATAGAGCAGATTGCCGCCCAGTAGCTGGCCAATCACCTGTAACAACACAAATGTCACCAACACGCCGACTGCAGTCAATCCGTACTCGCTTATCACCGCCTTCATACTATTGAAGCCAGATAACTAAATGCGCCTATCAAAATCAGACTAATAACGCCTAAAACCACAACTTGTCCGTATTCGCCAATAATTTCAACCATCAGACTTAACCCCCTTTCATCTTTATAATAAGAACCATCATGAATCCTGTCAGATCGCCAAGCAGCTTGAATGTCGCCAGAAGCATGGGCAAGTATTGAAGCACATTTATATAAGCCAGCCGATTTTCCAACGCCAGTTTTTCCGTCTTGTCGACCAGATGATTATTCCGCTCAAGCAGGTCGTTTAAAAACTTACCGTTACTTCCGGAGCCATTCCGGTCAAGAGCGTAAAATGAGCGCATGACCGATTTGACATCCGGCAAATCGAAACCGCCCAGAAAATTCTGATATGGTGTTATCGAGTTTGGTGACTTTTCCAGGTCATCAACCAGCTTTTTCAAATCATTTTGCAACATTGCCGGAGCTTTTTCTATGGATTGTTTGATGGCCATATGGATATTGTTGTTTTGCAGCAAGAGCGAGATATCAAGAAGCCAGTACATGAAAGCAATGGAAAGGTTTGATTGCAATACCCGCTGACATCTTTTTTTGCGACCGCCGATTTTTATTATGATCAGGACAAAAACCATGGCTAAAATACCAGCTGCGACAACCTGCCTTCCTACAGCCAGCAAAAGCAGACCCACGGCCACAATAAAGAGCGATATGATGTCATTCCGGTTCAAGAGTCCCCTTTGACTGTGCAACCGGACATATTTTTCATACTCATGTTGATCGAGAACCCGGAGTTCCTCAAAATAACCACCAGAAAGCAACGAGTGGACAACAGTCACAATGACGATTATCGCCACCAGGTATCCGGCCGTGAGAAGCTGTAGATAATCAAGGGCGAACACATTAAGTTCATCAGGTAAAATAAGACCCATCACCGCCGCGATTATTGTTGCCATAACACAGGACAGGTAGATGGTCTTTTCAATTTGCTTCTTTCCTGCGGCAACAAGATAGACCCGTTCCTGCCACAGCAACCGCTCCTGGTCGATCAGGTTCAGGACCGATCCGTAATCGCCGCCCAATTTCTCAACATCATACAGGAAATCGTGGACTTTTCTGATCCGTGAGCACCCGTATTTTTCTTCGATCATACCCAGCCCCTGGCGATAGGCCTCACTGCCATTCGCCTCATTGATATGCCCTATCGCCCGGTCAAGAATCACAGCCATCGCACCCGGGGCAAATATCTGCCGTGTCTCCTGCAAGGCCGTAATCAAATTGCCCCGTCGCTTGAATGACATAACCAGTTGTTCAAGATAATTGTTCAAATCGGCGAACCGCTGTTGCGAATCAAGCCCCCTGTAGGTGACTGTGATTATCTGGGGCAGGGATGCGACCATGACAAGAATCACGCAAGCAAGATAGCCCCGGCTCAGGTTGAACGTTATTCCGATGACAACTATCAGGATAATAGAAAATGCAACTACCTGATAGAACCGCCTCATTGAAAAACTGTAACCGTAACGTTCAATCTCGCTTTGAACTTTGAAATAACGTTTGATCTTTGTTTTCATTGTCCCCCCTACAGACCTTCAAATTTCCGTTTCAGCTTCGGAGAATCCCCGTGCAGGGGAATGCGGTCCCTTTCGTAAATCATTACGGTCTCCCTTTTTTTGTCAACAAAATCGTAGACGCATATCTGCTCGATGCGACGCTTGATTTCGTTGTTCACGATATGTTTGGAAATCAATATGCCAATATCGATGAAACTGAAAATATCATCGAACAATACCTCCTCGCTTATGTCATCCTGAATCATATTTTTTATTCTTTTAGGTATCTTTCTGACGTCATCACAATGAATTGTCGTTATCCCGTTGTGCCCTGTTGAAAATGTTTCGAGCAAATACTTGACTTCGACTGAGCGTGCCTCGGAAAGAATGATCCATTGGGGCAGCTGGCGCAACGATGTCTTTATCGCTTTGGAATAGGAGAACCGTTTCTCGTCGACCTTCAGCTCGATACAATCTTTGCCCGGATTTATCTGGCGATAATGGATCTCAAGATTGTCTTCGATAGTGATGACTTTCTCGTTGGCTTCAATGAAATTCGTGAGCCATTTCAACAATTCTGTTTTACCCGAACCAGTAGTTCCGGCGATTATGATATTGCATGATGATTTGACGCATTTGCTTAAAAAATCGATAATGGCCTGATCGCAGTAGCCGGTTTCAAGCATCAGAAGTTCATTGAGCCTTTGTTTTGGCGGTGTCTTCCTGATCGAGATGGCTGTTCCGGTCTTCGCCACGGAGTGGTGGATAATCGAGATTCTCAACTGCGCCGTCTCAGCCTCAAGCACATTGTGTTCGATATTGAAATTCTTCGAGACACTGTTTTTTATCTTCATAATGAACGCATCGATGAACTCCTCGCTCAAGACGATGTCAGCCTGATATCGGCCCTTGCAAATATGGTCCACCCAAACGGTCTGACCATTGTAATTGATATCGGTGATATTATCGTCATCCAAATAAACGGACAATTCCCCGAACATCTCTCGGGGAATCACCTCATCTATCAGTTCCATCAGACTCCAGGAGCTGTTTGGGTTGTGATATTTGTCACTTGAGCCTTTATCGCATCACCGACCTGGTTCCCAACTTCGGGACCAATTACGACAAACGCCAGAATCACTAAAGCTGTCACCACTACCAATCCGTATTCACCTAAAAAATCTTTCATGTTATTCTCCTTCTATTTTAAAATTCACTGTAAGTTCACCTTGATACCTGTTAATTCCCATCACAATGATGGTCGCTTCTCCGGCCTGGACATTATCAGCGTAGCTTAACTGATAATCGCGCCCACGAAGAAGCCTGTTGTCTTGTACATAAATCACGGGTTCGGGATATTTGGACACACCGTTGAACCGTTGCACGGCAATGTCTTCAATTGTCGCCATCGCCATACTTGTCTTGTTCTGGTAGCCATTTATTCTTAACGAACCCGAATAAGTTTCTTTTAGGGCAAGCAGGCACTCGACTTGTCCGTTGCGATAATTTGATATATCGAGATAGATTTCGCTTTCTTCCAGCATCACCCCTTTTGCATATATTGATATTGCCCGCCCCTCATCAAATGACGCTTCTATTTGAGCTGTTTCGATCGGCGGCAGGCTTGCACTCATGCCAGTTTCGATGGCTTCATGATAGTATCGGTCGAAGTTTTCAATGTCCCGATAATCTTCCTTGATCATTTGAAGATTGTCACTTTTTAGACTGCAGGATAACACCGGTTGTTCTTTAAAGAGGCTATCCTCAAGCAAACTGTTCGCCACCTGAACTGTGCCAAAAAAACCGGTGCCAAGTTTATTGAAATTGTCCTTATCGATGAACCTTACCGGATTGGCCCCGTCTCCATCTTGCGCCCCGACAACGAGCACATTATAACTTTTTTTGAAATTCAGACCGGCGGGGCTCAAAAAGTTAAACTCGACAACCGCTATTCCCGGCCTGTTGAAATAATCGATGTTCAGGTCTTTGACGGTCAATGCCGCTGTTTCATCAATGTCTTCATACATGCATTTTACTTTGGTCGCATCATAAATCATTTCTTTGAGATTGGCCTCATTCACGTCGGCGATGTTGATTATGCCGTTGCGGCCGCTAAACACCGGGATGGCAATAGCCGACAGATCCGCTTTTAGATCGATGGTCAGTCGATATCCTCCTTCCACATAATCAAGGCAATTGGAAAAATCACTTTTGCCAATCAAAATGCCGTTGATCACCTCGTCCGCTTCTTTTGATTCCAAAATCGGTAGACCATCTTTAACGATCGCGATACCGGTTGGGTCATAACCATCGAGCATAAAATCAGCGAATCCTCTGGTCTGGTAGTCATCATTGATATTGAAACTTTCTGATAACAACGGCGGATTTTCACCATTCAACAGATAGGTTGCGGTTGCCTGGGTCAGTTCGTCAAATATTATTGTCATTTCCTGACTCTGGCGATAGTTGACAGTCACGCTGTAGACTCCGGTGTTTTCCCTGTAAGGGAAGTTTGTGGCGGCCGGGGTGATGAAGTAGGTTCCCGGTTCGAGATTCACCAGTTCCAATATTCCGTTTCCATCAGTATGGCTCGAATTCGCGTATGCACCTGGTCCGGTGACACTGATTGCCTGACCGGTGATCGCATCTCCCTTATCCGACTGCGCTTTGATTGACAGCTTGGGTTTGAACTGAAATTCCAGATCCAAAGATGTATGGATCTCTTTTGGAATCTTCAGCAGACTCGCGACTGCCTGGTACCCGTCGTTGACGGGGTTTGCCGGATCGACCGTACCTTGCACTTTGGCAAGATTGACCCGGTAATCGAAGACATTGCTTGCCAGGGTGAAATCCACAGTCGCAAACTCGCCAAGATAATTGGCTGCCGCTTCGAAATGGATCAAATCCTGAGCTTGGACATGACAGCGCTGCGACGTTGTAACAATACCGGTTGTTTCATTAACGATTGTCAGACCATCCGGCAGATCGAAATATCCGCCCGTACCATCAGTGGCGACCAGCCGGGTCGAATCCGACCTTTGGACCAGCCCGTCGCTCACAAAATCCAGCCGCTCGTTTGTGAATGCCAATTCGTAATGGTTGGGATCCTGCAAATAAGGAAGCTGGTTGTAATAGTCAATCAAGTTGCAGTTGAAATAGCTTTGCAGCGTATAGAAAGTCAGCCCTCCCATGTCCATGGAATAGATGTAACTGGCCAAAAGATGGGTGTAGGTTTTCTGTTGGGCGAGCGACAGGTCACTCATCAGATTGCCCGGACCCGAATAGCCATAATAAAGAGCCTTGATCAGATTCGCATCCGCGCTTTGATATTGAGAAGTGATTGTGCCCGATGGCTGGGGCGTCTTTGACGGATTCACACTGAAGCCGATGTCGCCCTCAACCTGGTACATGTTGGCATTTATAGCCGGATAGAAAGGATAGGGAACATTTTCCAGGATGCTCAACGCGCTTATGCCCTGGACGTTATTGATTGAGAGATAAATTATAATTTGTAATATTAGAAAGGCAATAATTGGTTGGTGCTTCCTGTTTTTGTTCATAGTCCTATCCTCTTGTTGAAACTGATCAATACAATTTGATAATCATCGGGATTGTTGCCACTAAAAATGAAAGCAGTGCAAGCAAAAACATAGTTTTCTCCTTTCCGTCAAATTTGACAGTTGCGAAATCTCGGTGTTTTTCTTTTTTAACCATTTCGAGGCAATCGCACTGGCTTTTCTTTCCAGCTGGGAAAAGCGATGTGCCCCAATTTGGGCGCAAAAAAAGATGCCAATGGCATCTAAGATATTGAATTTGGAAATATTAATTCACTTTGACGATTTCATAACCCAAGTCATTGAATCTTTTGATGATCTGTTCAATATGTTCCTCACCTGAAGTTTCGCAAGTAACGCGCAATTCAACCTCAGAAAAGCGTGCGAAATTTTTGAACTGGTTATGTTCGACACCAATTACATTCGCGTTAAGTTCGTTAAGCACATGTGAAACCAATTCCAGTTGGCCTGGTTTGTCAGGTAACTGGATCGAAAAACTGAAAATTCTGCCGCGGGAGATAAGTCCTTTATTGATCATTGATGAAATGGTTAAAACATCAATGTTCCCCCCCGAAACTAAAGCCACCACTTTTTTGTCTTTGAAGCCTAGCTTCTTGGTCGCCGCCAGGGCCAAAATTCCTGAACCCTCAGCCACCAGCTTGTGTTTTTCAACAAGCAGCAAGAACGCTTCCATCAGCTCGTAGTCATTGACCAGGATGATATCATCGACATATCTCCGGATATAATCGAAAGGTTTTACTCCGATCTGTTTGACCGCCGTACCATCAGCGATTGTATTCACCTCTTGCAACAGGCAGATCTTATCCTCTTTGACCGCCGCTTCGGCGCTTGCCGCACCTTCGGGTTCGACTCCGATTACTTGAATATTCGGATTGATCGCTTTGGCGCAGGCTGCGATTCCGGAAATAAGACCGCCACCCCCGATAGGAACCAGGATCGCATCGGCATCTGGAAGCTCTTCAAGTATTTCCAAAGCTATTGTTCCTTGACCTTCGATCACATCTTCATCATCAAAAGGATGGATGAATGTCAGGTCTTGTTCCTTTTGGAGTTCGCAAGCTTTCTGATAAGCCTCATCGTATACTTCACCATAGAGAATCACCTTGGCCCCCAGCGCTTTTGTCGCGTTGACCTTGATTAAAGGAGTTCCTGCCGGCATCACGATAGTTGCTGCAACACCCTGTTGCTTTGCCGCATATGCTACACCTTGAGCATGGTTACCGGCTGAAGAAGCGATTAAGCCTTTTCTTTTAGCCGCATCAGGAAGTTTGCTTATTTTGTTGTACGCCCCTCTGATTTTAAATGCTCCAGTCTTTTGAAGATTTTCGGGTTTGATATACACCTGATTCCCACATTCGTCACTAAACGACTGTGAGTATATCAGCGGTGTCTGCAGGATGACTTCATCCACCCTTCTTTTCGCTTCTTTGAAATCCTCTAATTGTAACATTGCTAAATTCCTCCTAGTAATAGTAGTATATCACTAAAATTCTAAGAAAAAAAGGGAAATTTATTCCCTGATTTTTCTTAGAATGCTCCGTTCAATTCGAGATGCTCGAGAATATGGGCGATTCCGTCCTCGTCATTGCTCAGGGTAATCGTGTCCGCCTTTTGTTTAACTTCATCACAGGCATTTTCCATTGCCACTCCTAATCCCGCAAATTCGATCATCGAAAGGTCATTATATCCATCGCCAAAAGCGATGACTTCTTCCTGTTTGATGTTCAATTCCTTGATCAGGCTGTCAAGCGATTGGGCTTTGTCGATGCCCTCCGCCATGACTTCAATGAAGAATGGCTGCGAACGATAGATCGCCAGCTGACCTTCAAACGGCTGTTTGAACTCATCGACTATCTTCGCCAGATAATCACCATCGCCAGTTAGCAACAGCTTGTCGACGTTGTCATCAAGGACCGTTTTGATATCGGATACTTTCAAGAGTTCCATGTTGTTGATCCGTCCCTCTTCAATCGTGTATTCATCTTCAGGGGTCTGAGTCAATATAGCTTCATCACTGTAGCTGATTGAACATAGATTGTACTCTCTAGCCCGATCGATAACCTGATGACCGATGCTTTTGTCATACGTCTTTTGATATACTACTTCTTTAGTCCGCCAATTGATAATTTTGGCCCCGTTAAAGGAAAGAACATAGCCGCCTTTTTCAAGTTCGACAGTGTCCGCTACATAATGCATCCCTGGAGTAGGTCGACCTGATGCAAGTGTGATAATTACTCCTTTTTGGGCAAGCCTTTTGAGTATGGCTGCCGTCTTGGGTAAAACTAACTTATTTGAGTCTGTAAGGGTACCATCCAAATCCAAAGCAATCAATTTATATTTCATTATAGCGCTCCTTTTCTTTGTTTCAATAGTACCTAAAGTAGAAATCGTTGTCAATAAAAGACACTAATATCGTAGCATGTTTTTACGGTATTTTGGTATCAATATGGTTCCGGTTTTGTCTCACTGGTAAATATTGTGCCACTACCATGATGATATGCGTGCTTTTTATGAATTGGCCAAATTTTTCTCAATATTCCGTGAAAACAATTGCATTTAGATTTTCAATTCGGTATACTGTATACAATATAAAACGAAAGGGTGATAAATATGTGTGGAATACTAGTTGTTCAAAGTGAAGACATGAACAAACAAAGACTCCAAAAAGCCTTAGATGCTGCAAGCTATCGCGGGCCTGATGATCAAGAATTAGTTATAAAAAAAGGTATCGCCTATGGTTTCAATCGTCTATCTATCATGGACTTAAGCGATCATGGGAATCAACCATTCGAATACAATAATTGTACTATGGTATGTAATGGTGAGATCTATAATTACCTTGAACTAAAAAATAATCTTGAGAGCAGTTATCACTTTAATTCCGGAAGTGACTGCGAGGTCATAATTCCCGGATATCTGAAATACGGAATCGAAATTCTAGTCAAATCGCTGGATGGCGAGTTCGCTTTGGTTATCAAAGATGAAAACAACAATAAATTGATGGCAGCCCGCGATCCAATGGGAATTCGGGCGATGTTTTATGGTTACGAGAAAGTCACTAAAGAAATTTGTTTCGCTTCAGAAGCAAAGGCATTAATGGAATATTGCGATGAAATATATCCATTCCCTCCAGGCCACTATTATGAAGACGGCAAGTTCACTCAATATCATGACCTGAGCACTGTTGATTACTTTGTTCAAGATGACATTCCGACTATCGCAAACAAACTTAGAGAGAAATTGGAAGTCAGCGTTGAAAAGAGATTGCAATCCGATGCGCCTATCGGTTATCTTCTTTCTGGTGGATTGGACTCTTCTTTGGTTTGTGCAATCGGTCAAAGACTTGCCGACAAGCCAATCAGAACATTCGCAATCGGGATGGAAACAGATCCGATTGACTTGAAATACGCCAAACAGGTTGCCGACTTTTTGAAAACAGACCATACCGAAGTCATCATGACCAAAGATGATGTGCTGGACAACTTGCGGGAAGTAATCTACAACCTGGAAACTTACGATATTACAACCATCCGCGCCAGCATGGCGATGTTCATTCTTTGCCGTTACATCCGGCAAAACACTGACATCAAGGTAATCCTGACAGGAGAGGTAAGCGACGAAATCTTCGGGTACAAATATACCGATTTCGCTCCGACTCCTCAAGCGTTCCAGGAAGAG
The DNA here is from genome assembly GCA_028698185.1 of Erysipelotrichaceae bacterium. Classification (GTDB taxonomy): domain Bacteria; phylum Bacillota_I; class Bacilli_A; order Erysipelotrichales; family Coprobacillaceae; genus JAQVDW01. The sequence continues at coordinate 119,771 of JAQVDW010000003.1, read as the reverse complement.
TCCGCGAAAAGAATTCGCGAACTTTACATGTATGACGTGCTTCGTGCCGACCGCTGCATTTCGGCAAACTCCCTGGAAGGCCGCGTTCCTTTTGGAGACAAGTTCTTTGTTGAATATGCCATGAGCATCGATCCTGCCAAGAAAATGAACACCTACAACAAAGGTAAATATCTGCTGCGCCACGCATTCGAAGGTACCGGTTATCTTCCTGATGAGATTCTTTTCAGGGAAAAGGCGGCATTCTCCGATGCAGTTGGACACTCGATGGTGGATTACCTTAAAGAATACGCACAAGAACACTACAGTGATGAGGACTTGAAGAATGCAAGTGTGAAATATCCAACCCACACACCATTCACAAAAGAATCCCTTCTGTACCGTGATATCTTCGAATCTTATTATCCAGGCAAAGACTTATGGATCAAAGATTTCTGGATGCCCAACAAGGAATGGGAAAACTGTGATGTTGACGATCCAAGTGCCCGCGTTCTTAAAAACTACGGAGATTCCGGACTATAAAAAAAGAGACGAATTGATGAAGATTTATTCATCAGTCCGTCTTTTTTTTGTCAGGTTCGATTATCCAGCGAATCCAACACCCCAGGGTTTTCAATCACAGTGACCTTACGGTTTACCTGGATTGTATTTCCTTGTTCATTGGTTATCTTGTAGATTACAGTGTAGACACCTATGCTTTGGGTATCCACATCATTTTTCAAAATCACGATATTGCCGGTGATATCATTGCCCTTGCCGTCAGTCGCCTTCACCCCAAGATAAGGGTCAAAATCCTTGCCAAGATAGATTTCCAAATCCTCGACTCCTGTCAAGGTCGGAATATCATTATTGTAACGGACGACAATCTTGATCCGCAACTTGGCCGATTCATTCTGGGAAGCGTCGATAACGACAATGTTTTCAACGTAAGACCCGATTTCATTGAAGGTCTGGGTCTCACTGGTGGCCCCGTCTTCCAGGATGAAGTAGGCCACAAAACTTGAATTGTCGGTGACTTCGACCAGGTCACTGGCAGTCAGGGTATCATGCGGTTCGATATTGACTTGGACCTGCTTCAAGACAGCCACAGGATGAGTCGTATCCACAATCTTGATGGTAAAGTCATATGTCTTGTTGTAGTAAGTCAAGCTCGCCGGATAGGACCCGATATCGGCCTTCACCTGAGTCAGATCCAAAGTTGAAAGGTCGAGTACCTCGCTCGACCCATTCGCATACTCGTAGACTTCCTGAGGAATGGCCTCTCCATATTGGAAGACAAAGGTCTCCTTTTTCAGGCTAATCGGATCAAGGCTGAATGCCAGGACAACCAAGGTAGCCGAAACAATCACAAAAAAAGCAATAACTGCAGCAATTATCCTGTTTTTCATCACTCGGCTCCTTTCAAAATCACCCTGCTAAAAAAGAAAAGCAATCATACTTTCCTTTTTACTTCAAACGGTCCAGCACCTTTTCTTTCCCGATCAGAACGATCGAGCTTGCCAAATCCGGACCATGCATAATTCCAGTTGTTGCAATACGCAAAGGCATGAACAGCATTTTGCCTTTAACTTTTGCCTCTTTTTGAGTGGCCTTGATTGCGGCTTGAACATTTTCTCTGTTGAAGTCTTCAATCGCGGCAATCTGGTTGCTAAATACATCCAATGTATTGGGGATTGACTCATCTTGCATGAATTCGCGAGCTTCGTCATCCAACTGCAAATCATCATTGAAGAATAAAGATGTAAGTTTCACAATTTCCTTGCCGTAAGACAATTGATCATGATATACACTTACCAGCATTTCAATCCATTCCTGTGATTTGTCGGATAGATCATATGCTTCCTCCAGGAACGGTTGACATAAAGCGACAACTTCCCCAAGACTTCTTTCCTTTATGTAGCGGTTGTTGACCCAGATCAGTTTTTCTTTGTCGAACATCGAAGGTGATTTTGATAATCTATTTTCATCGAAAGCGGCGATCAATTCATCTTTGGTGAAAATCTCTTGTTCACCTTCAGGTGACCACCCCAGCAGCGCCATGAAGTTGAACATGGCATCCGGAAGATATCCTTCTTCCTTGTATTGGGAAACGAATTGCATGATTGTTTCGTCGCGTTTAGACAATTTTTTACGGTTTTCATTGACAATCAATGTCATATGACCGTATTTAGGAGCTTCCCACCCCAACATTTCAAAAATCATTATCTGTTTTGGGGTGTTGGAAAGATGTTCTTCACCTCTGAAAACATGGGTTATTTCCATCGTGTGGTCATCGATAACCACCGCAAAGTTGTAAGTCGGGATTCCGTTGGCTTTTTGAATTACCCAGTCCCCGATATCTTTTGATTCGAAGCTGACTTTAGAGCGGATCATGTCTTCGAATTCGTAAACCTTGTTTTCCGGAACTCTTACCCTGATGGTGTAAGGCATACCGGCATCCTCATTGGCTTTGACCTGCTGTGCAGTCAGATTGGCACACTTGCGGTTGTACATCGGCGCAACCCCGCTGGCAACCTGGCGCTCGTGTTCTTCTTCAAGTTCTTCAGGCGTGCAGAAACATTTATATGCATATCCCTTTTCAAGCAGGATATCGATATACTTCTTATAGATATCCAATCTTTCCATCTGGCGATATGGCGCATACTTTTCTACCGGTTTCAAAGGCGATTCATCGGGAATGATCCCCAACCATTCCAGGTTTTTCAACTGGCTCGCTTCGCCACCTTCGATGTTTCTGGCAACATCCGTATCTTCAAGACGGAAAATGAAATCTCCGCCATGATGTTTCGCAAACAAATAGTTAAACAGTGCGGTACGCGCACCTCCAATATGTAAATGTCCCGTTGGACTTGGGGCATATCTTACTCTGACTCTTTCCATTACTTATCCTTTCTCTTCAACAAAACTACAGCTTGGGCAACGGCGCCTTCACCGTGACCGACAAATCCCATCTTCTCGCCTCGGGTTGCTTTGATATTGACGGCATTCAGTTCGCAGTGCAAATATTTGGCGACATTGCTGCGCATACGATCTATATGAGGCGCCATTTTGGGCTTCTCGATTATTATGATGCTGTCAAGATTGCTTATCTCGTACCCGTTTTCATCCATCAGCCTGTAACAGTGCTCCAGCAGGACCAACGAAGAAATCCCTTTGTACTGCGGGTCCTGGTCGCTGAAGTGCTTGCCGATATCGCCCAATCCCAAGGCACCGATTATGCTTTCGATTATGGCGTGCAACAGCACATCGGCATCGCTGTGACCCAGCAATCCCAAATCATTTTCAATATGGACGCCCCCCAAAACAAGATCACGTCCCGGTACTAACTGGTGGATATCAATTGACTGTCCTATACGGTACATTTCACTCACCCCTACCCTACTCATTCTACCATAAATATGAATTTAAAAAAAGTATGGCAAGAATATTCCATACTTTTATGAATTTGAATATGAAATTTTAATAATTTGAGCTGTTATATTTAATTTTATGAGCAGCCGAGATCAGTCCCAGGAACAAAGGCTGCGCGCGGTTTGGACGCGACGAGAATTCCGGATGGAACTGGCAAGCCACAAAATACGGATGATCTTCAATTTCCACAATCTCAACAAGATCCCTTTGTTGGTTGACACCGACAATCTTCAGACCGTTGTTGGCCAGTACTTCCCTGTAGTCATTGTTGAATTCATATCGGTGACGATGTCTTTCCTGGATATCCTGTTTTTGATACAGACGGTATGCATTGGAATCCTTTTCAAGATGACAGTCGTAATTCCCCAAACGTTGAGTTCCCCCAAGATCGTTCAGGTTCTGGTCTGCCATCAGGGAAATGATCGGATTCTCTGTGTTCTGGTTGAATTCGATCGAGTTCGCATCCAAAAGTCCGCATTTGTGACGGGCATATTCGATGCATGACAGCTGCATTCCCAGACAGATCCCCAGGAAAGGAACCTTGTTTTCGCGGGCATATTCGATTGCGGCAATCATACCCTCGATTCCGCGGTCACCAAATCCTCCAGGAACGATTATCCCGTCGACATTACTCAGTGTTTCTGCCACATTTTCACGTGTTATTTTTTCACTGTCAACCCAATCAATGATTACATTGCTTGATTCATAGTATCCAGCATGCTTTAGTGCCTCATTGACAGACAGATAGGCATCGGCCAATTGAGTATACTTTCCTACCAAACCGATATGAAGCTCATCTTTAAGGTTCTTAACGCGGTCGATTAAAGAGCTCCATTCGCTCATATCAGCTTGTGGCGCTGTGATCTTCAATTGATCCAAAACAATGTCGTCCATTTTTTGAGCCAGAAGGTCCATCGGCAGTTGGTACAGTACCTCAACATCAAGATTTGCAATTACATTCTTGGCTGGAACATTACAGAACAATGAAATCTTGTTTTTGATTGAATCATCGAAAGGAACCTCGCTTCGGCATACGATGATGTCCGGCTGAATCCCATAGTTTCTTAGTTCCTTCACACTATGCTGTGTCGGTTTTGTTTTAAGTTCTTTGCTTGCCCGGATGTAAGGCAACAATGTTGTATGGATATATAGGACGTTATCACGACCCAAATCTAAACCGACCTGACGAATTGCTTCGATGAACGGCAACGACTCGATATCGCCTACGGTACCACCGATCTCGGAGATCACGATGTCGGCATTGCTTGATTCACCGGCTTGATAAATGCGTGATTTGATTTCATTTGTGATATGAGGCACAACTTGAACTGTCGCCCCTAGATATTCACCTCGACGCTCTTTGGAAATCACAGTATCGTAAATCCGACCAGTGGTAATTGAACAGTTGCGGTTAAGCTCTTCATCGATGAAACGCTCATAGTGACCCAAGTCCAAATCAGTTTCCGCTCCATCGACAGTGACAAACACCTCACCATGTTGGTATGGCGACATTGTCCCTGGATCGACATTGATATACGGATCTAGTTTCTGCATAAAAACTTTCAACCCGCGCTGCTTAAGAATTCGGCCAAGCGAAGCAGCAGTAAGTCCCTTACCTAAGCCTGAGACAACTCCACCTGTTACAAAAATAAATTTTGTCATGATATACCTCCTATTAACTAATAAATATAAAAAAATGTCTTCCCCGGGAAGACATAATAAGCCCTTTATGATTATATCATCTAAATTTTCTTTTACAAGAAGATATTTATTTTATTGGAAATTATTTTGGAGCTGACACCCAAAACAAAAAACCAATATCCTTAGAAGATACTAATCCCGAATAGAATTGTTATCAAATTGATAATACCGGCCAACCGCAAAGCCTTTCGACCATTGATGGTGGCCAATATCTTGGGTGGTCGCGATCGGTTTTGAACAAAACTCCCTTATCTTGGTAACCAAAAAATCACGGTCACCGCTCTGGTCAAGTTTGGTGAAAGTTCCCAAAATCAATCCCTCGACCTTGTCAAATGCACCCATTTGGGCCAGCTGGTTGATCATAGAGATTACCTGATATTTATTGCTGCTGTAGGCCTCCATAAACAGGATATGGCCTGTAAAATCCGGCATATATCTGGTTCCCGCCAACTTCAAAAAGCAGCGGATATTGCCGCCAATGGCAATTCCGGCCATTTTTTCACCCTGGACGAATTCATATTCCAGATGATCGTCATGGTTCAGGATATTTTCAAGTATTTCAGGATAATAGCTACAAAACCGCAACTGATAATACCATGATTGCTTTTTTGTCTGGGAGTAGATTGCATTGAGCACTGTGGTCAGATCGCTATAGCCATAAAATATGCTTTTAGATTTTGTGATGACATGATAATCAAGATAATCCAAAACGCCGTTGGCCAAGTCGCCGCCGCTAATATCAAATATATTGGCAGCATTTATTTCAAAATAATGATTCAACTCCGCCGCTTTGGCCCTGGCATCATCACTGCCAAGATATTCGCTGACAACTACCTTATCCCCAAGAATAAATCCCAGACTTTCAATAAAATATTCGTCTTTTATTCTGATTGGATTAGAACAAGCTACCAGAACATTCATATTGCATCACCCTCAAATTCACCTAAATTAATTAAACCATATTCCTGGAAAAAATTGAAGTGCCATGTTGAAAAACATCATCAAAAAAACGGCAATAATTGCCGTTTACAACTCGGTCATGGCCACTGCCGCATACGAGCTCGATATCTCGAGATTTCCATTGCGACAGCGCAGCTGGTCAATCAGCTCTTTCTCGGATATGCCTTCCTTATATTCGACTTCATAGCGAAGCTTGAAAAGACTCCCCATATTGGTTGTCTTAACCTCGACCAGGCGATACTTTTTTGTCGCCCTTTCAAAAATATCACTGAACACATTTTCATAATCTAGATTTTCCGGAATTGTGATCCTTATTTCCTTTGTCGCGATTGTCCCGCCGCCTTCACCAAAGGCGCTGGTTACAAGCACCAGATTGAATATCGCCATGATTGCGGTGAAAACAACGGCAATAAGCAGATAACCCATTCCGGTGGCCAGTCCGGTGGCCATCGTAAAGAATATCGCGTTTATTTCCCGGGCACTTCCCGGCTGCGAACGGAAGCGGACAAGCGAAAATGCACCCGCGACTGCCACCCCAGTTCCGATATTTCCATTGACCATCATGATTACCAGCGTCACAATTGAGGGCAGCATTGCCAGGGTGATCACAAAACCCTTGTTATAGCTGTTTTTGTACTCGTACATTTTGGCGATTACCAACCCGATGACCATCGCTGCAACCATGCAGGTAAAAAACGATGTAAGTGTTATTTGACTTGTGGTTGTGGTTGCAAGTTGTTCGATAATAGAATTAAGCATATGATACTACTCCTTGTCCGTTATAATTGATGTTTGTCTTGATTTCAATCTGGCCCTTTTCAAGACATTCCTTGTATGCATTGCCATACTTGGAAAAGCTTGATTTGGATATTTCCAACATGGACAGTGCCTGTGCCAGCCATAGAGGAAAAGATCCCATAATCTTTATTTCCATCAAGACGTGGTCGCTGTCGATCAGCAAAGCCCCTTCGTTCTTGCAGTCCAATGTCAGGTTATTCAGCCGGTACCTGATGTTTTCGTCGAATGTAACCCTGAAATCAGGATTGTTTGGATCAAAGTAGGCCACCCGCTCGTAGCCGATGAACATCCTGGGTTTTAATGAACGGTAGTACTTGGTGAAATATTCTATTTCCTGGCCAATTTGACTGGAACAGTCGATCTTTCTTGCCAACAGCGAATCGAGCGCCTCATCCTGGGTTGTAGCTATCCGCCGCTTGTAGACAACACCTTTGTATTTCTTTTTCAACTCGATAAACACTTGATCCCTGCCTGCCGCCTTGCCGTATGATCTGACCCTCAATTTTTCCTTATAGACCGGTTTTTCAATCGAATTGCGAATCAGCCGAAAATCATCGGTATCGAGATACAGGTTGAAAATATCGGTGCGCCCGTAACTGTCAATTTTGATCTCGCCCGGAAATACTTCCAGTAATTTTTTTTGTTGCTGCCTGGTAATCAGATACTTGAATTCCAAGCGTTCAAATCTGTCATTTGCCATATTCTTCACTCCTTACAATATCACCTTAGCAATAAAACTTTAAACGTACTTTAAGGAAGAAAAAAAACGGCCGAAGCCGTGATCAAAAATCAATCCTGATTGTAAAAGTGTTGTTGTCTTCGCTATAAGCCTTGATTTTGCCATGGTGTCTGCCCACAATTGATTTGGCAATGGCCAACCCTACTCCATAGCCACCCAGACTCGAGTTCCTGGACTGTTCCAGCCTGGTGAAGCGCTCGAACACTTCGTCATGACTTCCGGAAATTATTTCTTCCACACTGTTCTCGACAATAAGAGTTTTCTTCTTTCCGACTTTAAGGCGGATCTTGATCCAACCTTTGTTGTTTGAATACTTGAATGCGTTGTCGAGCAATATGGAAACCAGCTGGCGGAGCAGTTCCTCGTTGCCCTTGAGGGATAACGGTTCCAACTCACACTCAAAGACCTTATTTTCAACAAGAGCCAGGTCGCGGTAATCATCAACCACTTCCTTGACAAGGCCGCTCAAATCGATTTCCTTGAGCTCGACATGATAATCCTGTTCGTCAAGACGGGCCAAGGTGACCAGCGAATTCGTCAGCTTGTTCATTTTTCCAACCTGCCTTTCGATCCCCTGGGACCAGTTATTCGGACCATAATCGAGCTCGATCATTTCATTGTTGGCGGAAATGACAGTCAATGGCGTCTTCAATTCGTGGGAAGCATTGGTGATGAATTGCTTCTGTTTTTCAATCGATTCCACCAGCGGTCTTATTGCCATCTTTGACAGGAACCAGGCGACAAGAATAAACATTCCCAAACCAAAACCGCCCATGATTGCGGTGTTTGACAAAAATTCATAGAACGACTGCATTTCCATATAAGTGTCGATGAAAACTACCGTTTGGCTCGACCCTTCGTCAAACACCTTGTAGCGATAATTCTCATAAACCCCATCCTCATTGGCGATTACCTCCAAAGCCATTTCGCCGGCGCTTGTCTGATCGATAGCACTGATGTTGTCGACATTGACTTCGCTGACAGTCCCGTCAGTGAGTTTCACAATGAAGAAGCGTGATGAAAAAATACCTTCTGGTCCCCTGAAATCATAGTTTACATCCAATCCGTCGGTTGGCGGCTTTTTTCCTGAATCACGGTAGGATAGTCCCGCTTCAAGCTGATCGGCCGAGACATAGATAAGATCGATCGAGTTGCTGGCCTTTTCGACAATATTCAGGTAGTTGCTTACAAGCAACGTGCCCATTATGGTCACAAAAACCACCGAAACGCTGACCAAAGCAATAACAATAAAGCGCCGTTGCAGTTTCTTAATCATCGTTTACCTCCAAATAGTACCCCGCGCCCCGCGATGCCTTTATTGTCACGTTGGAGCCTATTTCCTTGAGCTTCTTTCGGATATAGGAGATATGGGTCCACACCACGTTGAGTTCACTTTCGCTCTGATATCCCCATATTTTATCCATGAACGTCTCAGTGGAAATGACAGCGCCAGGCTGCTGTAGGAGCAGTTCGATCAATTGGAACTCTTTTGAAGCCAGCTTGAACTCTTGTTTTGGACCTTTAAGCACATAGGTAACCCGGGACAATGCAATATTCCCATAAGCAAGTTCATTATCGACCGTAGTTTTATTCCGCCGCAGAAGCATTCGGATCCGCGCCAACAGTTCTTTTGTCGCAAAGGGTTTGGTCAGATAATCGTCACTGCCCGAATCTAACCCATTTACCTTGTCATCGATCTCGCTTTTTGCCGTCAACAGGATTACCGGAATCGCATATCCCCTTTCCCGGATTATCTTCAATGCGCTTAAGCCATCCATCTTGGGCATCATTATATCCAGGACCGCCAGATCATAATTCCCTGTTTCGACATAGTCTACAAAAGCGACTCCATTGCCGACCCAATCAACCTCATAGTGATTGCGTTTTAATACTACCTGCAAAACATTTGCGATATCGCGTTCATCTTCAGCCAGTAAAATTCTCATATTTTCACCCCAATTAAGTAATACCATTAAAACCTAAAACTTACTTAAAGTCTTAGGTTAATTAGATTATAACATTATTCAGATAAAAACTAGTGAATTTTATTCCCTCGAGCTTATTGTTGCAGCCACAAGGCTGGTATTGCTTGAGTCAATTTGGCCATAGAGTCTTTCATAATCCAAAGTTGCCTGTTCAGCCTGGTTTTCACCGATTCCACATCTCGGGTTCGCAAGAGAACAACGACGGCCACAGCCATCACAGTTTAAACCCTTGAGATACTCGCTTAGAGTTATGGTCTTGTCAGTTGTTCCACCACCGTCTGTAGTCGACTGGTCGTCATCCGTAGCTCCTGATGAAGAGTCAGCGATCTGGTCATCTTCGGTTGAAGATGCGGAGTCATCATCATCCAAGTCACTGACATTCGATTCCATGTCTGAATCGTTGTTGATGTTGAGGACCAGCAGGAATGAATTCAAGAACAGCCCGCCGACCACCGTCAACAACCCCATCAGAGCAAGGGCATTCCCTTTGGACTGTTTCCCGCGCATGAACTTGGACTTTATGGTCGCCTTCAAGTAATTGAGATGCAGGTACAGATGCCCCGCGATGATCGCGAAGACAATCCAGGAAAATACGTGGTGCACGGTTGAGATGAGGGAGTTATAGGGGCTGTAAAGGATGAACTTGGAATCCAACAGACCACTGATGATATCCAAAGGCATCATGACCAACAGCATCACATCCAAAATCGCATTGACCTTGGTCGCCCCCTTAAGACGGCCAGAAGCCAATGACCCCAATATTCCCTGGGTTGCCTTCAGATTCAATAGAATATGAACCATGAAAACGACACCGATGGCTATTCCGGCAATCTCGTGAAAAAGCGGTGAAAGCTTGTAGCCAAACATCAAAAGCAAGAACAAGGCCATCATTGTCACATCGACCAACATTTTTATTACTATTTTCATAGCAAACCTCCTGAAGTTGAATTTTCTTATTTGCAATCATATCATACTTGGAAAATATGACTGAATTGTGGCAAATGGTCCAATCAGCCCATTTACCATTATTTACTACAATTCCATAAAATTATTCCCTAATCGAGATCCCACCGAAAATGATTGAGGTATGCATTTACCTCACTTTAACATAACCAAAGCAAAAACCCGGGAATCTCCCGGGTCAGTCGTTATTATTTAGAAAATTTGCTTTTGTAGCTGTAAACATTTTCCAGCATTTTTTCCATGTCATTGATCAATGGCATTCTTGGGTTACAAGGTGTACATTGATCTTCGTATGCGTTCATAGCGATACGGTGTTTAGCTTCATCCCAAGCTTCTTTAGAGATACCTTGAGATTCGAAGTTGCAAGCCAATCCGACTTTAGCACATAATTCTTCACATGCGTCAGCGAACATAGCAACACCTTCAGCAGGAGTTTTTGGATTCAAACCGATCAATTGAGCCAATTCCATGTATTTGACATCAGCTTTATAGTTTTCGATTTTTGGCCAGATATTCAATTTAGTTGGGATAGTTCCGTTGTAACGGATTACGTGTGGCAATAAGATACCATTTGTACGTCCATGAGGTACGTGGAATTCCCCACCGATTTTATGAGCTAATGAGTGGTTTACACCTAAGAAAGCATTAGCGAAAGCCATACCAGCGATAGTCGCGGCATTATGCATTTTTTCACGAGAAATTGGAGTTGCTTCATTTACTGATTCTTCTAAGTAATCGAAGATCATCTTGATTGATTGTTTAGCCCATCCGTCTGTGAAGTCAGAAGCCAGGATTGAAACGTATGCTTCAACCGCATGAGTCAATACGTCGATACCAGTATCAGCAGCAACTGCTTTTGGTAAAGTCGCTACGAACTCAGGGTCAACGATTGCTACAGTTGGAGTTAAAGCGTAGTCAGCCAATGGGTATTTTTTGTTTTCAGCTTTATCAGTGATTACTGCGAAAGGAGTAACTTCTGAACCTGTACCTGAAGTTGTTGGGATACAGATCATTTTAGCTTTTTTACCTAATTCAGGGAATTTGAATGCACGTTTGCGGATATCCATGAATTTTTGTTTCAGGTCATCGAATACTACAGTTGGGTTTTCGTATAATAACCACATGATTTTAGCAGCATCCATTGAAGAACCACCACCTAATGCGATAATGCAATCAGGAGCGAAGTTTTTCATGATTTCAACACCTTTGTATACTGTTTCCAAAGATGGATCCGGTTCAACTTCGAAGAATAATTCGATGTCTACTTTGTTGTTACGACGACGGATAACGTTTTCGATTTTTTCAACGTAACCTAAATTGTACATAGCTTTGTCAGTTACGATCATACATTTTTCCATATCTTTCATATCTTTCAGATATTGGATAGAGTTTCTTTCGAAATAGATTTTTGGTGGAAGTTTAACCCATTGCATATTATTGTTACGTCTCCCGATTCTTTTGATATTGATTAAGTTTACCGCACTTACGTTGTTAGAAACTGAGTTGTGTCCATAAGAACCACATCCTAAAGTTAATGAAGGAATGAAGGCATTGTAAACTGAACCGATTCCACCGAATGTAGAAGGTGCGTTTTCAATAATACGGATAGCTTTACATCTTTTTCCAAATCTTACAGTGATGTCATGATCTTCTGTATGGATTGCAGCCGAGTGACCTAGACCGTTGAATTCAACCATTTGACCAGCTAATTCGATACCATCTTCAGTTGAAGTAGATTTCAACATAGCCAATACTGGAGATAATTTTTCACGAGTTAATGGTTCGTTAGGACCAACTTCACCACATTCAGCAACGATTACTTGAGTTTCAGGAGCTACAGTGAATCCAGCTTGTTCAGCGATCCAAGCAGCAGGTTTACCAACGACAGCAGCATTTAATTTTGCAGCATCAACGTTTTGAGCACCACTCTCAACACCGAACATGAATTTTTCTAATAATTTCTTTTCTTTAGCGTTAGCGAAGTGAACTGGGTATCTTCCGATTTCAGCTTTGAATTCGTCATAGATTTCTTGGTCTACGATCGCAGCTTGTTCAGAAGCACAGATCATACCGTTGTCGAACGCTTTTGATAAGAAGATATCATTTGCAGCACGTTTGATGATAGCTGTTTTTTCAACATAAGCAGGAACGTTACCAGCCCCTACACCCAATGCAGGTTTTCCGCATGAGTAAGCAGCCTTAACCATCGCGTTACCACCAGTTGCCAGGATTGTTGCGATACCTGGGTGGTTCATGATTGCACCAGTTGCGTACATAGATTTGATTTCCAACCATTGGATACAGTTTTCAGGAGCACCTGCAGCAATTGCAGCATCTCTGATTACGATTGCAGCTTGTTTTGAACATTCATGAGCTGATGGATGGAATGAGAAGATGATTGGGTTTCTAGTTTTTAATGCGATCAAACATTTGAAAATTGTTGTTGAAGTAGGGTTTGTAGTTGGGACGATACCACATACAACACCAACTGGTTCAGCAATTTCAGTGATTCCAGTGATTGGATCTTCGCTGATGATTCCAACAGTTTTTGTATGACGCAAGTTAGATGTTACGTATTCACAAGCGAATAAGTTTTTAACTGCTTTATCTTCAAAAACACCACGACCAGTTTCTTTAACTGCAGCTTCAGCCAAGATACCATGAGCATCCAACCCAGCAACAGAACATTTAGCCACGATGTGGTCAACTTGTTCTTGATTAAATGATTCAAATTCTTTCAATGCTTGTAACGCTTTAGTTACAAGACCATCGATATGCGCGTCAGTTTCAGCTTCAGTAGGAGCCGCTGCCGTCGCTACAACTTCAGTTTTAGCAACTTTCTTTTCTGCCATTAATTTCTTCCTCCAATTTATTTGTGAAATATTTAATTTACAACGCTAGTATACATGGTTAACCTTTTTATTTCAAGCATTATTCGCAAATAATTTCACAAAGTTTCAATGGTAACGTTTTCATTGCGAATTCCCCAAAATCAGCACTTCGGGATTAGTGAAAATCCCAATTAAAAATTCAAATAACAGCCATCATTGCGGTGTTTTTTTCAAGCGAGCCACCCCCAATCAGTGCCTCCTTTCTCATGAACTTGCATGCCTGATGAAAACAAAAAAAGACCACATGCACAAAGCGTTTCATGGTCTTTTCAAAAAAACCGCGAATAAATATTGACACGGTCTTATTCTCGCAAATATCCTCTAGTGATATATTATCACATCGGCTAAAATATTCAAGTTCTAGATGAATTTGCAGTCCTTCAATGCGTGAAAAATTCCTTCATCGCGCACGGATAGGGTAGTGTAGTCACCGATTTTCTTAAGCTCTTTGACACCGTTTCCCATGACGATTCCCAGGCCAACATTGGAAATCATCTCGTAATCGTTATGGGCGTCGCCAAAAGCAACAGTATTGGTTATATCCACATTCAAATGGGCGCAGAGCATCTCTATCCCCTTGCCTTTGGATTCCCCTTTCAATGTCAGGTCACATGAACATCCGTGGACGTGAGGCTGGACGTCAAAATATTTACCAAGACACTGGGCCGCCTGTTCTAGCACTTCCGGAGTCTGGCACACCAGCATACCGATATAAGTCTCAATCCGGTCGTAGTCGAACCGGTCGATACATATTCTGGCATCCATCGACCATTCCCTGATGAACTTCTGATGCATCGGATCACTGGCATCCCTGATATAGATGGCATCACGCGACTCGAAGTAATAATTGCTCCGGGTATTTTCACAAAAAGTCATTACTTCCCGGATTGCTTCTTGGTGGATTACCGCCTTGTACAAGGATTTACCGTGCAATTCGACATAAGCTCCATTACAGGTTACAAATCCATTGAAGTCATATTCTTTGACAAAATCAGGGATGAAGCAAATACTCCGACCAGTGGCCACAAGAAGCTGGTGGCTGCGGTTTTTAAGCTCGTTCAATGCCTCGATTGTTTTTGGTGTGATCCTGTCAATCCCAGCATTGAAATCCACCAGAGTCCCGTCGATATCAAAGAAAAAATATTTTTGATTCATCATTTTCCTCCGTAAAAAAAAGAGATATCAAATCTCTTTTTGTTTAATAAAATCTAATAGCGTATGTGAAGCTACTTACGCCTGTGGCATAACGAACAACATCTCCAGTATGAGGCGCGTGAATATAGGTGTTTCCACCGACATAGATGGCAATATGGCCTGAACGCCATAACAAGTCACCTGGACGTGCCTGGGATACAGACACCTTTGTTCCCGCCGACATCTGGGCCGATGACGTTCTAGGAATCGAAATTCCTACCTGGCGGTAAACCCATTGCGTGAAACCAGAACAGTCGAATGAATTCGGCCCGGTCGCGCCCCAAACATAAGGGGTTCCCAGTTTGGTCGCTGCCGTGGCAAGAATCTTGCTTCCCATCGAAGATACATTTACCTTCAATGTCGCCTGAGCCTTGTTGCCTTCGCTATCAGTAACAGTATAGGTAACGGTCTTTTTACCCGCAGTGCTGGTATCGATGCTTGAAATCTCAACCTTGCCAGTCAAGTCGCCGTCCTTGTTGTCGATTGCGCTTGTCAGATATGACTTAGGATTGATGCTTGCACCAGTCAGGATATCAACACTCGATTTAGACAATTTGATTTCCGGAGCAGCCGTATCCTTGACACTGAATGTCAGGACATTTACGGTCTGATTCCCTGAAGTATCCGTAGCGGTAACCGTAAGTTCCTGTGTCGCGTTTTCATTTTTGGTGTCGACACTTCCCTCAACAGCAACTTCCACCTTTTCATCGAAGTTGTCTTTGTAAGTCAGATATTTATTCAAATCAAAGCTTTCGCCATAATTCAACGTGATCGCATCACCCTTGGACAAGGTAGCTACTGGAGCTTGTGTGTCCAATACATTGAAGTAGAATGTCTCGTCAGTCATGTTTCCTGAGCTGTCACCCACTTTGACAGTGATTGTCTGCAATCCTAATTCATCGGTACTCAATTGGGCCGATTGTTCGATAAACGGAGTAACATCGCCGTCGACATTGTCGGTGGCTGTTATGTAATCGGAAATGTTTGTAGATCCTTTTACAGGAACCTCAATCATATAACCTACTTGACTGCCAATGATTTGTAGATCCGGCGCCTCTTTGTCAACTACATTGACAAGGACATTTTTGGTGACCGTATTTTGGAACTGATCGGTTGCAGTCACCCTGATCGTATATTCACCTAATTGATTAATATTTAATGAGCTTGTATCGGCAATGATATCCAATTCAGATCGGATGTCATGATTGTCACTTACTTCAACTAAATCTGTCGAAAATTCTTGGCCGTAAACTAATTCAATATTGTTAGAATCGATTACCGGAGCTTCGCGGTCAACCGCAGCATACCCCACCAAAGCGAATGAAGCAACGGCAACTACAGGGATGAACATCGCCTTGCGTTCTTTGATGTTTGCGATAATTGATTCTTTGATATGTTTTAATTTATACATATTAAACCTCCAAAGTTCAAAGCTAATTTTACAATAAACAAAAAATTAAAGCAACCCCAACACCAAAAAAAAGGGCATTTAATCGGATATTTTCAGTTTCACCCACCCCAAAACACCGCGGCCAGTGGGTTTCAAGCAATTATGGTAATTGTGTGATTTTTTGCATCATTGTAACATTTTTATCATTTATAGTTTCCTTTCCATTATGCCAACCTGACTTTGTTACAGTTTGTGAGTTTGCAAAAAAACAAAAAAAGCCAACCCCTTAGAGATTGACCTGCTTGTTAATATTCAACTTTTTCGAGTTGGACCAATTCGATTTCCGCGATATTCAAGTTACCAAGAATGTCGATCAACACTTTGGCAATTTCCTTTTCGCTGTCGATTGATTCCACTTTTCCGACTTTATCTTTCAACGGTCCGGCAACAACGCGAACTTCATCTCCTTGGACAAAATTGATCTCAAATGAAGTCGGTGTCAAGTTCATCGCTTTTAGGATCGGATCCAATTCCGATTTTTGCAACGGGAATGGTTTTGCCCCACCTCCGGAAGACCCGATAAATCCGGTTACTCCAGGGGTATTACGCACGACATACCAAGCCTCATCAGTCATGACCATCTCAACCAACACATATCCAGGGAACATTGTTTTGGAAACATTAACTTTTTTTCCGTCTTTAACTTCCGTTTCCACATGTTCAGGGACCACAATTCTAAAAAGAATATCCTGTAGACCCATAGATTCGATTCTTTTTTCAATATTCTCTTTTACTTTGTATTCGTGACCTGAGTATGTATTTACTACATACCATTGTCTACCTTCATCATTCATATCTGCCATATTAACTTAACCCCAACATCTTAAATATTATTACAATAATCCCATCACTGGCGTAGAAAAACAAACCCATTAGAAAAGTAAACCCGATTACAATTCCCGAATTCTTAACCAATTTGTCTTTTTCCAACCAATGAATCTTTTTGATTTGTGTCCTGATTTCCTTGATCTTAAACCATTCACGAATTTTCATAGTTCTCTCCTACTTGGTTTCGCGGTGTACCGTATGTTTACCGCATTTTTTGCAATATTTGCGGAGTTCCAGTCTCTCGACATTGACTCTTTTGTTTTTAGTTATGGTGTAGTTGCGGGAAAGACACTCGCTGCACACCAAAATAACTTTTTCTTTCATTTTATCACTCTTTCTAACTTAGACTAGGTTATCATAAAATCGCCTATCCGTCAAACTTTTTTGATAAGCTTCATTTTTTGCTTGATTCGGTCCAACCCGTTGTAGACAGCTTTTACCGGCTTGTTCAAATCCTTGGCTATCTCGGCGATATCGTATCCGAAAACTTTAAGCCACAGAATCCGGTTCTCTGTTTTCGACAAGCTAATATTGGCGTATTTCAGTGCCTCTTGAATTTGACTGATAATATCGACATAGTAGTCGGGCTCGTAAATCTTTTGAGGCGCACAAACAACTCCTTGATGCACAAACTGCGCAAGATCGTCATAGTCGTATTTGCTCATCCCTTTTTTTGCTTTGATGTCTTTTTGGAAAGAGGTTTTGATTTTGTTTGAAATCACTCGCGAAAGATATGTTTTCAACCTGCAATTGCGGTCATCACGATAACCATGCGCAGCCTTGATTATCGCATTGATGTCGACATTGATCGAATCGTTGTAACTCTTGTTTTTGAAAACTGTGCTTTGAAGAGCCTCCAGACGGTACAAGCTTTCAATAAGTTTCAAGACCTCCTTGTGGAATGCATCTCGAGCATAGATACAACCTTGATTCGATAAATATAAAAGTTCTTCGAGCGAGTAGTTCATTTCATTTCCTCTTGAAGATATCACCCTTTTTGGATATCTTCTCTTTCCTTTTTTATTTGGTAATCAATACTTACTAATTAGTTCCGTCTTGATGACAGGACTCCTGACTGGCAATGGAATTTGATAAGATTGCCGATAATTAAATCGGATTTCGAGAATTATGTACCTGATAGAGCATCACGGCCGTAGCTACCGATGCGTTTAGAGAATTGACATGGCCGACCATCGGCAGGACCACGCTATGGTCGCAGCTTTTTTTGACCAAACGGGATATTCCCTTCCCTTCGGATCCGACCACCAGGACACAAGGCATCTTGTAATCTACCTTGCGGTAGTCGACAGAATCATGTAAGTCCAGTCCGACAACCCAATATCCGATCTTTTTTAGTTCCTCAAGGGTGCGCGACAGGTTCGTGACCGCAGCCACCTTGACATGATCGATCGCCCCGGTTGACACCTTAGCCACAGTTGCGTTCAACCCGACCGAGCGGTTCTTTCCGATAATGACGCCATCGACATTCAACGCGTCACAAGATCTCAGGATTGCTCCAAGATTATGGGGATCCTCAAGACCATCAAGCATGACTATAAGCGGATATTGTTTCTTTTTGCCAATAGCCACAATCTCCTCGACACTGGAAAGATTGTATTCCTTTCCTTGTGCGATGACACCTTGATGATTCACCTTGCCGACCATCTTGAATGCGCCGTCCTTGGTGATTGGCTCGACTTTGATCTTGTTTTGTTGGCAGAGTTTGCTTATAGTTTCATCATTATTCGCCAAAAACACCTTGGTAACCCCACCTGATTTAAGCGCTTCCACAACAGTGTTTTTTCCATATATATATTGTCTCATAACATTTCCTTAATAATTTATCATATTTGTCTCAATTTAGTGTCATTGTACTGATAGTAAAGCTCCATTATCTCTTCAATCCGCTGTTGATTGTCGCATAGATGATGATAGCCAAGAATGGCTTCAAAACCGGTCGAATGATGATGGTTGCTTTTTTTCGAACGGGATTCCTTGTGGTTGCGCCCCCGCAAATACAATTGCTTTTCCAAAGGCTCCAGTACATCATGGGCCAGCAGGTGGGCCACAAAATCCTGTTGAGCAGCTGCCGATACATAATCAAGCGCCATCTTGTTCATCTGGTTGACTTTCCCGATTTTCAAAGTTTCAATCAGGTGCATCCGAACATGCATTTCAAGCACGCTGTCTCCCAGGTATGCCAAAACCAACGGATTTTTCAAACTGTGATCCATCAGATAACCCCACGCTTAGACAGTGTCATGCGCAGTTTGTCCGCTGTTTCGAAATCCTTGATGGCTTTAGCTTCATTCCATCGTCTGAAAAGGTCCTTGTCTTCGCTTGTCAGCTTGACCAGGTCAATTTTGAACCCTAGAGTTTCAAGCATCTTAATAAGCGTATTGAACAATTTCGCGACCTCGTCTTTGTCGACTTCCTTCTGGCGCGTTGCCGTATTGAGTTCCTTTACGACATCCAGAATTTTTGTCAATGCCAGCGAAGTGTTCAGGTCATCAGCTAAGGCACCCACCATCGCATCGACTTTTTCCATGCAATAATCGGCATTTGCCACTTCCTGAATCTGGATAAACAGATTTGTGCTTTTAAGCACATTTTCAACCTTGGCAACTTCCTTTTGGATGTTTTTCAATACTTCATCAGTGAAGTTCAACGGGTTGCGGTAGTGGCTCGAGAGCATCAGCCATTTATAGACATTGCAGCCCAATTGCTTGACCAGGTCCTTGGCCCACAACACATTGCCCTTGGACTTGGACATCTTCTCGTTGTTGATGTTGATCATCTGGTTATGCATCCAGGTATGGGCAATCGGGTGATGGTGGAGCGCCATTGACTGGGCGATTTCATTTTCATGATGCGGGAATTTCAAATCCATCCCCCCGCCATGGATGTCGATCTTGCCTTCATCAAATATATCATTGATCATGACCACACACTCGCTGTGCCATCCCGGACGGCCCTTTGACCATGGGGAATCATAATTGAGACCTTCATCGGTCTTTTTCCAAAGGGCAAAATCGGTTGGCGACTCCTTATGTTCGTCATTGTCAACCCGATTGCTCGCACCGGCAATAAGATCATCAAGCTGGATTTTTGATAGTTGGCCGTAATCATCGACTTTGCCTACCCGGAAGTAGACATCACCATCACTGACATAGCCATAACCTAGATCGATCAGCTCCTGGATAAAACCGATTATCTGATCCATGTTTTCAGTCACTCTAGGCGCATAGGTAGGGAATTCCAGATTCAATGCCTCGCGTACTTCGTTGTAGGCCGCTATGTATTTTTCGGCCAACTCCTTCTCACTGATTCCTTCATTTTTCGCCCCGGCGATTATTTTATCATCGACATCGGTGAAATTCGATACGAAAACAACATTGTACCCGTAATATTCAAACATCCTTCTCAGGACATCAAAGACAATCATCGGTCGCGTATTTCCAATATGGACATAATTGTAGACCGTAGGTCCACAGACGTAGATGGAAACCTCGTCATCCTTGATTGGTTTAAACTCTTCCTTTTGATTAGTCAGACTGTTAAATAACTTAATCATCTATTTTTCTCCTGTATCAATTACTAATGTTTCCAAATATGTGCGGATAATATCACTGTTTTCATTGTACTTATCCGTGGCTGCCTGATAACCGTAGACATAGGTCATCGACGAGGTGAAATAGACCAGCTCGCTAAAACGGATAGCGACATCGCCATAAATACCCTTAATGAAGTAGCAATCAAGGCCACTTGCGATTATCGGTTTGGATACATCTATGATCTGGGCACCTTCCTGTTCCAATGTGCCAATGTACAATTCATCCAGGTCGTCAAGTTGATTTTGGGTATCCTCCTTGATCGACTTGTAATATATTTTCTGATCTTCTTTTCCAAAAGAAACCTCTTCACCTGTGGCCGCGCTCAATTCAAACGTGTCCGGATAGTAGAAAGAGATGTCATCACTAACTTGATATTCTATTCCATTTTTAACCGTATTGTTCGACAATTCGTCGGACTGACAGCCGGCTAAAAAAATAATTGCCACCAGAAACGAAAATAATATTTTCCTCATAAGAAACCTCCTTTTTTCATTTTACTAAAATATCCGCCCCAGTGCAACAACTTCACGTAAATGTCCGATAATCTCAACATTTTTTGGTTGAATCCAAAAAGAAATGCCGGCACTTTGGGTAATCTGTGCCGGCATTTGATTGGTTAAAGCAAGGATTTGTAAATTTTTAAGTATTCTTGTGCCGAATGCTCCCAGTCCAACTTGGCATTCATGCCGCGTTTTACCAGGTCATCCCAAGACTCACGGTTGTTGTAATACACATGCAAAGCATAAAGAATTGTGTCAAACATTTCTTCGGCGTTGAAATTCACGAACGAGAATCCTAAACCAGTCTGATTTTCATCGTCAAAGGCAGGAACAGAATCTTTAAGACCGCCGGTTTCCCGGACAATCGGAACCGAACCATACCGCAACGCCATCATCTGTGAAAGACCACAAGGCTCGAACAGCGAAGGCATCAAGAACATATCGGTACCGCCGTAAATGCGGCAAGAAAGACCGAAATCATATTTCAACTGAACCGACAATTTGCCATCGTACTTCCAAGCGACATCTTTTAGAGCCTGTTCGTAAACTTGATCACCTGCCCCCAGGATAACGACCTGGACTTCCTCTTCCATCAGCAATTCGAGCTTGTTGAGAATCAGATCCAGACCTTTTTGCCGGGTCAGCCGGGTAACGACTCCGATCAGGGGAACCCTGCTGTCTTGTTCAAGACCGACCTCTTTTTGCAAGGCCAGTTTGTTTTTGACTTTTTCAACACGGAAGTTATCCGAATTGAAATTGGCAACCAGGCTGCCATCGGTTTCCGGGTTGTTGATATCATAATCGATTCCGTTCAGTATCCCGTAAAGATCATAGCGGCGCAGTTCCAAAACGGTGTGCAATCCTTCTCCGTATTCGGGAGTCAGTATTTCCTTGGCATATGTTGGCGACACTGTGGTAATGATGTCACTATAGACAATCGCTGCCTTCATCATGTTCAAACAATCATCATGACGGGCATTGCCATTGTAGTACAGGTAACTGTCCAGACTGAAAAGGTCAGTCAACAGTTTAGGGTCACATTTTCCTTGGAATGCGATATTGTGGATTGTAAAGACAATCTTGATGTTTTCATATCCCGGGAAATAGCTGTATCTTTCTTTGTAGACCATGGCAATCATCGCAGTCTGCCAGTCATGGAGATGCAAAACATCAATATCAAGGTTCAAATGGCTGATCAGCTCAAGGACCGCAAAGTCAAAGAAAGCAAAACGCTCATTGTCATCATGATATCCATACAGCCCAGGTCGGCGGAAATAAGTTTCATTATCGATGAAATAATAGACAACCCCATCCACTTCAGCCTTGAAAATACCGCAGTAAACTTTGCGCCAGCCAATGTAGATATCGTACGAGGTCACATATTCCAATTCGTCCGACATTTTCATGTCGCTGTATTTTGGCAGCACTACAAGGGCCTCAACGCCTTTTTTTGTCAGTTCTTTAGGCAATGCCCCGATAACATCGGCAAGTCCGCCGGACTTGATAAAAGGCACCGCTTCGCTTGCAGCAAATAAGACACGCATTAAACAACATCCCCTTCTTTGACATAAAGTGGTGTCTGCGGATCACCGATAAGGTCTTTTTGAATTTTGACCTGTGATCTTTTATCCATGATCGTGTTGACAACCACCGCACCTTCGGCGATTTTCGCACCAGTGAAGATGATTGAATTCTTCACAATAGCCCCGGTTCCGATTTCAACATCACGTCCGATGATGCTGTTTTCAACGGTACCGTTGATCAAAGCCCCATTGGCGATGAAAGATTTCTTGACCGAAGCATCTTTAAGATATTTGGCCGGTGGTGTGTCATTGGTAAGGGTGTAGATCGGCCAGTTTGATTTGAAAACGGCCGACGAGATGTCAAGATTAAGGAATTCAAGAGAAACCTTGTAGTAGTTTTCAAGCGAATCCACATATCTTGCATAACCGCGGTATTCGTAGGCATTGATCTTCTTTTCAGAAGCGTAGTAAGCCAGGGCATCTTTCAACTTGAAGAAAGATGAAGCTTTCTTGGCATCACGGATTATGTCACAAAGAGCGTCCTTGTTGATTACATAAGTTTCCAAAGAAACGTCGCACTCGTTATTTACACCTTTGTTCGCCGCAAACGACTTGATTATTCCATCTTCGACTTTCAATGTCTGGGCACCGATAAAAGTTTCCCCGCCGTTGTTGATATGCTGATAAGCAACAGTGATTCGCGCCCCGGTTTTTTCATGGGCAGTGATCATGTCGTCGTAGTTCATTGTAGTCAAAATATGGGCAGGCGCGATAACCACATACTTGGCGTTGACCGACTCGATTATATGGATGTTTTCTTCCAAATTGTTCAAGTCATGGTTGTATTTTTTGTTGTTCGCATATTTTTCATTGTACAGGAACGAAATCCCCCCCGCTTTCGAGTTGAAGTTCCAAGAATCCCCGCCACCAAGATGTTTGAATAACGATCTTGGTTTTTCCTGGATCAACACACCGACAGAATCGATGTTCGAATTGGACATGTTTGACAATACGAAGTCGATAAGGGCATAGCGGCCCAAAAAGCTGACTGACGCGCTTGGTCTTCTTTCCGTTAATCCATCAAAACTTGTAGTTGTGTGCAAGTTTACAATTCCAATTACTTTTGCCATTATTATTTCCCCCTAGCCTTCGTTGTTAGATACCAGTACCACTTCACCGGCATCTTCGTTGATTTTTGAGTTTTCCGTGATAACAACACCCTCGTCGATAATCGCCTTGCGGATGACGCTTCCTTCTTCAACCAATACCCCCGGCATCAGAACCGAATCCTCAACAATTGCTCCTTTTCCGACGCTGACTCCACCGAAAAGAATTGAGCCAGTGACTGTTCCTTCAATCATGCATCCTTGATTGATGATTGAATTTGAAATCTGCGCGTCTTCACCAACGTATTGAGGCTGAGCCAATGTATCTTCGGTGTAAATTTTCCAATCTTTCTTGATATTGTAAAGATCCAATTCACGGTCTTCAAGAAGGTCCATGTTCGCTTCCCATAACGACTCTACTGTCCCTACATCTTTCCAATAACCATCGAACTCATAAGCGTACAGTTTCTTGTTGTCCGCCAACATGTTAGGAATGATGTTCATTCCGAAATCGTGCGCCGATTTTTCATCTTTGGCATCTTCAATCAGATATTTGCGCAATTCCTGATAAGTGTAAATGTAAATCCCCATTGATGCCAGCGTAGATTTCGGTTTTTCCGGCTTTTCATCAAACTCGTAAACAGTTCCATCAGGATTGGTATTCATGATACCAAAGCGGCTTGCCTCTTTTAATGAAACGTTCAAGACGGCAATGGTGCAATCCGCTCCTTTTTGCTTGTGCGCTTCAAGCATCTTGTCATAGTCCATTTTATAAATATGGTCACCCGACAGAATCAAAACATATTCCGGTGAGTGTTCATCCAAAAATCCGATATTTTGATATATGGCATCGGCAGTCCCGGCATACCATGTCGCACCGACACCACCACGTTCACGTGCTGGCAGAACCGCAGCTGTCGATTGTTTTCCATCAAGACCCCATTTTGTTCCAGCTCCGACATAAGTCCCCAAAAGAACTGACTCATACTGAGTCAAAACCCCCACTACATCTATTCCTGAATTGGCACAATTGCTTAGAGGAAAATCGATAATCCTGTACTTCCCCCCAAAATGCACTGCCGGCTTAGCGACACTAGCAGTTAATGCTTTAAGCCTGGTTCCCCGTCCTCCTGCTAAAATCATTGCTACAA
The DNA here is from genome assembly GCA_028698185.1 of Erysipelotrichaceae bacterium. Lineage (GTDB taxonomy): Bacteria > Bacillota_I > Bacilli_A > Erysipelotrichales > Coprobacillaceae > JAQVDW01. The sequence goes on along the minus strand of JAQVDW010000003.1, from coordinate 94,960 downwards.
TTTCTTTACCCATAGTATTCTCCTCCTTGAAATGTAAGCGTTTACTTAATTTAATTGTACCACAGTCTACTTCATTTTTACAGCTAAAATTGATGTACAAAAAAGTGCCTAAATGATTTTAGACACCTCAAAAACTTCACTGATATTTAATTTTCTCCCTCGTTAATGATATCATGAAATTTTTCCCCCAAGTAAATTCTAGCATATGAAACAAAATGAATGCTTCCTGTAAGAATTATTGTATCATACTTTTGGTAAATTTTGGATAAAGTATTTGTAAAATTTTCATATTTATTTTGTTTTTGCCGAAAATCAGGGAAACTGCTTACATATACAGGATAAGTGTTAAGTAAATCCAACATTTGGGCGTTGTCTTTGTCATCCAGGGCGCTGAAAACGAAGGCCACATTCTTCAAAGCGGCGACAGATTTCAACAAAGCTTCTATCCCCGCCGGGTTATGGGACCCGTCGAGAATGAATTTGTCGATACGCTCAAAATGAAGCGGCAAGGAAAATCTTGCAATCGCATCCAATGATACGTTCAAATCCAATCGGATCAGCTCATTGGCGATTGAAACCGCCAGGGCGCAATTGGCCCTTTGATATTCAGGATCGAACTCAACACCGATATCCTGGCCTTCAATCTTGATGATATCCCGGTCGACTTGAATGAACTTGGTCGCCAAATCCAAGCAGCGCTGCTCCATCATCGCAATCAGCCCGCTGTTTGTTTCCGTGGACAGGAAGGTGGAATTCGGTCTAATTATCCCCATTTTTTGTTCGCAAATATCTTCGAGGCTGCCACCAAGCATATCTTGATGGTCAAAACTCACATTGGTGATTGCGCTGATTCTTGAATCAAAGATATTGGTTTTGTCGTGGAGACCGCCGATTCCAGCTTCAAAAATCAAGAAATCCAAACACTTGTCCTCAAACCACTTCAGGCATATCAGCAAATCGATCTCAAACATCGACAGACCTTCGGCTTCAATCACCGGAAGGAGGTCGTTGATGATTTTCAGTAAAGTCAAATCATCAATCATCTCCCCGTCAATGCACATGCGATCATTATGTTTGACTAGATACGGAGAGGTGAATGTGCCCGTCTTGAATCCATGGTTGCTTAGAATCAACTGGAGAAACTTTGCGGTCGAACCTTTGCCATTGGTACCAGTTATGTGAATCACGTTGTCATAGCCGGTATGAAAACCGTACTTAACCAGTGTTTCCTTGAACTGTTCAAGGGTCCTTTTTATTCTTTTGTTTTCGATATAATTCAAAGCTTCGCTTATTTTTTCAAACACCAGTCAATCTCTCCTAAATTATGTTTCCTTAAAAATTCATTAGCCTGGCTGAACGGACGCGAACCGAAAAAGCCCCGATAGGCGCTAAGAGGCGAAGGGTGGGCTGATTCGATCACCAGATGGCGTGAGTCCAACCCCTTGGCCGTCTTTTGGGCGTTTTTCCCCCACAATATGAATACAACCGGATGGGTAGAACCATTGATTGTTTTAATAATCCGGGCGGTAAATTCCTGCCAGCCGTAATTGAAATGGCTGTTCGCCATTCCTTGCTGCACGGTCAATACATTGTTGATGAGCAGGACGCCCTGGCGGGCCCAGTGGCTCAGGTCGCCATGGTCAACAATCTCACAGTCCAAATCCGCGGCCAACTCCTGATAAATGTTGCGCAAACTTGGCGGAAGTTTTGTCCCATTGTTGACGCTAAAGGCCAATCCATTTGCCTGACCGTCTTCATGGTAGGGATCTTGGCCGATGATGACAACCTTGACATCGGGAAAATCACAAAGCTCGAAGGCCCGGAAAACCTGTTCACGGGGCGGGTAGATCCTGGCTGACTTGTACGCAAGTTCGACCTTTATCATCAAATCCTCGTAATAAGACTCGTTTTTTTGTTCTTCCAGAAACGTTGTGAAATCAATCATTTAAAATGAACTTCTCCACAACTTCCACAAATCCGCCCTCATCATAACGTTTCTCAGTCACATAGTCACCCTTGATTGCCAGTTCATGGGGCGCGTTGGCCATATATACTCCAAGCCCGGTCGCTTCAATCATTTTTATGTCGTTATAGTTGTCTCCAACCCCGATGGTATCCTCTACTGAAATCCCCAGCTTTTCGCAAAGGTAGTGGATCGCCCAGCCTTTGTCGACACCGGCGGGATTGAACTCCGCATAGCGGTTTGACGAGTATGATATAGCCACATTATCCCGGACATTTTTTTCAAGCGTGCCAATGGCCTCATCCAGTGCCTGTTTTTCTTCATTGACATAAAGGATCTTCGACAATTCCAGTTCCTTGAGACGCCGGAAATCACCGACTTCAAGTACCTCGAAATCCGCCTTCTGGGCAATTTTTCTTTGGATCTCGCTCTCCAGGGGATTGAAGATAAAGACCTTGTCTAACGCAAAGATCAGGATGCATAGACCTTGGGCCACACCATTTTCAAAAATCGGTTTGATCAGATCGAAACTCATCGGCCGGTAGTGGAGAATCGAATCGTCAGAAAGGTCCATTATCAGTCCGCCATTAAAACAGATCGCATACTCCCCCTCAACGCCGTCTATTCCCATTTCCTGGGTTATTTCCTTGATCATTCCAAATGCCCGTCCCGTGCAAGGGATGACCTTCACTCCTTTGTCCTTGGCCTTTTGAATCGCTTCCTGATTCTCTTTTGGAACATGGTGATTTATCAACAGTGTCTCATCCAAATCGGTAAAAATTACTTTTTTCATAATCAGCCTCCATTTTTGGTTATTATATCACAATATCTGTTGCAGTCATCGTCATTTTAGTTTTTGAAACAAAATAAAAAACCAGCTTGCAAATTGCAGTTGGTTCCTTATAGGCCTTATTCATTCTCATCGACATTAGGAATTATGGATACCCGTTCACCGTCTTTTAAAAAAACATAATGTTCCCGGGCATAGTTAGCCAAATAATTGCTGTCCTGAAGCTTTTCAATCTCAACTTCGAGATCCGCCTTCTGAGCCTCGAGGGCCGCCTTCTGGCTCGTCACGACATTTAGCTGACTGTGCATAGACAAAGTATTATTGATTTTCACAATCGTGGTATACGATAAAAATACCGCGACTACAAGACTGAACACTGCTAGAGAAATCCTTAAGGCCATCTTCACTTTTTTCTTCCCGGTCATTGTAATCACCTCATGACAAAATTATAGCACCACTAGGTAACGAACACAATAACATTGTTATTTAATTCCATTATATTTACCAAGATAACCCTTGTTGTACAGGACCATCATTACCGCCATCAAAATTATAACCAGGTACCCAATCCAACTGAGCAAATCACTGACCTGATTGAACACCAAATAACCAAAAAGGGCGCTGAAGATTATGCTTGAGTAATCGTACACCGATATTTCCCTGGCTGGAGCGTATTTGTATGCCAGCGTGATGCAAAACTGGCCAAGGGTTGCCGCCAGTCCCGCCAGAAGCAGACTTCCGATTTGGATATATGACATAGGTGTGTAATTGAATATCACAAAAGGGAGGGTAACCAGGCAGGAAAAACCGGAAAAGAACATCACAATGAACGTGGCCTTGACCTCGAGCAATCCTAGCTTGCGGACCATAGTATAAGCGAATCCGGCACAAAGACCACCAAGCAAGCCGGCAATCATTCCGGAATCAATCCCCTGAAATGATGGTTTAATAACCAGCAGACTTCCCAGAAAGGCTCCGCAAACCACAATAACTTGAAAAGATGTCAACTTCTCTTTAAGCAACAAAAAAGAAAAGATCAGTACGAAAAACGGCGACAGTTTGTTTAGCATTGACGCATCGGCTATAAGCAGATGGTCAACCGCATAGAAATTCGCTATGATCCCCGCAGTCCCAGCCACCGATCGCAAGATCAGACTTGGCCAGGATCTTCTGGTCAGATTCACTTTTCCCGGGGTCCTGGCGACAAAAAACAATGATACTATAAAGGCAATCAGATTCCGGAAAAAGCTTTTTTGAATTGACGGAATGGCTCCGGAGTAACGGACAAACACACTCATCAAAGCAAAACCGAGCGCCGACATGATTATCAGGATTATTCCTTTGGTCTTATTCATGGTAACTTCCCTCCTACAAAAACAAAAGAGAGAAACTAGCTCTCTCTTTCAATTTTCTTTTCGTCGATAATTCGATAAAGCAGACCGCTGTCCTGCTTAAGGACGTGCGCTTTGATTTCGCACACTTCCACGGTAAGCAGGGTCCGGCCAAATTCGATTTCAATCCGGTCGCCAATTTTCAGGATTGTCGATGGTTTCGCAATTTTGTCATTAACCTTGACCCGGCCGCTTTCGGCAATTTCTTTTGACAGGGCTCGCCGTTTAATGATGCGCGAAACTTTTAGAAACTTGTCTAAACGCATTATTGAGCCAACACCGCTGTGAGTTGCGGCACAACTTGCTTTTTACGTGATACAACTCCGGCCAAAGTTGCCTGATGGTCTTTCAATTTGGCTTCAAATGCAGCTTCTATGAAATCTTGGCGACTTCCGGCAGCGAGAATCTCACTGTTGCCGTTAATAACGTCTGTCAGCAACAATAAAGCAAATTTCAGATTGTTGCGTTCACAAAAATCGTTCATATATTCAAGCATGTCGCCTTTGTAGTCCATGAACCCTTCGATGTCCATAGTATTGACCTGGGCAACCGCAACAGTATTGTCGTTTACCGTGAACTTTTTCATATCCTGATTGAAAATCTCTTCGACCGTCTTGCCAACCAGCGATGTCCCGGCCTTGAACATGTCCATTCCGAACTTTTGCAGATCAACACCTGCGATTTTAGCCAATGTCAAAGCGACTTCCTTATCCTTGGCAGTACATGTAGGCGATTTGAAAATCAGGGTGTCCGACAGGATGGCTCCAAGCATCACTCCGGCGATATGGGCAGGAATTTCCACTTGGTTTTCCTGATACATCTTGTAAATAATCGTGTTTGTGCACCCCAGAGGTTCCCCTCTAAAATACAACGGCGCCATTGTCTGAACATCAGCAACACGGTGGTGGTCGATGACTTCCAGGATGTCGGCTTCTTCAATTCCGGGAATTGATTGGCCCCTTTCATTATGGTCGACCAAGATGACTTTCTTGCGCAGTCCCTTAAGCAAGGCAAACCGCGAAACGGCACCCAGACATCGGTTATCAAGATCGAGAACCGGATAAGCGCGGTAACGGGTTTCGGCCATTACTTCTTTCATGTATTCAAGCGTATCCGCAATCGAGAACGATTTGATATCGCCCGTTTGCATCACATAAGACAACGGGATCGATTGGACAATCAGATGAGCCGTGTCGTAAGTATTGTGCGCTGTAGAAAGCACCGAAATCTTTTTCTCTTCAAGTTTATTGAGCACTTCGTCACTGACCCTCAGGTTTCCAGTCAGGATAATCATGCTTATTTTCGAATCCAACAAGGCAGTTACCGTCTCATCACGGTCGCCACCGATTATCACGATGTCCTTTTCATTGATTCTTTTGCGAGCCTCTTCTTTGCGCATTGAAGCGACATGGACCGCTCCTTCAACATAGGCCATATCTTCATTCAGGTAAAGAACCTCTGCTTCCAAGGTGTCGATCACATTGGCCATTGGAGTCTTAGCTTCCTTCAGTACATTGGCATCCCAATCGTTCATGAATCCTTCGATGATGTTCGAAGTTGAAAGAAGTCCAGCCAGTGTTCCGTCATGTTCCAAAACCGGAGCCGATCTCAATCCTCTTTCTTTCAACAGGTACCAAGCCGTTTTCAGGGTCAATTCGCGTGAAAAAACAGTTACCCGATCGTAGTTGAGATCTTCGACTGTCTGTTTAACTGACTTCAATAGCATCGGCGCTTCAACATTGAATTTCTTCAAGATGAATTCAGTTTCCCGGGAAACCTCCCCAAGACGGCAAGGAATCGCATGATACTTACCCAATTTGTTCAACAGATATGAATAGCTGATAGCCGAACAAATACTATCGCTGTCGGGATTACGGTGTCCTGAGACGTAAACATTATCCTTCATTAATTTTCTCCTCTAACTTGCTTTTTTCAAATACCGATAAACGGTAGGTTCTGATACTCCCAGTCGGGTCGCAACCAATGTGATGGCACCCTTGATTTGGAACGTCCCCCTATCATTGAGGTATTCTACAACTTTGATCTTTTCGTCGACCTTGAGCCTTTTGGCCGAAAAATATCCAGGCATCCCCATCTCTTCCAGGCAAGCCTTGATGTACTGGTCGACCATCTGGTCCAATGATGTTGTCAAAACCTCCACTGGGTTATCCATCTTGTATTCTACATCAGGATCCTCTTTAATACCAAGCATTTTTCGCAAAGTCGTATTCAAATAATCATAATCCGAAATGTCGACGTTGATGCAAAGCATTCCCACCGGCTCCTTGCGTCCCGGCTCGCGGATGAAATATGAAGAAGACCTCATCAATTTTCCGTCACTTCCAATCGTTTTGTAGTTGTTGACATAGTCGTGAGTCTCATAGACCTTGTCCTCGATATAGTGTCTTGAGAGATTGGACATTTTTGCCCCGACATCCCTTTTTGAAAAATGATTGTTGGAAATTGCGACAATCGCGCCGTCTTTATTAGTCAGATCATGAAGTGCGATTTCGTAGTTCTCACCTAAAGCATTCCCCAAGAAATTCACTATCAATGCATACGGTTCAAGTAATTTGTGCATAAACAGCCTCCTTTTCAAGAGTATAGCACAAACACCAGGACATTTCAAAAACTTTTATCATGATAATAAAATCGTTTATAGTGCATGGGTTGGGCTATCAGCCCAAAGTGTCCAAAAACCCGAATTTTCACGTCACCAAATATATCCATTGTTTGCATATTTTTATACCCCTGGATTTTCACCCTGGGTATCCCGCATTAGAATTTTTATGCCAGAATCCAGGGATGAACCGGGGTTAGCTATGTCGTGCAATCAAAAAAGCGCAGGAGTTTCGATTGCCCCCGCGCCCATGTTATTTGTTTTTAAGATATTCATCCATTGCTTGAGCGGCTTTTTTTCCAGCCCCCATCGCCAGGATTACCGTAGCGGCACCAGTAACCGCATCACCTCCGGCATAGACACCATCTTTAGATGTTGCCATAGTGTCCTCATCGACAATGATTCCGCCCCAAGATTGAGTGTTCAATCCAGGTGTGGTTTGTCTGATCAACGGATTTGGTGATTGTCCGATTGCCACGATTACCGAACCGGTTTCGATTTTGAAGTTCGAACCTTTGACTTCTACAGGTCGTCTTCTTCCTGATTCATCCGGTTCAGTCAATTCCATCTTGACACATTCAAGAGATTCAACCCATCCGTCTTTTCCATGGATTGCAACTGGATTTGTCAGCAGTCTGAATTCGATACCTTCGGCTTCCGCATGTTCAACTTCTTCTTCACGGGCAGGAACTTCCTCAGCACCACGGCGATAAACGATATAAACATTTTTCGCACCCAAACGTTTCGCTGTACGGGCGGCATCCATAGCCACATTTCCGGCTCCAACAACGCAGACAGTTTCAGTAACCCTTACAGGTGTCGGCGTTTTGGGGAATTGGTACCCTTTCATCAAGTTGACCCGGGTCAGGAATTCATTGGCAGCGAATACCCCATTCAGGTTCTCACCTGGAATATTTTGCAGACGCGGCAACCCTGCTCCAGAACCGACAAAGATACCTTGGTATCCCTGATCGATCAGCTCATCAATTGTGATTGATCGACCGACGATGACATTTGTTTGGAAATCGACGCCAAGCTTGGCTACGTTGGCAACCTCTTCTTGCACCAATTTTTTTGGCAAACGGAATTCCGGAATCCCGTATGAAAGAACTCCACCGGTCTTATGCAAGGCTTCGAACACAGTCACATCATAACCGTTCTTAGCCAATTCGCCAGCACAAGTGATGCCTGCCGGTCCTGAACCGACAACAGCAACTTTCTTACCGTTTTTTTCAATTTCAGGAGTTTCATGTTTTGCGTTTTGCAGGTGGAAGTCAGCGACAAATCTTTCCAGACGGCCGATAGCCACCGGTTCCCCTTTTATTCCGCGGACACAAAGACTCTCACATTGCTTTTCTTGAGGACAAACTCGTCCAGTGATACCTGGCAAAGCATTTTCCCTGGTGATTACTTGGTAAGCCTCTTCAAATTCACCTTTTGCCACATGAGCGATGAATTCAGGAATCGGAACCATTACCGGGCAACCTTTGACACAAGGTTTGTGCTTACAATTCAAGCAGCGAGTCGCTTCTTCAATCGCCATTTCAGCGGTGTACCCCAAAGTTACCTCTTCAAAATTTGTGGCCCGTACTTTAGGATCTTGTTCTGGCATTGCTACCTTTTTCAATGACATATTAACCATGGTGATGATCCTCCTGACCGCCACAGAAGCAAACATGACCATCTTCTTCGATTGTGACAGTTACGTCTTCTTGTTTCTTATATGCCTTTTGTCGGTTCAGCAGCTCGTCGAAATCAACATCGAAGCCGTTGAAATCCGGACCGTCGACACAAGCGAACTTGGTTTTTCCAGCAACAGTAACACGGCAAGCGCCACACATTCCAGTTCCGTCAACCATGATCGGATTCAATGAAACTGATGTTGGCAGCCCTGCGGGTTTGGTTACTCCAACCACAGCCTTCATCATCACAACCGGACCGATAGCGATACATTCATCATATTTTTCACCTTTGTCCAATAAATCTTGCAGGATGTCGGTTACAAAACCTTGAACTCCCAATGACCCATCATTGGTTGCAATGTAGACATTGTCGCAGAATTCCTTGAACATGTCAGCCATCAGCACATATTGCGCTTCACGACCGCCGATGATAACTTCTACTTTTGTTCCTTTTTGAGCCAATGCTTTTAATTGAGGGTACAAAGGAGCTGATCCCACACCACCGGCAACACCGATAACTCGCTTATTCTCGATCCCTTCAGGGAAGTTAGTAGGCTCACCCAAAGGCCCGACAAATCCAACTAGTTTATCTCCTTCATTGAAGGTTGCCAGAAGGTTGGTCGAACGTCCCATCTTTTGGAATATTATCGTAATCGATTCTTTTTCACGGTCAAAATCCGCAATAGTTAAGGGAATCCGTTCCCCGTCTTCTTCACACATTAAAATGATGAATTGACCAGCTTCACAGCTGCGCGCCACCATAGGAGCGTGGACTTCCATCAAAATGACAGCGTCATTCAATTCAACCTTTCTTAAAATTTTGTACATTGTATATCTCCTTTATTGAAATTAAACACAAAGTTATTTTAGCCCTATTTCCCTAACTTTACAATAATAAAATAAGTAAATAGCCGTTTTATTTGTTTTTATACGCAACTCAAAGGCAAAATATTTCATTACAATTTTAGGATTAATCAAAATTATTTGAAATGATGAAAAAAGCAGTCGACAATGACTGCTTTTCCTATTTAAAGGACATAAATATAGACACAGGCGAAATGGGCCAAGCTTCCCAGAAGAATGAATATATGGAAAAGCTCATGAAAACCGAAAGCCAATGAAATATTAGGTTTCTTGACTATGTAAAAGATTGCACCGATGCTGTAGAAAATCCCTCCAGCCGCCAACAACATAAAGGGAACGACCGGCATCTCCAGTAGCATAGGAAACTTGAAGACAATCGCCCATCCCAATGCCAGATAAATGAGTGTGTAAAGCGTCCTTGGTGCATTGATCCAGAACATCTTCATGATTATTCCCGCCAAAGCGACACCCCAGATGACGCCTAGAAAAACTCGGGCTTCATTCAAAGGCAGCAACTTGAAACTCATCGGGGTATATGTTCCCGCAATCAAGACGTATATCATCGAATGATCGAATTTGCGCAACCCGTTCTTGATCACACTGGTGTCCTTGCAATAATGATAAATACAGCTTGCGGTATACAGCAAGATTGCACATATCCCGAATATTACCGCTGAAATTATCTCTATGATGGCATCCTGGGTGTAAACCCCCTTGATCACCATCCCTATCAAAGCCACCGCAGATCCGATTGCGCCCCAAAAATGTGTTTCGCTGCTGATTGGATCCTGGGCCTTATTAAATAACGCCATACCGCACCTCCTTACGTGGTATCGGATACCACTTTATACGTACATTATATACCTTCTTGTGTTTTTGTCAACGATAATATATAATTTATTAAAAGAGAGGTAGCCCTATGATTATAGATTCCCAAATCGAAAAATGCCTGACCAGCACCACCCTTGAGTCCCGCGAAATCCCTGAAATCGATCTGTATATGGACCAGATCCTGTCATTGCTCAATTCCCATTTCGCTGAAAATGAAAGCAAGATCATAACCAAAACCATGATCAACAATTACTCCAAGGCCAAGGTCCTCGCCCCGGTAAAAGGAAAGAAGTACACCAAGCAACAGATAATCCAGATCCTTATTGTATATTATTTAAAAAACAACATGGCCATCAGCGACATCAAGGAGGTTCTCGAACCTTTGTATGAAAACGACTCCGACCTGATTGCGATATACGACCAGTTTGTCCAAGAGAAAATTCAGCTCGCAGACGAACTCCGGTCCATTCTCAAGCCCCAGCTTGAAAATAGTAACGATGAAAACAAGCTGTTGACACTATTGAAACTAAGCTTCATGGCCGATGCCATAAAAGAAATCATGATGACGATAAAATAACGAGGTGCTATATGTCACTTATCAGCCAATTAGAATTCGAATTGAATTTTACCCAGAGTGAAATTTCACTGGCCAAGTTCATCCTGGAAGATCCCGAGGCCATACTAGACTTGTCAATCCAGCAATTGGCGGGCCTGACCTACTGTTCGCCGGCAACAATCGTGCGATTCACCCACAAGCTTGGCGTTTTGGGATACGGGGATTTCAAGATCCAGCTTGCCAAGGAGCTGCAATACAACAACAAGCAAAGGGTAGATGTCAATTACCCCTTTAACGAAGATGACAACCTGAAGACTGTCATCAAGAATCTTGCCACCTTATACCAGGAAACCATCGACGATACGATCAATCTTATCGACTACTCGAACATCCAGAAGGTTGCCGACCGTCTGATGGCGGTCGAGAACATCTTCGTCATCGGAGAGGGAAACTCGCTGACCGCCGCACTTGAGTTCCAGCACAAGATGGCGCGGATCGGGAAGAATATTCATGTCCGGCCAATAAGCGGCGAGGACACTTTCATGCTCCATGTCATAAAGAAACCGGATGTGGTAATAATGATTTCCTATTCCGGAGAAACCGGCCACATTATCAACATGGCAAAAATATTGAAGTCCCACCAGATCGAGATAATAGCGATAACTTCGATTGGTGAAAACCAACTGTCAAAATACGCCACAATGATCATCAACGTCGCATCACGCGAGAAAATATTCGACAAGATCGCTCCGTTCGCTTCCAAGACCTCGATTTCTTTTGTCCTTGATATCCTCTTTAGCCTGTATTTCAAACAGAACTACGATTATTACCGCGAATTCCGGCTGAGTCACGACAAAAAATATGACTTGCGACATCCTTTGAATTCTCCAATTGACAAATGAGCGGTAAGACGCAAAAAACCAGAGTGGCGAACTCTGGTTTTTTTGATAAAAGGTTGTTATAAAGATTATTCAAAGAGTGTTCAAAGATTATTCTTGGTTCTTTTTAAGAATTGCCAGCAATGCCATTCCCACAAGTGATCCTGCCGCGATTGCGATCAGATAACCGAATGGGTTTGAGATTGTAGCTACTACGAAGATACCACCATGAGGTGCTCTTAACATGCAGCCAAACAGCATTGAAAGTCCACCGGCAACTGCTGATCCAGCGATAATTGAAGGGATTACACGAATAGGGTCAGCCGCTGCAAATGGGATAGCCCCTTCAGTGATGAATGAAAGTCCCATGATGAAGTTGGTGATACCTGAGTCACGTTCTCTTTTTGAATATTTTTTTGGGAAGAAAGTAGTTGATAAAGCGATAGCTAATGGTGGCACCATTCCGCCAGCCATAACCGCTGCCATGATGTCGAAGTTACCACTTTCAAGTGAAGCTAGTCCAAATACATAAGCTGCTTTGTTTACAGGACCACCCATATCGACAGCCATCATTGCACCTAAGACAACACCCAGAAGAAGTTTTGAAGATGTTCCCATTGAACCTAACAGTCCAGTGATACCCAAGTTGATTGAAGCGAAGACAGGGTTAACCAATAACATGGCCAAACCAACTGCCAATGTACCAAACAGAGGATAGATCAGTGTCGGTTTAGTACCTTCCAATGCGCTAGGCAATTTGTCTGATAATTTTGCAAGATATTTAACTGCATATCCGGCAAAGAACCCGGCAAACAACGCACCTAAGAAACCACCTGAAATCGCATCAGAATTTCCAGCCAATGAGCTGAATGAAGTTCCCGCAGCAGCCAAACCACCACCGACGAAACCTGGAGCAAGACCTGGACGGTCAGCAATAGATTGGGCGATGAATCCAGCCAATACCGGCAACATGAATCCAAACGCTCTTCCACCGATACCAGAATTCAAGATTTTTGCGATTAATGAGTTACCACCGAATGAAGCATAGTTGCTTGCATCTGTATAAGGCATGTCGAACAAGAATGCCAATGCAATCAAGATACCACCACCGATTACGAATGGAAGCATGTGGCTTACACCGTTCATCAAGTGTTTGTAGATTGTTCTTCCGATTGATTCCTCACCGTCATCTCCAAATGATGCCGCAGCACCTGAGTGCACATATACTTTGCCTTCACCTGCCATTGCTTTTTCAACAAGCTCTTTGGCATCGTGGATACCTTTAGAAACAGGGACAGAAATCACGCGTTTCCCATTGAAACGGGCCATTTCAACATTCTTGTCAGCGGCGATAATTACAGCGTCAGCTTGGTCAATATCCGCTTTGGTCAGGACGCTTTTAGCTCCGCCTGATCCTTGAGTTTCGATTTTTGCAACATATCCGAGTTCTTTAGCCGCAGCTTCCAAAGCTTCTTGAGCCATGTAAGTGTGGGCGATTCCTGTTGGACATGCGGTTACACCGACGATATTGATTTTTTGACCTGCTGCCGGTGTTGCTGTTTCTTTAGCTTCTTTGGCAGCTTCTTGTTCATCGATCAATGCCAAGAACTCTGAAGCTGACTGGGCGTTGATCAATCTGTTTCTGAACCCTTCGTCCATCAACATTTGTGACAATCTTGCCAGAACCGCCAAGTGAACGTCACCACCTGATTTTGGTGCGGCGATCATAAAGAACAATTTGGCTGGCTGGTTGTCCAATGATTCGAATTCGACACCATCTTTTACTGTCATTGCCGACAAACATGCTTTTGCTACGCCTTCAGATTGACCATGGGGAATAGCCACTCCTTCACCGACACCAGTTGTTGACAAAGCCTCGCGATCAAGAACAGCTTTTTTGTAAGCTGCCATATCCGCGATGTTTCCAGATTTGTCAATCGCGCCAAACAGAACTTCCAAAGCTTCCGCCTTAGAAGCAGCCTGACCATTTAAAACAATCGATTCACTGCTTAATAAGTCTCTGATTTTCATGATTTTTCTCTCCTTTAATATAGCCACAACTTATAGTTGTTGGTTTTATTTTTCCAATAATTGCTTTTTCAACGCTTCCACTTCTTCTTTTGTCGCCAAGTCGCGTGAGAATGCTGAAGCCGAACCTGTGCAAATTCCATTGATGAATGCCTTTTCGAGATCCTTCGTTTCCAAATAACCGGCAACGAATCCAGCCACCAGTGAATCCCCGGCACCGACCGAGTTTACCAAAGTGCCTTTTGGAGTCTGGCTGTATGCCGTCTCCCCGTTTTCACCAACCAGGATTGCTCCCGCACCAGCCATCGAAACAACGACATTGCGCGCACCTTTGGCCTGTAGTTTTTTAGCCAACTCGATGATGTCTTCATTCGATTTGACTTCAACGTCGAACAGTTCGGCGATTTCGTGGTGATTTGGTTTGATCATGAACGGACGGTATTCCAATGTTGCCAACATCGATTCACCTGTTGCATCGACAATGAAATCTATTCCTTTGTTTTGCAATGATTTCATAATGTCGTGATACATTGTTTGAGGCAGGCTCGCTGGTACATTTCCTGAAAGGATCAGAAGATCCCCCGCTTGGAGTTTTCCCAACTGTTGGTAAAGAGCCTCGATATCCTTGTCCTCGATTACCGGTCCCCGGCCGTTGATTTCCGTTTCCTGGTCCGCTTTTATTTTCACATTGATCCGGGAATGGCCTTTTTCCAACTTGATGAAGTCGCAGGTAACTCCTTTTTCAACTATTTCCCGCTCGATTTCATCTCCCGTGAAACCGGCGATATATCCCAATGCGGTGGAATCGAATCCCAGGTTTTTCAATACGATTGAAACATTGATCCCCTTGCCACCGGCCAGGATATAATCATCCTTCGTCCGGTTGACTTCACTTACCTTCAATTCATCTAAAAATACGCTATAATCCAAAGCTGGATTAAATGTCAGAGTATAAATCATTTTACTTTAATAACCTCCGTCTTCTCCATAATATCTCTTCCGGGATTTTCATCAGTAATAATTGTGCCTCTTTCGATTGGGGCAAAAGAAACCATGCTGCGATGTCCGAACTTCGAATGATCCGCCAGGACATATACTTGCTTGGATTTGCTTAATGCCATTTCTTTAACGCTTGCCTCGATTGCTTCAGGTGTCATAAACCCGCCTTCGCCGGTCACACCGTTGACACCGAAGAAACCTTTGGTGAAATTATAGCGCCATAATGACCGGACCGCTTCACCACCGACCACCGCTTCCGTATCGCTTTTAAGATTGCCACCCAACAGATATGCATTGAGTTTGGCTCCCGCCAAAGCCTGGGCTTGTTTGAGCCCATTGGTTACAAAAGTAGCTTTCGAGTCGATCAGAAACTCGATCATCATGTAGGTTGAGGTTCCGGCATCCAAGAAAACAAGATCATCATCTTCAATCAAACTTGCTGCATACTTGCCGATTTTCAATTTCGCCTCCAGGTTCTGGGTCGAACGGATTGTGAAATTGTCGTCGTAAGCGACCAGCTGTTCGGGCATGTCGATCTTTTGCGCCCCACCAAAAACCTTTTTGATTTTACCTTCCTTATCCAGCGCGATCAGATCACGTCTGATTGTGGATTCGGAAGTGTCGAAGATTTCAACCAGTTCCGTTATGGTGATTGAATTTCTTTCATTGACCAATCTGATGATTAAAGCTTTTCTTTCAGCACTTAACATTTCCCTCACCTCTCAAACCCAGTATAACGCTTACATTTGCTGAAGTCAAGCAAAAAAATGCACAAACATTCAATAAATTTCAAATTTCCCGGGTATATTGTAGCTGTATTTGGAGTTTTTTGCAATATTTGATTTCCATATCGTTCAAAATCCGCCAAAAAATTGATGAGTTTCGCCACTTTGCCTATCTTTTCCAAAAGCAAAAAGCCGGAATTCATGATTCCAGCCCTCGACTTTGTTATTTATATTTTCTTGTCATTCACTGATTTCCAGGAACCTATAAACGCATGTCAGATTCGACGGGTTTGTTTTAGAATTCTCCTGGTCTCCACAACCTTGTTTTCCAATTCTTTTAAATCAGTAAGTTTCCATGTCCAGTTATGGTCGCCAACTGTCCCGGGAAGATTAAACCGGGCCTGCCCATCCAACCCTAAAATATCCTGAACCTGAACAATCGCAATGTTCGCCTCGCAGGCAAATACCCGATAATAGACTTTTTCACAGAAATTATTGCCCGGGTATTTAAACGAGTCCAAAATCTCAACTATTCCAAACTTTTGAGCTATTCCAAGCTCATCTTCCCAGCCGCATATCGGATTGTTGTCATGCGTCCCTGAGTAGGCAACGCTCCATTTAGGAACCTTATATCCTTCCTTCTGTTCATTTTCACCAAACCCGTACTGGATAATCCGCATTCCCATAAGTTTGAATCGATCCCTTAGCTGGTGCACTTCGTCCCGAAGTTCGCCAAGATCTTCAACGACGATATTCAGATCCGGCAATACTTTAACGACCTTTGTAAAGAAATCCTCGCCCGGCCCTTCAATCCATTTGCCGTTGCGCGCTGTTGGTTCATGAGCCGGTACTTGCCAGTAGGTGTCAAACGCCCGGAAATGGTCAATCCGCAAAATATCGAACAGCTGCCCGTTCCACTTTAGCCGCTCCACCCAATATTGGTAGTCGGTTTGTTCAAGATGTTTCCAATCATATATCGGGTGACCCCACAGCTGCCCTTCATCTGTAAAATAGTCAGGTGACGCCCCGGATACGAACAACGGTTCGTTGTTCTTGTCAAGCAGGAAACAATCCCGATTGAAATATACATCGGCAGAATCCAATCCCACATAAAAAGGTATATCCCCCATCAAAGCCACATCGTGGTAATGGGCCCACGTTTTCAGATCTTCAAACTGCCGGAAAAAAATGAATTGCAAAAACTTCTGATAATTGCGTTCCTCTTCAAGGCTGTCGTCAAGAATCCTTTGGGGCCACTTTGGCCAAGGCTTTCCATGCTGCTGCAAATTGACCGCCATAAATGCGGCGTACTGATCAAGCCAAAAGGCATTGCGCAAAAATCGCTCATAATCATCGTTCAACTTGGCATCTTTGCTCAATTTGAATTTCGCAAAAGCGCTTCGCAAGTAGGCATCCTTGAATGACCTTACGTTTTCATAATCAACCCGTCTTGCTTCCTCATTGAATTCCACAACCAGATCGAGAAGCCCGTCTTTAACCAGGAGCTCAAGCGATATATATATATAATCGCCCGCAAAGGACGAATACGGGGTATAGGGCGAATTGCCCTGGGCCGAGGGATTCAGTGGCAGCATTTGCCAGATTTTAAATCCCGAGACCCCGATCAATTCGATAAAATCATAGGCCGATTTGCCCAAATCGCCAATACCATGTTTGCCTGGCAAAGCCGATAATGGGAGCAATGCCCCAGCCTGGCGGTTATTTAAGTTTCCAAATTTCTTCATTGTACTGTCCTATTGTCCGATCCGAAGAGAAGAATCCTGCCATTGCGATGTTCACCAACATTTTCACTGACCATTTTTCGCGTTGCTGGTAATCATCGAGCATTTTTTCCTTCACCTCAATATAGTTTTCAAGATCCAGAAGGGTCATGAAATAGTCCCGCCCGACAAGTTCCTGGTATACCCGCGTCAAACTTTCCTTGTCGCCGATCACGCTTAGCTGGTCGCCAATTATGAAATCAACCAATTTGCGGAGATGTGGTTTGCTTTCAAGGATGTCTTGGGGGCTGTAGTCATCAAGCCGGTAGTGCTCGATAACTTCGCTGGATGATGCCCCGAAGATATAAACATTATCATCACCGACAAGATCATGAATTTCGACATTCGCCCCATCATCAGTACCTAGGGTTACGGCCCCATTGAGCATGAATTTCATATTACCGGTCCCCGATGCCTCTTTTGAGGCCAACGAAATCTGTTCAGATATGTCCGCGGCCGGGAACAGGCGTTGCGCCAAGGTAACATCGTAATTTTCGACCATGACCACTTTCAAATAAGGTGCAACATCCTCATCATTATCGATCAATTCGCTCAACGACAAGATCAGGTGAATAATGTCTTTGGCCAGCACATAAGACGGTGCCGCCTTTGCTCCAAAAATGCAGGTAAGCGGGGTTTTCGGACGATAGCCTGCCTTTATTTTCAAGTATTGGTCGATAATATAGAGAACGTTGAGCTGTTGTCTTTTGTATTCGTGCATTCGTTTGATCTGGATGTCAAATATCGAATCGCAGTCAACATCACACCCCAATGTCTCTTTAAGATGTCTTGCAAGAGCCGCTTTGGAGCTACTTTTGATTTTCAGCAGGTTGGCTAGCACTTCCTTATCATTCCGGAAATCCAGGAGCTTTTCTAGTTGCGATCCATCATTTTTAAAGCCCGTACCTATCAGGGATTCAAGATACCGCGCCAATTCATGATTGCAACTGATAAGCCATCTTCGAAAAGTGATTCCATTGGTTTTGTTGTTGAATTTTTCCGGATACATATTGTAGAAATCATTCAATTCAACTTCTTTTAAAATGTCCGTATGCAGCTTGGCCACCCCGTTCACACTGAAGCCAAAATGAATGTCCATGTGGGCCATGTGGACCAGATTTTGCGAATCGATTATTTGTACATTCTGATTGGTGCTCCGCTCTTTGATGATCGCATCCAACGATTCGATAATGTCCATCAGCTGTGGAACCACCTGTTTGAGATAATCGCGCGGCCACTTTTCCAAAGCCTCTTTCAAGATTGTATGATTGGTGTACGCGCAGGTCTTCTCTACGATTTTGACAGCCTGATGAAGCGTGAAACCTTCTTTGGTCAGAAGTCTTATCAATTCAGGTATGATCAATGACGGATGAGTGTCATTGATCTGGATAACCACATGATCAGCCAAATCGGCCAAATCGAATCCCGACTGTCTGCACCAGTTCAAAATATATTGGGCCCCGCTGGAAACCATGAAATACTGTTGATAGATTCGCAGCAGTTGCCCTTCCTTGGTTGAATCGTCAGGATACAAGAACAATGTGAGATTCTTGGCGATTGCGGTCTTGTCGAAATCGATGCCGCGATTCACCAGCGATTCATCGACACCCGCGACATCAAACAGGTGAAGCTTGTTTTTATTGCCATGATAGCCCACAACATCAAGATCATACATCACAGATTGCAACGAGAAATCACCATATTCGACCGTATACGTGTTGGCCGTCTTGTTAAGCCAGCTGTCCGTTTCAATCCAAGGGTCTGGCAATTCCATCTGCTTATTGTTGATAAACTTCTGTTTGAACAACCCCAAATGATAATTCAGGCCGATTCCATCACCGGGAAGATCCAGGGTGGCAATCGAATCCAGAAAACAGGCTGCCAGACGTCCCAGTCCGCCATTTCCAAGCGACGGTTCAACTTCGATTTCTTCAATCAAAGCCAGCTCCTTGCCTTCTTCTTTTAGAATCCGGGCAACTTTGTCATATATTCCCAGATTGATAAGGTTGTTGGAAAGCAATTTCCCGATCAAGAATTCAGCCGAGAAATAGAAAACCCGTTTGTCCCCGCTGATCAGGCTCTTTTCATCAAGAAGCAGTTTGGTATAATTTAATAAGCTGTAGTAAACTTGTTCATCTGTCGCACCAGCCAAACTCACCTGGTATTTCTCTTTTAAAATTGTGTTTATTTGATTTTTGATATCCATTATAAATATCCTCCCCAAATACAAGCTACCACTTACATTACCAATAAACAACCCGATATAAAAAATCTCATATCCATCAAAAAATATTGATATCCTGTTAATCTAATAGTATAACGATTGCCTATTATTGTAAATGTTTAGCGCGATTAAAAACAAAAAGGGCATTCGCCCTTATGCTCAATAAATCGCTTCTTCACTGGCCAGATCAAAAAAATGCATTTGATTGGCATCGAAGGCAAGTCTCATTTCCTGTTCGGTTTTGGCATTGCTGCGCGGGTCGACCCGGGCAACAATTTTGATGCCGTGCAAACCAAGATGAAGATAGGTGTCGCTACCAAGTGTTTCAATCGCTTCAACTTCGCTTGTAAATACCGTATCCTGGCTTGAAGCAATAAAGATTTCCTCGTCATGAATGTCTTCAGGTCGGATTCCCACAATTATTTCTTGGCCCAGGTAACCCAATTCTTTAAGACGGTTCCCTCTTGCGACAGCTGGTTTGATGATGGTTTTGTCATCGATTTTCAGAATGACCTCATTATTTTCCATTACCACTTGGGCCTTGAAGAAATTCATTTGGGGCGATCCGATAAACCCCGCCACAAAAAGGTTCTTCGGCTTGCCATAGAGTCTGGTTGGAGTGTCGATCTGCTGGACAATCCCCTTGTTCATCACCACGATTCTTGTTCCCAAAGTCATCGCTTCGGTCTGGTCATGGGTTACATATATCATCGTCGAACCAAGCCTTTTGTGCAATTTTGCGATTTCCATTCTCATCTGCACCCGCAATTTGGCGTCAAGGTTGGACAACGGTTCGTCCATCAGGAATATTTTGGGATTGCGCACCATTGCCCTTCCCATCGCCACCCGTTGTCTTTGCCCGCCGGAAAGAGCCTTGGGCTTGCGGTCCAACAGACTCTCCAAGTCGAGAATTTTGGCAACTTCCCTGATTATCGTGTCAATTTCCGCCTTGGGCAAATGACGGATTCGCAAACCAAATGCCATATTCTGATATACTGTCATATGCGGATATAGCGCATAGTTTTGAAATACCATCGCAATATCCCGATCCTTGGGTTCTACATCATTGACTATCCGTCCGTCAATTTTCAATTCACCCGACGAAATATCTTCCAGCCCGGCAATCATCCGCAATGTGGTTGATTTGCCACAACCCGAAGGACCTACGAAAATTATGAACTCGCGGTCCCCTATCTCGATATTAAAATTTTTAACCGCCTCAAACCCATTTTCATAGGTTTTGCAGACGTTTTCCAAAGTTAGTTTAGCCATTACTGATAACCTCCATACCTAAATTATAATGAAATACGGATCAAATTTATATATAAGATTTTTTATAAAAGTAGTAATTTTTTTATATATTCAACAGCTATCTAAAAAATTTGGCATCCCTATTTATATATGGTGTGTTAAAATATTGTTATCCATTAAAGAAGGGAGCATAGTATGGAAAACATATATCTGGAACAAACAGTAAAAGGGCCAAAAAAAATACATCTGATCATTAGCAGGAATTTATTCATCTCCCTGGCTCTCTTGTTTTTTGTCTTGAGCGCATTTTTATTCTATTTTATCCTGGGTGCCATATTGATGATCTTGCTGGCGATCTGGTCCCACAACTCCAACAAGATCGAATATGATTATACGGTATTCAACCGGGATTTCGAAATTGCTCAGGTGACAAACTCTCGCAAACGCAAAACGGTTTTCCGTGCCAATCTGGATGACCTTGTTGCATTGAGCCATAACAAGAACACAATCGCCTGCCCTGGGACCAGCCATAAATCCAGGACCATGAGATTCATCGGTGCAAGCGATTATGAGTTAGTCTATCTTTTGTTTCAAGCGAACGGTGAGAGAATTTCAGTGATCACCCAGTTAAATGAAGAGCTTGCACGGGAACTGAACCCGAAACATTCTCATTTCTTCACCAGAGAGGAGTAAGTTATGGAATCCGTTTTAGTTGTCGATGACGATAAAATATCGCGCCAAGGAATCATATTTTTGTTGAAATCCATGAACCGCCAATTTAAAATATTTGAAGCCAATAACGGTCAAAATGCACTGGAAATTATTCGCCAGGAACCGATCGATTATCTTTTGACCGATATAAAGATGCCATTCATGGACGGTCTGGAGCTGATAAAACAGGCTTTTGCCATAAACGACCATTTGGGTACCATAATTTTTTCAGGCTACAGTCTTTTTGATTATGCAAAACAGGCCATCACCTTGGGCGTGCAGGAATATATTTTGAAGCCCGTGGATCCCAGCGAGTTTTACAGCTCCATGGAAAAACTGATTGAAGAAAGAAAAATGCGCATCCAATCACAGGCTAAGGAAAACTTCAATGCAAAATTGATTAATGAACACCTGTTGATGTCCGTCATCAACGGAAGAACCGCGCCCTGTCTGGCTGCGCAATACCCGGATGTCGATGTCCCTGGTTACTTGAGCAAATACAAAAACTTGATTTCCATCTATTTCGATGAAGATTTTTTCACCATGAATTTCAATCTGGATATTGCCCATTTGACAAGCATTCCATTTTTCAGCTTGAACATCAACCCTAATGAGACCATCCTTTTTTTGGAGGCTGCTTCCCGCGATTGTTTGATCGCATTGGCCAATTCAATCATCAACTTTGTCAGTGTCAAATTCTCCAAAACCTGTTTTGTGGCGATTTCCACAATCAAAGACAGCGATTATACTGCCAGTGTTGACGAGCTTGAGGATCTGCTGGAATCCCGCTATTACTTGCCCCATACCCAAGTATTGTATCACGGCGATGATATCGACAGCAAATTCCAAGATTTGGAATTTGAGGCGGTTTTCAAGGCGGTAAAGAATGACATCCGCCTTCAGGACTGTGCTGCCTTGAGAACCGATATTCATAAATACTTCAAGAACTTCGTTGACTCGAACCAGTTTTCAACCGAATATTTCAAATTCACCTTCGCAACCGTAATCAGGGAAATCGCCCAATCGATTCCCGAACTGACCAGCGAGCAATTGAACCAGAGAATCATCGCTTACTATCACGCCCGCAACGTAAAAGACATCGAAAAAGTGATTGAACTTTTTATCGAGGATCTTCAGGTTTCCTTCAACAATCAAACCGATATCATTCACAAGGAAATCGAGACTGTTCAAAAATATATCTATACCCACTATTCACAAGACATTTCAGTAGATATGCTTGCGGATCTTGTTTGCCTGGCGCCAAGCTACCTGTCGCACATTTTTAAAAAGGAAACCGGGATCAATCTTTCCAAGTTCATCAAGGCCTACCGCATGGAAAAAGCCAAGGAACTGCTTGAAAACTCCCACGAGAAAATCATCAGTGTCGCAAACAGTGTCGGATACCCCAATGTATCGTATTTTTGTCAATCATTCCGGGACTTCTACGGGATATCTCCGCAGAAATTCCGCAATACAGGTCTGATCAATGAATAAGATCAAACAGATGTTCAACGATCTAACCTTACAAAAGAAGCTGATACTTAGCTACATCCTGTTAGGCATCGCGCCACTTTTGGTGATGGGCTTTCTTGGCTACCGCCAAATTTCCAACCTGATCATTGAACAGGAATATGAAAACATGGAAAGTTTCCTGATTCAAGCCAAGCTGACCCTGGAAAACGAAATAAATATCTATGACAATCTATCCAATTATCTGGCTTTCAACAACGACATCAAATCGGTAATTGAATTGAGCGCCAACAACGAGGACAAGTACGACATTTATACGAAGTATCGCGATATTCTTGATCCAACCGTTTCCTCAATGAGCTACTTCCACAGCGATCTTGATCAAATCACTTATTATATACCGAATATTGCGGTTGACTATGACGATACCCTGGTCAATTTCGATCAGGCCAAAGAGCAGTCTTGGTACGATGAGGTTATGGCAGATTCCAATATCCATTGGTTTATCGCCAATGAAAGAATTTTTTCTATCAGAAAGGTATATATCAATCCGAATCTGATGGCCATTTTGTTCATCGAACCAAAATTTGAAAACCTAATTGCGACATTGACCTCGGCCTTGCCCGAAAACTGCGCACTTGCAATTGACAGCTATGGAACGCTGGTATACAGTTACAATTCTTTTGACGATATTTATCCGGTCGCAGACTTGTCCGATGTCGATAATTCCAATTATTTGAAAAAGACCGAAATGATCGGCAATAGTGAATGGAACCTAAACATTTACCGCCCGGCGAAATCGGCTGTGACCAATTTGATTCCTATTATCCTGTCGATTTTGACGACTGTTGCCATTATCGCCTTAGCCACCTTGCTGGCCCTGTATTTCATTTCCAAATATATCGTCCACCGCGTCCACAACCTTGCTCTGGAGATGAAAAAAGTTGAAGACGGGAATTTCGATATCGATCTCGAATCACGTGATCAAGATGAAATCGGGCAGCTGATCCGGGGCTTTTCCCAAATGACCCAGAGGATAAACAAGCTGATCAACGACCTTTACATATCCAAACTCCACCAAAAGGAGTATGAGCTAAAAGCCCTGCAGCAACAGATCAACCCCCATTTTTTATACAACACCCTGTCAATGATAAACTTCAAGGCAATCCAGTCGAACAATCCGGATATCTCCCGAATCACCTTGTCATTGTCTTCCTTTTATCGGACCGCATTGAACCAAGGTGACAATGTCTGCTCAATCGCCAGCGAAATCGGAAACATCAAAGCTTATATTGATTTGCAGCTGATGATGCACGACTATGATTTTGATGCGGTAATTGAAATCGACGACAACCTGAATGACTGTGAAACCCTCAACCTTATTCTCCAGCCATTGATTGAAAATGCCATCAATCATGGGATCGATCTGCTAAAAGACCGGCGCGGCTCAATTAGGGTCCTGGGCACAATCAGCGCCGAGACCGTCTATCTCATCATCGAAGACAACGGCGTGGGGATGAGCCAGGACACGATCGATTCAATTTTGATTACCAGCTCAAAAGGTTATGGTGTCTTCAATGTCCAGGAAAGGATCAAGCTCTTCTATGGCAAAGATTATGGCATCCATATTGAAAGCATTATTGACCATGGAACAATTGTTACCGTGATTTTTCCGGCAAAAAAATATCAACGCAAGCAGCAATGACCCAAATTGGCGATTGCTGCTTTCTTTTATGTTGGGATATTATCTCCCCCGAAATCTGTACACATTTTCCCCAGCCGAGTCTGTTCTTTCTTGAAACCCGGAAAATCCGCCAATTAAGAAATTTTACATCCATCACAAAAAGGCGATATTTAAAATATCCTGACGGTTGCTATAATTTAGTTATGAAAACCAATAGGAGGGAAACACAATAATGAATTTCAAAAAAATCATAGCTAGTTCGGTGACTGCTGCCCTGTTGTTAGGGGTTACCGGTTGTGGAACCAGCGAAACACAGGAAGAACAAATTACCGCAACAATCACCGTATGGTCACCAGCCGAGGACCAGTCTGAAGATTCTGGCAAGTGGCTTCAGGCCCAATGTGAAGCCTTTGATGAAGAACACGAAAACTGGGATTTGACCTTCGAATATGGCGTTTGTTCGGAAGGTGACGCAGGGACAACCATTCCTCAGGATCCATCCGCAGCAGGCGATGTCTATATGTTCGCCAACGATCAGCTTCAGGCCTTGATTGATGCCCAAGCGATCGCCAAGTTGGGCGGAAACACCTTGGATCAAGTAAAAGCCAACAATTCGAAAACTGTTGTTGATTCGGTATCAATTGACGGATCGGTCTATGGGGTTCCTTTTACGACAAACACCTGGTTCATGTACTATGACACTTCAGTGTTCTCATCGGATGATGTGAAAAGCCTTGACGCCATGCTCGAAAAAGGCAAAGTCGCTTTCCCACTTTCAAATTCATGGTACAATTCATCATTTTTCCTGGCGAATGGATTAACAATGTTCGGTGAAGACGGTACCGACAACGATGCCGGAATCCAGTACGGCGGTGAAGCTGGAATTGATGTAGTAAATTATCTGGTTGATCTAGTCGCAAACAAAAATTTCGCCAATGACGCCGATGGTTCGGGAATTGCCGGAATGCGCAATGGCACCTATGGAGCATTTTTCTCAGGTTCTTGGGATGCGGCGTCTGTCAAGGAAATCTTAGGTGACAATTTGGGGGCTGTCCAACTGCCTACAATCACGATTGACGGCGAAGCCAAACAGCTTAAATCATTTGCCGGTTCAAAAGCTATCGGGGTTAACCCTAACAGCGAATATCCTGAAGTCGCTGTAGCTCTGGCTTCCTATTTGGGAAGTGACCAGGCTCAAAAATCACATTACGAAGCCCGCAATATCATCCCATGCAGCCTAAACTTGTTGGAAGATGAAACATTGGCCAGCGATCCGGTTTTAGTTGCCCAAAACGATACAATAAACAATACGGCATTCATCCAACCAACTGTTGCCGGAATGTCAAATTACTGGAAAGCAGCCGAAGTGTTCGGCCTATCTTTGATAAGCAAAGAGATCAACCACACCAACGCCAGTGAAAAACTCGAAGCCTTTGTTGCAAGCCTGAACGCCAGCACCATTGCCGAGTAATTGTTTTAACAGCCCCGGATTCTGGGGCTTTTTAAAAATTCAAGGGAGAACAATCTTATGAAGAACATATTTCCAAAATTGCGTCCTTGCCGCCATAGCGGTACAATTTCGGCCCTGAAATACGGCGACAATTCGACCCGGTTATCGGCGGTTGTGATGGGACTCAAACATCTTCTTAATAAACAAATTGCAAAAGGGTTACTTTTTCTTGGTTTTGAAGTTGGTTACCTGGTATTCATGATAACCAAGGGATTCCACTTGATCAGTGAATTAGTGACATTGGGTGACCAGGTTCAAGGCGAGGTCTATAATGAGGCCAAAAGCATTTACGAATACACCAGCGGTGATAGCTCATTGACCATTCTGCTTTTTGGCATCGCGACAATCGGCGTTACTGTTTTATTTATTCGTCTGTGGCAAGTGAATATCATATCCGCCTACAAGATCCAATGCAAAGTGGCCAAGGACCTCCATCTTAACACTTTCAAGGAGGACATACAGGAACTTTTTGACAAAAGGCTCCATATATTGCTGCTTTTTGCCCCTTTGACAGGAATTCTGATTTTCACTATCTTGCCGTTGATCTTTATGATTTCCATGGCATTTACGAATTATTCCAAAATCGATTCCAAACTCATCCTATTCGATTGGGTAGGCCTCAAAAACTTCATCGATATCCTCAATTTCAATTCTTCTTTAGGCCAGACTTTCTGGTCAGTGGCCGCCTGGACAATTGTATGGGCTGTGTTGGCAACTGCTTTGAATTATATTCTAGGAATGCTGCTTGCCATCATCATCAATCGTAAGGATACCCACGGTAAGTCCTTCTGGCGGTTTTGGTTCATCCTGTCAATCGCAATTCCGCAGTTTGTCTCTTTGTTGATAATGAAAACCATGCTCCAGCCAAGCGGGGCGGTCAACACATTGTTGCTTGGATCCGGCTTGATCGATAGCCCTTTGCCTTTCTTGACAAATCCCACATGGGCTCGGGCTACTGTGATCATCATCAATCTCTGGGTTGGGATACCGTTTACCATGATACAGGTTACGGGCATCCTCCAAAACATTCCGCATGAACTATACGAGTCCGCCAAGGTCGACGGGGCCAACAGTTTTGTGATATTCACCAAAATAACATTGCCTTATATGCTGTTTGTGACCACACCCTACTTGATCACCCAGTTCACCGGCAACATCAACAATTTCAATGTCATTTACCTGCTTACGGGTGGCGCGCCAACTCCGGTCGGTTCAACGGCCGGAAAAACCGACCTTTTGGTTACCTGGCTATACAAGCTGACAATCGACCAACAATATTATAATTTAGGTGCGGTAATCGGGATATTGACTTTTGTGATTTTATCTATTGTGTCCCTGATTACTTACCGCAGCAGCGGATCATACAAAAATGAGGAGGGCTTTATGTAATGAATGCCGTAAAAACCAAGTCCGCAAAGAAAAAAAGGTTGATTTCCAACATTGCGGCCCACACATTCTTGACTATCTTGGCAACCATCTGGGTTTTCCCGATTTTTTGGATAATTCTCACTTCGTTCCGAAAAGAGCCGGGATCCTATGTTACCAGCTTCTTTCCCAAAAATTTCACATTCGACAACTATATTAACCTGTTCACCAACACGCACATCCTGAATTTCCCCCGGATGTTTATGAACACATTGATTATTGCGTTTTTTTCCTGCATCATCTCGATATTTTTCGTCTTGTCTGTAGCCTACGTAATGAGCCGGCTACGCTTCAAGTTGCGCAAACCATTAATGAACGTGGCCATGATTCTTGGATTATTCCCTGGATTTATGTCAATGATTGCAGTATATTATATATTGAAAACACTTGGATTGTCCGAGGGAGCCATGATCCGGGTTGCTCTGGTTTTGGTCTATTCTAGCGGTTCGGGGCTGGGATTCTTTGTGGCTAAAGGATTTTTTGACACAATTCCCCGGGCGCTTGACGAAGCCGCCTATATCGACGGGGCTACAAAGTGGCAGGTATTCACAAAAATCACAATTCCTCTTTCAAAACCGATAATTGTCTACACTGCCATCACCGCATTTCTGGCACCGTGGCTCGACTTCATTTTCGCAAAAGTCATAGTCCGGGCCAACTCCCAGTATTATACGGTTGCCCTGGGATTATGGAAAATGCTGGAAAAAGAATATATCGACGTCTGGTATACCAGTTTTGCAGCGGGTGCCGTATGTGTTTCAATCCCAATTGCCATCTTATTTGTATTCATTCAGAAATTCTATGCCGATGGAATGTCGGGAGCGGTGAAAGGCTAATTTTTCACAATAAGTCAGGACGGTCAGTTATGAAAAAGAAGATTATCTGCTGCTTGCTTCCGGTTATTTTAACCGGATGCAACTATAACCAAAACAATCAAACGGATGGCGACAACAGCTACGCAACGTCCACCCCTTATGGTCGTTATAATGATACAATCTATTACACTCTGGCCAACGAGACCTCGGCAAATAACTCCAATATGCCTTTGGGTGATACATATGAAAACAATGCCTACACTCGCTATCTCAAAGAATTCCTGAATATTCAAAATATCGATATTCTTGAAGCTACCGACTCCGATTATAATAACAATATCGATCTGATGATCAGTCAAAACAATCTGCCCGACATCTTCATGATCTCTTCGCAGGAGCAACTGAATTATTTGGTCGAGCATGACATGATCGCCAATCTTACCGATTCCTATTACAACTGCACCACTTCGACCATAAAAGATATATACGCCTCTTATAGCAACGATATAATCGGCAGCGTCACAATAGACAATGAAATTTGGGCCTTGCCTGGCTTGAACATTGACGACGGCCCAAATCTGTTCTGGCTCAGGCAGGACTGGCTCGATCAGCTTGGATTGCTGCCACCTGAAAATATTTACGACATTGAAAACATTGTCACGCAATTTGTAAACGGCGATCTCGATGCCAACGGTGTCAACGATACCGTCGGGATCGTCCTATCAAAAAATATAGCAGGCGAAAACGGAGCCAGCGCTCAATACCTCCTTGACACATACTTTAGCGCATTTGACTCCTTCCCTAAACAATGGCTCGATTCAGGCAGCAAACTGGAGTACGGGTCGCTGACTAAAGAAACCAAAACAGCTTTGGATTACATATCAACACTCTACTCCCGCAACATTATCGATCAAAATTTCATGCTGCGCAGTGAAAACAATATCAAAGACCTGATAATAGACGGACAATGTGGCAGCTTTTTTGGGCCCTGGTGGTCACCAAATGACCCTTTAAGTGAAGCATTGACAAAAGACCCCTCTGCCAACTGGGTTCCATACCTGATCAAAACCTCGGGTGACGTTACTACATACCATACCACCAGCCCCATCAACAAGTACATTGTCGCCTCCAAGGATTTTGAACATCCCGAAATAATTTTCAAGATCGCCTCTGTTATCTTTGACTACACCAGATTTCAGACTGACAAGGCAACCGAAATCAACAATTATTTCGCTCTGAATGTCGATCCCACCGCCCGCCCCCTTTCAATCAATATCGACTTTCAGGACGCCTTGGTTAAAACATCAGCCAATATTGTCCGGGGCCTGAACAAGGAAGTCAAAAAAGAAAATCTTTCCGCCTTGGAACAGTCATATCTTGTGACAATATCAAATTACCTAAACGGTCCTTTTGACCCTTTGGGATGGTCCGCCTACACTTCAAGAATCAAGGCAATTAAATTGTTCACCACTAAAACATTGGCCCCGACAAATACCGGATACAGCGGCAATTACGACCCTTTTGCAAAAACAAAAAATGAACTTGACCAGTACGAGCAAGACACCTTCATTAAAATTATTTCCGGATATGAAAGTATTGATTATTTCGACAAGTTTGTCGAAGAATACATGATTAATGGCGGCCAGACAGTTATCGATTATGTTAATTCGCAAAAAAAGTAAAGAGTGATTCTTTACTTTTTTTATGGTTGAGTATAATTTTTCACGATACCAGTTATAAGACCTTTGCCTAATAATTCCTTGATAAAATCTGATTATTTATGTTATGATTACAGTGGTGATACTATGAAACTAAGAAAATCCAGGGACGCTGACATCCCACAAATAATGGCAATAATCGATGAGGCCAAATCTTACCTTAAATCTCAAAATATCAATCAGTGGCAGGATGGATATCCCAACAGTGATGTGATTAAAAATGACATTATCTTGGACCGGTCTTTCGTTTTGGAAGATGACGGCAGGATAGTCGCAACAGCAATGCTCGAAGTCGCGATTGATCCGACGTACATCTCAATCGATGGGGCCTGGCTCAATAACGAAGAATATCTGGTCGTGCATCGGATTGCGGTTGATGATTCTTTAAAAGGTCGCGGAATTGCCAAAATTTTCTTAGACGAAGCTATCAAATATTTCAATCCTTCCGATATCAAAATGGATACTCACAAGGACAACATTTCAATGCAACATTTTTTAAAAAAATACGGTTTTAAGTACTGCGGAGTCATCTACCTGAACAACAATGAACCCCGCCTTGCTTATCAATTATCGAGGTAATTTATTATGAAAAGGAAAATTATACTATCTTTGACAATAATGCTGGCAATCCCGGCGATGGGAATCAAAAATGTTGAAGCGGTAGATTTCGAGCAAAATGAAGAAAAATATATTCAAATCTGTGCTTCAGGCAGCTTATCCGAATCGGATGAAGCAGTCTGCAAGGAATTCAATGCCTACTTGAAAGAAAAGAATGCAAATCTAAAAAATGAAATCACAGACAATCAAAACGCGGCTGCGGAAACCCAGGATTCGATCGAATCTTTGACTGGTGACATCAATAAGGTGGAATCGGATATAAGTGAAAAAGAAAACGAAATCCAGTATCTTGAAACATCGATAACCAACCTCGAAGAAAGCATTGCAAAAAAAGAGGACGAGCTCAAAGAACGTATGTACACGATGCAAACGTACTCAAATTCCAGAGCATTGATTGATTTCATATTCTCGGCAAGTGATTTTACTGACTTGCTTTCACGGGTTGCCTCATTGAATGAGATAACCGCATATGACAATCAGTTGATTGATGAGCTGGCAAGCGAAAAAGCCGAGTTTGAAAACCAACAGGCAACCCTGGTTACCGCAAAAGAGATTCTTGAACAGCAAAAAATTGAACTGACAAATAAAAAAGCCACTCTCTTGGCTCTTTATCAGGAACAAAACGCAGCTGTACTAGCAGCCAAAAAGGCCCAATTGGAAGCCAGCCAGACCCAGCAAAAGGTTGACGACAACCTGGCAGCATTGGCATGGGCAGCCGAACAAAGCCGTCTTGCCGCACTCGAAGAACAAAGAAAAGCCGAAGCCGAAGCAAATTTGAATACTGGCGATATGTCTACCGGTCAAAAAATTGCAGCTCTCGCTTTGACGAAACTTGGACTATGGTACGTTTGGGGCGGTTGCCATACAATGGCCGAAGTCATTAATTACAACTCGACAAGATTTGACTGTTCCGGATTGGTCAACTGGTCATACTACCATGCCGGAGTCAATATCGGCGTTCAGTACACCGGTTCACTTGTTACAATGGGTCAAAGCATCTCAAAAGGGAATATCCAGACTGGTGATATAATCCTGTTCAGCCGTGATGGAACCCGAAGTGGTGTTCATCATGTGGGCATCTATATCGGCAACAACCAGATGGTTCATGCCCCATATACTGGAGCCCAAATTCAAATTGCCAACCTTAATAATGCTTACTGGCAAGCAGAATGGTATACAGTTCGACGCATTTACTAAAACACACAACATTATCATAAAGGCCGCATAACTCCTTCGTTATGCGGCCTTTTTTTATTTTCCAACACAAAAGACGTCCTCATCATATTGGGACATCTTTTGTGTTGCATGCATGTCATAATTTACTAAAAGCCAATGCGAATAAATTCTTCTATTGGAGCGTCGTAAATCTCCATTTTATTTTTAAGCATTTTTGAGTACTTTTCCCGCAAGAGACAATCAGTGATGTTATCTTGTTGGAAAATATCATCATTGCTAAAGAGCAAATCACCAAATTGCTTTGAGTCCATATAAGTTTTTGTTTGGTATTTGAGATAAGGGATACCATTGCTGTGTCTGTCGCCTTCAACCAATTTTGCTGACTTTAGCTCGTCTAGACTAAAATATCCGCGCATCTTGGTTGGCATTAAGGTGCATTCGACATATGGTTGATTGTCTTCATTCACATTTGCTTTCATGAAAGTGTATTGACCGTCAGTAATATTTACATGGCCTCCATGAATCCCAAACAATATGCTTTCATGAATCGGTTCATTTTCCCTGACCGCTTTGACAAGACTTTTCCCTGTCACGCAATCTGGAATGTCCAATCCAAAGAAATCCAACAACGTCGGTGCGATATCGGTGGTTTGTGCTAGATGACCGTATTCTTTCGTACTTAACCCCGGGAGATGAAGGAAAAATGGCGTATGGATAACCTCATCATACATCGGCGGAAAATTCTTCCCGAGGAAATCATGTTCACCAAGCAAAAATCCATGATCAGTATTGATGATAAGCATTGTATCTTCCCACATCGAGTTATTGTCCATCATATCCAACACTTTGCCTAGATAATTGTCACACATGGTTATCAAGGCCGCATACTCTTTTCGCAATTGAACCAGATCATTCTGATTGCTCTTGTCGCTTGAGTCAATGGGTCCGTATGCCGGCCAGTTGAAGTAAACATCGCCTTTTTGGTCATACATATCACGATACTTCTGAGGCACATAGAACGGCTCATGCGGTGCGAAAGTCTCAATTTGCAGGAACCAGTTGTCGGTACCGGAATGTTTCTCGATGAATTCAAGTCCCGCATTGAATGTTTGGACCGAAGACATGTCCTGCTCTTTTTGCATTCTGGTGATATTGGCATAATGTTGGATTGCAGATATCCCGTTTTTTGCTCTAGGGGATCTGTTTGAAGGTAGCTGTCCATAACTTTGAGGCGTCCAGCGATCACCTTCTTGCCCGCGGAAACCTTCCCAGGTATTGAAACGATTATGGTAAGTGGCACCGCCATCTTCAAAGTAATGTGAATGATCTGTGCATAGGTGCGTATATACACCTTTACTTTTCAACTCCTCAACTACTGAAAAATCAAACGGCTCCAAAGGACCCCAGGAACGGTGCAGAAAGTTGTAAGTACCTGTTTGAAGATCACGTCTTGCCGGGATGCATGGCATACTGCCTCCATAAAACTTATCAAACCTGGTACAGCGATTCTGCAACCTTTGAAAATTCGGGGTCTTAACCCATTTATTGCCATAGTTTGAAAGATAACCTCTTGTCAAGGTATCAAACATCACCATAATTGCTCTCATAAAAAGATTCTCCTATTTTCTTCTGACAGAGCCTCTTTCATAAACAATTTCACGGGCATTGAGCAGCAACTCCCTGTAGTCTTCATCTACACTGCTTGTATCTTCATTATTTATTGCCTTGACCAAGGTATCCACACCATAGTTGTAGACTGACGCATAGTCCGGGCTACCCACGGTAGATAAAGTTGGACTTAAAAAGCGCGAATAAGGGAGGTCGCCGTATCCAATTACCGAGATATCTTCCGGCACCTTGACCGCTGCGTCACTGAAACACTTGAGTCCGCCCAAAGCCAGCGAATCGTTTGAATAAAAGACTGCATCTATTTTTTTATCTTGAATATTTTTGATAATTTCTTCAGTTACCATATAGCCATTATCATATATGTTCTTGCCATTGTCGCGATTGACATCAAATACGAGGCCCTCATCAAAAGCGATGTTATTTTCAGCCAGAGCTTTCAAGTATCCTTCAAATCTTCTTGGCGTTCCAAGTGTGCTTAAAACCTGACGGACATAGGCGATTCTCTTGAAACCTTGTTCAATCAGATAGTTGGTGCTCAAATAACCGCTCAAATAATAGCTTACTTCTTTTTGGCAGTAGACATTCTCGTTGCCAACAACTTCGCGGCCAAATACATAAATCGGGAATTCATCATTTGCACATTTGTTTATGAAATCGTCGTCAATTTGCATGGTAAAAACGATAGCACCTGCTCCGCGATTTTGCGACAGGTATCGTTTGGCTGTATCCAAATGATTGTTGAAGGTTGTCGATATCAACAAATCAAAACCATGATATGCGATTCTATTTTGGACGATATCGATAAATCGAGAAAAATATGGTCTCGAAGCGTCATCAACAATGACCAAAATCAAATTGTTGCGACCTCCTTGCAAGTCAGCTGCCAACCAATTTTTCACATATCCCATCTCATTGGCAACACGCATTACTTCCTGGCGTGTTGCCTGAGATATCCGAGGATTATTATTTAGGGCCATCGATACCGTCGATACACCTAAGTTCATTTTTTTTGCAATGTCTTTAATAGTTGCCATAATTACCACCTTATACCTTCATATAGGTATAATTTTAGCATATTATCAATGACAGAGCAATTTTGACTGAGGTTATGCTTCGACTGGGGCTGTTAAATTCACATTTTCTTCAGCCAACATTTGCTTATCGTAAATTTTTACAAATGGGATCAAAATAATGATATCGACAATGAACATTGCTACCCACATGATTACCGATTTGATGTCTCCGGTTGACAGGAAAAGCTGGATTACTGCCGGGGTTGTAAAAGGCATCGTAATGTATATTGAGCCGACTATCCCACTGCTCATCAATATGTATGCAACACTACACATAATCACATTGCAGATCATTATTGGCAAGGCCAAGGTCAAGTTCAAAACAATGGGTACCCCGAATGTCAGCGGTTCATTGATGTTGAATAAATCGGGCACAATGGCCAATTTGCGGATGGATTTCAGGTGGGCGGATCTCGCCACAAGGAAAAAGGCGATCATCATTGCCGGATATGACATCCAGTTTCCAAAGATAGTCATAAAAGCACCCGCTAGCGGCGTCATCGTTCCTTGTCCAGATACAAGAACTTCGGCATTCAAGGCAATGTTGGCAGTTGTAATTGGTGTCAATACCGCACCAACCAAGTTGTTTCCATGGATTCCCACGAACCAGAATAAGCTTAACAGGATACTGATCAATATTACTGATGGCAGAGATGCCGAGGCGTACATCAGCGGCGATAATATCGCATAGATCAAACCACATAAATCAGTACCAATCATGCTATTGCTCGCCAGGTTGGCAACTACAAATCCAACGGTCAAAGCA
Source organism: Erysipelotrichaceae bacterium (assembly GCA_028698185.1). GTDB lineage: Bacteria > Bacillota_I > Bacilli_A > Erysipelotrichales > Coprobacillaceae > JAQVDW01. The sequence continues at coordinate 59,782 of JAQVDW010000003.1, read as the reverse complement.
GAGAATGGAATCAACGCTTCAAACGGTGCCGCCACATTCGGCGGTACTTGAGGCGGCAATTTAATAGAAATATTCTTTTCCTTGAAAAATCTAAAGATTTCTACCGTAATAAAAGCAACAATAATCGAGTAGAACATCCCCTTCCCACCCAGATTGCCCATCGAAATATAAGTACCTATTTCAGGGGTTGTCATCGGTTGCGCTGCTGTCAGGATAAACAAGAACAATGACGCAAAACCAATCGATAATCCATTCAATTTATATGTTTTAGCCATTCTATAGGCTACTGCGAAAGCGACATAGATTGCGATTGCCCCGATTGTCAAATGGTATACTGCCAACAACCATCCGGAGTTTACCGTCGCCCATGCTTTCCATGCCAACAGAAAATCAATGAAGAAATTTGTACCTGCGGTTGCACTACCGTTAATAGGGGGTTGTGCCAACAACATGAATACCCCACCAATGATTGTCAAAGGAATGGTAATCATCATCCCTTCTTTTAAAGCGGTTAAATGTTTGTTGCTGTTCAGCTTGCTTGCGACCAACATGAGTCCATTTTGAAACTTATCCATAAACCCGTTCATTCTTTTCTCTCCTAGTCATTAATTTTAAATTCGAATTGTTGAAACGTTTCACATACATAATATATCATATGAAAGCCCTATCGTCAACACGGCTTCCAATTATATTTGAAACGTTTCAAACAATATTATGATTATTTACATAATATTTTTATTATGAAAAAATCCATCTTCATTCCAGTTGGATGCAGATGGATTTTCCCATTGTTTATTGAATCTAAGTAACTAACGGCTCCTGGCAATGATCAATTCCTGAATACGTTCCACAAGATATCGGGCAACCTCTTTGGCCTCGTCATCACTGATGACAATTCCCTGACTAAAAAACTTATCCCGTATTTTCTGGGGGCTGTCACAGCGAATCAACTCATTGTAAAAGCCATTGTTACCCAACAACTTTAATACACAGCTTTGCATAATTTTCCTCTTTTTTATACTTGACTATTATTGTATCACTTGTCCATGCAATATTCAAGAAAGCCCAAATAATAAAAATGTGAAATTTAGTCAAGCAGTTGATCTATTTGTTCCGAGATGATCTTTTCAAGCGTTAGGCAGCTACGATTGAATTTCTCCTGATCAATGTTGTTCAATTTAAGCTTCACAATCTCCTTGACGCCCTCGCGATTGATGATTGCCGGTACTCCGATGTAAAGCCCGTCCTGGTCATATTCCCCGTTTTGAAGTGCCGATATCGTCAAGATTGCATTTTCGTTTTCCAGTATCGCTTGAACAAGCCGATTAAGCGCCAATCCAATACCATAGTAAGTGGCCTGCTTGCGTTCTATAATCTCGTATGCCGCCCTTTGAACTTGATGGTATATTTCATTCAACGCCTCGAGATCTTCGCCTCTTTCAGTCAGATATTCAAGCAAGGACTTGCATCCGACATAAGTGTTCATCCATGGCACAAAACTGCTGTCACCATGCTCCCCTAGAATGTAGGCGTGGATGTTGCTTGGTGAAATTTCCAGATAGTCGCTCATCAGATATCTTAACCGGGCCGTATCCAATATTGTCCCGGAACCTATGACACGGCTTGACGGCAGACCGGATACCTTGTAGGCCACGTAACTCATCAAGTCGACTGGATTGCTGGCAACGATGATGATACCATCAAATCCGCTGGCCATGATATTTTCAACGATCCCCTTCATGATTCTGGTGTTTATCTGGGTCAGCTCCAATCGCGTCTGCCCCGGTTTTTGGGCCGCTCCTGCGGTTATCACGACGATATCCGCATCATTGCAGTCGTTATAATTCCCTGCGGTAATCTTGATCGATGACTTGGTGTAAGGCGCACCATGGTTTAAATCCATTGCCTCTCCGATTGCCTTGTCCTCGTTTAGATCGACTAGAACCAGTTCATCAACCCCACCCGTATTCAACATCGAGTACGCCATGGACATCCCGACGAAACCTGTACCAACTAACACAACCTTCTTTTGATCGATATTCTTATTCATATTATTCACCTCTTACGAAATTTATACCACAATTTGTGATATAAATCTAACGATATACAGTTGTAAGCGCAAATAAAAATTCTCCCTCACGGGAGAATTCAATCAGTTATGGTTTTTAAGATTCATCCGGGTAATCGCTCGTTTCAATGCAATTTCCGCGCGTTGAATTTCATATTGATCCTTAGTCTCTTTGAGACGTTCTTTGGCTCTTGTATATGCCGCATTAGCACGTTCGATGTCAATTTCATCTTCGGATTCGATTGCGTTGGTAATGATCTTGGTCATCTCATCAGCTACGTAAACAAAACCGCCATGCAGTGCAAATCGCTCTCTCTTGCCATCGATCAGGAAATTCATCTGGGCGATGTCAAGGCAACTTGCAAGAGGGATATGATTGGCCAAGATTCCAATATGGCCATCAGTGGTTTTCACATTCAATTGATCAATATCAATCTCTTTATAGATGCCCCGCGGTGTGACAATTCTCAGTTTGAATTTAATCATAAGCTAAGGTCTTGGCTTTTTCCACTGCTTCATCGATTGTTCCCACGTTGTGGAAGGCCTGTTCTGGCAAACTGTCATGTTTACCTTCGATGATTTCTTTGAATCCTTTGATGGTATCTTCAACGCGCACATACTTACCAGTCAATCCGGTAAACTGTTCTGCAACGTTAAATGGCTGTGATAAGAAGTTACGAACCCGACGAGCACGGGATACAATCAATTTATCTTCTTCAGACAACTCATCCATCCCTAAAATCGCGATGATGTCCTGCAATTCCTGGAATCTTTGTAAGATTTCCTGTACCTGGTGGGCAACCTCGTAATGTTCCTTACCTACTACTTGAGGATCGAGCGCTCTTGATGAAGAGTTTAATGGATCAACCGCAGGATAAATCCCCAAAGCGGCAATCGCACGGTCCAATACTACTTTGGCATCCAAATGGGCGAAAGTAGTGGCTGGCGCAGGGTCAGTCAAGTCATCGGCTGGCACATATACGGCTTGAACCGATGTGATTGATCCTTCTTTGGTAGAAGTGATACGTTCTTGAAGAGCACCCATCTCGGTAGCCAGGGTTGGCTGGTATCCCGCTTGAGAAGGAACCCGTCCCAATAAGGCAGATACCTCAGATCCCGCTTGGGTGAAACGGAAAATATTGTCGATGAACAACAATACATCCTGATGTTCCTGATCACGGAAGTACTCGGCCATTGTAAGACCTGAAAGCGCAACGCGCAAACGGGCTCCTGGCGGTTCGTTCATCTGACCGAAGACCAGAGCGGTCTTGTTCAATACGCCTGTTTCTTCCATTTCATGATACAAATCGTTACCTTCACGGCTTCGTTCACCTACTCCGGCGAACACTGACAATCCACCATGCTCGGTGGCGATATTCGAAATGAATTCCTGAATAAGGACGGTTTTACCTACACCGGCTCCACCGAACAGACCGATCTTTCCACCCTTGATGAATGGGCAAATCAGGTCAACCACCTTGATTCCGGTTTCCAGGATTTCTGTTTCAGTTCTTTGTTGCGCATAAGTAGGGGCCGCACGATGGATTGGATGACGTTCAACATCTTCCAAAATTTCTTTTCCATCAATCGGGTCGCCCAAAACGTTAAACATCCGCGATAAAGTCGCTCTGCCTACTGGTACACTGATAGGTTCACCAGTGTCCAGTGCGTCCATGCCACGTACAACACCGTCAGTCGAACCCATGGCAACGCATCTTACGACATCATCACCGATATGTTGAGCAACTTCGATGACCAGCTTCTGGTCACCGTTTTGAATGTTGATCGCAGTATTTAAAGAAGGCAGGTCATAGTCCTTATCGAATGCCACGTCAATGACTGGTCCTACGGCACTAATTACCTTTCCAACATTTAAAGACATTTATTTTCTCCTTTTTACTGTGCATTTGCGCCAGCCACAATTTCGCTGATTTCATTTGTGATTTGTGTTTGTCTGGCTTGGTTATATTTAAGCAATAGATTCTCTTTGAGTTCATCTGCATTGTCGGTTGCAGTTTCCATTGAAGTTCTTCGCGATGCATTTTCACTTGTGATTGATTCCACCAGGTAGCCATAAACGCTTGCCTGAAGATACATCTCAATAAGTTTTCCCAGGACTTCGTCGGCATTAGGTTCGAACAAGGTATCCTTGTTTGTTACTTCGACATCGTCAAAATCACTAGGGTCAACTGGAAGCAAAGTTATTTCATGAGGAACAAAAGTGATATTGTTGACAAACTCAGTATAAAGAATTTTGATTGCGCCAATTTCACCTTTTTCATACATCCTTATCAGCGAGCTGACCAGTCTTGTCAGCTGGATGTAATCGATTGAAGTATTCAATCCGGCATATTCATCGTTGACGTCCCCATAATTTTTTCTTGCAAAATTTGAAGCCTTTGTTCCAATCGGATAAACCAGGTCGGTTTGCTTGATAGTCTGTTTGGCCAACTTGAAAATATTTGAATTGTAACCGCCGCATAGTCCAAGCGATGAGGCGATGACTATTACAGCTGATTTTTCAACATTATTAGCAACAAGATACTTCGAATCATATACATTTCGTTTGCCTGAGAGAATTTGGGCCACTATCTGCTGAATATTTGAATAAAACGGCTTCAGTTGCTCCAGCTGATTACGTGATTTACGCAATTTGCTTGTAGCGACAAGTTCCATCGCTTTTGTGATTTTGCGAGTTGCTTCAACCGATTTTATTCGTCGCTTAATCTCTTGCATCGATGCCATAATTACGCACCTACTTTAGTTTTCAAAAACTGATTGGTATATGACTGGATCATTTCCTTCATATCAGCCTCTAGTTGCTCAGAGATTACTTTCTTCTCTTTGATTTCCTCTAAATATTCATTATGCGCCATTTTCGCATGATCAACCAAACCGTTCATGTATTCGCTCATATCATCAATATTCAACTTTTTCGCAAAACCATGTTTCAAGGCAAACAAAGTAAGAACTTGGATTTCCACTGGGCGTGGCGAATATTGGGCCTGTTTCAACACCTCACGAACCTTGGCACCATGATCGAGAGTCGCTTTGGTTGCGGCATCAAGATCGGAACCGAACTGGGCGAATGCCTGCATCTCGGTATATTGAGCAAGTTCCAGTTTCAATGTGCTTGAGACCTGCTTCATCGCTTTGACTTGGGCCGTCGATCCAACCCGGGAAACTGAAAGCCCTGTATCTACCGCTGGTCTGAATCCTGAGTTGAACAATTCCTGTTGCAGGAAGATTTGTCCATCGGTGATTGAGATTACATTGGTAGGGATGTAAGCCGAGATGTCTCCGGCTTGGGTTTCGATAATCGGCAGGGCCGTAATCGATCCTCCGCCATTTTCTTCGTTCAAGCGGACAGCTCTTTCCAAAAGGCGAGAGTGCAAATAGAAGACATCCCCAGGGTAAGCTTCACGCCCTGGTGGCCGTTTTAGCAACAGTGAAACTGTACGATATGCAACCGCATGTTTCGACAGGTCATCGTAGACGATAAGGACGTCTTTACCTTGTTCAAGCCATTCTTCCGCTATCGCGCAACCCGCATATGGAGCGATATATTGGATTGGCGCCAGCTCTGAAGCCGATGCCGACACAATTGTCGTATATTCCATGGCTCCGCCATCACGCAACTTTTGCACCAGTTGGGCAACCGTAGAATTCTTCTGACCGATTGCAACATAGACACAATAAATATTTTGTCCTTTTTGGTTGAGGATTGTATCAATCGCAATTGCCGTTTTACCAGTTTGGCGATCGCCGATGATCAACTCCCGTTGACCACGTCCAATCGGAATAATCGCATCAATTGATGTGATTCCGGTTTGCAACGGCTGGTTAACCGATTTTCTGGTCATTACCCCAGGGGCAACTCGTTCAATCGGTCTTGTTTTACCCGTATTAAGTTCACCCTGACCATCGATAGGTTGGCCAAGAGGATTTACAACTCTCCCTAACAATTCATCACCGACATTCACTTCTATAATGCGGCCGGTACGTTTTACTTCATCGCCCTCTTTTACAGCACTTTCGTTACCTAAAAGAACCGCTCCGACACAATCAGCCTCAAGATTCATCACCATTCCGTATACATCGTTCGGGAACAGCAACAATTCTCCAAGCATGGCGTTATCTAAACCGTGAATCAAGCTGACACCGTCACCGACAGTCATTACTGTACCGACATCTTTAAGCTCGATTATTTCATCAAAATGCTCGATTTGTTCTTTAATCAAGGCACTGATTTCATTTGGTCTTAATGCCACTATCTTCCACCTACTTTCTTAATAGTTCTTTTCTCATCAATTCGATTCGGTTTTGGACCGAACCATCGATCACTCGATTTTTAATCACTACTTTAAGTCCCCCGATTAAACTAGGTTTGATGACTTGGCGCAGGACCACTTTTTTGTTTTGTGATTTGGATAATGCCGCAGCAATGTTGGTCAATTGCTCATCTGAGAGCGTCGAAGGAGTATATACGATTCCTTCTTCGATGCCAAGATAGTCATTGGCCAAATCCTTATAAGCAAGAAAAATCTCGCTGAAGTACTTCATTCTTCTGTTCTTGATCAAGAGTTTAAGGAAGTTAAGAACCATCTTATCCAAACTTTCCTTGAAACTCTTTTCAATTAATTCCATCTTATCACTATCGTCGATTATTACATGGGAGAAAAACTGGACAATCTTTGGGTCCGATCCGAAAACCTCAGACACCAGATTCAATTGTTCCAGATAATTTCCCACTTGATTTTTTTCAATGGCCAAGTCAAATAACGATTGGCCATATCGGCTAGCTATCGTATCCATTAATTAACCATTTCATCAACAAATTGTTCTACAAGCCGGTTATTGTCTTGGGTTGTCATATTTCTTTCCATCACTTTAGAAGCAACTTCCAATGCCACAGTGACAATTTCAGCTTTCATCTGCTCATCAGCCGCTTTTCTTGTAGCTTCGATGGCTTGGTTGGCCTGCTCGATTTTTTGTTTTGCTTGAGCATTGGCTTCCTTGATGATTTCCTCTTTTGCTTTTGCAGCTTCTTCTTTAGCCTGGTTGACAATATCGTGATATTCCTTGGCTGCCTGTTTAGACTGCTCCTCCGACATCACCAAAAATTGCCGCGCTTCCTTTTTTGTGTTTTGCGCTTCATCAAGACTGTTTTCGATGAAATCAGCCCGGGCTTGGAAATATTTGCGGACTGCATCCCACAAAAATTTCTTAAAGAAATACAACATTACTCCGGTTGACAATAACTGAACGATAACGGTAGTGATATTTGGAAATAATTTTCCCGCAATATCAATAGTCATAATTACTCCCTATTATTGGAATACGAATAATAGAATCAATGATACCAACAAACCGTAGATGGCAACAGTTTCTGAAATCCCACAACCAACGATCATCATTAATCGGATTTTGTCTTCAGCTTCAGGATTGCGCCCTACCGCTTCAACTGCTCTTGATGCGGCGATCCCTTCACCGATCCCTGTTCCTAAACCTGCACATACTGCTATTGCCGCTGCAATTGCGATTAAACCTCTATCTGTCATTTTTTCTTCTCCTCCAATTGTTTTTTTTTATCTTTACTAGCCTTCATATTCCAAAGCGATATAAACACTAGATAAAGTCACAAATATAAATGTTTGAATCAATGATGCGAAAACATCGAAATAAGCATGCAATACCGGGGCAACAACGGGTCCCAAAAAATTGAACGGGATTATCGCGCTGCTGATCCACCCAAGCAAACTGTAAACTAAAGCCATAATGATTGAACCACTTAGAATATTCCCGAACAAACGCATTGACAGGGAAATCAACGGTGCCGCGGCACTGAGAATATTTGTGGGTGGCCATACCAGCTCTTTGACGTACTTGAACGCCCCTTTTCTCTTGAATGCCGTGAATTGTATCAGGGCAAAAGTGACCAGGGCCATCGAAAACGTTATTGAGAAATTCGATGTCGGTGCATCAAATCCAATCAATCCGCTCAAGTTGGAAATCAGTATATATATTGCCAAAACCGCAAAATAAGGATAAACCCACGGTTCAAAATTGGCCGGCAATATCGATTTGAAAAATCCATACAACGCATTGACCAGAGTCTCGCAGACAACAACTATCCCGCTAGGGGGCTGAGTTGGATCGGCTGCGGCGACTTTCCTACCTGCCACAATCGCGAATATCACAATTGCACTCATTATAACCAGCGAGAAAATGAGCTCCGGCTGGATTGTGATAACCAGATTTCCGTTCACTACTCCACCTACTTTCTTTTAAAACTCAATTTATAAATACCCGTTTTTATCAACATGTAGCCGATGGTGACCGCGACAAGATTAAACCATGTCGGAATGAATATCGCAAGAAGCAATCCGGCCGCGTAAAAAGCCATCTGAATCACTCGCGAACCGATAATCAGCACCATTGACCATTTCGTCATCGTTCCAAAAAGGGCATCGATGACCATAATATGAAAACGGAAATTTAACAAACAGATACCATAACCCAGGGTCAGTCCCATCAGATAACTGAAATCATCCAACCAAAGGCTGATGGCAAAAGCCAGAATCACCGCAAATGAAAACAATCGCAATGATTCCAAAAACAACTTCTTTTCACTAAGTTTATTTTCCATATTTTTTATTAATCGTCACCAATGTATACAAGACATTGATAGACGCCAGAAACAGAAATACCAAAAGTATTGCTTTGCCTGTTCCCAGTTTCCCATCGAGATAATTGCCGCCAATGACCGCAATCACATAAGTCCCGACAATGCGGAATACAAGATCCAAGGCGAAAACAATTATCCTGATTGCCTTTCTAGTCGGTCCCAAACAGCCGGTCTCCAGCGTCTCCCAAACCAGGAACGATATAACCTTTTTCGTTTAGACGTTCGTCGAGGGTTCCCAGGTAAACATCCACATCCGGATGGGCCTCTTCAACCGCTCGCAATCCCTCGGGTGCCCCAACCAGGCAGACAAGCTGGATGTCTTTGGCCCCACGCTGTTTGATTACATCAAGAACCGCGTTCGCCGAACCGCCGGTTGCCAACATCGGATCAAGCACGATAACCCGGGCTTTATCGATCCCCGAAGGAAACTTAGCATAGTACTCGACTGGAAGAAGTGTTTCTTCATCGCGGGCCATTCCGATATGACCGATTTTGGCATTGGGAATTATTGTCCTGAAACCGTCGACCAGACCGATTCCGGCTCTAAGGATAGGAACTAAAATCACATCCTTCGACATTTCCTTTCCGACCATCGGGCAGATAGGTGTCTCAATTTCCTTGTTTTTGACTGGGATGTCCCTGGTCACTTCGTATGCCATCAACATTGCAATCTCATCAAGATTTTGTTTAAAAATGTAAGTTTTGGTATTCCTATCACGCATGATTGTCAGTTTATGGGAGATAAGATTGTGATTCAAAATTTTAGTTGCCATATTTACTCCTGTATATAATTGATATCACTGTACATAGTGATTTTGTCAGTCAGCTTTTTAACGCGTTCGAGACATTCTTCCTTTATTTGGTCTGTCTCTTCGTTCTTCAAGCGACAAGCGATGATTTTTCCGACTTCAACAAAATCTTCTTCAGTGAAGCCTTTTGTGGTCATGGCCGGTGTCCCGATGCGGATTCCGCTGGCTTTGAATGGTTTTTCGGTATCGAAAGGGATTGCGTTTTTGTTGGCGGTGATATTGATTTCATCCAACAAGCGTTCCGCTTTCTTGCCTGAGATTCCACAGCTGGCTTTTACATCGACCAGAATCAGGTGATTGTCGGTACCGTCAGCCACCAATCTGAACCCCTCTTCCTTCAACGTCTTTTCCAAAGCTTTGGCGTTTTTAACAACTTGTTTTGCATAGTCTTTGAATTCTGGTTGCAACGCTTCAAAGAAACAAGCCGCTTTTGCCGCGATGATATGTTCCAATGGTCCACCTTGCATTCCAGGGAAGACTGCACGGTCGATAGCTGCCTGGAACTCAGCTTTGGCCATGATCACACCGCCACGTGGTCCTCTTAGTGTCTTGTGAGTCGTGCTGGTCACAATATCCGCAAATGGGAATGGTGAAGGGTGCACCCCTGCAGCTACCAACCCGGCGATATGGGCCATATCCACCATGAACAACGCTCCGTTATCATGAGCTATTTTAGCCATGTATTCGAAATCGATGATTCTTGAATAGGCACTGGCTCCTGCAACGACAAGTTTCGGTTTGATTGTTTCGACCTTGTTCTTGAAGTCTTCGTAATCGATAACTTCATTTTCTTTTTTAACACCATAGCTATGGAATTCATAGTTGATTCCTGAATAGTTCAATGGATGGCCGTGAGTCAAGTGACCTCCATCGCTCAAGGACATTCCCAATACCTTGTCGCCGTGGTTCAATAACGCCAGGTAAACGGCCGTATTTGCCTGCGCCCCGCTATGCGGTTGGACATTGGCATATTCAGCTCCATACAACTCCTTCAAGCGGTCGATTGCCAGCTGTTCAACTACATCGACATATTGGCACCCACCGTAATATCTTTTTCCAGGATAACCTTCGGCGTATTTGTTTGTAAGCACGCTGCCAGCCAATTCCAGAATTTGAGGTGAAACAAAGTTTTCAGATGCAATCAACTCGATGTTTTGGCGTTGCCGATTCAATTCCTTTTGAACATATTCAAATACTTGAGTGTCTCTCATTTATTCTTCCTCCAAGGCCATCATTTTTTCTATTCTTTGAATGTGGCGGTCTCCTTCAAATTTTCCATTCAAAAATGCTGCGACGATTTCCAGGGCATGACCTTCGCCGATCACACGTTGTCCGATTGACATCATGTTCGCGTCGTTGTGGGCTCTTGTCGCCTTCGCAGAGAAGACGTCATTGCAAAGCGCACAACGGACTCCCTTGATCTTGTTGGCGGCAATTCCGATTCCAATTCCGGTTCCACAAACCAAGATACCAAGGTCGCACTCCCTGTTCACAACAGCCCGGGCCGCAAGTTTCGCATAGTCGGGATAATCACAACTTTCATGGCTGTATGTCCCGAAATCCTCATACTCGTATCCGTTTTCCTTCAAATAGTTGATAATTGCGTGTTTTAGATCCAACCCGCCATGATCACAAGCTAACGCTATTTTCATTCAATTGCCTCCAATATTTCTTGTTTGCTGACTGTTCCCTCTCGGAAAACAATCACTTCCTTACCTTCAAGTTTGAATACCGTGCTTGGGATTTTTCCCTGGCATTCGCCCTTGACCACCAAGGGGATTTCATTTTGAAACTCTGCCAATACTTCATCGCTGGAAACCATGTTTTCCTGACCCGATTTGTTGGCCGAGGTAACTAACAATGGGCCGGTCAATTTAAGCAGCTCCAGGACAAACCGGTCATCAGGGATGCGGATTCCAACAGTTCGTTCAAGATAGGGGATATAGGCATCCTCTTTCTTGTTCACAACTATCGTGATCATTCCTGGCATCAGCCTTTCCATGATGCGCTTTTCATCTTCAGACAAGTCACAAAACTCCATTGCACTAGCCACGGATTCCACCATCAAAGTGATTGCTTTTGATTTGTCCCGACCCTTGATTTCAAAAAGGCGGTCGACAGCTGCCGTATCATCATATTTTGCCGCCAAACCAAAAACAGTCTCAGTTGGAAACGACACCACAAGACCATTAAGCAAGTACTGCTTAACCTTCATGATATCCTTTTTCTCAACTAAGACTGTCCCCATTATGTCATCACCTCATTAATCACATGATACCATAAGTGAAAAGGTTTGGATATAATTTTTTAATATTTTCGCCCTTGTAATCATCATAAATTAATATATTATTATAACCATTATCGGCATTAATGATGAATCCGCTTCCAGTCTTCAATCATTAAATGACACTCATCTTTTTCAAACACCTACATTAAATAAAAAATCTTGAAGGCATGGCTTGTTTGCCGCATCTTCAAGATGGAATCACTGACCGTCAGGGTATAGAAGTTTTTCCTGATAGAAATTGGATGATTTCTGGATTTCGGTATTCACGTAATCAAAACCATACTTTTCGATCAAGGTCAGCCTATCACTGTATAGATTAACGCCAAGTCCCAGGCTGTCGCCTTCAATTGCGCCTCCTAAAGCGGCAATGGTCGTCGGAAACATGTCTATGGAACTGAACTGGCGGTTGGCGGTTTTTTGGGTTGTCGCCCCACTGTTGATTATCACATTGAAAGGTGTCCGTTGGTAATTCACATCCACCGAAGCAAAATATTCTCCGTACATGCTCAAGTGGTCACCGACAACAATGATGGTTGTATTGTCGTAGTAGTCCTGTTGAGATATGTAATCGATAAACTCGCTAACCTGCTTCGAAGCATCTAGAATCACATTCGAGTACTGGTCGTCATAGGGCTCCGCAGCTCCCGGTTCCAGGTATCCCTCGGGAGTGTGGGTGTTTACTGTCACCATTGTCAGATTGAACGGTTGGCTGGAACTTGACAGTTCTTCCAACTTTTCCTTTGCATAAGTGTACGTCTTGCTGTCTTCCATCCCCCAGAATACCTTGTAGTCTGCCGGAATGTATCCTTCCTCTATGATGCTGTTATAATCATGGATTTCGTAATTTCCATGGGTCTCGAAGAAGTTCGAAGTGCCTGCGAAATCGGCATCCGAACCTTTTATCAGGACGTTTTTATAACCATTATCCGCTAGGATCTCACCTAGGGAATAAGTTCCCATAAGGTAAGGGTCACCAGGTTCATACTCCTCATCGTCAAATTTGAGGGTAACCGGAATTCCGGCGTTTTGCGAAATCATTGAAGCGATAGTCCACTGTGTTCCTTCCAGGGTCTGCCAACCTCCCAATGCATCCGTATTGGAAAAATTTGTGTTTTCCAGAGCAATTTGTTCAAGTTCCGGCATCAGGCTGGTACTGTTGTAGCCACCATTTGCAGTTGACAAATAAGTCGTTTCCACCGATTCCATATAGATATAGATCAGGTTTCTTTTCTGGGTAAAATCGATATTGACCGAACTTGGATCAACATAGTTGGTCTCATAGAAGTCACTGACCTGGGCAATCTTGGTGAAATAACCATATACATTGTAATTTGTCAGGGTGAACACCAGCAGCAACGTCAATGATACGATTGACATATGGATTCCGTTGACTCTGAGGCTGCTTTGGTTTTTAAGATAGTAGCGATTGTAGGTAAACCCGACAAACAAAAAAAACAAGGTGCTTGGCAACAAGGCCTGCACCAGCCAGGATAGCACAATACCGATATCAAAACCGCTGCCGGTAAATTTCGTATGATAAATCAGCTGGTTCAAGGTAGCAGTAGAAAAGTTGTTATTGCTCCATATTATCGACATAAATAGCAAAGCTGAAACAAAAACAATGAATAAACCGATATTTTTCTTATTCACTTGGGCGCCTCCTAATATTAAGATAATCATACTACTTTCCTAACAAAAAATAAAGGTGTGATTCGATAATTACATAATTCTTTACATTCCAATAGTACTCCACCTTCCTCAACCGGTTCTTTTGTCAGCCTGCCCTGTCGTTTCACTTTGCTTTGATAATATCTTTCAAGTGGGTAATATAAACGAAAAGTGAAAGCTTATCCCGATTCCCCGACCTGAGCCCGGCAACAAGTTTTCACTTTCACTTTACTATTGTGCTTGATAATACTTGTTTAAGACCGCATGAACCACATAGCGGTTCAGCTCATCGGACGAACCCGTCGCACATGTCGAAAGCATGATGACCGGGTTGTCCAGTGAGGCATCGAAATCGACGCTGATATTGCTGTAGTCTCTTATCTTCTGGTAGTATTCCGGCAAATCAATATTGTAGTTAGTATAGAATTCGCTGGTGGCTTTGATTACCCCCGCACCAATCACCTTGTACGCGAGAATCGAACCATCAGTCTGATAAAAGTAAATGTAAGGATGTGCCTGGGCGAAATCCTGATTCACATATTGCTTGATATCATGGAACATCGACCCGTTTTTCATGTTGTGGCCATAGATTACCGTATTGTTGCAATTGAACGGAGTTGTCATCCTTGAATCGAGGAAAATCGAACCTGCCCGAAAATACCCATGATCTATGTCCGCATACAGGTACTCATTGGGAGAACTTGGGAAAAGGACCGGATAGTCGACCCGGGTGTCCGGTATCTCAATCCATCCGACCACCTCGTCATTGCGGCTTAGCAGCGAATCAAAATCAACGCTGTCATGTCCAGGCTCGTAAACAACCGGCTGTTCGCTGGGCTCCTTAGCTGTCTTTTCATCCTCGTTATTAGTGACGTATTCGTCGACAATTTCCTGATTGGCCTGCTCGATTGCCTGATATTCAAGATAAAGCGAGGCCAGGTTGTAGACCGAATAACCTATCACCGCGACGCAAAATACGATTACGATCTTGCGGATAATGTTTTTCATTACACGTTGAATTTGAAAAGCATGATGTCGCCGTCTTGGCCGACGTATTGCTTACCTTCCTGGCGGATCTTCCCTGCCTCTTTGAGGGCTTGGACGCTGCCATATTCAACCAGGTCATCATAGCTGTAAGTCTCAGCTCTGATGAATCCTTTTTGGAAATCGCTATGGATTACTCCCGCCATCTCCGGTGCGGTCATCCCTTCTTTGAAAGTCCAAGCTCTAACTTCCTGAACTCCGGCTGTGAAATAAGTTCTTAGCCCCAGGATTTTGTATGCTTCCTTGATCAGTTTGTCAAGACCGCTTTCTTCGATTCCAAGGTCTGCCAGGAACATTGCTTTTTCTTCAGGGTCCAGTCCGACCAATTCCGCTTCTATTTTAGCGCAGATAGGAACTACATCCGCCCCTTCTTGTTTCGCGAACTCAACAACATCATTGTAGAAAGGGTTTTGCGTCGGATCTTCAAGATCTTCTTCACCCAGGTTGGCCACATAGATGATCGGTTTTCTTGTCAACAGATTGAACTGCTTGATGATAGCTTCCTGGTCCTTTTCCAATTGCAGCATTCGAGCCGGTTTCGAATTTTCCAACAGTTCCTTCAAAGGAACCAGAATCTCCATTTCGGCTTTCGCTTCCTTGTCGCCTGATTTTGCTTTCTTTTCAAGACGAGCCATTCTTTTTTCGACTGACTCGAGATCCGCAAAAATCAATTCCAGATTGATTGTCTCGATATCCCGGATCGGATTGACATCACCTTCGACGTGGGTCACATCATTGTCCCTGAAACAACGGACTACTTCACAGATCGCATCCGTTTCCCGGATGTTGCCAAGGAACTTGTTTCCCAGACCTTCACCGCGTGACGCGCCTTTTACAAGACCAGCGATATCGGTGAATCCAAACGTAGTTGGAACTGTCTTTTTAGGAATAACCAATTCCGTCAATTTTTCCAACCGCTTGTCAGGCACCTCAACCACCCCTACATTGGGGTCGATTGTCGCGAATGGATAATTTGCCGCCTCCACCTGGGCGTTTGTTATTGCGTTAAATAAAGTTGATTTACCGACGTTTGGTAAACCAACGATTCCTGCCGTTAATGCCATTTATATTCACTCCTTATTATATTCACAACCATTGTAATTAAAATTCGCTTCAAAAGCAATAAAACTTGGTGCAAAGAAACAATTTGTTGTATTTTTTTTTGAACTTGCTTATAATTTAGTAAACATTTGTTTTAATTTGGCCGCCGCGATTCCAGATCTTGCGGCCGCAGGAAAAGGAGTTTATTATGTTTTATTCCATTGATATTCATTCACTGACCAAAACCGAAGCCAAGGTCGCCATTGACAACTTTATCGATTCACAGTCGTCATTCTGCCAGGAAGTTGAAGTCATCCATGGTTATTCTTCAACCATTTTGCGCGATTATGTCCGCAAGCAATATCGTCATAAAAGGGTTAGCAAAAAAATTCTGACAACCAATCCCGGAATTACCATCTTGGTGCTTAAAAATGGCTAATTTCTACCTATATTTTGTCAACCGCATAAATGCCAAACCGCGCCTTAAATCCTTGTTGAAGAAGGCAAATAAACTCCTGCCCTTACTGGTCTTTTTCCTTTATGCCTGCACTTTGATCTATGCCATCAATTATCTGCAGGATCACTTCATGAAAATGGTCATTGTTCCATTCGTCTGTTTTCTGGTGACTTCGGCTTTCCGCAAAATCATCTCGCGCAAGCGGCCATTCACCATTTACGACTATAAGCCTATCGGCGATATCAAGCATGACCGGGAATCGTTCCCCTCACGTCACGCCACCAGCGCCTTTGTGATCGGTTTTTCTATTTTGCCTTATGTTCCAACCATGGGTATTGTCATAACTGTCATCGCGGTTGTCATCTCAATCTTTCGCGTCATCTGCGGGATCCATTACATATCCGACGTTTTAGGCGGCCTGGCTGTCGCATTTATGTTTGCTTATGTGATTTTCTGATCAGCATCCTTTTTGGATGCTTTTTATATGCATCAAAACCGATAAATCACTGAAGGTGTGATATCATTAAGTTAAGGAGGCTTTGCCATGGACACAAATGCATATAGACAATTCGAACAGTTTTCCAATCTGGATTTGACGGTTATCGAAAAGACCGATGAATATATTTGTTACAAACATAACCAGGACAAACTTTTCCTGTTCGATAGCAGTTCTGAATTGATTCAAACGTACAACCATCTCGATTTTGTCAGATCGCTCACAAAAAGGATCGGACTGTTGTTGCCCGCCATATGGGATTCCGGTCAGAGAGATGACCTATATTTTTTGCTTGCTTCAAGCATCGAACGCCCTGACAACGAATCAGTTGAAGATTGTGATTTAAAAACATTGGCAGTCGATTTGGCCGACTTTTTAAAACAGCTTAAATCACACGCCAGTCAGATTGAACTGTCTGGAAATTTTGAAAACATTGATTTTTCAGGGAATATCGAATCCCTGCGAAAAACAATTGCGGCCCAGCCCTGTGGCAACGACCAGAAGGTCTATACCGATATGATCAACCAGGGCCTGGAATCCAGCGATGAAACCCATCCCACCCTTCTTTACGGGAATATAGGCTGTGCTAATCTGGTCCTCAGTAATGGCCGCTTGATTGGCATCGACCAGGTGGCCACCCCTTATTTTGGCGATGAGGCTTTTGGCTACGCCATAGGCTACCATTGTCTTGATAAAGACAGCCGTGCTGTTTTCTTCCAGGAACTCGGGTGTGATCAAGGGACCAAAAAAAGAGCCCGCAATTGGGCCCTCTTTCAGGCACTTGGCGCATCGTCGAGCGATGACCCCGCCGCCTTGAAAACTTTGTATCATATTTTTGAAGAGTACTACAGCTAACTATTTCTCTTGAGCCGGAACTACGATCTTTTTGAGTCGTTTCTCGAAATCTCTTCTTGAAAACATCACAATCGCATTGCAGCCCAAACATTTGATCTTGATATCGGCCCCCATCCGGACAATCTGCCATTGAGTGGATTTTTTACAAGGATGGGGTTTTTTCATTTCAACTATATCGTTCAGCTTATAATCCATAAATTAACCCTCGTGAATTCTATAAGCTTTCAATGTGTTTTCCAGCAGCATCGTAATTGTCATCGGTCCAACTCCCCCAGGTACCGGAGTTATCGCACTGGCGATGTTCTTCACCTTATCGAAATCGAAATCGCCGCACAGTTTGTTGTTTTCATCGCGGTTGATTCCCACATCCAGGACAACTGCTCCCGGTTTGACATATTGGTCGTCTAGGAACTTCGCTTTCCCGATTGCACCGATAAGGACATCTGCCTGTTTGCAGACCGCTTTAAGGTCTTTGGTTCTGCTGTGGGCGATGGTGACTGTGGCATTGTTTTGAAGAGCCAGCAATGCCACCGGTTTCCCGACGATATTGCTGCGACCAACCACAACAACCTGTTTGCCGGTCAAATCATAGTCGATCTGTTCGAGCATAACCATCATTCCCTTAGGAGTGCATGGTACCAATCCATCTTCCCCCAGGAAAAGCCGGGCGATATTGTCGGGATGGAAACCATCGACATCCTTGGTCGGCTCGATTGCCCGGAGGACTTTCGATTCGTCGATGTGTCTTGGCAACGGCAATTGCACGAGGATTCCATCAACGGTAGGATCCTGATTCAAAAGCGTGATTTCATCAAGCAGGTCCTGTTGCGTGATATTGGCATCCTTTACGATCATCAGCGATTCCATGTTTACATACTCGCATCCACGTTCCTTGTTGCGCACATAAACTTTTGATGCCTGGTTGTCGCCCACCAGGATTACCGCCAGCTTGGGAACTCTTTTGTTCTGGGCAGCCAGCTGAGCCACTTCATCTTTGATCTGATCCTTGATTTTCAATGAAATCTCTTTTCCGGAAATGATTGTCGCTTCTTTTTGTCCGGCAGTCAGGATTTTTTCCAGTTCCTTGACTACGCCGTTTTCATCATTTGAGGGAATCTCAAACTTGCAGATGGCCTTGATTGCGGCCACCGAATTGGCAACCGCATAAGAGTTCTTGGCATAACGGAGCATCTCGAAATCGTTCATCTGATCCCCGAAGGCATAGACATTCTTGCGGTCGACATTAAGATAGACCGAAACCTTTTTCAAGGCTTCACCCTTGTTCGCTGTTTTTGCCAGGATGTCGAACCAGGTGAATCCGCTGGTTACGCAATAGATGTTATCCGGTACCTTGTGTGCCACTTCATCTTGGACTTCCGGACCTTTGCCATCTGGTTCGTAAAAAGATAGCTTCAATATCTCATCAGTGATATCGTCATAGCTTTCGACATATTGAATATTGTTGTAGAACTTTCGAATGACATCATCGAAATGCGCGAACTTCCTTAGGATATAGCCATGTTCAACCCCGCACACTACTATCATGCAATCATATGGTGCAAGCAGGTCAATCATTTTTTTCCAAGACTCTGCCGGGATAACATCCTTGTGGATTATTATCTCGCCATCACGGATCAAGGCACCATTTTCAGAAACATAGATTATGTCATTTCTGATGCTGTGGTCGAATCTCATGCACAATCTTTGATACTGCCCACCCGAAGCAACCACAAACCGGTCACCATTTTTTTTCATCAATTCAAACAAGTCATAGAATTTATCGTCAAATGTTTTTGCTTCAGTCAAAAACGTTCCATCCATATCTGTTGCAAATATCCGCATCTTTTCTACCTCCATTAAATTGAATACAATATACCACAAATCAAGGTACAATTAAACTGACAATCATTCAATTTTAAGATTTTTATCGATCGACCATTCCTATTCACCAACTTGATTGTTCTATCCTCAATGACAATCCGATTCCAAGCCTGAATGCTCCACATGATAGTGGAGCATTTGGGCTTGGATTATTTTTCTTTAGATATTATTCCCCGGGCAACAAGGATTCCGTTTGCTCCTGCCTGGGCCAGGCCACGGGTAAGACCCGCTCCATCACCAGCGACATAAAGATTGTCGATTTCCGACTCGAAATTTTCCCGGACTTTCGGACGCGCAGAATAAAATTTGGCTTCTACCCCGTAGAGAAGAGTGTGGTCATTGGCGATTCCCGGAGTCACCGTATCCAACGCCTCGATCATCTCAATGATCGACTTCATAGTGTTGTAAGGAAGCACCAACCCAAGATCGCCTGGAACCGCTTCTTTCAAAGTAGGAACGGTATATCCCTCTTTCAACCTTTTGTCGGTTGTCCGCCGGCCTTTCTTGATGTCTCCATATCTCTGGACAATCACGCTGCCGTTGCTTAGCTTGTTAGCCAATCCCGATACCTCATGGGCATATTCGTTTGGAGCGTTGAAGGGCTCGGAAAAAGTGTGGGATACAAGCAGGGCGAAATTGGTGTTGTTGGAACCAAGTTTTGGGTCCTGGTAGGCATGGCCGTTTGCGAGCATGGTTCCGCTGTGGTTTTCGACCACCACGTGACCGCTCGGATTTGAACAGAACGTCCGCACCTTGGTTCCAACCGATGTATTGTAGATGAATTTTCCTTCGTAGAGGTTCTTGTTTATCTCTTCCATTACGATATTGGAAGTCTCCACGCGGACTCCGACATCGACCTGGTTGTTGTAAAGCTCGATGTTCTGGTTTTTGAGTATTTTCGTCAACCAAGCTGAACCGTCACGCCCAGGAGCGAGAACTGTATATTTGGATAAAACTTTGGTGCCATCGTTAAGGACTATCCCCTGACATCTGTTGTTTTCAACTATGATATCGGCAACTTCCATTGAGAACATCATATCGATGCTTTCCTTGAGCTCCTCTGACATTTCCGACATGATTCGCAGATTCTCTTCGGTTCCTAGATGACGGACCCGGGCACGCAGAAGTTTCAATCCTACCGCGTAGCCACGGTGTTCGATTTCCTTGATGGCTTCGGTAGTCGGATCGGTTATCTCCTTGGTCGCCCCATGTTTCAGGTACTGCTCGTCAACATACCTGATTACCTCTTCGACTTCGGTCGGGCTCAGGTAATCGGTAAGCCAGCCCCCGAATTCACTGGTAATATTGAATTTCCCATCGGAGTATGCCCCAGCACCCCCGAAACCTGCAGTTATCGAACAAGCCGGCAAACATCCCGGGACATTCTCTTTTATCAACGGACATGCTGTCAGTTTCTTCTCATGGATTGGACAGTGTCTTTTTGTGACATCCAATCCTTTATCAACCAACAGGATGCTCATTCCAGGGTTTTTGAGCACCAGTTCATAGCTGGCCATTATACCTGCCGGTCCGGCACCAACAATAATTACATCATAGTTTTTTTCCATTGTATTCTCCTTTTTGACCATCAGTCATTATAAGATATTTAACCGATAAATTCAAGCAAAGTGATAATTTATATTGATGTGCGCCGTGAAAATAAAAAAAATGAAATAATTGCAAGGATTATCCGCATCCGGTTGTATTAGTTATGAAAACAGGAGGAATTCAAAATGAAAAATATCGTAATCAGTTCAGTATTATTAGTAATGTTAGGTTTAGGTGCAACTACAGTTATGGCCGAAGGGGCGAGTGCAACTCAAACCAATGCGAGCCAACAATCGATGTTGCAGTCATCAAATTTCGTTGATGAAAACGAAGATGGTGTTTGTGATTTGGCAGCGCAAAAAGCTCAAGGCGATTGCACCCAAGAACAGACTCAAGCGCAAGAACAGAAACAAAACAGAAACCAATATCAAAACGAAGTTCAAAATCAAGAACAAACTCAAACACAGTCACAAAAACGTGAAAGAATTCAAGCGCAGGAAAATGAAGGCGAATGCCAAAACGAATGCGAAAAAGAGAATGCATTTGCAAACCAGGCACAAGAAGAGCATAATTATAGTAAGCAATAACATTCTTTTGCACGACTAAAGGAGATTATTATGATTAGCGAAGATGTTTGTCGAATGAAAATTGACCAATATGGAGACATGATTAGAAAAATCTGCTTCTTGAATCTGAAAAACGAAGCGGATTGTCAGGATGTCTTTCAAAATGTCTTCTTAAAGTTTGCTACTCATGAATCTCCTTTTGAGTCTTTGGAACACGAAAAGGCCTGGTTGATCAGGGTGACGATCAATGAATGCAAGAATACTTTCAAAAGCATTTTCAAGAAGACAGTAGACATTGACCAGATAAGACATATCCAAAGTGAAGAAAATTTTGGCAATAGCGACTTGATCACTGCGGTTCTATCGCTGCCAAGAAATTACAAGTTGGCCATCTATCTGCATTACTATGAAGGATACACTGCCGATCAGATAGGCAAAATCCTCAACCGGAAGGTCAACAGCATTTACAGCGATTTAAAAAGAGGCCGCGAATTATTGAAGAAACAGCTAGGAGATGATTTTAATGAATGAAAAATTTAAATCCGATTTCGATCAAATTAAAGCATCGCCGGAGCTTAAAAACCAAACCCTGAACCAGATCTACCGACAAACAAGCCCAAGAAGACGTAGATCTTATTTTTCCAAAGCCGTGCTTTCGAGTTTGGCGATTTTCCTCGCGGTCTTCTTATCGTTCAACTACTTCAACAAAGCCCAGGCAGTAATGGCCCTGTCGCTCGATGGTGATCTGGCAGTGGAAATGGAAGTAGACTCCGACAATGGGGTTATCAAAATTTCAGGGTACGATGATTCCAGCGAGGAATTGATCAATGCGCAGGATTATCTGTCAGCCAATTATCTTGATGTGATCAGCAGCCTTCAAGGTAAGGTGGTCAATCCTTTGGCTATCACGGTCGTCTACTTCAACGACAATGCCAAGATTGACAGTTCATTGACCGGGGTTACCTTCTTTGAGCAGTTCAATTATCAGGAAGCCCACCGCTACAACATGACATTTGGCAAGTATCAAGCCTGCATGAGGTTGGCCCAGCTGAGCGATGAATTTGATATTGAAGACTGCATCGGTCTGTCTTATAACCAGGTTCAAATGCAGATCAAAAATCAGGAACAACATCAAAACGGAAACGACAATCCAAACGTAAACAGTGATTCCGGTGATGGAAATTCAAACCAGAACGCCCAGGGCAATGGAACCAACAGCGGTTCAAACAAAAATTCGAACGGACATTAAAAAACCTGGAATCATCGATATTTAAATCGGTGACTCCAGGCTTTTTTATATCTCGATATTGAATCCTTCAAGAATGTACCCTTCAAATTGGCAATTGCTTTCAATTTTGCAGCTGTCATTGTAGACTCTAGTAGATATGGTGTTTATTCCATCATTGACGAAAATCTCCAGCGAGGTTATGTCCGAATATATTTTCAGACTTGTCAGCTCAGCCAGCTCAAGAATCCTGCTTGTACGGCCCTGGCCTGAATTTCCCATGTCCAATCTGAGCAGTTGATTTTCATAACTGATTACCACGTCTTCACGCAGCTTCAGATACAAATCACCTTGGATATCGTTCAAAACCATTTCAAAACTGTTGTTTTCAAGGGTTATTGACTGCCCTGAAAAATATCCGCAACGCAAAGCTTTCAATTCTTCAATCGGCTTTTGTCTTATTGCACCATCCACCAAAACCAATTCCCTGGGAATAGTCAGGCAATGTTGCCACTCATCGTCATTGACATTGGTGTAATCGACATCGGGCATTCCCATCCAGCCAATCATGATCACTTTGCCGTTGTCGGTGTAAGTTTGCGGGGCATAGAAGTCAAACCCGATGTCCATCTCGACAAACTCTGACAGTTGGTTTCTATCAACCTTGAAATAGCCGTTATTGTAGAGCGGCTGGAATCTGTCGCCCCGGGTATCAACACCCTGAGGACAGCACAACAGGACTTCCTGACCGTCTAGAAAAATGTAGTCCGGACACTCCCACATGTACCCCAGCGGTTCGCTTGAGGTCATCGTTTGGAAATATTTCCAATCCTTAAGATCTGACGACTCGTAGAATATCACTTCCCCGACATCATCTTTCCTCCGCGCCCCCAGGACCATGTAATAGACTCCGTCTTTGGCGAATACCTTGGGGTCCCGGACATGGCGGGTCAGGTTTTGGGGATAGTCGGCATTTGTCAAGACAAGTTCCTTGCCCGAGAAATTCATACCGTCATCACTTGTCACGTGAAGGACATTGCTGTCCCGACCGCTCATGATGCGCTCCTTATCCCCGTCATACTTGACATTTCCGGTGTAGTAAAGGTGCATTTTATTCTCATGGACAAAAGCACTGCCCGAATAAACACCATCCTTGTCGTAGCCACAATCGGGCGTCAGGGCGATTGGATGAAGCTTGTAATTGACATAGTCAACCGTGCTGTAATGGCCCCATTGCTTCAATCCTCCCTTCGGGTCTTTGCTGTGCTGGAAAAATATATGGGTTGCCCCGTTGAACCGGCAAAGCCCGTTTGGGTCGTTGAGCCACCCCATCGGCGGCATTAGATGGTATTTCAATGCCGTCGGGTCAGCGGGAAGCTTAAGCGTCCGATAATTCGAGGATTGTTTCATTCAATACTCCTTCAATTTCTGATTTTGTTTTGAACGATGTCTTTGAAGTTACAATTACAATAACTTCGTCAGACAGTCCGGCCGCCTTGATGGCTTGCAGATCAATTTTCATCAGGGGCTGACCTGCCGTGACTACATCGTTGGTAGCCACGAAAGATTCAAAAGGTCTTCCTTCAAGGGATACTGTGTCAATCCCGACATGGATCAGGATTTCCAGTCCATTGTCATCGACCAATCCAATGGCATGTTTGGTCGGGTAGATAAAACTGATTTTTCCGTTGATTGGAGCTGTCAGGTTTCCATCTTCAGGAATAACGACAAATCCGTCCCCTAAAGTCTTGTTTGAAAAAACCGGGTCACTGCTTTGTCCCATCGGCAACACTTTTCCAGCGATTGGTAACTCGATGGTGCTGTTTACCAAATTTCCATTGGCCACGTCTGTATTCGCAGCTGCCTTTTCTTTCGCCAATTTCATTTCATTTCTTTTATGAAGCACAAATGTAGTTCCAAATGATACTGCGAATGCAATTGCGATACCGATCCAGAATGGAATTTGCGAATCAACCGGGAATGAGATGAATCCAGGCAATCCTGCTGCCCCAAGGGCGATTGCTTTTGTTTTTGTCGCCGCCATGAATGCCGATCCTGCAGCAGCGCCGATACATGATCCGATAAACGGATATTTCAATTTCAAAGTAACCCCGAACATTGCCGGCTCGGTGATTCCCAATAATGCCGAAACCCCTGACGCCGAACAGATTGATTTAAGTTTCGCATCTTTTGTCAATAAAAGAACTGCGAGTACCGCCGCACCTTGAGCCACATTTGAAGCCGATGCCGTCGGGAAGATGAACGTTCCACCGGTGTTGGCGATGTCGGCCAACAACGTTGTTTCAATTGCGATAAAACTGTGGTGCATGCCGGTGATAACCAGCGGAGCATAGAAGAATCCCAAAATACCCCCACCGACAAATCCCAATGAGTCATAAATCCAAGTCATTCCAGCTGCAAGACCTGTTCCGGCAATCCGCATGACTGGTCCGACAACGATGAAAGTCAACAGACCTGTCACCAATATCGACAATAGAGGTGTTGAAAGGTTGTCAAGCCAGATAGGCGTAACCTTGTGCAATCTCTTTTCGATATTCGCCAAGATCCAAGAAGACGCCAGCACAGGCAAAACGGTACCTTGGTATCCGACCGCTTCCACAGCAAGACCTAGCAAGTTCCAAGTCGGAACTTCCACTCCGGTAGCCCCATACGTGTAGGCATTCAACAAATCCGGGTGAACCATGAGCATTCCCAGTGCCGCACCCAGGAATGCGTTACCCCCAAATTTTCGGGTCGCCGAGAATCCGATCAACACCGGCAGGAATACAAACGGCGCATTGGCGCACATGTTGATAAATCCGGCGATATCACCAAGGCCTGGGTTCGCGTCGATCACGCTCATGCCAGGGTAGAAAAGACCTTGAGAAGTCAACAGATTGTTGATCCCCATCAAAAGACCGCCGGCAACGATGGCAGGAATTATCGGTACAAAAATGTCGCTTAGTGTGTTTACAAAACGTTGCAGTAAATTTCCTTCAGGCCGCTCATCAGCATTGACGACTGTATCATTGCCACCAATTCCAGTTATCTTCTGGGCTTGCTCACAGACCAAATTGACCACTCCGGATCCTAATATTATCTGATATTGCCCCTTGTTGTTGAAAGTGCCCTTTACCGCTTCAATGTCGGTAACCTTTGCATCATCAATTTTGGCACTATCCTTTACAACGATTCGAAGTCTCGTGGCGCAATGGAATATCTGTTGGATATTTTCTTTGCCACCGACTCCAGCTATAATTTCTTTGGCTATAGCATTATAATTCATAAAACTCTCCTCCTTCTTGGGAACGTTCCCATATCACACCTATAATATAGCACGCCCCAAGGACTGTGTCAATAATAAAATTGGGAACGGTTCCATTTTCTTTAAAAAATAAAGTGCCGACCTTACAGTCTGACACTTTCACCGATGATACAACTGTAGCCGATCACTTGCTGCTGTTCTACTTCATCGCCATTTATTAAATCAATCATTGTATCGACAGCCAATTTCCCCGCGTACTCACTTTCGAATCTAAACGACGTCAGACTTGGGCTGATCAGGCTGGTGATGTCGTAACCCCCGAACCCGATTAGCGAAACATCTTCCGGGACACGAAAATTGCGATCCTTGAGCACTTTGAATGCCGCCAGGGCCATATTGTCGGTGGCGCAGATGATTGCATCGTAATTCTTTCGATCCAGCCGATCGTTCAACAGTCTCTGGGTCTTTTTGTAGGAGAAGTCCGATTCGACGATATCGATCTTGGTAATACCGTTATCCTTCAAACCGGCAACAATGCCGCGCCGCCGGGTATCCCCCACCGCTTCATCCCACTTGTCGACGCTGACAATCAGCACGTTTTTTGGATTTGTTCTACCAGCCAGATTGCCGGCATCATAGCCCGCGTGGTAATCATCATTGATTATTGATATTGCTCCTGGAACATCCTGACCTAAGAATATCAACGGGACATCGATCTTTGCCGCTGCCGTCCGGTGGGCCATGGTTATATTCGTGGCAATCAGAATTATGCCATCCACGTTCATGCGCCACAAGGCCATGATCGAGTCAAGCTCCCTGGTCTGGGAATGGTTGGTGTTGATCACTACTGATCGATAACCTTCTTTCAGCAGCTTGTCATCGATGCTCATCAAGATTCTCGAGGCAATAGTCGAATCAAAGCAAGGGGCAATCACGCCGATAAGCTTGGATTGCTTGGCCTTCAAGCTGGCGGCAAATTGATTAGGCTCAAAATTGTTTTCCTCGATCACTTTTTTTATTTTTTCCCGGGTCTCTTCCTTGATCGAACCGTCGTTGAAATACCGGGAAACAGTTGACTTGCCTACACCGGCGAGTTTTGCTATATCCTTTATCGTTAATTTCTTATCCATAACTACTCCATTTGCATTTGACTTTATTCTATTATAATACCGGTAATCCCCTTATATGACAATAATTTTAAAATATGAAAATATCTCCATGCAACTATCATTTGACAAACCTGGCTTCAAGGGTTAAAATGTACTGGAAAATGCGATGATTGAAAGAAGCTATCAAACGCCTTTAAGAGAGTCAGTGGCTGGTGAAAACTGACAGGCTATTTTAGTCGAATGGTTCATGAGCAGTTATTTCGATATGTAGAAATAAACGTGGGCGGCGTTAACGCTTCAAGAGATACGGATCCGTATAATAAAGGTGGTACCGCGAATTTTTTCGTCCTTTAATTGGTACTTTTTTTATTCCCAAATTTATCAGACTATAGAAAGGATATGATTAATCCAATTAATCATCAAAAAAACATGAAAACAGCGAATGATTACTATTTAACAACCGCGATAACCTACACATCTGGCAAACCGCACATCGGAAATACCTATGAGATTATTTTAGCCGACGCCATTGCGCGATTCAAGCGCCAGGAAGGCTACAATGTCTATTTTCAAACAGGAACCGACGAACACGGTCAGAAGATTGAAGACAAGGCAAAGGCCGCAAACGTTCCTCCCCAACAATTCGTCGACGAAATTGCCAAAGACGTCAAAAGAATCTGGGACCGGATGGATACTTCTTACGATTATTTTATAAGAACCACAGACGAATACCATGAAAGACAGGTTCAAAAAATATTTAAAAAATTATATGACCAAGGCGATATCTACTTAGGCCATTATGAAGGAAAATATTGCAAAGCCTGCGAATCTTTCTTCACAGAAAGCCAGCTAAATGACGGAGCTTGCCCTGACTGCGGCGGACCGGTAGAAGATGCCAAGGAAGAGGCTTACTTTTTCAAACTGTCAAAATATGCCGATCGTCTGATCAAGCATATCAATGACAACCCTGAATTCATCCAGCCGGTTTCACGGAAAAACGAGATGATGAACAACTTCCTGTTGCCTGGACTGCAAGACCTTTGCGTTTCCCGAACATCATTCACCTGGTCGATACCTGTCGACTTTGATCCAAAGCACGTTGTTTATGTCTGGATTGATGCCCTTTCTAACTATATCACCGGTTTAGGTTATGATGTTGACGGAAACCACGGTGACCTGTACAAAAAATACTGGCCGGCAGATGTCCATATCATCGGAAAAGACATCGTCCGTTTCCACACTATCTATTGGCCGATAATGTTGATGGCTTTGGATATTCCTTTGCCAAAACAGGTGTTCGGTCATCCATGGCTCCTTCAAGGCGATTCAAAAATGTCAAAATCGAAGGGCAACGTGATTTATGCCGACGACCTGGTTGATATTTTCGGAGTTGATGCAACCCGCTATTATGTGCTATCTGAAATCCCATACGACAATGATGGATCATTGACTTGGGAACTGGTCATCGAAAAGATCAACACCGATCTGGCTAACACTCTAGGAAATCTGGTTAACCGCACTATCGCGATGGCCAACAAATATTTCGATGGAGTTGTCACAAATCCCCTGGTCAGTGAACCGGTCGACCAGGAGCTCAAGGATGCCGTTGTTGACATGGTAGCCAAAGTCAAAGAATACGCGGACGATTTCAAAATTGCCAAGGCCTTAGACGAAATCATGGTCGCACTACGCCGCACAAACAAGTATATCGATGAGACGGCCCCATGGGTTCTAGCAAAAGATGAAAGCCAGGCTGAGCGTTTGCAAACCGTTATCTACAATCTTATTGAAGCTATCCGTTTTAGTGCCATCGCATTGTATCCATACATCCCATCAAGCGCCACTTCAATTTTAAACCAGATCAATACTGGCAATCGCGACTTTTCAAGCCTGGACACATTCGGTGGTTATGAAGTTGGAAATTCAGTGACCAACAATCCAGAAGTGCTGTTCGCCCGCCTGGACCCTAAAGAAATCAATGCCAAAGTTGAGGCCCTGAATGCCAAAAGTGCCGATGTTGAGGCAGTTGAAGAAGATTTCATCACAATCGATGATTTCAAGAAGGTTGACCTGGTTGTAGGAACAATCGAAAAATGTGAAAAACATCCAGATGCGAAAAAACTACTTGTAAGTCAGATTAATATCGGTGACCAGACCAGACAAATAGTGTCCGGAATCGCAGATTTCTATGAACCGGCAGACTTGATTGGCAAAAAAGTCATCGTTGTCAAAAACCTGAAACCAGTAAAACTTAGAGGGGTTGAATCCCAAGGAATGATCTTGGCGGGAGTGCAAAAGAAATTGATCGAAGTTCCGATGCTTGACAAGCTTCCAAATGGGGCAAAAATATCATAGTGAGTTTTGACAAGAAAAACTGGCTGGCACAGACAAAGAAAGAATGCCGCCTGTTGCCATTCATAACGAATTACTATCTCAATTCGCTCGGCTTATCGATCACCTCCTCATTGACCTCAGGCGAATTGATTTCCCTGGCAACAATCAAATCTACCGAAGAATTCAATCTCCCTGCATATATCCCCTTGATGGATTTGACCATCGAGGCCGAATGTTTCAATGTGATGATGCTTTATCACATCAAGACGTTGCCATCGGTAATTGCGCCAATCAGCATTGACTATCTTTTGGAAAAGCAAGTACCCAACCTTAAGACAAGCCGATACCTAGCACATCTCGATGCAACAAGAAGACTTGCCCAAAAAAATGACCTTCCGGTAATCAACTTTGTTTCCGGACCATTCACCCTGCTCTGTCAGGTGTTATCATTCAACAAGGTTAAGGAGCTCCTGCAACACCCCGGGACATTGGAAAAGTGCCTGGTAATAGTGAGCGAATTCCTGATAAATTATATCGAAGATCTCAAAACAAATGGCTCGAATGGATTTATCATCTGTGAACCATCACTTCAATTTTTATCGAGCATGCAGATTACAAGCTTTGCCACGCGCCACATTGCCAATATCAAGCAAAGCCAGCCGGAAATGCTTTTTGGTTTTCATAGCTGTATCGACGATATCGACAAACTAAACCTGACCATTTTGAAATTGGAACCTGATTTGGTCTCAGTCGGCAATGAAGGGGACTTGACCAAAGTATTTGATTTCGTTTTGACATCTTCTCTTGTTATCGGCAATCTTTCACCGGTCAAGACCTTTGTGAAAAACGATGCCAATGACGCAAGAATAGCCATCGAAAAAGAAGCTGCAAGATATAAAGCTTTCCCGAATTTCATCGGTGGGTTCAGCTGCGTCTTGCCATTCAACAGCAAACAGGCCAATATCGCTATGATCAGAAGCTTGACGGTCAAAGATACTAATTGACCTTAATTATTGTTTTTGCATTTATTTTTCGCTATAATGGTATCATCTTTTAAAACTGGAATCAGGTGAAAGACCTGAGCGGATCCGCCGCCGTAATGTGGAGAACTGCTAAGTACCACTGGGATTTTCCCGGGAAGGTTGCAGAACGTTGAAACTGAGCCGGAATACTTTTTAAAAGAAAAATCTAAAGGAGATAGAGAGAATGAAAAAGATTTTTGCATTATTATTTACGTTTGTTTTATCATTTAGCTTGGTTGGTTGTGCCTCAAAAACGGCTGATGCCAATCAAAAAACAATCACACTGGAAGTGGTCAGCGAACGTGACAGCGTCAATGATTCGACTGAATATCAAACTACCGAAGCCACACTGGCCGATTTTTTAAAGGCTGAAGACATGGTAGTCTATGAAGATAGCGAATATGGAATGTACATCCATGAAGTCAATGGAATCAAAGATGATGAGGCCAACCAATACTGGTGGGGACTTAGCGTCGATGGTGAAATGGCTCCAACCGGTGCCGATGGTATTGAATTGGCCGACGGTTCGACTTATAATTTGACATTAAACCAAGGATACTAAGCATACATGGACCAGCGCCGCTGGTCTTTTCTTTCGCCCAAATTTTCGAATAATATAAAAAAAGACCGAAACGGATGTTCGATCTTTGACTGATTTATCAGTCAACAATTATATGGATCAATTTAATATAAGGGAGAAGTATAAGTCTTAGCTTATAAACTGATTATAGCAACAATTAATGAACTGAATATTAACATCATCAATATCCTTCACTTTCAATCCCTTTTATAATGTTGATTGCCCGTGAAGTTCCAAGACGGTCGCAACCCAAGCGGACAAACTCCTTGAGATCGTCATAGCTGCTTATTCCTCCTGCCGCTTTGATTTTCACATCGGGACCGATGTGTCTTTTGAAAAGCTCGATATCCCTGAAAGTCGCGCCGCCGGTTCCAAACCCGGTCGATGTCTTGATATAGTCGGCCTTGGCAGCAGTCACAACTTTGCACAGTTCAATTTTTTCCTGCTCATCAAGATAGCAGGTTTCAACAATGACCTTAAGGATTTTTGATCCGCAAGCCTGCTTGATCTGTCGGATTTCTTCCTCGACTTTGGCGAAGTCCCTATTTTTGACATCGCAGATATTGATGACCATATCTATTTCATTTGCACCATCGCTTATTGCCACTTCCACCTCTTTGATCTTCGATGCCGTCGAATTGTAACCGAGCGGAAATCCCACGACTGTGCAGATATTCACCTGATCTTGATAAATGTCATGAATCCTTCTGACATAAGTCTGGGGTATGCAGATCGAAGCTGTGCGGTATTCGATTGCGTCCCAGGCAATCTGGTCAATCTGCTCGAAAGTGGCCGTAGGTGTCAACAACGTATGGTCGACCCTTGATAGAATTTCTTCATTTGTCATTGATATCTTTGTTTAAACCCTTGTTTAAACTTCCTCCTACCTTGCTTGTTTTATAATTGTAGCATATATTCGACCGATTGTTCAAACAGCCATAATCTTTTTCTCACATCAATCCCTAAGCGCCTTGAATATGTCCTTCAATTTCATCCGGTTGCCGTAGTGCATAACGCCTAAACGATATATTTTTGTCGCCATGTAGCCGATCAAGACGATGGTCAGCAGCAAAATAACGATTGTGATAGCAATCTGATAGGGAGGGACGACACTCATCCCGATTCTCGCCAACATTGCCATCGGAGCGAAGAAAGGGATAAAAGAGCTTATGAAAACCAGAGTCGAATTGACGTCACCAGAGCTTGTTCCCATAATTGTAATCATAAACCCTATGATAAACAAGAATGTAACAGGCATAACGGCTGGTGAAATATCTTCGATTTTCGATACCGTCGATCCGATAGCCCCATATAGAAAAGCATACAGGAAGTAACCGAGCAGGAAGAATACCACTCCAAAAATCAAGGTCGACACTGACACATTGAATATTTCCATAAAAGAACCTTCAATAAGGTATTCCCGGTTGAGCAGATAACCCCCATAAGCGGCACAAATTATCGTCATCAGTTGAGTCAGGCCGGCACATCCTGATGCGAATATTTTTCCGAACATCAGGCTTCTTGGCTTGGCGCAGGTGATAAGCATCTCCATTGCCCGTGAAGTTTTTTCGGATGCCACATTTGTGGCAATCAATTGACCGTATATCATGATCACCACATACAAGAACATAATCATTATGTAGGTGAAAAGGAAATTTTGCGCCTGGTCAACCCCAATTTCGACAACATCGTTGGTGACTGTGGCGCTTAAGACATTGGCCGCCTGGGCCGCGCTAAGTCCACTTTCCAACATCAGATAATTCTGGTATTGGACTTTCAGAATCTCCTGCATTACCATATTCTTGCTGTCATAAAGTTCCTGACTCTCGACGATATAGCTATAGTGGTTGATGCTGTCGATGATGAACCCGCTCGAATATTCACCATCTCTTATCTTGTTCTCCAGCTCTACCTGAGAAAAATTTCCGACAAAAACTTCGATATGTCCCATCGCATCTTCCATCATTGTCTTGATGGACTGTCCGTTTCCGGTATTGTCTACCAGAACGACAGTATCCCTGGACCCGTTGGAGTCACCACCCAGATCGAACATCGATGCGAATCTGGGAATTGAAGTCAGAATCAAAGCACCGACAATTCCGATTATTGACATGACCATAAATATCTTGTTTTTCAAAAACATTGTATATTCATGTTTGAAAACGACCAAAAACTGTTCCATCTAGATTCCCTCCTTAGTGTACTCGACAAATACGTCATTGAGAGTTGGTTCGATCACATTGAAACTTTCGAGTACGATATCCAATGAGGCCAATTCCTTTAACAAGTCGGTGGTCTGGATCTCATTTTCCAATTCGACGATTATGTTCTGACCCGATATTGCTGCGGGAAAACCGAGTTTCCCGATTATTTCTTCATTGTTCGCGGTCTTGATTTTTATCCGGTTACGGGGATAAGATCGTTTTATTTCGTCTATTTTGCCATCCAGGACTATCCTCCCGTTGTTCAATATCGCGATGTTATTGCAAAACTCCTCAATATAGTTCATCTGATGTGATGAGAAGATTACTATTTTATTGTCATCGATCAGTTCGATCACAATTTCCTTTAACAGCTGGGCCGTCACCGGATCAAGACCCGAAAACGGCTCATCGAGTATCACGATGTCCGGATCGTTGAGCAGGGCGACAATCAACTGAATCTTCTGCTGGTTCCCCTTTGACAAAGTCTCCAGCTTGGCGCTTTTATAACAGTTCATATCAAGCCGATCGAGATAATAATCGATTGATTTTAAAGCCGCCTTTTTTGACATCCCCTTAAGCATCCCGAAGTACACAAGCTGCTCGTCAATCTTCTTTTTTGGATAGAGGCCCCTTTCCTCCGGCAAATATCCGATCTTTATTTTATCACGGCCAATGTCCTTGCCATCGATCATAATCCTGCCCTGGTCACTGCCAAAAAGATCCAGGATAATCCTTATTATTGTTGTCTTCCCGGCCCCGTTCCGGCCCAAAAGACCCAGCGCTTCTCCGGAAACCACATGCAAATCAACGCCTTGCAGGACTTTTTTACTTCCAAAACTTTTATGCAAATTCTCAATCTGAAATTCCATAATCGTCCTCCTTATAGTTTATAAGTTAACTTGTTTTCCAGACTTTGTCAATAAATTACCTAAGCAAAGCAAAAAACAAGAATACGTTACACTCGATAACATATCCTTGCATTGTCCTCGTTAACTCTCTTCAATTACTTCCATCAGTTCTAAAATCCGATTCAGATCATCCAGATCGGTATACTTGATTGTGATGGCATTATTGTTCACTGCCACCTTTGTCTGGAATTTTTTCCTGATCAGGCTTTCCACATATTGAAGCTGCTGGGTCTTATACTCGACTTTTGGCTCCGGATCCTTTTCAACAGGATCATTGCGGGTTTCTACAGCGTCTTTATCGGCCTGTTTGACCAGGTTTTCCACGTCTCTTACCGACAGGTGCTCATCAACGATTCGCGACGCAATCCGTGCGGCTTTGTCGCTGTCGATAGTGACTAATGCCCGCGCATGGCCCATTGAAATTTTGTCATCCATAACAAGGCTTTGAACCGCTGGTGCCAGATTCAACAGTCGCAGCGAATTTGCGATATGGCTGCGGCTTTTACCTATCTTGTCGGAAAGTTCCTGCTGGGTCAATTCCAGTCGCTCCATAAGCACCTTATACCCTCGGGCTTCCTCAATCGCATTGAGATTCTCACGTTGGATATTTTCCAAAAGAGCGATTTCCATCATGTCATTATCGCTGATTTCAACGATAATTGCCGGAATCTTTTCCAATCCGGCCATCTTCGCCGCCCGGCAACGTCTTTCTCCGGCCACGATTTCATAACCGCTGACTGCCTCTTTAAGCAATACCGGTTGAAAAATACCATGTTCCTTGATGGAAATAGCCAATTCCTTAAGCTTGGTTTCATCAAATATCTTCCGTGGCTGGTATGGATTCGGGCGTATTTCACTGATCAGGATGTTGTCACTGCCCTTCTGGCTGACACCTTTTTCAATGTCACTGATCACCCGATCGATATCTCCGCCGAATATGTTGTTCAATCCTTTTGACAGACCTTTACTTTTTGCCATTGCGTTTAACCATCTCCTTAGCCAATTTTAAATATGCTTTTGCACCTTCACTGCGATTGTCGTAATCGAAAATTGCAACGCCCTGGCTAGGTGCTTCGGATAAACGGACGTTTCTTGGAATAACAGTTTTGTAAACCTTCTCCTTGAAATACTTACGGACTTCCTGGCTGACCTCGATCCCTAGATTGGTGCGGCTGTCAAGCATGGTCAACAAGATACCTTCGATCGCCAGTTCTTTGTTGAAAACCGACTGAGCCAGAAGAATTGTATTGAGCAACTGGGTCAATCCCTCCAAGGCATAATATTCACACTGCACCGGAATCAATACCGAATTGCAGGCCGCCAAGGCATTGGTATTCAAAAGTCCCAATGCCGGTGGGCAGTCGATGATTATATAATCATATTTCTTTTTCAAATCCTTGATTGCATTTTTCAGGCGCTGTTCGCGGCCTACTTTCACATTCGACAATTCAATGTCGGCCCCAGCAAGTTCAATTGATGCCGGGCAAATATCCAAATTTTCAATATATGTTTTTTTAATAACGTCATTGATGTCGGCGTTTCCCAACAGAATATCATATGTAGATAATTCCAATTCATCGCGATTGGTTCCAATGCCCTGAGTCGCATTTGCTTGAGGGTCAGTATCAATCAAGAGGACTTTATACTTTAACCGGCACAGCGCCGCTGATAAGTTTACACATGTTGTGGTCTTACCGACACCGCCCTTTTGGTTTGTAATTGCTATCGTTTTAGTCATAATAACCTCCAAGTTATTCTATCTGAAAAATTATATCATAATCACTCACCGATTTTAATAGTTTTAAGCAATTATTGAGGAAAACTGAACCTTATTTGACAGTTAATAAAGAGTGAATTTCCTTACAGATTCACGCCCAATTCCAATTATCAGAAGCTGCCACCTTTTAAAAAAACACGATTCGTGGTAAAATCAAAAACAGCACAACACTCAGGAGGATCAATGATGGAAAAAGTTGCAAAATTTGAATTGGTTTCACAAGAAAGGTTTGTCACGGATTTTTGTGACACATTCGCAGTTACCCCGGAAGAAGCATTGACGATATACAATAAGCTGGAATTGCCAAAAAGAGCAACCAAAGGTTCAGCCGGATATGATATTCTATCTCCATTGGGTTTCTCTTTGGCCCCGAATGAAACAATCAAGATTCCCACTGGAATACGGGTAAAAATCAAAGATGGCTGGTTTCTGGGAGTATTTCCCCGCAGCGGTCTGGGTTTCAAATACCGCCTCCAGCTCAACAACACGGTCGGAATAATAGATGCTGACTATTACGAATCAAGCAATGAAGGCCACATCTTCATCAAGATGACAAACGATTCCAACGAAGGCATGACGTTGTCAATCGAACAGCTCCAAGGGTTCGCACAAGGGATATTCCTGCCCTTTGGAATTGTCGAAGACGATAGCTGTGAAAATGTCCGCGATGGCGGCATGGGATCAACCGACAAATAATTAGTTGATATGGTGATTAAAAGCTCTGCCGCATGCGGCAGAGCTTTTAGCTTCCGAACATTCCTGGAACGTCTTTTCTATTGCGATTCCGGAACCGACAAGATTTTGCTGTTATTGTGGATGTATTTATCTGAAGAATTCGTTGCACTGACTCCCTTACTTCTTAATTGTCAGAGTGATGACATATTCATCTTCCAGGTCGGCTACCGACTTGGTTATCTCAACCCCTGTTTTTTCTATCATTCCGATTGCCTGATCAATGGTGTTTGTGGCAATGCGAATGTTTTTGGAGATAGCCTTCTTGGGTACGACTGTCGTCCCCTTCTTTTCTTTTGGCTTCCTATTCACCAATTTTTCTGTCTCTTTTACAGTCAGGCTGTTTTTCTTGATGTTCCCTAGAATCTCAATCTGCTTTTGTTCATCCAGGCCAAGCAGTGCCCGTCCATGACGTTCGGAAATGCTCTTTGAACTCAATGCCTCAATTACCGGCTGGGAGAGATTGAGCAGTCTCAACTTGTTGGCAATGGTAGACTGTTTTTTCCCAACGACATCGGCGATATTCTTTTGGGTATAGTTGTATTTCTCAAGAAGAGTCTGGTAAGCTTTGGCTTCTTCATAAGGCGACAAGTTCTCCCGCTGGACGTTTTCGATAATGGCCATGGTATCGACCTGCAACTGGTCTAAAGATTTCACGACGCAAGGAATCTCAGTCATGTCCGCCAGCTGGGCTGCCCGGAACCTTCGCTCTCCGGCAACTATCTGATAACCGCTTTGATATGGCCGGACGACTATTGGCTGAATTATGCCATTTTCTTTGATTGACTGGGAAAGCTCAAAAAGAGAATCCTCATTAAACTCGATTCGCGGTTGTTTTTCGTTTCGGAAAATTTTCTTAATCGCAATTATTTTTAGTTTATCTCTTGCCATAATCTAGCCTCTCTTTTTTTGTTATATCACGCTTAATTATACATTAAATGACGGAAATTTAAAATATAATCACCAAAATTAGAAAACAAAAGCACTCCAAACAATAAAGTTCAGAGTGCGAAAACTAAAGCGGCTTCTTTTTTATTTGCCCGAACTGGCGGGGATATTTGCTTGGAGTGGCTTTGATTTTCTTGATTATGATATTGCCACGCAGATCATCCTGGTTAGCCAGATTGAATTCGACAACACTATCGATCTCACCACCAAGAACGGTGATTCCATGGCGGGCTTCCTCTATCTCCTCATTGACCTGGCGCCCTTTTAGCGAAAGGAAATGACCACCGACTTTGACCAAAGGGAGGCATAGTTCATCCAATATGTTCAATCGGGCCACCGCACGGGCCATAACGATATCAGCCTGCTCGCAATGCCCGGAAGCGTAATCCTCGCTCCTTGCAGCCACAGCTTTGACTTTGTCAAGATTTAGCTCCTTGAAAAGGTGCTCAAGAAAAGTGATCCTTTTGCTAAGCGAATCGACAATGGTGACTTCCAGTTGGGGAAACGCAATCTTCAAAGGAATGCTTGGAAAACCGGCCCCCGCCCCGACATCGACGATTTTTTGATTCGTGAAATCGAAATCAAAAGCGATTGTCAAAGAATCATAAAAATGCTTTAGGTATACAGCTTCCTTGTCGGTGATAGCGGTCAGATTCATTTTCTGATTCCACTCGACAAGGATATCGTAATACTTCTCAAATTGGTCCAACTGCTCTGGAGTCAGTTCAATTCCACGCTGGGCCAACTTTTCCACGAATGTATTTTGATCCATCTACTCAACTCCTTGCTGTTTCAAATATATTAGCAGAACGGCTATATCAGCCGGGTTTATTCCCGAAATTCTTGATGCCTGCCCCACAGTCAAAGGGCGAACCTTGATAAGCTTCTGGCGCGCTTCAATC
This sequence comes from Erysipelotrichaceae bacterium, assembly GCA_028698185.1. Classification (GTDB taxonomy): domain Bacteria; phylum Bacillota_I; class Bacilli_A; order Erysipelotrichales; family Coprobacillaceae; genus JAQVDW01. The sequence continues at coordinate 21,368 of JAQVDW010000003.1, read as the reverse complement.
CGCAAATTCTTTACTAGATCATAATCGATATCATCCGGAATTCGCTTAGCTTCGTTTTTCATTTGCTTTTCAGCCTGCTTTCTTGCTTTCTCGATATAACCGTCATACTTGATGAGGATGGTAATCCGGTTTTGCTGTTCTAAGGTCAACTCGGGGCTATCGATATATGGCAGCAACAAATTATAATTGACCTCCGGTCTTTGGATCAGGTTTCTTGCACTTATCCCTTCTTTTAAAGGAGACGAATTGATTCTTTCAAGCATCTCATTGACTGATGATTTGGGAGTGAAACGGATTTGTTCCAGTCTTTTGATCTCGTTGTAGATGCCATTTATACGTTCTATATATTCCTGGTATACTTCTTCCTTAACCAAGCCTGCCTTATAGCCGTATTTCAACAGCCTTTCATCGGCATTGTCGTGGCGAAGCAGCAGGCGGTACTCGGCACGCGATGTCAACATCCGATATGGTTCATTTGTTCCCTTGGTAACCAGATCATCAATCAAGACTCCGATATAAGCCTCATCGCGCTTCAGGATTAACGGTTCCTTGCCTTCGATGTTCAAAGCGGCATTGATTCCCGCAATCAAACCTTGTCCGGCTGCTTCTTCATAACCGGATGTGCCATTTATTTGACCCGCTGTATACAGATTTTTGACAACTTTGGTTTCTAGACTTGGCCACAGTTGCAATGGATTGATGGCATCATATTCGATCGCATAGGCATACTTTAGAATTTTGCAGTTTTCCAACCCCGGCAATGTCCTGATCATTTTTTCTTGGACCTCGTGAGGCAAAGAGGTTGAGAAACCTTGGACATAGATGGTATTCATTTCCAAGCTTTCAGGTTCCAGGAATATCTGGTGTTTTGGCTTGTCTGAGAATTTCACAACTTTGTCTTCAATGCTAGGGCAATATCTAGGGCCGATTCCTTTGACTATGCCGCTGTACATGCTTGATTTATGGAGGTTCTCCCGGATTATCTCATGGGTCTTTTCGTTTGTATAAGTCAGGTAACAAGGTGTCTGTTTTTCAATTGGAACAAACTCCTTGGTAAGGAAACTAAACGACAGTTTCGCATCGGTCCCTGGCTGAAGTTCGGTCTTGGAAAAATCGACGCTGTCGATAAGTACCCGTTGCGGAGTCCCGGTCTTGAGCCTTTGGATTTCAAAACCAAGCTCATGAAGCCGGTCTGACAGGAAACGGGATTCTCTTTCATTATCAGGTCCTGAATCGGTTTTTTGATCACCGACCAGGATCTGAGCCTTCAGGAATGTTCCGGTAGTCAAGATGACGATTCGGGATTCGATCCGGGTACCATCCTCAAGAATTATGCCCTTGACCGCATTGTCAGACACAATCAGATCTTCGACCATTCCTTGTAGCACCTCGAGATTTTCCTGATCGTTGATGACCTTTTGCATATGGCGTGGATAAGCCATTTTATCGGCCTGGGCCCGCAATGATTGAACACCGGGCCCTTTAGCGGTATTCAGCATCTTCAATTGAAGATAGGTTGCATCGGCACTCAGTCCCATTTGACCCCCTAAGGCATCTATTTCCCTTACAATTATCCCTTTTGCGGGACCACCAATTGAAGTATTGCACGGCATAGCTCCAATATATTCGGTGTTTCCTGTAACCAAAAGCGTCTTCTTTCCCATTCTCGCTGGAGCAAGAGCTGCTTCGATTCCGGCATGGCCGCCACCAACTACAATTATATCATACATTAAACTACCACTCCTTTGACTTCTAGTTATAATATCATATTCTAAAACTTTTAAAAAAGCAATGTATTTACCAATAATTTTCTCGATTAGCTTGCAGATAACCGTCTAATGGATCATCCGAATATTAAGATTTAATCACCATCAAAATCAATAGAATGTGTTTTTGAAAATTGATCATAGGTACATCTTCTAACTTAATGAAACGGTTAATCAGTTCAAATCCTAATATTCATATTCTTAAAATTTAATGTGGTCACAATATACCTTGCGTAACAAAATAAGCTGTGACTGGAAAAATTGAAAACTTTATCAATCATAGAACAACATTGATTCAATTTTTTAGATTCAGTTTCCATAATTTGCAATCACGGTTAAGTTACTATTTCCACCAAAAATCCGATTGTGCCCATTAAAGGGAGCTTATCCAAAAAATTCAATAAAGTTCCATCCGTCAACCAGCCTTTCGACAAATTTATATTGTAGGCAACCATAGCCTGCACCGTGAATACAACCATTAAATTTGTGATTATATCGGTGCCGATTCAAAATACAATAAAAGCCAACCTTGCGGTTGACTTGATTAACGCCAGAAGTTTCTTGAACCACTGCCGTATGATACGATTGTGAATTTGGTGTTGTATGATGTTCCGCCTGTAAAATAAGGATTGGCTTTGGAACCGTAATATATATCAAAATGAGTTCCGGTAATTGCCCCACCACGGTCTACTACAATACCGTAAATTGTCGAATTCAGGCTCAGGTTATGATTTTCGATCTTTACAATAGTCCCGAACGGAATTGAAGGATCGGCTGCTAGACAGTAATAACTTCCGCCTTGATATTGCAGCAAAGCTGTATTCGAATAATTCACTCCTGTTGTCGGAGACAAAGACAGCCCTGAAGCTGCATATCCGCTGCAGCCCGCACAGTCACCACCGTAATATGTCAAGATTCCGGTAAATGATTTGATCCCGGCCGCAACTTCCTGAGATGATGGCAGGTACGATACAATGATCGGTTTTTTTCCTTTAGAGATTACCGTAGTCGTCTCTTTTACAGTCTTCTTGGATAAAATCAGGGTCTTTTCAACCGCTTTTGAGTTCTGGTAAACTACCTCGTATGTGTTTGTGATTTCTCCTGGAGTTCCCTGTTGAATCGTTCCACCTTTGGCAACCGAATCTGAATATTCATAAGTTACCGGTGAAGCTATTTCTTGTTTTTCAACAATTGTTTCCCGGGAAACACGTGTAATTGACAAAAGATCGCCTTTTTCAACTATTTCCTCTAACCCCTTATTTACAGTATCTTCACCATAGAGCTGATAATCCAGCTGCGTCAAGACGTTGTCTACCGTGTCCTGTTTTACAAGGTATCCCTTTGGTTGGGTAGTTCCATCTTGGACAGAGATATCGACTGTTTCTACATAATTATCGAGTGACAATGCTGCTCCAGCCTGTGATACATGTGTTGTGACGACAATGGCCACAATCAGCGCAATAATAATCCCGAATAAACGGGAGTTTGGTTCAAGGTTATTTTTCTTTAAGAATTTCATGAATCATTTCCTCCTTATTTAATCCCAAACAATTTTTTGGCATTAAATTCAGTTATGCTTCCTACGTCTTCTATTTCTAAATTTTTAATCTTGGCGATTTCTTTAGCTACGTAGATCACATTTGCAGGTTCATTCAATTTGCCACGAAATGGATGCGGCGTTAGGTACGGACAATCTGTTTCTATCAATAAATTTTCTATTTGAATATGGCCTGCAACTTCCTTTGGTACTCGCGCATTCTTGAAAGTGACGGTTCCCGCCAACGATATCTTGAATCCGATATCGACAAAGCGTTGGGCCATCTGGGCCGAACCGCTATAACAATGCATTACCCCAAAATGGGAAGCTTGTTTGAGCATCGAGTAAGTATCTTCATAGGCATCTCTGCAGTGAATCGACAAGGGCATATTGTGTTTCTTTGCCATGTCGATGTGCCATTGAAAAACTTCTTTTTGCTTTGATGCAGCTACATGGTCCCAATAATAATCGAGTCCTGTTTCGCCTATAGCTACAACTTTAGGATCATCTAAATATTTTTCCAGTACATGCATGTCTTCCATTGTTGTCTCGTTGCAATCATTAGGTCCGATCGCAACCGCAGCATATAGAAATTCATACGAGTTGGCAAGCTCCACTGCGAGCTTTGATGACTCCATGTCATATCCAACAACGAGCATGTTGGCAACCCCATTTTCCAGGGCGTTCGCGATAAACAAATCGCGGTCTTTATAAAGCTGCTCACTATTTAAATGTACATGACTATCAAAATACATAGAATCCACCTCACAGGGAATATTATCAAAATCACACCGACTTGTCAAATTTACAAAATACTTTTAAACATAAAACGCACATTATTCCGGTATATTCGATATTTTTTTAAAGTTACCCCTTACTATTTTGTCTTAACCCTAAAATGTAAGCACGAATATTTGTTTCAATTGTGTTTCTTTTATATACATTCCAATATTACGTGTTATCAAATTCGCTGTTTATTTTTTACGATAGCTGTTTAAATTATATGCTTATTTCCAATGTTTTTAAAGCGATTAGATAATTTTTCAAAAAAAAGACGGTTTTGACTAATTGGCGCCAAAACCATCCCTTTTAAATGCATTTACTTACAATATTATTTGCCCATTGGACTATTGGAATTACATACTTGTGATAATTATTCTGAACATCTTTTATAGCCAGCGAACCCATTATCTGGTTACCCTCAAGGGCTTTTAGCAGATGCCGATGGGCAAATCTGGCCCGAAGCTCATCAAGGTAGTAAAACGCTATTTTCTTTTGGGAAACATTCTGTTTTTCAAGGATATCCCTCAATGATTTGACATAGTAACCATCTAATTTCTCAATACCTATCACAATCAAATCATAGTCATTGGGATTGACACCAAGATCCTCAAATTGATCAAGTTTTCCAAGAAACCGGATGGCGGCAGGTGCTTCATGCTTATAGATTAACTGCTCTTTATGTGCGCAAAGAGATTTAGTAAGCAAACTGGTTACCTCATCTATTTCGCCATTAGGCGAACAAGACAGTAATAGTACTTTCATTTTGAATCTCCTTTGTTAGTTGTGAGACTTAATGTCAGTAAACCATTATTGGCACTTGTTGCCAAATATTAGAATGTGTACATATCAAAAACGTCAGAGACCGGTAGATTGTTTTCCACGTGCTCGATGGTTTTAGCAAGCAGTGAGTCAACAGATACTATGCTCAGTTTAGGGAATCTTTTTTCATCAGGAATCGCAATAGTATCGGTAACGACAACTTCTACAGCCGATGAATTTCGAAGTCTCTCCCTTGCCGGTCCAGAGAACACCGGGTGAGTACAAGCAACAAAAACGTTCTTAGCCCCTTTATTGATAAGCATTTCGATACCGGCAGTAATTGTTCCACCAGTGTCGATCATGTCATCGATAACGATACAGTTTTTCCCGTTGACATCTCCCAATACGCCCATTACCTCAGCAACATTTGGTTTTGGTCTTCTTTTGTCAATGATTGCTACCGGCGCATCTAATGCTTGAGCCATTTTCCGGGCTCTGTTTGCTCCACCATGGTCTGGTGAAACTACGCAAATATCATCAAGACCTTTGTTTCTGAAGTAGTTAGTCAACAATGGCAATGCCTGCATGTCATCAACTGGAATGTTGAAGAAACCTTGTAGCTGGGCTGCATGCAAATCAACAGTGATGACACGGTTCACACCAGCGACTGTAAGCAAATCAGCTACCAGTTTTGAAGTGATCGGTTGTCTTGGTTTCGCTTTACGGTCTTGGCGGGCATAACCGAAATAAGGCATTACCGCTGTGATGTTTCCAGCTGACGCTCTTTTAAGGGCATCGCATAATACCAAGATCTCCATCAGGTTCTCAGTTACCGGTGAAGATGTTGACTGGATGATGTAGACATCCTTCCCACGAACCGACTCATCCATTTCGACCAGGATTTCACCATCGGCGAAATGACGGACTTCACACTTACCGACCTCTGTTCCTAATTTCGATGCTATTGACTGTGCAAGTTCCTTACTTGCGGATAACGAGAAAATTGTAATTTTGTTTTTCATATTGGGCTCCTTACTATTTTTTGTTTCTTTTTTCTTCTAATGTTTTTGCATAACCGGTCTTGATCACTTCTTTGCTTCTGGCAATAGCGAAATCATCAGGGCCGACATCTTTGGTAACCGTCGAACCGGCAGCTACAAATGCACCTTTTCCAATAACCAACGGGGCAACCAGATTGGCGTTACATCCGATAAAAGCATTGTCTTCGATGGTTGTAACTGATTTGTTCTTTCCGTCATAATTGACAGTAATTGTTCCGCATCCGATATTGACGTTCTTGCCAACTTTCGCATCGCCGATATATGAAAGGTGTGCCGCTTTCGAACCTGCTCCGAAAGTGGCGTTTTTCATTTCCACAAAGTTCCCCATGTGGACTCCTTCCAATATGTGGCAATTGTTTCTCAGACGGACATAAGGCCCCATGTCCACATTGTTTTCAATCGTAGAATCATGAATCACCGAGAATTTGATCTCCACATTGTCGCCGATTGTCGTATTCGCGATTTCACAGTTTGGTCCGATGTGGCAATTTTCTCCGATTGTTGTCTTACCTCTGATTATGCATCCAGGTTCGACCAAGGTATGTGCTCCTATGGATACGTCATTGCTTATGTAGGTGTTCTCCGGATCTATTATTTGAACCCCTTCAAGCAACAATTCCTTGTTGACTCTTCTTTGCATCGCTTTTGTGGCCTCAGCCAGTTCATACAAATTATTGATTCCACCGACTTCCATCAGATCCGGAATCTTATAAGATCCGACTTTGATTTGGTCATCGTTCATAATTTTTACAACATCGGTGAGATAATATTCATTTTGATCATTATTAGAATCGATTTTCTCCAAAGCCTTGAACAATTCAATATTGTCGAAGCAATACTCACCGACATTCATCTCAGCGATATTTCTTTGTGCTTCGGTCGCATCCCGGTATTCGACAATCCCTGTCACCTGGTTGCCATCCTTGATAATCCGGCCAAATCTTGTTTCCAGATCACAATCACAAGTCATGATTGTTCCTTTGAACTTATTTTCATTATGGAATTTTCTCAACTTGTTTAAAGTTTCGTGTCTGATCAAAGGAGCATCACCGTTCAATATTAACGTTGTTCCTTCCTTGTCAGCCAACAGCTCCTTGGCTTGCATGATTGCATGCCCGGTTCCTAGCTGTTCGTTTTGATAGACAAAAGTGACTCCATCGATTACAGCCTTTACTTGATCTGCCTGATAGCCAACCACGACGAAGATCTCATCAATTTCAAGTTGCTTTAATTGCTCGACTATATGAACAATCATTGGTTTATATAAAACCTCATGTACAACTTTCGGCCGATTTGACTTCATCCGTGTTCCTTTGCCTGCCGCTAATACAATTGCATAAGTTTTCATCCATTTCCGCCTTTCAAATCCCCATTTTATCGAAAATCTATCGATTGTTCAATAATAATTTCTACTTTTTGCTCAATAATTCCGTTTTTCTCACATACAGGTTTTTACTGCTGAAATATTCATCTCCGGCCTCGAGCACTTCTTCGTTTCGGGTTATGCCAAATACACAGCTTCCAGACCCTGTCATCAAAGCATTATCAAATCCCAACTCGATCAGTTTCGCCTTGATTTCCTTAATCTCCCTTACGGATTTCATGGCATTCTCTTCCAAAGAATTTGTCATATTGGCGATAATATTTGGATAATCATCAGCTTCGATCGCATCTACCATTTCTTCGAGGTTCGCCTGTCCTATTTGGTCGAATCTCAAATTCTCAAAAGCTTTTTTGGTGCTTACACCTTTTCTAGGTTTTACTAGAAGGATATGCGCCCGGAAGTCGTTATCGATAAAGCTGAGTTTCTCTCCGATTCCCTCAACATAAGCCATCTGATTGTAGACACAAAAAGGGATGTCCGCTCCCACTTCCTTGCCGATATTTGCCAATTGTTCGTTTGTCAAATTGAGCTCATATAGCTGGTTCATGGCATGGAGAATGGCCGCACCATCGGCGGATCCACCCCCAAGACCGGCTTGGGTTGGGATATGTTTATAGATAAATATCTCAACTCCCCCTGAAAGATTATAGAGCTTTTGCATCTTTGTCACTATCTGATACATGATGTTGCTCTTGTTTGTCGGGAGAATCGAACTGTTCGACTTGATGATGATCCCCTTTGATGTCTTGTCTATATAAATCAAGTCATGGAGCGTGATCGGCACCATTATCATTTTTAGATCATGGTATCCGTCGTCGCGCTTGTTGACAACTTTCAAGGCTAGATTAATCTTCGCATATGCCTTAATTTTCATTGTTTTTCACCTATAACTTTCAAAAGATTCAAATAATCGCTGATATCCAGCTGATCGCAGCGCATGTTTTCCTTGATTCCAGCTTCTTCCAAATAGTGGCGCGCATCGCCATATTCCTCTTTAAGGTTGTTGAATATGGTTTTGCGCCTTTGTCGGAACGCCACCTCCAGAAGCTCATAAAGCTTTTTGTCGTATTCCCGGGAAATCGTAATCCTCAATATCGCACTATCGATGTGAGGTCGAGGATTGAAAACGTTCTTGCTCACGGTAAAGAGATATTCACTCTTTCCCAAATAGTCTATCAAAAGAGTAAGAGGGCTTTTGTAATCCCCGCTGAACTTCAAGGCAACCTCTTTTTGGACCATCAGCAACATGGCATCGACTTTGGCGCCACTTAAAATGATCTTTTCAATAATTCTTGTTGTTATATAGTATGGGATGTTGGCCACAACCAGAACCTGCTCGTATTCTTTTTTGAGTTCATCCACTTTTGTGGCAATATCAACTTCCAGAAAATCACCAAAGATAATTTCCACATTAGGATAATCCAGGAATTCCCGATATACCGGTTCGAATCTGGTGTCTATCTCATAGCTGATTACCTGTCCCGCAAAGCGCTGCAAAATCTGGGTCATCGCTCCGATCCCCGGTCCGATTTCAATAACGCAGGTATTATGGTCGATGTGCTGGGAATGGACAATCTTCGTGACGACATTGCTGTCAATCAGGAAGTTCTGGCCGAATTTCTTCAATGCTTTCAAATTATACTTGTTTAAAATATAATCAGTAGTCGCTACCGTGGCAATATCTTTCATCAATCAAGAATCTCCTTAACCATCTCCAAAGTAATCCCCAACATATTGAGTCTTTTGAACAGTGTCTTTACATTACCGTAACCCAAATTGAACTGGTGAAAAACCTGAAGGCGTCTTTTTTTGTTGCCCACAATATCAAGCGACAAAAACTCCTGCCAAGAAATGCTTTCCTGATTTTCCTTGAATGTCACAATGTTCTCCAAGGCATCGATTATAGCCTCCTTGCGGGTTTGGGCTATACCAACTTTGGCTTTCCCGCGATATGATCCTATGGCATCATCCTTTGCGACAAATGCATGCTTGCAGTTTGTCACTTGCTGAATCCTATCCCTTATTTTCTTTCCCGGATAATCCGGGTCAGTCAACACTATTACACCTCGGGTTTCATTGGTCTTTACAATCAGCTCCAACGTCTCCTCGGTCATATTCAAACCGTTAGTTTCGATGGTGTCGACATCAAGCAATCTTTTCAAGATTGCGGTGTCCGTCTTACCTTCGACAACAATCACTTCTTCAATTTTTCTCATTAAACCACCTGATATAGATATATATTATTCACATTGACATTAATCGCTATTATTATAGCACATACAGTTTTTTTTTACCCTTAATAGTATACTTTATTCCAATAAATATAGCCGCAGAGCATTCAATTTTTCAACAGTCATCCAAAAAAGTAGTAGCCTGCAGCCCCGAGTATACCAAAGATCATCATCGTCTTCACCGGAGCCATTTTGTATTTCCTTAGCGCGATCAGACTGAGCACAGATGTCCCGATTCCAATCCAATCCAAATTGCTCATCCCGCCGACCCCATCCACAAACACAACCAGCTGGGCAATCTTGATTCCGGCAACTGCTATCAATGCCACAATCGCCGGACGCAGTGAATTCAAAATCGACTGCACCACGTCAAGTTCCCTAAAGCGGTTATATATCACCAATAGAATGAAAATTATGATGATCGAGGGAAGAACACATGCGAAAGTGGCAACTATCGCGCCTGGAAGTCCGCCGATTTTCAAGCCGACAAAAGTGGAGGCGTTGATTGCGATCGGTCCTGGGGTCATCTGGGCGATTGAAACCAGGTCCGTGAAAACATTGAGATCGATCCACTTGTATTTGTCGATTATCTCCGTTTGGATTAAGGGCAGTGATGCCAGACCGCCCCCAAAAGAAAAGAGACCAACCTTGAAAAAAGCATAAAACAGATTCCAGTACATCAGTTTTTCCCCCTTTTACCTTTGAACAGGAAACGCAAGACTCCTACCGTGGCACAGGCCAAGATTATTATCGCGACATTGAGATTCAGGAGTGTAGCGGCGATGAAACATGCCATTATCAATGAGATATTCATCATATCCCTTTGGCCAATGATGTTTCTTGCCAGCCTGATCACCACATCAAAAATAACCGCACAGACAGCCGCCTTCATGCCTTGCAAAAACAAATTGACTAGCACGTTGGTTTTGAATTGTTCATAAAACATCGAAACTACCGATATTATTATCAATGGCGGCAATACTGTGGCCACTACCGCAACCAGGCTTCCGATTATGTTGGCAACCTTGTATCCGACCAATATCGATGCATTGACCGCCACCGGGCCCGGTGCACTTTGGGCTATCGCGATCATATCCAACATCTCATTTTCGTCTATCCATTGCAGTTCTTCGACAAAACGCTTTTGCATCAATGGGACAATTACATATCCTCCCCCGAAGGTAAACGCGGATATATAAAACAATGAGCCAAATAATCTTATCAGCACCAATTCGGCCACCTCCATTCGTTTTACATTATACACATTTTTCATCCTATTTCTATAGAAACAAAAAAAACACTCAATTATTGAGTGTCTTCCTGGATTGCTTTGAATGCCTGGTCCAAATCTCCCAGAATATCCCTTATATTTTCCAGCCCGATCGATACCCGCACCGTGTTTGGTTTGATATCGTGGAGCTCCAGTTCTTCCTTGGTCAACTGACTGTGGGTAGTACTGGCTGGATGGATTACCAAAGATCGGCTGTCTGCGATATTTGCCAACAGCGAGAACAGATTCAAACTGTCGATAAACTTCTTGGTTTTCTTTTCATCACCTTTGATGTCGAAAGTGAATACAAACCCGGCTCCATCAGGATAGTATTTTTCATAAAGCTCCCGATTGTCAATGCTTGGATGGTTCACCTTATCTACCTGCCGATGGTTTTTCAGGAATTCAACCACTTTGAGGGCATTGTCCTTGTGGCGGTCTACCCTCAACGATAGAGTCTCGATCCCTTGCAGGAACAGCCACGCATTGAACGGCGAAATGCAAGCGCCGATGTCACGCAACAGGACGGTCCTGATTCTGGCAATGTAAGCAACTGACTTGTCGAACTTGATGTTATGGTAGCTTTCTTGCTCGCCTGCAATGTGAGGGAACATTTCGACATCATATTCGAAATTACCGCCATCGACAATTATGCCTCCGACACTGTTGCCGCTTCCTCCGATAAGCTTTGTCGCCGAATGGACAACTATGTTTGCTCCATACTCAAACGGCCGGAGAAGATAAGGCGAAGAAAAGGTATTGTCGACGATCAGTGGGATTCTGTTCCGGTTCGCGATTTTTGCGATTGTTTCTATATCACCGATTTTGCTGTTGGGGTTTGAGAGGGATTCGATGAAGATGCATTTCGTATTAGGTCTTATCGCTGCTTCGAATCCATCATGATCATCGATATCCACAAAAGTCGAGCTCACCCCTTCTTGTCCAAAAGTATACTTGATAAGATTATAGCTTCCCCCGTATATGTTGCTGGCGGAAACAATATGATCGTTTGCGCTTACTAGATTCTTGATCGCGTAGTAGACGGCGCTCATCCCTGATGCTGTAGCAACTGCACCGATCCCGCCTTCCAACTGGGCAACCCGTTGTTCAAACACATCAACCGTCGGATTTGTCAGACGAGTGTAAATATTTCCCGGTTGCGCAAGGTTGAACCGATCCTGAGCCTGGGCACAGTCATCGAAAACAAATGAAGTGGTTTGATAGATAGGGACTGAGCGCGACTTGAAGGCACTCTCGACTTGATAATATCCCGCATGCAATAATTTTGTTTCAAACTCATACTGATTCATATTTAATTCCTCCTCTTTTGATGATTTCATTCTAACCTAAATCTCAAGTAAGTGGTAATATTTAAAATATCTCGTCAGTCATAGCTTGAGGCTATAATAAATCTGATCGGCCGTAAACTATATCGCTCTACGGCTGTTTGGCTCCATCGATCTTTGACCCCCCTGGGAATTGGGACTTCCATAAGCCAGTGAATCCAATTCAATAGTGTAATCATCACCGTCAATCTTTATAGTATAAGTATTTCCCTCTTTCAGATTTTCATTCGACACGACAACCATGTTGAATGCGGACTGGGCTGTGTAACTGTCAAGCAGGTTGTTTTCACTATCATAAATTTCTACAAGGCTTCCAGTCTGGTAACTGCTGGCAAATTGGTAATATATTACCCCCTGGGTTGATGAGGACAATGTCTGATCCATTCCGGAAGCGCCGATTGCGATTATGCTTCCTCCTGATATAGCACCTTCACTGTTGTAGTCCAATGCTCCATTTCCTGAGTTTGTCGGTCCGGATACATATATCTGACCGCCGTTGATTATCAGGCTTCCATTACTATCTAGACCATCGCCGCTCGCATTTACTGTGACTGTACCGCCATTGATTGTCAAGTTGCCGTCTGCCACGGCGAACTGATCTTGGCCGCCGCCAAATCCGGACGAATCATTCCCTCCGCTGACATTCACCCCATCATCGCTCGATGTCACGTTTACTACTCCGTCATTAATGATGATATCACCGGATTCGAGACCTTCATAACTGTCAATCACAGTGATGGTACCCCCATTCACAGTCAACGAGACGTCGCTGTGAACCCCGTCATCCGATGTATCAATTGAAAACTCGCCACCATCGATGGTTATTGAGCCCGTGGCATGAATCCCGTCATCACCGGAGCTCAAGTCGAAATCGCCATTCAATATATATACGTTGCCCAAGCTCGCATCCTCCTCATTGCTGCTGTTGAGACAGTCATCGTCACTTGAGATATTATATTGTCCAGAATGAATCTTGATGATGTCATTCGCCTCCAATCCGTGATTTCCAACATCTATATCCAAGGTGAGTCCTACCAGGCAAAGGTCATCTTTGGATACGATTCCGTTGGCTGGCCCATGTATTGACATCTCGCCATCCCCATTGATTGTAAGGTCGTCTTTGGAAAAAATGACCCCATCGACATTGGTGTCTCCATCATTTTCGTAGTCCCCTGATGTTGCCAGGTTGTTTGTCCCCTCCACGGTGACAAATACCTTGTCTGCTTGCTTCACATATATCGGTGCACTGTCGCTTGATGTTATTTCAACGTTGCTCAACACTATCTGTATCTTGCTTTGGTCGTCGCTTTCAATCACAATTTGCCCATTGCTTAGGGTCCCGCTGATAACATAGACACCTTCACTAGAAATAGTAACTACGTCACCATCCAAGCTGGCTCCATCGCCTTCAATCACAGTGGCACCGTCACTTAGCTTTATGCTTGTAGCTGAAGCATTGTCATAGCTGTAATCCAGATCACTGTCGGTAAATTCGTAAGATACCGTATCAGCCGATGCCTCCGCATTTGAGTCGGTAGTTGTTTGCTCTTCACTTTGAGTTGATGACGTACATCCTGCAATTATGAACGCTGTAAATACTGCAATTATTTTTTTCATTTTCGTCCTCCTGAACACATTTCCATGTTAAGATCCGAAGTTAAAATATACTTAAAAAAAACAAACTAAAATTAGTTTGTTTAAAAGAGGTCGGAAATGAAATCGTCCAACACGTCCAATTCGATTATATCATCTTTTCTTGTTACATAGTTTGGCTCATTTCTAAAGACAATATTGATCGTGTCTTTTATCCGGGCAAAAAATTCGCGAACGTCCCGTTCAAGCTGGCCGGGATAATTGTTGCCTTCGCTGCCGATACCATCAACACTCAATCCCAACATCCGCCCGATAAAAAGGCTGCGATACAGATGATATGGTTGGGTCACAATCAGATACTTCGAATATGAATAATTTTCCATCAAAGAATACATACTCGCATACGTTGAGAACCCATTTGAATCAGTGATTACAGCTGATTCCGGAACCCCTCTTTCAATAGCAAATTCCCGCATTACCGCCACTTCATCATAGTATTCCCCATTGACATCACCAGACATCAAAATGGTATCGCCATAGCCATCAAAATATAGCTCGACAGCTTTTTCAAGCCGATCTTTCAACATTGCACTTGGATTATCGTTGTAGACGCTGCATCCCAAAACAACAATACAATCATATTTTTCGGTTGAAGCGCTTATCTTGTTGCCCTGACCTACAAGAACCACAAATATATTGATTCCGACGGCAATTACAATCACTGAAATAATTACCCGGGAAATAAGTTTAAAAATTTTCATCAAAACCACCCATTCTTAGTTGCACTTAGTTCAAACACCTTATAAGTATAACCTAAATATATACTGATTTAAATAAAAAATTGAATGACTACAACAGACATTAATAAAATCACAAGTTTGAAATTTCAAATAGTCCATAAACAAAACCCACAAGGCAGTTTAAAGTTATTGTAATTTCAACAGATGACCTTTTGTCCGTGTAGTCATTCAAACAATCAATTAAGGATCCTAGCCACTCCCACAAAGAATGTCCTTAGGAATAAAAGTTTAATCTAAATTCTTGAAAGCTGTCGACATCATCAATTTAATTCGATTCAACTGATTGACCTCGCTTATTCCCGGGTCATAATCGACAGCGACGATGTTTGCTCTAGGATAATTTTTTCTTAAAGCCTTTATCGCTCCTTTGCCTGTTACATGGTTTGGAAGACAGCCAAAAGGCTGCATGCAGACAATATTTGGTGCACCTGCCTCGATCAACTCAATCATTTCTCCCGTAAGGAACCAACCTTCGCCGGTCTGGTTACCCAGGTCAACAACATCTTTTGCCTTTTCAGCCAGATGATAAATTGATGCCGGAGGTGCAAAACGGTTTGATTGCGTCAGAGCTTTGCGCATGTCATATCGCAACAGATCCACAAAGCTGATCAATACCTTTGAAATATACTTCTTCGACAAATTCAAATTGTATTGCTTTTGTTTGTACTGCATATTCAAGAACGAATATTGGAAGAAATCGATAAGGTCTGGCATTACTGCCTCGCCCCCCTCTTCTTCAATTATGTCTACGATCTGGTTGTTTGCAGTAGGATGGAACTTGACCAATATTTCTCCAACAAGACCAACTCTTGGCTTTTTGATATCGAGAAGTGGCAGGTTGTCAAATTCCCGAACTATCGACTTGATGTTTCTTCTGAATTCGCTAAGAGAGCCATTTGTAACGTTGATTTGGCATTGATCAACCCATTTTTTATAAAGTTCATTGGCACTGCCTTTGACTTGTTCGTAAGGCCTTACCCGGTACAATACACGCATGAACAGGTCTCCATAGACGGCTCCCATTATCGCTTTTTTCGCCAATGGCAAAGTTATTTTGAAACCGGAATTTGTTTCCAAGCCTTGCAGGTTGGCTGAAATTACTGGAATGTGGTCCAATTTGGCATCAGCCAACGCCTTGCGAATGAAGGCAATATAATTGGTTGCCCGGCAGCCCCCTCCGGTTTGGGAGATGATTACAGCTGTCTTATCCAGGTCATATTTGCCGCTCTCCAAAGCCGCCATCAGCTGACCTGTCACCAGAATACTAGGGTAGCATACATCGTTGTTGACATATTTCAATCCAGACTCCACGGCATTGGTATCCACTGAAGGCAATATTTCGATATTGTAACCGGAAGACTTGAATGCCGACTCGACAAACTGGAAATGAATTGGCGACATTTGCGGACAAAGAATCGTCCATTTTTCTTCTTTCATTTTGGAAGTGAATTCAACCTTGTGTGCCTGATAGTCATTAAATTCGACTGCCGCCTCTTCAACTTTGCGTTTGTCCATAGTCGCTTTTAGCGAACGGATCCGAATTCTCACAGCTCCCAGATTGGAACCTTCATCAATCTTCAACAAAGTGAAAACTTTGTTTTTCGCATGCAATATTTCACTTACCTGGTCTGCTGTTACTGCATCCAATCCGCACCCAAAAGATGTAAGTTGGATAAGTTGCAGATTATTATCGTTAGCGACATACTCAGCAGCACGATAAAGACGAGAATGGTATGTCCATTGATTAACCACCCGCAATTTTGAATTGCCTGTGCTCAAATGAGCAATCGAATCTTCAGTCAGGACTGCCATTTTTTCACCCGTTATCAAATCCGGAATCCCATGGTTTATCTCCGGATCAATATGGTAAGGACGCCCAGCAAGGACAATTCCTTGGATATTGTTTTCCTGGATGAAGTTAAGCACCTTCTCGCCCTGTTCTTCGATATCTAATCGGAACTTGGTTTGCTCCCCATAAGCTTTGTTGATTGCAATCAGAAGCTCATTATCTCCTACCGAGAATTCCTTGAACTCTTCCTTCAGGATCTTGAAGATTGACTTTTTATTTGACAAATCCACGAATGGATTCTTGAAATTCACATTCACTATGTTGTCGACATTGTTTTTAATTACTTCAGGATACGATGTGACAACTGGGCAGTTGTAGCTGTTATCAGCCTCTGCGAATTCTTTTCTTTCGTAAGCTACGGAAGGATAGAAAATGAATTTCAGTCCTTTGTCAACCAGGTCCTCGATATGCCCATGCGAAATTTTAGCAGGATAACATACCGATTCGGAAGGGATTGACTCAATACCCTTTTCATATATGGTTTTAGACGATCTGCCTGATAGCACCACACGGAATTTCAATGCGGTAAATAAGGTGTGCCAGAAAGGGTAATTCTCATATATGTTCAATACCCTCGGTATTCCAACCTCACCACGGTGTGCATCCTCGATTGCCAATGAACGATAATTGAAAATGCGACGATACTTGAAATCGAACATATTTGGAAAATTCTTGTTGACTGGTGGCAAGTCCGCCCCTCTTTCACATCTATTGCCAGAAATATGTTTTGATCCGTCATTGAAGCTCGATACCGTCATCAGGCAATGATTGTTGCATTTTTGACAACGGACAATCTCGCTTTCAACTTGAAAATCTTCGATTTGGCTTTGGTCCAACAGTGTTGTTTCTTGGCCCTGGTAATCCTCCATTGCTAACAAACCGATTCCAAATGCGCCCATCAGTCCGGCAATATCCGGCCTAATGACCTCCAATTTGGTTTCTTTCTCAAAAGCCCTAAGCACTGATTCATTATAGAAAGTGCCACCTTGGACCAATACACTGTTTCCAACAGCTTCCGGATTTCTCAATTTGATGACTTTATACAAGGCATTTTTTATAACTGAATATGACAATCCTGCTGAAATATCGGCAACTTTGGCTCCTTCTTTTTGGGCTTGCTTAACTTTCGAGTTCATAAATACCGTGCATCTCGATCCCAAGTCAATTGGCAAACGGGATTGGTTGGCAAGTTTGGCAAAGTCCTTAACTTCATATCCCAGTGACTTCGCAAAGGTTTCAATAAATGACCCACATCCCGATGAGCATGCCTCATTAAGCAAGATATCCTGGATAACGCCATCCTCGATTTTTATAGCCTTCATATCTTGTCCACCGATATCGAGGATGAAAGTTACATCCTCCTTGAAATACTGGGCGCCACGATAATGGGCTATTGTCTCAACTTGAGACATATCCACCTTGAAAGCTGCCTTTACTAGTGCTTCACCATAACCGGTTACTCCGGCCCTGGCGATTTTGACCCCATCCGGTAATTTATTGTAGATATCAATAATTATCTTTTTCACTACTCCAAGCGGATCTCCCTCATTGGAATTGTAGTAGGTATATAATATCTTACCCTGGTCATCCAACAGAGCCGCTTTGGTCGTCGTCGATCCTACGTCGATTCCCAGGAAGGCGTTGCCATTGTAGGTTGCCAGGTCGTTGCGTTGAGCCTCGTTTTTTCGATGACGGCTGCGGAATTCAGCAACTTCTTCCTCACTGTTGAAAAGAGGTTCAAGAGTTTTTGTATTATCACCGATATTTTCCGGCATATTGACCAGTTTATCCAAAAGTTCTCCAAGAATATCGAGTTTCTCTTCATTGGCTGCCAGCAGTGCCGCTCCCATGGCGACAAACAGCTGCGAGTTGTCGGGGAAAATAACATCCTCTTCTTTGATTTTCAATGTTTCAATGAAACGTTGACGTAATTCACTTAAAAAATACAAAGGGCCACCCAAAAATGCCACTTTCCCTCTTATGGGTTTGCCGCAGGCAAGACCAGAAATAGTCTGGTTTACAACCGCTTGGAATACGGATATCGCTATATCTTCCTTGCGCGCGCCTTCGTTTATCAGTGGTTGTACATCGGTCTTTGCGAAAACACCACATCTTGAAGCGATTGGATAGATGGTTTGATAGTTTTTAGCTAACTCATTCAAACCTGAGGCATCACATTGAATCAATGATGCCATCTGGTCGATAAAGGCCCCGGTCCCTCCGGCACACGACCCATTCATTCGCTGTTCCAAAGAAGCTTCGAAATATGTTATCTTGGCATCTTCACCTCCAAGTTCGATCGCCACATCACATTCAGGAATGTATGTTTCGACCGTCTTGGTACACGCGATAACCTCTTGAACAAACTTTATCCCTAGATACTTTGAAAGTGAAAGGCCCCCTGAACCTGTCATCACTACCTTGATATTTATGTCCGAATATTCATCATATAATTGAGTAAATAAGTCTTTTATTGCTTTTTTTACATCGGAAAAATGACGTTGATATGTCGAAAAAATGCATTCATTATTTTCATCAGTTAAATAAAATTTGACGGTAGTAGACCCCACGTCAATCCCCAATAAATAAATTTTATCCATGTTTACTCCCATCTAAAATCTTATCAATAATTTCTAACATATTATAGTTTAGGTACTAATTATTGTCAACAAATTAGAATAATATAAGCATAGTTATGTTACAAATAAGTGACATCTATATACATATATAAAAAAACCAGCATTCGCTGGTTTCGCTTATTCTACAGTAACCGATTTAGCCAGGTTACGTGGTTTGTCGACATCGCAATTCTTGAAAACCGCAGTATAGTAGGCAATTAGCTGCAATGGAACCGCGACAAGAATACCTTGAAGCAATTGATCGACATTTGGCAGGATGTATGTATTTTCGACACCTTGAACATCCAATCCTTCTATTGTGAACAACACTACTCTGGCTCCTCGAGCGATTGTTTCCTGGATATTTGAAATCGTCTTTGAAGCTATGTTTGGCTGAGTTGCCACAGCAATTACGATTGATCCTTCTTCAATCAGAGCAATCGGTCCATGTTTCAATTCACCGGCAACATATGCATCCGCGTGAATGTATGAAACTTCCTTCACTTTCAATGCACCTTCCAAAACCGACGCGTAATCAAGCCCTCGGCCAATATAATAACAATCACGTTCATGTTCCAACAATTTGGCATAACCTTTGAAGATTTCCTCATCTTTAAGAATTTCTTCAAGATACGCCGGCAAGCTTGACAGTCCTTCTATCAGTTTGCGATAGTCGTAACTGTTGCGGTTCAACGCCTGGGCGATATACATCGCAACCAATTCCATAACAACAATCTGAGTTGTATAGGCTTTGGTCGACGCAACTGCTATCTCGGGACCGGCCAAAGTATAGATCGTATAATCAGCTTCCCGTGAGATTGAGGATCCCAGTACATTGACAATTGCAATTGTAGTAGCGCCTTTTTGTTTCGCAAGTCTCAGGGCCGCCATTGTATCTGCAGTCTCACCTGATTGCGACACGAAAAATGCCAAGGTGTTTTCATCTACTATCGGGTCATTGTATCGGAACTCTGAAGCAACTTGGGTGATTGTCGGAATTCCAGCCAGCTTTTCCAATACACTAGCTCCGAAAATACTTGAGTGGTATGCGGTACCGCAGGCAACGAAATATGCCTTGTTGTAGCTTGGGAGCTTGTCATGAATCGCATCAAGTTCCGGTAGGACGACACGATCACCATTTTCAACCCGTCCTCTTAGTGTCTCTTTGATTACATATGGTTGTTCGTGAATCTCTTTCAACATGAACGAGTCATAACCACCTTTTTGAGCGGCCTCATTGTCATATGGAATATGAATGAGTTCCTTTTGGATCAATTTGTCATCAGCATCGTAGAAAGTGATATCATCCTTAGTCAAAACCGCAATCTCTCCATCTTCCATAAAATAGACATCTTTTGCGTAATCCAAAATTGCCGGAATGTCCGACCCTGCCAAAGAGGCAGTCTGAGTTCTTCCCAATACAATCGGACTGTCTTTTTTTGTTATATAGATGACATTCGGATTGTCATTATGGACAACGCACAGGGCGTAAGACCCTTCTATTATGCTGATTACTTTCTTTAATGCCTCATGCATATCACCGTGATAATAGTAATCTAGCAAGTGGACAACAACCTCGCTGTCTGTTTGGGAATTGAAATGGTATCCCTTTTCAATCAAATCCTTTTTAAGTTCCTGGTAATTTTCGATAATACCATTATGGACAATCGAAATTGTGTAAGTGTTATTGGTATGGGGATGGGCATTTAGATTTGAAGGAACCCCATGAGTGGCCCATCTTGTATGACCTATACCTATTTTTCCTTCTACATGATTTCCTTCAAGTAGTTCCTCAAGGTTTTTAATTCTTCCCTTGGCTTTATAAGTATTGATCTTGTTGGCACTGTCGATAATTGTGACACCGGCCGAATCGTAACCACGATACTCCAATTTCACCAAACCTTGTAGCAAAAACGGCAAAGCATTATCATTGCCTACATATGCAGTAATTCCACACATAAAACTTCTCCTTTGAATTTTTATTTAGTGCGGGTAATTAATATCATTTGTTTAATGATCACTCATTATTTTTGTAATATTATCAGACATTACCATGCCGTTAGACCATCCGCCGAATCTTTCGATAAGTCTAATCCTCGTCAACTCCATAAGAGTCCTGGCGCTTGTGAAAATTTATTTCGCACTATAGCATTATTATAATCATTAAATAAATTTGAGCAATATAAAGCTAATTGTTTTTAAAATATAAAAATACTTTATTTTCACATGAAAAATCATTATTTTGATAGTGTAAAATATTTTGTGTAAATAGGATTTCAACTTTTAAGTAGAAAAAAGGGCGTAACCCTTGTAAAATTAGTTCGACGAAAAACAATTTACGAGAGGATTACACCCATGAACTATTTTACAA
>JAQVDW010000040.1 GCA_028698185.1 Erysipelotrichaceae bacterium | reverse complement strand
ATATATTTTAGCGATGATCTAGATCTCCTTGGATGAATTTTACTAAGTATAATCCGAATCGGTCTGTCCGACAACCATCCTAACACAGGGGATCATGTTTTATTATTTCGTTGCAGTTTTATTATGCACTAAATATATCTGTAGAATATCAGTGCCTTAATTTCCGATTTCTAATAATACCACCATTCTAACCATATATGTGATAGAATGGTGGTAGGAGCGATAGAGAACTGCATAAAGTATTATGGAATCTCAATAATTGAGTTTGTTGAAGCATTAGAAACAGTTATAATTCGCTGTTTGATGGAAAGGGTGATTGATTGAAATGCGCATAACGGTAAACATCTCTTATACTGGAAAAAACGGTTCTACCAGGAAATTTGCCCGGGAGATGACAAGCAGTGGTACTGTTGCCTTGATCCGTGGCGAACAAGGCAATCTTAGATACGAGTACTTTTTCCCGACGGACAATCCTGAAACCGTCCTCTTAGTAGACAGTTGGGATTCCCAGGCGGCAATCGACTTACATCACGCATCGCCGATGATGGATACAATCACAAAATTGCGCGAAAAGTATGACCTGCATATGAAAGTGGAACGATACATTCCACTGACGACATGCCGGAGACGGATATTGAATATATCCGAAGCTAAGATAATTGATTTCACTTGAGTGGAGGCGTTATTATGGATAATATGAAG
Organism: Erysipelotrichaceae bacterium; assembly: GCA_028698185.1. GTDB lineage: Bacteria > Bacillota_I > Bacilli_A > Erysipelotrichales > Coprobacillaceae > JAQVDW01. Next base: position 11,712 of record JAQVDW010000040.1, on the reverse strand, counting down.
TTCAACACTTTTGCCGTGGCTAAGGAAATCGATCTCAACAGGATTGCGGTTGCCTGTGGCATCAGGAAGAAGTACACCTGGGAGGAACCTCTGATCATCAAGGATGATCTGCTTGAAAAAATAGTCGGAGACAAAACCGATGAAGGAGAGATAATATTTATCTATTCTTTTGGCAGCATTGTGTTCATCAACTCAACCCTGAAACACACCGAGCTTTTTATGGGCTACTTAAAAAAACTGCAACCAAGCATCATTGAGAGCTATACTTCATTTGAGGAAAGCTATGCCCTGCAAATTGGCGAAAATGCTGGGATAGAATTGACTGACCGTTACGTCAAGGTTCCTGAAATGGAGCTATATTATCCGGAACTGATTTCCATCGTCATTGCCAAATCAACGGCATTGGAGAGGGTGGAGGAACATCTTGAGAAAATTTTCGACAAGCTTGAACTTAAAATTGACAACTTGGAAAAAGGCCAGTTGAGAATAGGAAACAGGGAGCTGGCCCGGATCACTTCCAGTATTATTCGCCATGAGTACAATTCCATTGCCTATATCATGATTCTTGACAAACCTGATATTGCCTGGTCCAACAGTGAGGCTGGAATGTTCTATGATAAGTTGTCGGACTTTTTCGAGCTCAATGATCGATATGAGGTAATCAGGAGCAAGACGGAAACCCTGAGGAATATCGTCACCGGGCTTGCTTCCGTGAGCCAATCCATACGCGGCCTGTTTGTCGAGTGGGTGATTGTTGTCCTGATTGTGGTGGAGTTGGTCTTTATGATTGTGGAGTTGCTGCGGTGAATCGGTCGCTGAAATTTGTTGCCGTTATGGAATATGGAGGTGTGAGATTATGGAAGTTCACAATTCAATTATTGAAAACATTGCCAATCCCCATGAATTGGAACGGATTTTCAGGGATGATCCTGAGGCGTTCAGAAGATCATTTGCAAAGGCATGGGATCAAGAACCGGATTCACCGGTTCTGGCCGTCTGGAATGAAAGGTTGAATTATCAAGAGGTTATCAATCAGGAACAGTCATTAGCCAAGCTCAAGAAATTCCTGCTGATGGGTGGCTTGGCTATACTGGCGGGAATAAGCACGCGATTGATTTTCCATTTTGTAGAGTCGGGTGTTATTGCCCCGGTTAATCTGGTTTTCGGGATACTTCCCTTTATTGCCGCTTATTTCATTTTCAAAAACATCCCGGCCAAGAAAATCATTTTCACAATTGTTTTGTTATTTGTCGTATCGGGTATTTATCTCAATCTTCTCCCACTTGAAAGCAATGACGGCATTATCCAGGCATATCTGCATCTGCCGGTATTCCTGTGGCTGCTGGTGGGCCTGGCATATGTTGGAGACGGATATAAGACGGGCTATAAGCGGTTGGAGTATTTGAGATTCAACGGTGAGTTTTGCATCATTTACGCCAGCATGGCAATCAGCGGGATGCTTCTTTTCGCGCTGACGATACAGCTGTTTAATATATTAGGATTGGACATATCCGAATTCTATTTCAAGAATGTGATCCTGTTCGGTGCGGCCTCTTTGGCGGTTGTGGCGGCTCACCTGGTGACGAGGAACCTCAAACTTGCCCGGGACATCGCTCCATCCATATCAAGGATATTCAGTCCTCTTGTACTGGTCACCTTAATCGGGTATCTGGCAACGGTAGCCTTGATTGGGAAGAATCCTTTTGTGGACCGGGATTTTCTGATCGTCTTCAACGGGATACTCCTGGTTGTATTGGCTGTAACCATCTTCTCCCTTACCGCAAGGGGAAAGGATGAGCGTAGAAACATTTCCGATTTCATAAACTACATCCTCATCGTTCTGGCACTTACGATTGATAGCGTGGCATTGTCGGCCGTGGTCTTCAGGATATCCTCTTATGGAATCACTCCCAACCGGATGGCGGTTTTGGGGGTGAATATTCTCATTTGGATCAATTTGCTGGGAATAATGCTTGGCCATCTACGCTTCTTGAAGAACCAAACCGGACTGGCACCGGTCCAAGACGCAATATCCGGCTATCTGCAGTTCTATGGCCTCTGGGCGGCGTTTGTCACATTTGCCTTCCCGTTGATATTCTAGGTATCCGGTCGTTGGCCAGGAGTTCAAGCCATTGTTTAGACGGCAACGATTTGGTGAATCGATCGGGAATCTCGTTCCGTTAAGAAGCGTTTGAACCAGTAGTCATATGACTTTTACCAAATTAATTCCATTGATTGTTTTATGATGACGGTCGCAATCAATTGCCAATGGAAACATCAATTTTCTAAGAAATGAGAGGTTCTTATGGATAAGGAAGCTATCATCAGCTGGCTGCTGGAAAAGGGTAATCCGGCAGTCAGGTATTACACATTGAAAAATATAACTGATGCATCGCCCGAAAACCTTGAAGAGGCCCGATCCGCTATCATGGGAGATCCCGCAGTGATGGCGATTCTTTCCAGTCAGGATGAAGACGGCAGCTGGTCTCATAAGGATCGGTTCTACACGGACAAATACCATGGGACGATATGGCAGCTGCTGATACTTGCCGATCTTGGAGCTGATGGCAATGATATCCGGATAAAAAAGGGGTGTGAATTTGTCCTCGAACATTCCCAGGATCCCGAGACCATGGGTTTTTCCATGGAAACAAGCAAGAAAACCGGACACGGCCTGCCAGGCAGTGTCATCCCCTGCCTGACGGGGAACATGGTGTATGCGCTGATCCGTCTGGGCTATCTCCAAGACGAAAGGGTCAAGGGGGCGATTGACTGGCTTATAAAATATCAAAAAGCCGATGACGGTGGCGAATCGACGAGTGATCAAAGATATCTGAAAAATGTCGCTTGTTTTGGCAGGCATACCTGTTTCATGGGGGTGGTCAAGGCGCTCAAGGCTTTCAGTGCCATACCCGCAAAACAAAGAAGCCAAGAAGTGAATGAAAAAGTCAAGGAGTTGAGTGAGTTCATGCTTGTCCATCATCTCTATCGAAAGAGTCACAATCTGGAAACGATAGCCAAGGTGGGTTGGACCCGATTTGGATTCCCGTTGATGTACCAGACAGATTTGCTGGAGATCCTGGAAATTTTCAGGGATCTAGGCATAAATGATGTCCGGATGCAAGATGCATATGAAGTTGTCAAAAGCCGGCGTCAGGACGATGGGACCTGGAAGCTTCAAAATACCTTCAACGGCAAGATGATTGTGGATATCGAGCGCAAGAATGAACCGTCGAAATGGATAACCGCCAAAGCCATGAAGGTTTTGTGCCATGATAATGAAAACACCAAATGATCAGAATAATAAATCTGATTTGCCATGCCGGTCAGGACGTGTGGCTAACCAATCCAAGGAGCGCAGATATCTAGAAGCAAAAAATGAGTAATGCCAATCGGATATAATCCGGATTCCTGTTGATACGAATGATTGGATTGACATAAGATATCAGCGACTTCAGGTCAGTCACGGACATCGTCAGCCAAGGTATGATCCATCAAGCAGGAATATCCAATCCGTCTCTTACTTATTTGGATAAACTGTCTGGTTGCCAATTTTAAATTAGTTGCACACAGGGGGGGCGCCTTCGAAAGAGACAGAGAAGCTCCAATGAGGATTCTGGGATTTTGATAAGATTTTCGGAAGGTTCGCTATGTCGCCGTTGATTGAAATACCTGCACAATAAGAAATGATTTCCCTTATAGGTTATAGGGCCTTTTCAAAATGGCTGGACATCTTCTATGAGATAGAAAAGCGTTATCATATCGTGGAATGAGGGTGGCAAAACATTGTGTTCCTTGTATGCCAAAAAGGACTGCTTTGGTTTAATGATCATATTCGGCAGGGAAGAAATGGAAATAGTTGAAGCGAGAAAGCGATACTCTTTTCAGGTTCGATATGAGTGTATGGCCAAGCCGAGAGCTATCACGATGGGACGTGGGTCATTTCTGATGAATCGATTCCGATAGCGGATGTAATATTGCTTGCCATTAAAAGATAACCAGATAAAATATGAGATACTCAGGTTGACCGCAATAGCTAATCCTATGGTCACACCTGCAAGCCGATAAAAGATTGCTTGCCATGCCGGGAATGACGCCATTTCAAGTCTTGAGTGGAATTATCGGATTATGACAACTCGACAATCGGCGGGGCGAACAAAGGGGAAAGGAAGACAAATCCGGAATGAATCGGCCGGATTTGGAAATTAAATATGAAAAAGTTGAATGACTACTTATACTCGGGCGATACCGTCCTTAAGATAATCCAGACCTATGCGCAGGATCTAAAAGAGTCTGCCAAAAAGACAGATAACCAGATCGATCTGGTTCACTGTAATTTCCTGCTACAGATTGCGGAGCTTCTCGAGCACAATGACTTCCTGGCTTCCCAGTCGCAAAGGATCCGGGAGTTCTACAAGCATATGGCGAATGAATATCCTTTTCTCGCCTTCACTTTCAAGGGCCGGATCAAATCGCTGATCAGGGCGGAAGCGAAATTCAACGGCTACATTGTCGAATATATGTATGATTATTACCTTGAAAATGGAAAATTTCCATCTGTCATGGAACTTAAAAACAGCCTGAACTGTTTCCGGGATCTGATTGCTTACCGGATTGTGATTTCCCTGCCCAAGTGCCATCTCCAAGTCGGCCAAAGCCGGAGCGATCAGGAAATCAAATATCTATACGACGTCGCCAACCAGCTGCTTGGCTTTTTGGAAGAGCGGGGATTTACCGCCGAGCTGTCAACTTTGACAGACCAGAAAGCTTCGTCCCAGTTGAAAGATGGCGTAGCTCCCTATTATCGGGATTATATCGCCAATCCCTCGCCAAATGGCTATCAGTCTCTGCATATCACATTTTATGACAATATCGCCAGATGTTACGTCGAAGTCCAGCTGCGCACCAAGGAAATGGATGACTTCGCCGAGATCGGACCAGCAAACCACCTGGGTTACGAAAAACGTCAGGAAAGCGAGCGGGTAAGAAGGGATGTGATCCCCAAAGGTGAGAATCCCTATTTTGATGACGCCTATGAAAGGGGCATCTTGTTGCACCAGCTCGAGCTGGCCAAATTGGATGTGAACATGTTTGCCGCGGCGGACAATTCCCTGATCAATGATGGCTGTGGCTTGTATCGGGGCCGGTTGATTTTGCCTTACGAACATCTCTCACGGTTCCAGAATGATCTGATAGATTAAGATTTCATTTTACTTGTGCCCTAGTTTCGTTGGCAAATGGTTTATTTAAGCTTGTTTGTAGTTGCAGTATCATTGGATGTGAGCCGATATTTAATGGAGGCGATAAATGATAGACAAATTTGGAAAAGTTATGGTTTATGTGAGCAATCCAACAGCCGTGGATGATTTCCAGATTTAAGATTGCACCGGGAAAAATACCGGCATGATGAGATCTAAATAAATTAATCTGAACGCGGGGCGGTTGCATGAGGATGAATAATGAAGCCTGGTTCAGGATTTTCATTGTGTCGCTACCCGCAATCGGAATTCTGGTTGATTATGCAGTTAAGACATGATTTTTCCACTTTTTGGCACCGGGTATGTTGCCGAAGTCATTTATGAAAGGAAAACAGGAATGACTATCTTCTGGAGCGCCCTTGACGGTAGATAGCGGCAGGAAATTGGCGCACTGATTTTACGATTGCTGCCATTGGGTTTTTATCGTAATCGCATTGGTCTGGTGGCGGCGGGGCTTGCTAAAAATAAAACTAAAAGGAACGCATATGTCCTGATCTCACTTTAGTAAATGACGCTTTTTATGTTTGCGTCGACTAAAAGAGATTCTAGCGTTCCTTTTTTTTGCCTTTTTCTGCGTACCCGGCAGGCAGGCAAAAAGCCATTCGGTATTTATTTAATATCCGTTGCCGCTGATAACCTGGGACTGAGTTGGGTTCCACCGGGGTCAGGATTGAGTCATCAATCTCCCGGCGTGCTCGCCCCCATCTGACAGTAATTACCTTGATATCTGAGCAATCGGATTGGATATCCGTAAATCATAATTTCGCCACTTTTTTCAGGTGAATTTTATTTTTAATACTGAACAGTCTTATCATAGTGGTGACGGCAAAGCAGATGTACCGGGCCAATTCGTTTCCCAACGTTCGATAGCTTAGGATGTATGCGACTGCGCCGGCTATTGAGGCCACCGCGTAGATCTCCTTGCGGAATACGAAGGGAATTTCCTGGGAGAATATGTCCCGTAGAACCCCGCCCCCGGTTCCGGTGAGCACCGCCAACGTAATGATGACAAATGGTTGCTCCCAGCCGTTACTGGTAGCTACCTGAGCTCCAATGGCTGTGAAGGCGCCAAGTCCGATGGCATCGAAAATCTGGAGAATCTTCGATAGCCTGATGATCCTCGTGTAAAACATTATCACAAATGCGGCTGATATTATGCTGATGATCAGATAAGTCGGATTTGCGAGCGAACTGGGAAGGTTTTTGTTTATCAGCAGGTCCCGGACGATGCCCCCGCCGATTGAAGTTATTATCGCAAAAAATCCGATTCCATAATAGTCGAGTTCCTTATCGATCGCCACAAGGGCGCCCGACATCGCAAAAGCCACGGTTCCGATTATTTCCGTAATCGAGATCAATTCCATATATTATTATTCCAAATGTAATGAACAGACATTACATCTATCCTTTCTGTAAAATGTGTCAATATGTCCCTTTTCAATTCATACCGGACCACAGCTAACCGAAGAACATGACAAGATTATTATTGAGGCAGGGTACTGGGACAATCACCCCCATACCGTTTGGAAATCACATCATTTTATCGGGCTGACGTACGGGTTGTCTTGGGTGCGCATCCTGAATTCGGCGGTCGCATTTTCAAGGATTTCCGGTTCCTTGACCAGATCGTAAAACATCCCCGCCATGATTTTCGCTGCGTACAGCATGCCTTTTTGCCCCAAAAGGCTTCCTGATGCCGAAGCGGACTGCCAGGTATGGGCGTTTACTCCGATTGGCCACGCCGCTGTGAGCAACATGCTAAAAGGCATCAGCCAGCTAACATCGCCAATATCGGACGAACCTGTGATCGGGTAGGCTTTGGCGGCTTCGGTGGCAACAACTTCGTTGTGGATGTATGCGTTGGTATCTAAGAATCCGGTCTTCTCACGGGCCTGCCTCACCTGGTCTGGTGGGAGTGATGTTGAGAGCGCCTGGGCGAGTTTCTGTTCCTCTTTCGTGTAACTGCACATTTCCATCTCTTCGTAATTTTTTCTGGCCAGATCAAACATCACGGAATTGGGCAGGATCTCATAACAGCCACCTTCGATATCATAGCTAAGAGTCGTATCCGTCATCAGGGCGGCTCCCTTTTGGCAATTGATGACACGATTTGTGATGTCTTCCACATCGCTGCGCCGCGGGGCTCTTACGTAATACCACGAAGCAGCCTCTTTTGGCACAATGTTTGGCGCTTCTCCGCCATTTGTGATGATGTAATGAATTCTTGCGGAACTGATGACATGTTCCCGTAACATGTTCACGCCCATATCGGCAAGCTCGACCGCGTCAAGCGCGCTGCGCCCCTGCTCGGGTGCCTGTCCGGCATGTGAGGAAATGCCCGTAAAGTTAAACCGCATGTTGTTCAAGGCAAGAAAGCCCTGGTATACCGGGATATTCGCGTCCCAAGGATGGAAAGCGATTGCAACATCGCAACCGGCGAAAGCGTTGTGTTTCGCCATGATAACCTTACCGTCAAGCAATTCCTCCCTTGGACAGCCATAGAATCTTATTGTGCCTGACAGGCCGCTTTGTTCGAGATAGTGCTTTGCTCCAATCGCACCGCCAAATGCCCCCGCGCAATCAGGTTGTGACCGCAGGCATGACCGGGTGCCCCTTCTTTTATCGCTTTTCGTTCCTTGCAGCCACCTTCTTGAGACAAACCGGGGAGCGCATCATATTCACCCAACAAGGCCACGACCGGATGGCCGCAGCCAAACTCCCCGTAGAAGGCATGGTCAAGTCCATCCACCTCTAATTCATGGATGGTAAACCCGTTTTCGCTCAGCAGTTTTTTGAACTTTTTGGCCGCCATTGCTTCTTCTTTTGAGACTTCGGGATTGTCATAAACTTCCTGAGCGACTGAAAAAATCTCGTTGCCATGCAAGTCGAGATATTCCGCAATATCCTTTTTTTTCATAAAATAATCCTCCTTTTATCGATTTATAAAATTTCCATAATTGGTGACGATAATACCACGGGGATACTCTAAAAATCCATGTTCAAGAAAAACCATTGAACTTTCGAGTCGGGTTTGGTAAGGAACGGCCGCTAAATGATAACTCATCCGCTTGTTATGATTCGTCTTTTCCAATCTGAAAAGGAATCGCACCACAATAATTATATTCGTCTTTCCTTTCCACATAAACCAAAAAGTTGAAAATTTCTTGTTTTAAAAAGGCTTTGATAAAATCAAGTCGGATAAGGTCGGCCCCAATCCCAATTGTCTTCAAGAGAACTGAAGCACGGCAATGGGCGATCAGGTATGCAAAATGGCAACGAAGACACAGGAATATTGGCGTTTTTATCCATGGTTTTACCATCAGCGGTTATGACGTCTGACTAATGGCCATCACACGATTGAGTAAATATACGATGGTAGAATGGAAGTAAAACAATCGATGTGATAAGATGGTAATATACGTTAATTGAAAGGGGGTATTTTCATGCCACTGGAAATAATCCGGGATGATATAACCAAAGTGAAGGTCGATGCCATTGTCAATGCGGCAAACAAGTCGCTCCTTGGCGGCGGTGGGGTTGATGGGGCGATCCATCGGTCGGCCGGACCCGGTCTGTTAGAAGAATGTAAAACACTGGGAGGCTGCCAGGTCGGCCAGGCGAAAATAACCAAAGGGTACAACCTCCCGGCCAAATATGTTATTCATACGGTTGGACCGGTCTGGCACGGGGGGCGCCATAATGAAGAAAAAATGCTGGAAGACTGCTACCGCAATTCCCTGGAACTGGCCAAGGAGCATGAACTGGAAAGCATCGCCTTTCCGTTGATATCTTCGGGTGCCTATGGCTATCCTAAGGATGATGCCCTCCGGGTCGCCATGGGAGTGATCGAACAATTCCTGCTTCACAATGAAATGAAGGTCATCATTGTCGTCTATGACAAGACGTCTTTCATGATGTCCAAGAACCTTTTCGAATCGATTTCCCAGTACATCGACGACGTTTACTCTGAGCAACGTATTTCCAATATCCGGCCGGATTTCGAGCAAGTCCGCTATCACAGTGCGATGGATATGGAAAGCAAGAGGGTTCTGGAGGAAAGTACGACGAGGAAAGGGAAGAGGAAACTCGAGGACCTGGTCAACCATGTCGATGAGACGTTTTCGCAGATGCTGCTGCGTTTGATCGATGAAAAAGGCTTGAGCGATTCACAGACATACAAGAAGGCCAACATCGACCGCAAGCTGTTTTCTAAAATCCGCAACGATGTCAATTACAAGCCAAGCAAGGGGACGGCCATCGCGTTTTCCATCGCTTTGGAGTTGAATCTTGATGATACCCGGGAACTGCTGCTTAAAGCCGGTTTCGCCCTGTCCCGCAGCAGCAAGTTCGATATCATAATCGAATACTTCATCGATCAGGGTGATTACAATATTTTTACCATCAACGAGGCTCTTTTCGCCTTCGATCAGAACCTGCTGGGCGTCTAGATGCATTTGTCGCCTGCAAGGCGACCTGATCAATCTTTACTGATGTTATCATGAAGTCACAATATATAGACGGAGGATAACATTATGAAAAAAGGATTGACTGAACTGGTATTCATTCTGGACCGCAGCGGTTCAATGGGCGGGCTGGAAAGTGACACGATTGGCGGGTACAATGCCCTGTTGGAAAAACAAAAAGGCGAAGCGGGGGAAGCTGTGGTGACCACAGTCCTGTTCGATGACAGGTTCGAGCTGCTTCATAATCGCATCAACCTCAAATCCATCGCCCCCATCACACAGGACGATTATTATGTCCGGGGGAGCACTGCCCTGCTTGATGCCATCGGCAAGACCATAAACATCATCGCCAATGCCCAAAGGCATAATGCCGAAAATCTCCGGGTTGAACATGTGATGGTTGTGATCACTACCGATGGCATGGAAAACGCCAGCAAGGAGTACGGCTACAGGAAGATCAGGGAAATGATCGAAACCGAAAAAGAAAAATACGGTTGGGAATTCATTTTCTTGGGTGCGAACATCGACGCCCTTGAGACCGCAGAACGCTTTGGCATCAACCGTGACCGGGCGACCAATTACAACGCGGATAGTGAAGGGACAATGCTCAACTATCAGGTCATCAGCGAAACTGTAAGCAATCTTCGAGCTAGCGCCAAGATCGATAAACACTGGAAGCAACGGATTGAAGAGGATTTCAAGAAACGGAGCAAAAATGGATAGGGGCACCATCGAATAGTCCTGGGCGCGCGACTCGGCTCAAGATATTTTCGATGGAGATTGTGTTATGGCGCTCCAGGCACCGGACACCTGGTACAACGCCCAATCAAAAGGTTATTTGTAAATGACATTTGACTGAATCAATGAAGTAATCAGCCCTATGGAATTGATACCAGAAAGGTTTATGTTGCGGCATGTCCGGCTGGGCATCCTTTATTTTTTGACTGGTAAAATTGGTTAGAAAGAGAATCATACTCTACTAGCCATGGCGTCTCGCAATCAATCTCCATCAGGGATTTTCCGGAACCAAAACAAAGTTATTGTTCGCGCCTTCCGCCGAAAAGCCGGTGGCTTAATGAAGTGTCCGATGGCGACATTGGCTCGACTGTGGCTCAATTCCGGCACATTGGTCATCTAAGTAAATCCCGCCTATCCTTCAAATTGCATCTTATACGAGTGTTTGGTAAGTTGATGGGTCCTTGCAATATATGGGTTAACGGATCGACTTGCCACGAAAAAAACGAAAAAACAAGAATTTCAAGCGAAGAGTCGCATATGTGACTTTTTTAAATCATGATCTTCGGTAAAATGGACCCTGTCAAATGATATATCAGATGTGGAAGGAGACAAATAATGGATATATTTACAATGGGGTTTTGGGTTGTAGGCGGAATATTGTTTATTTTATCAATCGTTAAAAACAGGAAAAAATCAAAAGAGGCAATGGTGAAATCGCGAGGCATGATGAAAAATATGATTGGAGATATCATTGGAATAATCTTCATGATTGGACTGGTTCTCACAGTTATCCCCCCTCAGACAATTGAAAATGTCCTGGGGTCGGGGAATACGGCATTATCCACGCTGGTGGCTGCTATCGTTGGGAGCATAACTTTGATTCCGGCCTTTGTGGCATTCCCTTTGGTCGGATCGTTTGTGGATGCCGGTGCAAGCATCGTGCCTGGTGTCGCTTTTTTGACGACGTTGACGATGGTTGGGGTCGTAACCTTTCCTTTGGAGAAAAAGGAATTCGGCACCAGGTTCGCTGTGGCCCGCAATTTATTGAGTTTTGGGGCGGCGATTTCGATAGCGATATTGATGGGGGTGATTCTATAATGAAAGCAATAATCAAGAAAAACAAACTGGCAGCCCTCATCAGCGGTATCTATGTCTTTCTTTTCGCTATTAAAAGTGATATGGCCTTTACGGCCTTGGGAAACAGTGCGTACTACCTGATGGAGATGGCTCAGATTTTGCCGGTCATATTCATG
>JAQVDW010000011.1 GCA_028698185.1 Erysipelotrichaceae bacterium | reverse complement strand
TACATTCCACCATTAAGTCATCCGTGGAAGCAAGCTTCTTATATGAACTATGTTGCAAGACAGCAGCACCGTGAAAATGGTGCTAATATTTAACAATTTTCAAGACATTTTCAATTTCGCTTGACAGCTGTTTTTACAATAATATTATAACCGCTTTTTTCCCCGGATTTGTCGCAAATTTGTCTCAATCCTAGATCAGGTTGCCAATCACGTTTTCGACCCCGATGACCTGGGGCACTTCTTCCATCAGGATCTGCTGCACTCCGTCATAAAGGGTCGATTCGATCATGCCGCATCCCGCGCACGCTCCAAGCATCCGCACATAGACAATCCCGTCGACAAAATCCACATATTCGATATCGCCGCCATCCCGGTTGAGATAGGGACGGATTTTATTCAATACCGCTTTTATCTGTTCTACTACTTCTTCCATATTGATCCTCCAGTCACAAAATCCATTTTACGCCAAGTGAGGGGCAAATGCAAACGATTTGATAAGCCGCCTGTTTGCCAGGCTACTCGCTTTGAGATTCCTTGAATTGCATATTGTAAAGGTAAGCGTAGGTGCCGTTGCGCTCGAGGAGCTGTTCGTGGGTCCCGCTTTCCTCGATGCCCTCATTGGTGACCACGCAGATTCTCGAGGCGTTCTTGATTGTCGACAGGCGGTGGGCGATGACGATGGTGGTCCTATTCTTGGCCAGCTTTTCAAGGCTTTCCTGGACGATCCGTTCGCTCTCATTGTCAAGGGCGCTGGTCGCCTCATCGAAAATGAGGATCGGCGGATTTTTCAAGAACACCCGGGCAATCGAAATGCGCTGTTTCTGTCCGCCAGAAAGGCGTACCCCCCGCTGGCCGATATCGGTCTGGTAGCCGTTTTCGAGTTCCATGATGAACTCGTGGGCATTGGCCTGCCTGGCCGCCGCCATGACCTCCTCGTCACTGGCATCAAGATCACCATAGCGGATGTTGTCCATGATCGTTCCTGTGAAGAGGTAGACATCCTGCTGGACAATCCCGATATTCGCCCGCAGGCTTGCCTGGGTGACGTCCCTGATGTCGGTGCCATCGATGGTGATCTTGCCGCTGGTTATCTCATAGAACCGGGGCAGCAGGGAACAGATGGTCGTCTTGCCGGCTCCCGAAGACCCGACCAGGGCGATATACTCGCCGCTGTCGAGATGCAAATCAAGGTTCTTGAGGACATAGTCGCTCTTGTCGTTGTAGCGAAAAGCCACATCTTTAAAATCGATCACCCCTTTTACATCCTTGAGGACAACCGCATCCGGTCTGTCCTCGATGTCCGGTTTAACCTCGATGATCTCCATGAATCTTTCGAAGCCGGTTATCCCGCTTTGGAACTGCTCGGTGAAGTTCATGAACCGCTTGATGGGATCGATCAGATTGGCGCTGTACATGATATAGGCCACCAGATCAGGCAGGGAGATGCTGCCCCGGGCCACGAAAAAGGCCCCGGCAAAAAGCGTCGTCCCCGAGATGAGGCTCGTGAAGGCGGTCAGCCCGGAAAAGTAACGGCCCAGGTAGTAATAGCTGTCCTCCTTGGTCTTGACAAATCGCTGGTTGGACTGATAGAACTTTTCGATCTCGTCGGCTTCGTTGGAAAAACTCTTGACCACCCGGATACCTGCAAGGTTGTCCTCGACCCGGGCGTTGATATCCCCGATTTTCGCCCGGTTGGCCTTGAAGGCCTGCTTCATCTTGGAATTGTACCGCAACATGAAGATGATCATCACCGGAATGAACGAGAAGATGATCAGGGTCAGCGGGACATTGATGAAAAGCAGGATGGCAAAAGCCCCGAGAAACTTGATTGCCGAGATCACGATATCCTCGGGCCCATGGTGATAAAGTTCGGTCAAGGCGAACAGGTCGTTGGTAATCCGTGACATGAGCACCCCGGTATTGTTCTGGTCATAGAAGCCAAACGAGAGCTTCTGGTAATGCTCGAACAGCTCGTCGCGCAGGTCGCTTTCCATATAGGCCCCCATATTGTGGCCGTAATTCGTGATGAAAAGGTTCGAGAAATACTCGATGACAACCAGTGCGACATAGACTGCCACAAAGATCGCCAGCGTCCCTAGCTGCAGTTCGCTCGCGGACAGAAACTCGCCGGTGATGTATCTGGTCACCAGCGGATATGCCAGCGTTACCAGCGCCCCGACCAGGGCGAAGAACATGTCAAGCACAAACAGTTTTTTATAAGGCCGGTAGTAAGAAAGAAATTTTCGCATATTTTTCATTGGTTCACCCCCATTGTCACCCCATTATACCAAAGTTCGCTTTTTTTACAATCAATTTGCCTTATCGCTTGGCTTTATCCCTAAATTTGCCCTTTACGCAAAAAAAGACAGGCTTGCTGTCTTTAGTCGTCATCAAACTCGCTGGCCAGCGAAGAGATGGTGTTTTTGGCATCCCCGTAGATCATCAGGGTGTTGTCATTGGTGAACAGCGGGTTCTCGATTCCCGAGAATCCGGTACCCTTACCCCGTTTGAGAACGAATACGGTCCGAGCCTCGAAGGCGTTGATGATCGGCATCCCGTAAATCGGAGAGCTTTCATCATCGAGGGCCGCCGGATTGACAACGTCATTGGCTCCAATGACGATCGCCACATCCTGATTGGCCATCTGGGGATTCATCTCATCCATTGTCTTGAGCTGTTCGTAAGCCACGTCAGCTTCGGCAAGCAGGACGTTCATATGCCCCGGCATCCGCCCGGCAACCGGATGGATCGCGAAGTTGACTTCGCAGCCGTTTTGTTCGAGCTTTTCGGCCAGTTCCTTGACCGCATGTTGCGCCTGGGCGACGGCCATCCCATATCCGGGAATGAAGACCACGCTGCTGGCCGCTTCAAGCACCAGATAGGCATCTTCGACGCTCGCCGCTTTTGGCTCCTTGGCTTCCCCGGCCGCCTGGGACTTTTTGGCCCCGCTCGCGGTTGCAAAAAGGAGGGCGAGAAGCGACTTGTTCATGGCCTTGCACATGATCAAAGTCAAGATCAGACCCGAAGCCCCGACCAGACATCCGGCCACGACAAGAACCGTGTTGTTGATGGTGAAACCGGCAAAGGCCGCCGCGATTCCCGAAAGCGAGTTAAGCAGGGAAATGACAACGGGCATGTCCCCTCCGCCGATGGTGATCGTGATTGTGAAACCAAGAAGCAAAAACAGTCCGGTGGCAAAAAGCACCGCCACCATTCCGCCATAGACGTTGGTGGAAATGGCATAGAAACCGATGGCAACAAGCCCCAGCACCGCCACAAAACCGTTGAGCTGGTTTTTGGCCGGCACATTGAAAGGTTTCTTGAACATCTTGCCTGAGAGTTTGCCCCAGGCCACGATCGAACCGGTAAAGGCAATCGCCCCGATGGCGATGGTCAGCCCCAGCGAAATCCCGGTGATCAGATCATGGGCGATGGCGTTGGAACTTTCATACACATACTGCGACAGCGCCACCAGAAGCGATGACAAGCCGCCAAACCCGTTGAACAATGCCACAAGCTCTGGCATTCCGGTCATCTGGACCCTGTTTGCCCAGATCGCCCCGATAAGCGATCCCAAAGCAATGGCCACGATTATGTAGAAATAACCATTGGCCATGATGTTCGAAGACCATGAACCCATGACTTCCTTCTGGATCATTACGGTGACTACCGCAATGGCCATCCCGATCGCGGAAATCTGGTTGCCCTTGCGGGCGGTCGCCGTTTTCCCCAAAAGCTTGATGCCCCGGATGAAAAAGACGCTCGAAACGATATACAAAAGCGCGATAACTGTGCTGTTCATTATTTGTCATCCCCCTTTTTCTTGAACATCCCCAACATCCTGTCGGTCACCAGGTAACCACCGACCACATTGATGGTCGCCAGGACAATTGCCAGAAAGCCCAGGATATTCCCGACCGTTCCGGGGATGTTGATTGCGGCCACCGAGATGGCCCCGACGATGGTGATCCCCGAAATCGCATTGGTCCCGGACATCAAAGGGGTATGCAGTTGCGATGGGACTTTGGAGATCAGCTCGACTCCCAAAAAGCCGGCGATCACAAAGACGAATATTAACATGATACTCATAACATGCCCTCCTATTGTTTCTTTTCTTTGAACCAGTCATGGATGATCTGGCCGCCTTGGGTGATCAGACATCCTTTCATGATTTCATCTTCCAAATCGACTTTGACAACTTTGGCTTCCTTGTCATAGAAATGGCTCAAGAAGGAAAAGATGTTGCCTGAAAGCATTTTGGATGCATCATAAGGGACCTGGCGTTCAAGCATGTCGCCCGATATTATCCGGACGCCATTGGGCCTGATCACATCCCGGTCAAGGCGCGAACCTTCGACATTGCCGCCGGTTGAAACCGCCATATCGACCACGACCGATCCCGGCGCCATCCGGTCGAGCATCGCTTCGGTCACCAGAATCGGTGCCTTGCGGCCAAACAGCTTGGCGGTGGTGATGACGATATCCGACTTTTCGCAGACCTTGGCCTGTCCTTCGCGCTGGATGGCGATCTGCTCAGGGGTCAGCTCCTTGGCATAGCCCTGCTCGGTCTGCCCCATTTCGCCCAGATCGATCTTGACGAATTTGGCTCCAAGCGACTTGACCTGTTCCTCGACTACCGGACGGGTGTCGAAAGCTTCGACCCGCGCCCCGAGCCGTTTGGCGGTCGCGATAGCCTGCAATCCGGCCACGCCCACGCCGATTATGAAAACCTTGGCTGGAGAAATCGTTCCTGCCGGAGTCATCATCATCGGAAAAATCTTGGGCAGCTTGGTTGCCGCATTGACAACCGCGACATAGCCCGCCAGGGACGTCTGCGATGACTGGACATCCATTTTCTGGGCCAGGGTGGTCCTTGGAATCATTTCCAGCGATACCGCCTGGACTTTTTGGGCGACCATTTCGCTTAGCAGTTGCTTTTCATTGAACGGGTCGAGATAGCTCACGTGGAGGGTATTTTCGCTTAATCCCGCCACCGAATCGGGCTTGATGATCCGCACAACAATATCGGATACGCTGTAGCCTTCCTCATTGGTGGCGACGATTGTTGCCCCCGCTTGGACATAGTCATCGTCACTGAAACCTGATTTCACTCCCGCACCAGAGACAACGGCGACATCAAGGTTCATGGCGATCAGCTTTTTGATGTCGGCGGGAATCAGGGCGACCCTGGTTTCTTCTTCCGGTTCGACACACACAAGAATCTTATTCATTGGTTATCCTCCCTTTTATATGTTTGTTTAGCAGCGAGCAGCCCACAAGCAGGCAGCCGTCTATATAGGGGATCCCCCTATCGTCAAGAAAATCCGTGATTTCCTTAGATCCGGCATTGGGCTGGATCACCACCACTTTGATCGGCTTCTTGTTTTCTTTTAGGAACTTGATACCTAGATGATGGTTGATGCAAAGATCGAGGACCTCGATATCGAAATCCACGTCATTCAATGACTCGAGTTCCTTATAGACGCCCACGGCATTGTAGCCGCAATCAAGCAGCCGGTTCTTGATCTTGCAGGCGTATTTGTTCTTGTCGATTGTATTGCCCAGAACTACAAAATTGTCATATTTCATTACTTCTTCGAGATTCATGTAAGTCCCTCCTTATTTTAATTATACTTTTTAAGATACTTAAGTCAAACAATCCACCTTATCAATCGGCTCTGATTCCCTTTTGGTTTTTCAGATTGTAAAAATCGATGCCAAAAGCGGCGAGATACGCTATAATTCATATTACAAAAAGGAGGTTCATATGAATGCAATGATTTTTAAAATGATCAGTTTCATCTCGATCATAATCATCGGCTACGCCATCAAGCGGGCCGGAGTCGTCAAGGAAAGCGACGGGGTGATGCTCAGCCACATCGTCATGAAGGTGACCCTGCCGGCCTTCTTGATCACCGCGACCAACGGCATCACTCTTTCATGGGGTCTGGTTCCCTACATCTTTTTGGGGCTGGCCGGTCCGTTTGTCGTCAACGGCGTGGCTTATCTTATCAACCGAAAAGAACCCGGAAACATCCGGGCCATCTCGATGATCAATGCGTCGGGCTACAACAACGGGTTGTTCTTGATGCCGATTGTCTCGGGCATCTTTCCGACCTGGGCCATCATGTACCTGATTTTCTTCGACATCGGGAATTCGCTGATGGTCTTCGGGGGCAACAACGCCCTGGCTTTGGCGCAGATAAACAAAAGCGGCGGATCGCTGATCAGGCAGATCATAGGCCACTGCGTCCGTTCGATTCCCTTCATGACCTACTTTTTCATGATCGCCCTGGGGCTTTTGGGCATCGTCCTGCCGACCCGGGTCATCGATATCGCCGCAATTCCCGCAGCCGCCAATTCGTTTTTGTGCATGGCTTTGATCGGGATCAAGCTCAATTTCACCCTCGACAAGGCCGCACTCAAATCGGTCTTCAAGACACTGGTGGCCAAATACGCCGGGAACCTGGCCATCCTCGCCCTGTTCATGGTTCTTCCAATCGAATCTACCGCCAAGTTGATCATCGCTTTGGCCCTGGTCACCCCGACCCCGGTCATCGCGGTCATCTACAGCATCGCCATCGACGCCAAAAGCAAGGTGCCGCCGATTGTGGCGACACTTTCTACATTGATATCTTTGATATTGATGATGGGCTTGCTTGTCATTTTTGGCTAGGATTTAGATAAAAACCGAAAACCATCCCGAGCAATCCGCCCACGATATGGGTGATCTGGGAAATATTGTCGTTGACAAAAAGCGCCAGATAGATCTCATTGCCAAGATAAATCAAGACAACCATGACCAGAGTCATCGGGATCTTCCCGTTTGAAATCCTGCCAAACGAAGCCAGGATGATCGCCATGAAGACGACCCCGCTGGCCCCAAGCAGGATGGTCGGGAAAAACAGCATCTGGATGATGCCGGTGGCAACGGCCGTGATCACGATCATCGTCGCCAGATTTTTTGAACCGTACTTTTCCTCGAGGTTGGGCCCGACAATGAGCCAGAGCATCATGTTCGAGGAGAAGTGGCTTAGCGAACTGTGGCCTAGCACATGGGCAAAAATCCTGAAAAACGTCAGCGGATTGGTCAAGGGCGCCCGGTAGACGCTAAACAGAAGAATATTGGAATTGCCCCTGGTCACGGTGCCAAGCACCAGGGCGAAAAAGCTCAGGAAAAAGAAGCTCAGGACAACCGGGGCGTTATAGTCTATTCTCTTCATCATTCATCCCCGATGGGGCCGGCTGCCGGCCTCATTTTTTTTCGTTTCCACTTAGCAGATAGAGATAATCGGAATAGATCGACTCGTCGCTGGTCTTGAGCTGGGATGCCCCGGCCGCCTTTTTTACCGCCAATGCGGACATCCTTGAATTCGAGTAACATCCCGCTCCGGCCACGCAGCCGCCCGGACATCCCATTCCTTCAAGCAGATAGCCATCATAAAGCCCCTTTTTGGCATCCTTAAGCATCTGGTTGCACTCGCGCAGGCCATCGGCGCTTTTGATCTTGACATCCATTTCCGGGTTTTTCTTCTTGATCAGGTTGGCCACCGCATTGGCGACCCCGCCACCGACCGCAAAGCCCCGGCCGTCCCTTGTCGCGGAGTTGTCAAGCCCTGTTGCATCATCGATTTTGGTGATGTCGATATCTTTAGCCGAGAACATCCCCGCGAGTTCCTCGAAGGTGATGACAAAATCGACTTCAGAACGGACCGACTTGCGCGAAGCTTCGAGTTTTTTTGCCGAGCACGGCCCGACAAAGACGATTTTGGCATCGGGATGCGATTCCCGTACCAGCCTGGCGGTCAAAACCATCGGCGTGAGGGCCATCGAGATGTAGCCTTCGAATTCCGGGAACTGCTTCTTGGCCATCATCGACCATGACGGACAGCATGATGTCGCCATGAACGGCTGGCTGGAAGGGACCTTGTGCAAAAAGTCCTCGGCTTCCTCGATGGTGCAAAGGTCGGCGCCGATCGCCACCTCGACCACATCAGCGAAGCCGCTTTGTCTCATGGCCTGCTTGAAAGCCCCAAAAGTGATGTTGCGGCCGAACTGTCCCTCGAATGAAGGCGCCACGACGGCGATGACCTCATGGTTCGAATTGATCGCCTGGATCAGCTGGACGATCTGCGACTTGTCGGCGATTGCCCCAAACGGACAGTTGACCAGGCACATCCCGCAGCTGACACATTTGTCGTAGTCGATATCGGCCCGGTTGAACTCGTCGGAGCCGATGGCATCCATGCCACACGCCAGGGCGCAGGGCCGTTCGTGTTTCAGGATGGCCCCGTACGGACAGGCCTGGTGGCACAGGCCGCATTTGATGCATTTATCCTGGTCGATGAACGCCTTGCCGTTGACGAAGCTGATGCAGTTTTTCGGGCAGACTTCGATGCAAGGATGGGCCAGGCAGCCCTGGCAGCCGTTGGAAACCTCATACCCCTTGGTCTTGCAGGCGTTGCAGGCGAACTTGATGACGTTGATCAGCGGCGGCTCGTAGTATTTTTCCGCAATCAGCGCCTCCTCGATGTCCTTGGAGATCGGTTCGGGCATCGCCACCGGACGGAGACTTAGCCCCATGGCCAAGCGGATTCGCTCGCCGATGATGGCCCGCTCGAGAAAGATGGAGTCGCGATAAGTCGCCACCTCCCCGGGTATTATCTTGTAAGGCAGCGATTCGATCTGCGAAAAATCGTTGCCGTTGTAGGCGATCCTGGCCACTTCTTCAAATACTTGATGGCGGATATGCGCCAAGGTTTTATATTCCGTTTTCATGTGAATTCCTCCCTTGTCACATCTAATTATACAGGTGACAATTTGTTTCTTCAAGGACAAATCGGCATGGCACCGCAAAAAAAGAGCCCGCAGGCTCCTTGTTAGATGAAGAGGTCGATATTCGATTCGTCGGCAGCTGCCAGGTATGAAGCGACTCCGGCCACTTCCACCCCATCAAGCAACTCTTCTTCCTTGATGCCCATCAGATCCAAGGACATGGCGCAGGCCACGAATTTGACATTGAGTTTCATGGCATTCTCCATCAGCTGTTCGAGGGTGTCGACATTTTTCTTTTTCATGATGTATTTGATCATCGCCGGTCCCATGCCAAACATCTGCATCTGTGAAAGCGGCAGTTTTCCGGCATGGTCAGGGAGCATGAAGTCGAACATTTTTGAAACGATATCCTTCTTCACGCGTGGTTTGTTTCTTTTCTTGATGACATTGAGGCCCCAGAAGGTGAAGAACATTGTCACCTCTTTACCCATAGAAGCCGCTCCGGTCGCAATGATGAATGAGGCGATAGCCTTGTCGAGATCACCCGAGAAGACAACCATGGTCGAACCGTTCTTGCCTTCAACCAATTTGGCAGGGGCACCAGTTACCATTGAATCACCATACATTCCCTTGACAATCTTGACGGTGGTCACTTTTGTTTTCGGGTCGGTTTCTTTGGAAAGGATTGTGTTTTTGGTGTTCTTGCACCAAGATACGATATCCTTGTTGAATCCCGGATCGGTCGCTTTGACTTCCATGATCTGTCCGTTTTCGAGCTTTTGCATCTCTTCGAAGACGCGCCGGATCGGTCCTGGACATTGCAGCCCGCAGGCGTCGATTGTCACCTTGACATCGGTCATATCTAAATTGGCTTTTGTTTCATGCACTTCTTTGGCCTCCTGGTCGATGATTACCGGTTCCTTGTCAACGCGGCAGAATTTCACATTCTTATAAGTTTTGTAGCCCCCGTCAAGGTTGACCACTTCAAAGCCTGACTGGCTTAGCATCCTAGCGGCAACGTAACCGCGTTGGCCCACCTGGCAGTAGACATAGATGGTCTTGTCTTTGGGCAGCTTGTCGAGATTGGCGCGGATCTGTCCTAAGGGAATGTTCACGGAATTTTCAATATATCCCGTCGCGAGCTCGAAGTCTTCGCGGACGTCGAGGATGAAACCGCCCTGGCTGGCAACATCGTCGATCTCATGCCATTGGATCGTCTTCACCAGACCATCAAGCATGTTGCTCGCGTCATAGCCCGCCATATTGACCGGATCCTTGGCCGATGAATAAGGTGGCGCGTAACACAGTTCAAGATCGGGAAGGTCGTAAACCGACAGTTTTCCTTTGATCGCTGTCGCGATGACATCGATCCGTTTTTCGACACCGTCCATTCCCACGGCCTGGGCCCCATAAAGCTCACCATTGTTGCCAAAGATCAACTTGAGATGGATCGGGAAGGCTCCCGGGTAGTAGCTCGCATGCGAACCGGGATGGATATGAAGCACCTGGTATTCGATGCCTTTGGCTTTTAGCACCTTCTCATTGTTTCCCGTCGACGCCACGGTCAGATCGAACACCTTGGCAACCGAAGAACCCAGGGTTCCATTGTATCTAGCCTTGATTCCGGCGATATTGTCGGCAACGATATGGCCCTGGCGGTTGGCCGGCCAGGCCAGCGGAATCATCGTCTCTTCCTGATTGACGAAATCCTTGATTGCCACGGCATCACCCAAAGCGTAGATCGATTCGTCGTTGGTGCGCATATACTCATCGACAATCAATGCCCCGCGGGCGTTGACCTTGAGACCGGCAGCTGCGGCGAATCTTGTCTCGGGAGCGACCCCGATGGCCAGGATGACCAGATCGCTCTGCAGGGCCAGTCCGGAATTCAAGATGACCTGTCTTCCTTCATCGGCGAAGCTTGCCACACCGTCTTCAAGGACCAGGTTGACCCCGTGTTCCTGGAGATGGTCGTGGACCTGGGCCGCCATTTCGATATCGATTGGCGCCATGACCTGGTTCGACATCTCGACCAGGGTCACATCGATTCCCAGATCGACCAGGTTCTCGGTCATTTCCAGACCGATGAAGCCCCCGCCGATGACAACCGCTTTTTTGACATCATGGATGCCCACATACGACTTGATGGTGTCGGTATCGGGAATGTTGCGCAAAGTGAACAGGTTCGTGCACTGGTTGATTCCTGGAATATTCGGTTTAAGCGGTGAGGCCCCTGGTGAAAGCACCAGGTTGTCGTATGACTCTTCATACTCTTCGCCCGTATCCGTTTTGCGCACAGTGACCGTCTTGGCTTCGCGGTCGATCCTCACCACTTCGCTAAGGATGCGGATGTCGAGATTGAATTTTTCCGACATGTCCTCCACGGTCTGGACAAGCAGTTTGCCCCGCTCCTGGATGGTCCCTCCGATATAATAAGGCAAACCGCAGTTGGCAAATGAGATATATTCGCCTTTTTCAAACATGATGATGTTTGCACTCTCATCAACCCGACGCAGACGTGCCGCTACCGAAGCGCCACCGGCAACTCCGCCGACAATTAAAGTTTTTTTCATAAAGTCCTCCATAACTATTGACATTTCCTTTTGTGAAATATATATTTAGTTTATAAGCATATACTAATATACTTATAATATTTTGTCAAGGAGAAAGATAATGATTTCACAAGCAAAAGAAGTCGCCGGGATTTTGAAGGTCCTTGCCAATGAAAACCGCCTCCTGATTGTCTGCTACCTGATCCAGCAAAGCATGAACGTGACCCAGCTCCACGTCAAGCTTTCCCACCTTTCCCAGCCCGCCATCTCGCAGCATCTTGCAACCCTCAAGGCCCACGGCATTGTGGATAGCGAGAAGCAGGGAAACACGATCTTCTATAAAATCAAGGACGAACGGGTCGAAACCCTGATCAAGACCCTCAAAGCCAATTACTGCGACATCGATCTGATATGAAAAAATGCCTTTGCATGATGCAAAGGCATTTTTCATATTCATAGCGCCCCCATCGGGGAAATGGATGGCAAATCAGATCGAGATGATCTTGAGCGAGGCCAGGATGAAGCTTACCAGGATGACGATCAAAGCCGGGGCGGCGATGTACTTCACCAAGAAGCGGTAGACTTTCTCGCGGATGAATTTTGATGAAACCTTGACTTCCGCGACGATCTTGTCGGTCTTGACCACAAAGACGATAAGCAATACGGTGCACAGGGCTCCAATTGGCATGAAAATCGAGTTGGTCACAAAGTCAAGCATGTCGAGAATCGACATTCCCGCCACCTGGACAAACGAAAGCACGTTGAATCCCAAAGCGACCAGCATCCCGATGCCAAATGTCCAGACAAACAACATATGGTTCGCCTTTTTGCGGCCGATCTGGAACACTTCCTCGACGATGGCGACATTGGCCTCGTACAGGGAAACCGCCGAAGTCAAAGCCGCAAAGAACACGAGCAAGAAGAAGACCAGGCCGACGATATTGCCAAAGGCCATCGATGCGAAGACCTGCGGCAGGGTGATGAACATCAATGACGGACCAGCCGCCACGTTGGCTCCATTGGAAAAGGCGAAGACCGCCGGGATGATCATCATCCCCGCCAGAAAGGCGATAAGGGTGTCCATGATCTCAATCTGCCCGATCGAAGATTCCAGGTCATCCTTCTTGTCCATATAGGAACCAAAAGTGATCAATATTCCCATCCCGATCGAAAGGGAATAGAAGATCTGTCCCAAAGCCGCAACCACGGTCGAGATGTTGAAATATTCCGGTTTGATCGAAAGGTAGTATTTGACCCCTTCCATCGCGCCTGGAGTCGTCAGGGTGTAACCAGAGATGAAAACCGCCAGGACGATCAGCACGGGCATCAATATCAGCGACATCTTCTCGATGCCGTCCTTGACTCCCTGGGTGATGATCGCGTAGCAGATTCCGGTAAAAGCCATCAGGAAGATGACTGGCTGCAGGGGATTTGAAATGAAGCTGCCAAAGTAATCGGGGGCAACCAGAGCCTGGGAGTTGCCGGTAAGGTACTCGTAGAAGTACTTCAGTACCCATCCGCCGATTGCGCTGTAATAAGGCAAAATCAGGATGGGAACAAGGGCGTTGATGTAACCGCCAAAGCGCAGCTTGCCGGCTTTAAGCTGGCGGTAGGCCTTGATCGGGCTTGGGGCACCCGTCATCCGGCCGATTGCCGTCTCCGAGACAAGCAGGGTGAACCCGATTGTCAAGGCGAGGGCGATATAGACGATCAAAAACGTCCCGCCCCCGTATTTCGCCGCAAGATAGGGAAAACGCCAGATATTTCCCAATCCCACCGCGCTGCCGGCCACGGCCATTACAAAACCTATCCGGCTGCTGAATTTATTTTTTTCCATTGTATGCTCTCCTTTGAAAAACATTACGATAATATATTATTACGACAAATTTGTAAAGCTTTTTTAGGATGTTCGTAAATCCGGTCAGATAAACAAGAAAACCAGGGTTGCCCCTGGCTACTCGAGGTCAAGAAATTTGACATCGGACATCTTTATTTCATAGATCACGTTCTTGCGTTCGACAATGACCTTGATCTTTTTGGCCACCTGTTCATCCTCGTAGATCATCTTGAGCAACGCCTTGGTCGGATTGATGGCGTAGGGATGGCCCACCATCTTGAACATTGTGAAGTCGCCCACCGTGTCCCCGTACGCATACGACTGCTCGAGGTCGATGCCGTACTTTTTTACCAGCTTCTTGATGGCATTGGACTTGGAGACGCTGTCCCACATCGGGATGATCTGGTCGGTGTAGCAGTTGGAATCGTCGGTCACATAGATGGTGCCCCGGTAATCGTCAAACTCGTATTTGCGGGCCATCTTCTCGACCAGCTCGATCGGCGAACCGGAGATGGCCAGCAGCAGGTTGTTTTGCGCCTTGTGGTACCTGATCTGGTCACGGGAAAAGACATAGACCCGGTCACCCTTCTGTTCGATAACCTTGGTGGCGATATGGTCGATCAATATCCGGTTGACCCCGAGAATCGAGCGGGTGTAGGAATCGACCATGGCATCGAGATAGCTGTCATAGTCACCCTGGCGCCGGTCGTATTTCATGAAAACCTGGCGGACGCCGTCATACCAGACCGACTCATCGACAAGTTCATGCTTGATAAGCTTCTTGAAAAGTTCGGTGATCAGCCCCTCGCGATAGATCGTGCCGTCGATGTCGAAAAATGCCGCAACTCTTTTCATCTGGATTCCACCTTTCATTACAGATGCTTGTATGTTTTTTAAGACAATGGTAAACTTAAAACAAGTGAGGTATCGATATGTGCTTGATAAGACTCGAAGATATTAATTTGCGTTTTGATGACAATATAATTTTTGACCATTTCAACCTAAAAGTCAACTCCGGTGATAAAATATTGATCACCGGCAAGTCGGGCCGGGGCAAATCGACCCTGCTGTCGATCCTGCTTGGCTTTGTGAAAGCCGATTCGGGCGGGTACTACTTCAACGGCGCTCCGGTGAGCTATCCCGACCTGAAAAAGGTCCGCCTGAACTACGCCTACGTCAACCAGGATGTGACGATCCAGGAAGGGATTGTCAGGGAAGTCCTCAACCGGATTGCCGGATTCGACCACAACAATTTCAATGGTGTGATCGACCAAGAACTGCTCGAATACTTCGAATTCGACGAAAGTCTTTTCGAGCTCCACACAAGCAAGCTTTCAGGAGGCCAGCGCCAGCGCCTCGGGTTGATGATCGCCTTGAGCCTCAAGCGCGACATCTTTTTGCTTGACGAGATAACCTCGGCCCTCGACCAGGAGCTAAAAGACAAGACGGCATCCTATTTGGCAAACCTTCAGGCGACCGTCATCGTCGTCTCCCATGACAGTTGCTTTTTGAAGACCGGCAAGTTCAAGGAGGTGCGCTGGTAATGGAACAAATAACATATCTGGGCCTGTTTTTGCTCAGCCTGCTTGTGATCCCGACCCTTATGGTCAACCGCTTTCTGGAAATCCGGCTCAACAGCCAGATCGTCCAATCGATGATCCGGATGTTCGTCCAGCTCTTTGTGGTGGGGATCTACCTCAAATACATATTCGAATGGGACAATAATTTATTGAACCTGGCCTATATCCTGGTAATGGAGCTGATTGCCACCTCCAGCACGCTAAGAGGCATCCAGATCAAAAACCGGAAGCTGTTTTTCCCGCTTTTCTTGACGGTGATGGTGCCGAATCTGGCCCTGATTTTCTTTTTCAACTTCATTCTGTTGCGCCTTGGCTGGATCCTGCCGGCCCGCTACGTGATCACCATCGGCGGGATGCTTTTAGGCAACGTCCTCAACGGCAATATCGTGGGCCTCAACACCTTCTACAACGGCATCAAGGCCAACCAGCAGATTCTCAATTACGAGCTGACCCTGGGCGCCACTTTGTTCCAGGCCTGCAAGCCCCATATTTCCAATGCCCTGACCTTGACCATCAAGCCGACCATCGCCTCGATGGCGACATTGGGTCTGGTGGCCCTGCCCGGGATGATGACCGGCCAGATATTGGGTGGCGCCCTGCCTAGCGATGCCATCATGTACCAGATCGCCATCATGATTGCCATCTACCTCAACCGCTACTTCACCATCATTGGCGGACTGGGAGTGTTCATGCGCTATCTTTTCGATTGCAACGACCAGCTTGTCTAGAACGACAAACACCCGAGTCTAGAACCCGGGTGTTTTTTTCATGGTCTTGTTCTGGTACATCGCCCCATCCGCTTGTTTCAATGCCGTTTCCAGGCTGCCATCGACCCGGGCGGCGCCGATGGACACGCTGACTTCGAAACCGAACTGCTGCCGGGTCTTGTTCGCGAAGTTTTCGACAATCCGTTCCTTGAATCCGGCCACGTCATCCTTTGGCAGGTTGTTGACGACGATCACGAATTCGTCACCGCCATAGCGGCCAAAAATGTCATGGCTGCGGATCTGGGAAGTGATTTCCTGGGCGAAGAGCCTCAACACCCGATCCCCGATGTCATGGCCAAAGCTGTCGTTGATTATCTTGAAGTCGTCAATGTCGCAAAAAAACAGGTAATTGTCGCCTTTTGCGGGCGATTGGGTATTCATTGTGGCGAAGTACTCGTTGAGATAACGCCGGTTGTAGCCCCCGGTGAGAAAATCCCGGTTGGAATCCTGGTAGAAGGTCTCGGTCAGGACATTGTTTTTGACGATGATGTTGTAGATGATGAAGGTGTTCGAGACCCCCACGATCGCCAGGTGCAGCAGGTACACCCAGTCGAAGCCGCCGGTAAGAAAATCTGGCCGGTTGAAAAGGATCCCGCCTCCACCCATAAGCA
Organism: Erysipelotrichaceae bacterium; assembly: GCA_028698185.1. Classification (GTDB taxonomy): domain Bacteria; phylum Bacillota_I; class Bacilli_A; order Erysipelotrichales; family Coprobacillaceae; genus JAQVDW01. The sequence continues at coordinate 32,452 of JAQVDW010000011.1, read as the reverse complement.
CCATCATTTCCAGCAGCAAGATCAAAATCGCCAAAAACCCGGTCCGGGTGGGATTGATGAAGATCATAACCGAGGAAAACAGGAAGAAGTAAAGCACCCCGATCTGGTTGTTGCCCGAAGAGCCCAGCCAGGCCAGCGGGAAGTAGATCAGCGGAAACCCGCCTACAATCACCTGGCGGACCCGGAAGTTGTCGATTATCTGCTCAAAGAACACATGGACAATCACCAGTGTCACCAGCAGCGTGACATCGGCCAGGGACAGCAGCAGCGAATTGTGGAGGACAAAGAAGTCGAGATACACCGAAAAAAGGGAAATCACGATGGAAATCACTATTATCAACTTGATGATTTTCAGATATTCGCGCAAATACGGTCGTTTCATGGCCACCCCTCCTTTGGTTGTTTATCCTAATTTTACCAAACATTCATTTGAATTACTACTGTTACTTTAATCACAAATGAAAAAAAGCAGGCTAGGCCTGCTTGATGAAGTTTTTGACGATGACCGGTCTTAGCACGCGGTAGAAAAATCCGGTGACCAGGCCTTTCAACAGATTGAAAGGGAAGTAGATGATGAAAATCGCCTCGCCATAAGGTCCCAGCCACCCCAGAAAGCCCAGGCTTGGCAGGTTCATATTGAAATACTCGTTGAAGGCATTGATGTCCAGCGTATATGGCAGCTGGGTGTACCATGTGAATTTCTGTGACAGGTAAGTCGGTGTGACAAACAGGTAGTTGATCACAACCATGACCGTCGCAAAGCATAGCATCGTCGCGATGATCGCCGGCAGATATTTGTGCTTGAACGCCTTGTCGAATAACATATAGAAGCCAAGGATCGTCAGCGAACCGATCAATGCCGTGATCTGCCCGATTCCAAATGGTCCCACCGGACCTTTAATAACCAGGGAAACGAAGAATTTGGCCACCGATACGATCAGGCCGCCTTTGAACCCGTGCATCAAAAAGGCGACCAGGACCACGACTTCCGCCAGGTCGATCATCAGCCATGGGGCCAATGGATACGGGATCTCAATCAGGTTCAACAACGCGCCCAGGGCCGAAAGCATGGCCAGGGTTACTAAAGTTTTGGTTTTCGTAATTTCCATAAACATCTCCTTAAAATAAAAATATCATGAAAAGACCTGTCTCCATGAACGGCAAAAAAAGATGTCATATCTTCTTCCATCCAGACTTTACTGTCGGTGTAGGAATCGCACCTACTCAGCTTGCGCTCGCGGACTGTCACCGCCGGTCGGGAATCAAACCCTGCCCTGAAGACTTATATTTTCATTCGTATTATAGCATTTAACCGCCGTTTGTAAAGAAAAAAGTGCTCCAATAACCCAGATGACACTTGTCTAAAGCCTGCATCTCCTTAGCCTCTTCCCGGGATTTTTTTGATTGGGCATGGAAAAAGGGATTCGACCGGATCGAAACAAGCTCGGCGGATTCTTCTCATCCTGGCGGACGAAGATCCTTTTTGGGGCGGCTTCGCTCATGGAAAAAACGCAACAACTTTCTAAAAAAGTTTTCATTGATCTCTCCTTTGAAATTCCTGGTCTGGATTATCCAATTTCCCACCCCCAAGCCAGATGATCGCAAGCGAAAATTCTCAGTGTTTATTCAAGCGGCCTTTTATGGTACAATTGAAAAAAGGAGAAGACATATGGAAAATCTGCTTATCAGCGCCTGTTTGCTTGGCGTTGACTGCCGTTATGATGGCAACAACAACCTGATCAAGGGGCTCGAAGAGCTCAAGGCCAGATACAACCTGATACCGGTATGTCCCGAAATCCTCGGGGGCATGGCCACCCCCAGAAAACCCGTCGAATTGAAATCGGGCCACGTTTTCAACCAGGATGGCCAGAACTTCGACCGGGAGTTTTTCAATGGCGCCGCGCAATCTGTGAAGATCGCCCGGATCTGCGACTGCCACAAGGCCCTGCTTCAGGCCCGTTCACCCTCATGTGGCTACGGTCTGATCTATGATGGCACCTTTTCTAGAACCCTGATTCCCGGCAATGGAATCGCCGCAGAGTCGCTCGAACAGGCCGGTTTGGAAATCTATTCGTCCGACGACATCGCCGGACTGCTGGACATTTAGAATAATTTTTACTAATCATTTTCAATTTCATTGAGGATGGGTTATAATTGTCTAAGAGGTGAAAGCATGAGTAATAAGACAAAAGAAGATATCAATGTGATCGCGAAGGAACTCGCCCGCAATTACCGCGGCTATGAGGATTTCGATGAGCGCCATTGTTATAAACTGCCAAATCTAAAGGCGGTGCTGGATACTATGAAGGATATCCGCCGCCTGATGTTCCCGGGATTCTTCGGACCGGAAAATCCCAAATTCAATTCCCTGGACAATTTTGCTGGATCGATCCTGGCGCGCATCTACGAGGACATGGTCAATCAGGTCCAGATCGCCCTTAACTACGAGACTGAAAACTGTCCCAAACTCCAGGAAAAATCGCATGAGATCGTGATGGATTTCATCACCAAGATGCCAGAAATCCAGACCAAGCTGATGAAGGATGTCCAGGCGATGATGGACGGTGACCCGGCTGCCGACAGCCACGAAGGCATCATCTTCTCGTATCCGGGCCTGTATGCCATTTTCGTCTACCGGATCGCCCATGAGCTCTACAAGGCCAAGGTTCCCTTCATTCCTAGAATGATGTCGGAAGAGGCCCACAGCCGCACCGGGATCGACATCAACCCGGGAGCAACCATCGGTGAATATTTCATGATCGACCACGGTACCGGAATCGTCATCGGCGAGACCGCCCAGATCGGGAACCATGTCAAGATCTACCAGGGAGTCACCGTCGGGGCCCTGTCGACCGCCAAAGGCCAAGGCCTCAAAGGGGTAAAACGCCACCCGACCATCGAGGATAATGTCGTCCTGTATGCCAACACGACCGTGCTTGGCGGCGAAACCGTGATCGGCCACAACAGCGTGATCGGAGGCAACAGTTTCATCACCAACTCGATTCCGCCTTACACCCAGGTGCTTATCTCCCTGCCCGAACACAAATACCGCAAACTGAAAAAATAAAAATACCGCACGCTGCGGTATTTTTTTCTACTCCCTGACCAGATTGATGAAAGCCTGGTTTTTCTCGATGATGCCAAAGGCAAAGGCGCCGATGGCAAGGATGATGGCTTCGCCCACAAAGACATAAAAGGCGTTGATTAGAAACGGGATCCCAAAAGCAATCGAAAGTTCCCAGCCGATGATCGCGCCGGTCACAAGAGCTCCGGCAAATGCCGCCAAAAAGCGGTTGTCAATCTTGTACATCAAAATTGTCACGATCAAAGTCGAGACTGTGCCAAAGACCATGTCCATCGCCCCCAAGGTCGACGGGATGTTCGCGATAAGACAGCCCAGGGTCAGACCCGGGATGAATTTCTTGTTGTAGAAAGCCAGAAAGACCATGATTTCGGAAATCCGCATCTGGATCGCTCCATAAGACAAGGGATAGATGAGTATCGTCAAGGCTGCATAGGTGGCGGCGATCAGGCCGTTGACAAGCAGGTTTTTCAAAGTAAGATTGTTCATTGGTTAGCTCCTTAATATAAAATCGTTCAATCAAAAAAGACGGCCGGAGCCATCTTCGATATAACTTTTCTTTCGAAAGTTTTTTATCCTGGGTTTGGCTTCAACCAGCGACGTCATATTATCACGCCCGCATCGGATTGTAAAGCAAAAAGTCCCGGAACTTGAGCGATTGGAAAAAATCATTTTGACTTTTTCTTCCCGGTCCCACAAAGAACGCCCCTATCTTACCTCTGTCAAAGATCCGTTTGCTTGCCGGCCGGTTTGTCCAACTGCCACAACCCCTCATGAATGACATTGCCTGACTCGTCATACAAAGTTCCTCTTCCCTGTTTCATGCCATGGTTCCACATCCCCTTGTATTCGACGTTGCCGTTTCTATAATAGGATATCCCATAACCGTGGTAGCGGTGGCCGCTGGCAAAATCACCTTCGTAACGCTTTATGCCGTTGTCATAATACCAGGTTCCCGCAGTCCATTCATTGTCAAGCCAGAATCCTTCATAATATTTTTCACCCGGCAGGGTGTACATCGTCCCTTCGCCACTTTTTTTGCCATTGACCCAGTCGCCCACATATTCCCGGGCATCGGATGAATAATAGGATGTCCCGCGGCCATCAGGCAGGCCATTGCGCATCTCGCCGAGGTACCTGAGTTCGCCGGATTCATAGATAGAACCGGTCTTTTCCTTCAGTTGGTCACCGCTCATGTCATTGACCCAGTTGCCGCTGTAGCCAACTGTCCCGTCCTGGTTGTATAAAGTCCCCTGGCCGTCCTTTTTCCCGTCCTTCCAGCTGCCCTCATATTCCTTGGCGCCACTTTCAAAGTAGGATATCCCCTCTCCTGAAAGGACTCCGTCAACAAAGTTGCCTTCTTTGACCTTCCGGCCACTAAGCGAAGAATAGAGCACTCCGTATCCGTTTTCCACGCCGGCCACATAACTTCCTTCAAACCAGAGCGATCCGCCCGGCCGGTACATCTTGCCATAGCCATGGTGTTTGTCGTCATGCCAGGAACCCTCGTATTCCCTGGTTCCGTCTTTGTAATATGAGATCCCCATGCCCGAGCGGACCCCGTTTTCCAGGTTGCCCCGGTAAACGAGGCTGCCGTTTTCATCGCGCAATTCCCCTCCTGGCAGGCTTGAAGCTTCTTCTTTTGCCAGGACCCTATCGGACTTGGCCGGGCCTATTATCCGGCCGTTTTCGAATTGGCCCTGAAAGACCACCCGGCCGGCACGGTCATACAGGACCCCATAACCGTGATAGAGCCCCTTATCGAAGCTTCCTTCGTACTGTCTGCTGCCATCTTCGTGGAAGCTAAGAGCCTCACCCTGCGCGTGGCCGTTTTCCCAGCTGCCCTGGCAGGCGATATTGCCGTTTTCATGGTAACTTGTGCCATAGCCGGCGGGCTTGGACTGGACAAAGGTGCCCTCATATTGTTTCATGCCGCTTGGATAATAGCTGATGCCATCACCCTGGAACATGTTGTCGGCAAACCGGCCGGCATATACCTTGGATCCCTTGTTGTCATAAAGGATGCCATAGCCGTTGGGTTTGCCGATAAGCCATTCGCCCTCATACTCTTTGGACCCGTCCTTGTAATACTGGATACCCCGGCCTTTTTGCAGGCCATATTCCCATTCTCCCTGGTAAGTCTTCACTCCATCGGGCGAATATGCACTTCCCTGGCCATGGGGTTTGCCATCCTTGAGTTTGCCCTTGTAGATCACATTGCCGCTGCGATCTTTGAGTTTGCTGTCAAATAATGCCATAATATCATCTCCTCGATATGCAGATCCAATTTGAAAATGATTCAAATAAACTAGTGCGATGATTTGTCGTCAATGTCATCGGCTACCTTAAAGGAAGATTGTTCCAGGCGGCAACGACGATCCTTTCAATCCGCTTCGTCCGGGTTTGGGGCCGTTTGGCCTGGTCGAGCCAGAAGATTGCACCAAGCTGCTGGCTGTTGGTCCACCCATTGAAGTTTTCCAGCGCGCCTTCCTGTCTTTTCAGGGCTTCGAGCAGGTCACCGGGAATAAGGGGAGCACTCCTGGCACTGTACGCTTTTTCCCATTGGCCGTTGGCCTGGGCCATCCTGATCTTTTCAAGTCCGGATTCATGCACCATTCCTTTTGCCATCAGAGCCTCAACGCGGTCCCGGTTGTTTTTCGACCAGACGCTCCCGGGAGCCCGCGGTGTCATAAAGATGATGAACCGCTCTTCATCGACGCGAAACATCTTGCCGTCGATCCAGCCAAAGCACAGGGCTTCCTCCACTGCCTGTCTTTGCATTGCAGCCAGCTTTTTGGCCTTGAAGATTTCATAACGGTGGCCTCCCTGTTTTGGCGATTGTTCAATCAATATCGGCTTAATGGGTTGTCTAATTGGGAAATTTGGTGTTCGAGTTTTCATCCTGTTTCTTGAGTTGTTCGAGTTCCATGATTATGCGATGCTGGGTTTTCAATACCTCCTCCATCTTGGAATGGAGGTCCCCGATGATGGCCTCGCTTTTAAGATTGACCCGGAAGTCATTCTCCGCCCGTTCGCGGTCCTTGGCCTCCTGGCGGTTTTGGCTCATCATGATAAGTGGCGCCTGGATGGCCGCCACGCATGAAAGAATCAGGTTGAGCAGGATGAAGGGATACTGGTCGAAGGCATCGGCCATCATGAGAAGATTGATGATTATCCAGATCACGATGCAGGATACAAACGAGAAGATGAATGCCCATGACCCGGCAAATCGTGCCACCTTGTCGGCGGCCTTTTCACCTAATGTCATGTTCTTGTCATCGCTTGGATTCAACGACAGCTTCTGGTTTAGCAACAGGTGGATAAATTCCTCATCGAACATTTCTTCGTCCGTCAATTTTACCAGTTCCCTGATCAGTTGCGCCCGGCGCTTTTCGGTTTGGTTCATAATATGTCCCTCTTGTTTTTGGCCTTGGTATTTCCGGTTTGTCCAGGTTTTATCCGGACATATCCGGTTTTCTAAAATAATTATAGCACTTTGGCCTCCTAAAAGAAGCATCAAATGCGAGAATTGTAAAAACCGAACTGCGAATCCGGACACGAAAAAAGACCTTTTTGGAAAAAGGAAAATCATCCCCGATTCCAAAAAAGGCCTATCTTCAATCATTGGCGCCATCGCCCTGGTTCGAGGTTGCCGCTTTTTTCAACGCTTCCCTTTTCTTGCGATATTCGATTATCGGCAGGTCGCCCTGGATGAGGTTCTCGTCCATCCTCAGTTCGCTTCTAATCGGCAACTGTCCAAGCACGACCCGGCGGTCCTGGTGGAGCACAATCCGGTTGCCCAGCGAACCGATCAGGCTCACCGCCCGGCTTAAAAGTGGCGCTTTGAGGAAGTTCTGGTAGATATGGATATAGATCCGGGTGCTGCCTTCATCAATCGGGGCGAAAACCGCCACGATCCTGAAGCGGTCCGAGATCACATTCTGCCAGACATTGGGCATAAGCAGCTGGAGATGGAAAAGTTTCCTGTAATCCTCCACCTCTCCGGGGCGTTGGGGAATCTGGCCGTGATCCTGCTCGTTTTTGACATAGAACGTCATCAGATTGTCATCCCATTTGACAACCGGACCGTTGACCAGGGTCTTGCCCCCTTTGCCGATTGTCGTCTTATGGACAAAGGGCAGGTGGACCACGTCGAGCTGGTTCTCGATTGCCCGGGTGTAATGGACATCCCAGACCTCGGAAAATCCGCCGGAGGCATAGCCGGTCTTGAGCTCCTCGAAGAACTGGATCTCCGGCAGCTCGTCCTTGCAATCGCCATACCAGACCCAGATGAATCCATACGCCTCCCGGGCTGGAAAGCTGTCCACTTTGAAGCGTTCAGGGACTTTGGCACCCTTCCCGTTGGCTGGAATCATGGTGACCCGGCCTTTGGAGTCGTACCTGAAGCCATGAAACGGGCATTCGACATGATTTTCCACCAGCGCCCCTTGCCCTAGCGACGCACCCCGGTGGCAGCACCTGTCAAAAATGCAACCGATACCGTCACCATCACGCCAGAATACGAGTTTTTGTGACAGTCTGGTGACCCCGACCAGCCTGTTTCTCTTGAGTTCTTTCGACTCCAGCACCGCATACCATTGATTCTTTATCATTAGTGACACCCCACTTTCTAATTTGAATGTTGTCCATCAAGCTTTTCAAACCTAACTGTATTATAATACAACAATGACATTCCTGGCAATTATGACGAATTGCAACATTCATCGATGGCAAGGATAAAAACAGGGATAAACCTGTTTGATTTGGGCTGCCACAGTGCTATGATTATAGTAGATAACCGGATATCAAGACCAAACCCCATGACCTCGGAAATGGCATCGGCCCTCCCGTTGTCGTCCCTTAAAACCAAATAAACCTAGATGCATCTTTTGATTTTGGAGGCAGTCCCATGAACAAACCAATGAAACTCCTGATAATCACCTTCACCGTTTTTGTCTTTGTCCTGACTTCATGCAACATTTTTTCCAAGCCCACCTTCTCCCTGCCTGACACGATGCCAAAAGACTTTGGCTTCGTCCTCGATTATGGCGTCCTGGAAAAAAACCAGCTGGACACCATAAAGGGGACCTACACCAAGGACCTGATCCTCGCACCCCAGGTGACGACCGACCTGGTTTTAAGCGACACAAAGATGGCAGAAATATACCAGATGATGAAAGATATCGACATATTGAGCTACCCTGAGACATATACGGTAACCAGCGATGTCCATATGACCCCGTACCAGTCCTACTCGATCACCATCACTTACGATGGCAAAACCAAAAGCATCCACTGGGACGATGAAAGCGGATCGGACGAGACCAAAGCCCTAAAGCTCCGGGAGCTTTTTGCCAGAATCCATGAAATCGTAAGCGAGACCGCACAATACAAACAGCTCCCCGAAGCCCAGGGTGGCTATGATTGAAATTTGATGAACCTGCCGGCCCGGCCATAAACCGGGCCTTTTTGTCTGGGAAAAGGCGCAAAAAAAGACATCGCGAGATGTCTATAATTGGGTCTGGATGAAGCTGACGGTTCCGGCAACGCTCACCTGACCTGATTGGGCCGGGATGAAAATGCTGTCACCCTTGATCAGTTCGATTGTCGTTTCCCCGTCAAAGATCGTACCTTGACCTTCAAGGATTGTCAGCGCCTGGAAGCTTTCTTTTGTGACTTCAAGCTTCACGCAATCAGTCACATCGTACTTGGTGCAGTTGAAGTAGCTGTTGTCTGTAAGAAGCAGCTTTTCAAAGCCGTCATATTTTTCGACTGTGCCATCCGGCTCACCGCTTGAAGCGTTTGGAGTCAGTTTGGACACCGCCACCGCTTTGTCAATATGGAGCTCGCGCGGTTTTCCGTCAACACCAAGACGGTTGAAATCGAACACCCGGTAGGTCGAGTTTGAACACTGCTGGATCTCGGCGATCACGATTCCCGCCCCGATGGCATGGATTGTTCCGGTTTCGATATAGAAACAGTCGCCTTTTTTCACTTCGACCTTTTTCAGGTAATCGCAGATAACCCCTTTGTCGATGTATTCTTTGAACTCTTCCCTGGTCATATCCTGGTTGACTCCGTAGTACAGGAATGCGTCAGGTTCGGCTTCCAGGACATACCAGAATTCATTCTTGCCGAATTCCCCTTCATATTTCAAGGCATATTCGTCGTCGGGATGGACCTGGATGCTAAGTGCCTGTTTGGCATCGATGAATTTGATCATGATCGGGAAACTGTCATACTTGGCGGCTTTGGTTCCCCAGGCATCCTTCCCCACCTCTTCCAGGTAATCCCTGAAGCTTTGGCCCTGGCGGGCATTCGAGATGATAGTCGAAGAACCATCCTTATGGTTTGACATTTCCCAGCTTTCGGCCACTTTGGCCAGGTCGCTTTTCTTGTAGTACTGCTCAACTAGTTTCAGCCCTCCCCATAAATAATCCTTGAAAGCCGGCGCTAATTTTAAAATTTCCATTATTTTTTCTCCTTGTATTTTACATAATCAAACGGACAACCGTCCATAATCCTATTATACAGTTTTTTAAATTGTGCAACTTAATCATCGGTATTATAGCATATTATCGGCAGATTGCCTATTGTTGTTTTTACAGCCTAAGCCAAATCTTCCCCATTAGATTCGAAAGCTTTTTTGACCCATTTGAACGACTTTTTCGGGATTCTTGCCAGGTCGCGCAGGTCCTTGTTGGTCCGGTTGACGAAGACAAATCCATAACGCTTCGACATGTCGCACATGCTCGCCGGGATATCGATCGGCCCCCAGGTCACATAACCCATGCAGTCCACGCCTTCTTCGATCATCGCATTTTTCATTTCACGGATATGGTCGCGGTGGTAGGCGATGCGGTAGTCATCTTCGACAGTTCCGTTTTCATCAAGATCCTCACGCCATCCGATACCATTTTCCAAAACGAACACTGGCAGATGTGAACGGTTGGCCAGTTCGTTAAGCGTCCACCTGAATCCAACCGCATCGATTTCCCAGTTCCATTCATTGGCTTCCAGGTTGGGATTCTTGATGGTATGTTCCCCGACGATTTCATGGTATGGCCGTTTGTAGTCGAATTCCCCTTCGGTCAGCGTGTTTGAACGGTAGTAGCTAAAGGCGATATAGTCGACCGTATATTTCAACAGCTCCTCATCCTCATCTTCGAAGATCGGCATCCAGCCCCGGTTTTCCAGATAGGCTACCATGTAATCAGGATATTTGCCATAAGTGAAGACATCGGCATGGAATCCGTTCATATATTGGTATGCCTGCCAGGCAAACAGGTTGTTTTTAGGAGTGTTGGTTGCCGGATAGAAGTTGGTCACCGCATTCATCCCGCAGAACTTGGCATCCGGTTGCATCTCGCGCAACGCTCTTACCGCTTTGGCGTGGGCGATAAAGACATTGTGGTTGACTTGGTAAAGATGCTTGGCCGGATTGATACCCTCAGGCACCTTTTCCGCATTCGATACCCGCAGCATCATCCCGTGAAGGTTTTGTTCATTGAAGCTCATCCAATGTTTGACCCGGTCACCGAAACGTTCGATGCAGACTCTGGCATAACGCTCAAAACAGTCCACGACAAATCGCGAAGCGAAACCGTTGTGTTCCTTGACCAGCTTGTAAGGCATATCGAAGTGGACCAGGGTGATCATCGGCTCGATTCCTGCGGCGATCAGCTTGTCGATCAGGTCGCTGTAGAATTTAACCCCTTCTTCATTGACCGCATCGTCTCCGTTGGGGATGATTCTTGACCAGCAGATCGAGAAACGGTAAAAATTGAAGCCCATTTCCTTCATCAAGGCGATATCTTCATCATAGCGGTGGTAAGCGTCGATCGCCACCGACCAGTCGGTAAATTCAGGATTGGTCGGCCGGACATCATAGATGCATAATCCTTTGCCACCTTCATCACGGGCACCTTCAGTCTGGAATGAAGAAACTGAACCGCCCCAGTAAAAATCTTTTGGGAACTTTCTTTCCATTGTAAATCCTCCTTATCTTCCTTACATTGTAGAACTTTAAAATGTTTTGTAAAGGGCACAACCCAACTTCTCAATTTCGTTTCATCTTTTCTTGTCCGGATGCGATTTTGACGAAACATTGTTTCATTGACATCCGTTTTCAAAACAAAATCGATGAAACCGGGCACCAAATTCTCATCGATTTTGTTACTCACTATTAAATTATGTCACACATGTAAAATATTTTTACTTGACAAGAAATTTATAATTTTGTCTTTTTCACAAAATCATTTGTTTATTTTAGAACGCCCAAGTAACATTAATCGAAATATCCTCTTGAAAAGGAACAAAAAATATAGAAAAAGCGCATATTTTTAAGATAGTATTAGTAAATTACTAAAAATAGTGTTATCATATTTTTGGGGGAGTGCGCTATGATCTATTACCTTGTTGCAATCGGAGTTTTTAGTCTTTATATCATCTATGACATCAACAGTGTCACAATCAAGAATCACTGGCTTGACAAACTTTTCCTTTTGGCCAGTGTGATTTTCACAATCACCAATGTCGTGATGATTTTCCGGCTCAAAAATGCCATTGCTTTTACCAGCTCGACAATCGTTTTGATCGGCTGCGCGCTTATATTTTTAAGTTTGCTTATTTACACCCTGTTTTTCGCCTTGCCGTTTGAGGCGACCTATGTCTCGTTCAACCAGACCAAGACCATAAGAACAGGAATGTATGGCTTATCACGACATATCGGAGTTTTGTGGTTCATTCTGATGTATGTCTGCCTGATATTCGTTTTCAATGATTTCACGTTCACATTGTTCGCATCAATTTCGTCACTGATGAACCTGATCTACATCGTCATCCAGGACAATTTCACTTTTGTCAGGGTATTTTGCGACTATCAGGAATACAAACAGGAAGTCCCATTTCTAATCCCTACCTACAGTTCGGTAAAAAGGGTTATATTAAAAGGAGAAAATTATGAGTTTTAAGGATGATTACAAATCGAAAAGCAAAAAGGAAATATGGGACCAGTACTGCGGCTTTTTGGATTTGACAATAGATGAGTTCATGGCGATCCAGAATCGCTTGATGAAAGAACAGCTAAGATTATGGCAAAAATCGCCATTGGGGAAATCTTTGCTTAAAGAGGAAGTTTCAAGCGTCGAGGAATTCCGGAGAGAGTTCCCGCTGACAAATTACCAGGATTATGCCGACATCCTTCTTTTGAAAAGGGATGATCTTCTTCCTGCCAAAGCCGTAATCTGGATCAAGACGACCTGGGAAGGTGGCAAACATCCAGTCAAACTCGCACCATACACAAGCGGGATGATTGAGACTTTCCGCGACAATACAATGGCCTGTGTCATGCTCGCGTCTTCACGTCGCAAATATGAATTCACCGTTGAAAACGACGACACGTTCCTATACGGCCTGGCGCCTTTGCCATTTGCGACCGGTCTGTTGCCCCGGGCTTTAGCCATGCATACCGACATTGAATTCCTGCCAAACGTCGAGGAAGCGGAAAACATGAGCTTCAAGGAACGCAACAAGGAAGGTTTCAAGCTCGGGATGGAAAAAGGCATTGATTACTTCTTCGGATTGGCATCCGTCGCCTACTATATCTCAAAAAGTTTTTCTTCAATGAGCTCAGGGGGTTCAAGTTCAAAAGGATCAGGTAAGAAAACGAAAATTCCGCTGAAGATGGTTTTCCGTTACCTGAAAGCCAAAAAGACATGCAAAGAAGAAGGCCGCGAGCTGATGCCCAAAGATTTTTTCAAGCTCAAGGGTTACATGATAACCGGAGCCGACAGCGACTGTTACAAGGATGAACTTGAACAGATGTGGGGAATCGCTCCTTTGGAACTTTTCGCAGGAACCGAACCGTCATTGATTGCAGCTGAGGATTTCAACCGCAACGGGATGTATTTCTTCCCGGATACCTGCTTCTATGAGTTCATCAAGGAATCGGATATGTACCGGTGCATCGAGGATGAGAACTACAATCCCAAAACTTACCTTTTCAATGAACTGGAAGTCGATGGAATTTATGAACTGGTCATTTCAGTTTTAAAAGGCGGGGCGTTCATGCGCTACCGTGTCAAGGATGTCTACAAATGCGTGGGTAAAAGTGAACTGGGCATTCCCCGGTTCAAGTTCGTCGACCGGGCCCCTGATGTGATCGACATTGCCGGGTTCACCCGGATCACCAAGGATCTGATCGACAATGTCATCGCTCTTGCCAACCTGGACATCAAGAATTATTCCATCGTCAAGGAATATAACCAGAACAACAAACCATTATTGCATATGTATGTCGAACTCGACTCGAGCACCCTGATTGATTCGGCATACCTTAAAGATATTCTCCAATGCCAGCTGGGAATCTATTTCCGCTACATCGATTCCGATTATGAATCGCTCAAGCAGATTCTCGAAATGGATCCTTTGGAGATTACGATCCTTCGCTGTGGAACTTTCGAAAAATATCAACAGGTCTATCAAAAACCGGTCAAATCATTCAATCCATCGAAATATGAGATCCGGGATCTGGTCGATATCCAGCAACGAGTCGGAGAGTATATGGGGGTAAAATATGATTGATTCTACAATAATACCTATAATCGCCGTTTCCTGCTACAGCTTCCTGCTGCTGGCATTTTTGGCAGCCAAGAAAAACCCGGCCATCAATTCATTCATTGCCTTTCTTGTAATTTTCACTCTCTGGTGCGGCGGTTCGTTGTTGATGCGGACCCAGTATCTTGGAATGGTGAAGTTCTGGTATGACATTTCCTTGTTCGGGATCGTTATGGCTCCATACGTGCTTCTAAAATTCGTCAAGAATCTTGTCGGAATGAAAAGCACGATGCTTGATTACATCTTATTGGGACTGTGCCTTATTCTCATGGCAATCAACACCTACAACGGGATGTTTTTGGCCAGCCCGACACCGACTGTCATCGCAAACAAGACTGTCTTTATCTACGAGACGACATGGCTCGTGGTGTTCTTCTTCATTGTCACTGGGGCAATCATCGCCAATATTCTATTGATTCTCTTTGGAAAGAATCACAGCGACAACACTCCAATCAGCGCCCTGAATCCGGTCAAACTTGGTCTTTTGATCTTGTTTCTTGGAAACGTGTTGACTGTCGTACCTTTTATCCAGGGTTTCCCTATCGATATTCTATCGAGTATCGTCTTCGTCTTCATCCTGTTCTACACCCTCTATAAAAACAAACTGTTCAAACTTGATTTACTGATATCAAAATGGGTGATCTACGGGTTTTCAGGTCTGATTTCTTTTATAGTCCTGTTGAACTCTACCAGTGCCTTGGAACGGCTGCTCGACCAGATCCTCCTGGTGCCAAAAGACAACCAAATAATCATCATTGCGGTATTGTTCACTCTATTCGCATTTGTACTCTACCGCTTCCTGGAGCTTTTCATCAACCGGATCTACATTTCCGATGACACCATTCGCACCAATATCCTCAAAGAGTTCAAAAACAACGCCTTTTCCAGCCTTCAGGTAAAAGAAATATCCCGGCTGATTGTCAATGTCATCAAAGATGCGCTTGGTCTAAAAGAAATCTACATTCTCCTTCCCGATGAAAAAAAAGACTATTTCAAGGTGGTAGCCACAAGCAACCCGCTCAACCAGATCGACTTTAGACTCGAGCTCAACAATCCCCTGGTCACCCTGCTAAACAACACCGGCGACTGCATCCTGCTCGATGATCTCAAGAAGCTAAATGCCTACAAGTCGATGTGGACCGAAGAAAAAAAGGAGCTCGCATACCTAAATATCGAATATTTTGTTCCCCTGATCGATGATGACAAGCTGGTGGGTATCTTTATGCTGACCCACAAGAACAAATCATCCAAGTTCACCGATGACGATATCGTTTTCCTCGAAAACATCTCCCTGATCTCTTCGACCGCCCTGTCAAAAGCCCAGCTTTACGAGGTGGTATACAACGAAGCGCGCAAGGATGACCTAACCAAACTGCTCAACCGGAAATACTTCCTGGCAGCCTTGAAAGACCTCGACAAGAAAAGACATGATGGGTTGTTATCCATCGCCATTTTCAACATCGACGACTTCAAGCTTTACAACCAGCTCTACGGCTACAACGAGGGCGACAACGTCCTTATCGAGGTGGCCCGGATCCTGAAGGCCAATATGGAGGGCATTGGAATATGCGCCCGCTACGATTCAAAGGTCTTCGCCTGTGTCTTCCCGAATTACGATGTCAACCAGACTCGGCTGATCGCCCAAAAGATTTCCAAACAGATCAACCAGATCAATTCCAAAAGGGAAAACTATAAAATGAAGCGGATCACTGTTTCCGTTGGAATCTCGACTATCCCGTTTTTGGCCAACAATACCACCGAACTGATCAACGATGCCGAACTGGCAATCTACCACGTAAAGCGTTCCGGCAAGGACAGCATCCGGATATCGACCGGTCAGGTCGTCAAACGGAATGAAAACCCCGATGAGGAAGTCGAACACAAGGCCGAAATCTATTCGGAATACGCAGCCATGATCCATGCCCTGACGGCAGCCATCGACACCAAGGACCATTACACCTACAGCCACTCCAACAATGTCTGCTACTACGCGACGGAACTGGCCTATGGTCTGAACATGGACAAGGATTCGATCGAGATAATCAAGGAAGCGGCCCTGCTTCATGATATCGGCAAGATTGGAATCGATGAAAAAATCCTCAACAAAAATGGACGTTTGAGCGACGAGGAAAGGATGATCATGCAGACCCATGTGGAAAATTCGGTCGCCATCATCAAGCACATCCCTTCTTTGACTTACGTAATTCCGGCGGTTATCGGCCACCATGAACGTTGGGACGGCAACGGATATCCCCGCAAAGTCCGCGGCCATGACATTCCGTTGTTTGCCCGGATTCTATGCATCGCCGACAGTTTCGATGCGATGTTGTCGAAACGCTCATACAAGGAAGTCCGTCCTTTGGAATTCGCCTTGAAAGAAATCGAAAAAAATGCCGGAACGCAATTCGATCCGGAACTGGCCGTCATCTTTGCCGAGCTGGTCCGCAAACAGAAAATCGTTCCCGTCATCGAAATTGAAAGCTAAAAAAGTCTTAATCAGATAAATGATTAGGACTTTTTTCGTTTTCCTCATTCAAAAGTGCAAGCAGGTCATCCGGGCATTGAGGTCTGGCAAGGAGATAGCCCTGGGCATAGGTGCAGCCCATCGACTTGATCTGTGCAAACTGCTCGGGACATTCGATCCCCTCGGCGACTGTCTCGATGTCGAGCTTGTTTGCCAGGGTTATGATCTGCTCGACAATGACCCGGTCATTTTGGGATTCATTGATCTTGTCGATATACTCCTTGTCTATTTTCAGCCGGTCGAACTCGAGATTTTTGAGGTAGTTCAAGGACGAATAGCGGGTCCCGAAGTCATCAAGGGCGATTTTGAAGCCGATTGCCTTGAGCTTCTTGACCTGGTAGCGGCTGAATTCGATATCGTCGAACAAGGAATGTTCAGTGATTTCAAAAATGATCCGGGCCGGATCGATGCCGTGGACGCTTAGCTTTTTGAGCAAAAACTCCATCATCCCCGCAGATTCGATGGTTTTTGTCGACAGGTTGATCGACATCGTTATTCTGGTTGACTGAAGATTCTCGGCCATGAACCTGAAGCTGTTGTCAATCACCCAGCGGTCAATCTTGATGATCTGGCCGGTCTGTTCCGCCACACTGACCAGCTGGGCCGGGTTGCAATCAAGAATCGACCTGTCCCAGCGCAGCAGCGACTCGACCCCGGCAATTTCCTGGTCATCGAAATCATAGATTGGCTGGTAATATGAGATGAAGTCGTCATTTAGCAGCATCTGGCGGATGCCGTTTTCAATCCTGATCTTTGTTTCGATCTCGAATTGGATCTCCCTGTGGAATTTTACCGCCTGGTTTTTCCCTTTGGTCTTGGCCTTGTAAAGCGCCAGGTCGATATTTTTGAATATCGTATCCCAATCATTGCCGTCTTCAGGATACTTGACCACCCCGACGCTGATTGACGGATAGTAGCTGAAATCGTCATAGACATAAGACCGGCTGGTATTTTTGAACAGCGATGACAGGACATGGTTTGCGTGGAGTGCATCGCTGTTTCTATCGAGAAGCATGAACTCATCGCCGCCAAAACGGAAAACTTCGATTGTTTCGAAACTTTCCTGCAACATCCTGGCATAATCCTGCAAGAAACAATCACCGTAATAATGGCCATGGATGTCATTGAGATTCCGGAAGTTGTCGAAATCGAGATAATACAGGGTGAAATCAAGGCCCTTTTCAATCAGCTTTGCGACCTGGCGTTCGAACACCAGCTGGTTGTCGAGTTTGGTCAGCCGGTCCTTGAAGGCCAGCTCGTAAATGCGCCTTTCGGTCTGCTTTTCACTGGTCCGGTCGATTCCGATGCAGATGACCACCGTCCCATTGGAGTTGGGGTCCTTGATTAGGTTGTTGTTCCAGACAATCTCGAGCAACCGGCCATCCTTCGTCTTTGCCTGGCATTCATAGTTGTTGATGATTTTGTCGCTATGGAGCCGCTCGCGCAGGCTGGAGATGAGAAACTCATCATGATTGGCCAGGAATTCGTGCCACTTCTGGTTGACGATTTCCCCGGGCGCATAGCCAAAAAGGTCGGTGAAACACTGATTGTAATCCAGGATATCCCCGTCGATGCTCATCGTCACGATTGCGGCGTTGGTATTGTCATAAATCGCCTGGGAAAAATCCTTGTGGGCATTGATCGTATCCAGCGAGTCGTTCAAAGCACCCAGCTGTCTTACCAGCATTTCTTTGGCGACCTCCAGGTCATTGGAATACTCGGTGAGCTCCTCGTTTTTCAAGGCCACACTGGCTGTCAGATCAAGGATACGCTTGTAATCCTTCTTGATGATCACATACATCAAAAAAGCGGTTATCAGCACATAAAGAAAACCCTTATAGGATTGCAGAGTGGCACTTACGCCCTTGTCAAGCGCCAGCGCATAAAGCATTGTGTCGGACATGAATATCCAGCCAAAGCCGACGACTAGGTACATGAATATTATCCTGAGGGGATTGGTTGTAAATCCCAGCTTGTATCTGGCCAGGATGATTCTCTCTCTTTTTTTATTTGCCATAATACTCCTATATCACACTTTGATTGCGGCCCTTGATTTTGGCCTGATACAGATTGTCATCCGCAATCTTGAACAATTCCTCGAAACTGCCTTTGTTGTCTAAAACGGCGACAAGTCCAAAGCTGCACGTCACCCTGATTCTCTCGTTGTCGAAAAGAAAATCGAAGTCCGCTATCTTTTCCCGCAAACTTTCAATAATCTTCATCGCCTTTTCCTCTTTTACGTTGTTAAGGACAATCAGGAACTCCTCGCCCCCATAACGGGCTGTCCAGTCACTTGTCTCCCGGATGGAATCCTTGATTATGGAAGCAACAGTCTTCAATACATAATCGCCCGCCAGATGGCCATACGTGTCGTTGACATTCTTGAAATGGTCGATATCCCCGAATGCCATGACCATGCCTCTGTCATTTTCACCAATCCGGCTTAGATCACCTGGAAAGCGCTCGTCGATGTAGCGACGGTTGTATATTTTTGTCAGAGGATCAATGACCAGCTGTGAATTTATCTTGAAAATGTAATCCTGGAGATTGTTGGGCTGCTGGCTGTCCAGGTAGAAAATTTTCTCCGAAGTTATGTCCTTGAGAATCTCGACCACATAACCATCCCCGGCCACATCCAGCGGCAGGGCCTGGATAAGATAAACCACATCGCCTTTTATTTCAATCTTGGTGGTCGCCTTTTTTGTCTCTATGGCCCGCATCGAGATACAGTTGTCACAGGGAGAACCCTTTTGCCAGAAACCATGGCAGACACTCTTAGTAATATCAAGACCGGAATCGTCCATGAGATACGCTATTTTTCTGATCGGATCAACTATCCGGACAACATCGTACATTGCATTGAAAAGACCCAGCTGGTCTTTTATTCTGTCAAAAATCTCATCCATAAGGCACCCCCGATTAACTGTCATACATTCCAAGCGTTACCTGTTAATTATATCCAAAAAATCTGGCAAATGCAAACAATCACTCCGATATATATAAAAACAGACCGCAACAATCTAAATTAGATCTTGCGGTCATCCATATAGGCGATATAGTTTTTCAAGTATTTTATGTTTTTATCCCGATCGAGATTATAGACACAGCCAAAAACAACATCAAGCATATACTGCAGGGCAATATGTGATGAGAATTGTGAAATTCGGTCACGGAGATTTTCATGATCCGATATGCCCAGCTGGTATTCAATGAATTGTGGAAAATAATTATTGTTTATTTTTCCAATCAGAACGACAGGTATGTTTTTAGCATGCAGCAAACGCACCAAAGGAGATATAAATGTCGCCTTGCCTGAATACGAAAGAATTATCGCCACACTCCCTCTTTGCTGCGCCAATACATTTAGACGCTGCTTGTAAAATGACTTGGGAACATTGACTATTCGGCCAATAGTCAACATCTTATCCTGGAAATTCTCGGCTGCATTTGTGTTATGAGAGTGCGTGTAAATATCGATTGATGAAGCTTCAAATAGAAGCTTTGCCACAATGGCAAGCTTCTTTGAATCAATCGCGTCATATGTATCCTTTATGGAGACTCGATACAATTCAAGCAGCTGGTAGGCTATTTGATCGGGAGTGGCGTCCTTTTCAAATGGATAATTGACATCGATTATTTCCTGCTTGCTTGGTTCTTCGCTGATTTCTTGAGCCAATTTCACCTTCAGTTCATTGTACCCCTTGAAGCCTAGTTTCTTGCAAAAACGATGCAACGCGGATTTGGATACGTACATTCGAGCCGCCAGATCAACGATTGAGAGTTCCAGCGCTTCATGCTTATGTTCCAATATATAGTTGCCAATTTTAATTTCCAGTAGTGTCAATTTGCTTGAGGAAATCAATTTTTCAATTTTCAATAAGTTCACCTCATTTTATATCTTCTCAATTGGACTCAATACCATTCTACATCAATTTAGCGAATATTCCAGCACATACCGATATATTATCATCAACATGACTAAATATTTCAAAAAACATCAGAAAGTTCCAGTCATTTAAATGTCTTATTCAACTTTTCAGGGAAAAAATCCCAGCTTCAGCGATTCGCTTGAAAAGGTTTTCCGGTTAAGCAAAAATGGGATTGTAAGGAGAAAAATAATGGAAAAAAGAAAAGTTAAGATAGTTACAATTGGAGGGGGAAGTTCTTATACCCCTGAATTGATGGAAGGTTTTATAAAAAGATATGATCAACTTCCAATTAGAGAAATCTGGCTGGTCGATATTCCCCAAGGGAAAGAAAAACTGGAAATTGTCGGCAAAATGGCCCAGCGAATGTGGGATGCATCCCCTTATGACGTAAAAGTTCATCTGACCTTGAATCGCCAGGAGGCTTTGAAAGATGCCGATTTTGTCACGACTCAATTCAGGGTGGGACTTCTGAATGCCCGGATCAAAGATGAGCGTATTCCATTTTCCTACGGAATGCTCGGCCAGGAAACAAATGGCGCCGGAGGTATCTTCAAAGCATTAAGAACCATACCAGTAATCGGGGAAATCGTCGAGGACATGAAGATCCTGTGCCCTGATGCCTGGATGATCAATTTCACCAACCCCTCAGGCATGGTCACACAAGCCGTTATCAAAAACTTCGGTTGGAAAAAATGCATCGGACTTTGCAATGTGCCTGTTATGGCGATGCTGGATGAACCAAAAGAAATAGGGTATCAAAGCAATGAGATCAATTATCAATTCGCGGGTTTGAATCATTTCCATTATCATCGCATTTTTGATGAAAATGGAAATGAGGTTACCAAAGCCCTGATTGATGCCATCAATTCAGGAAGACAAAGCGGACTGCCAAAAAATATCGCAAATGTCCCATTTTTCTGTGAACAACTTGAAACAATGGGGATGATTCCTTGCGGATACCATCGTTATTATTTACGCTCACAAGAAATGCTTGAACATGGAATGGAAGAATATGACGGGATTGGAACACGGGGAGAACAGGTCAAAGCCACGGAAAAGGAACTTTTCGAGCTCTACAAAAATCCCGATTTGGATCATAAGCCTGAACAACTGACCAAACGGGGCGGCACTTATTACAGCGATGCTGCTTGCGAGTGTATCAACGCCATCTATAATAACAAACAGATCCCAATGGTTGTCTCCACCCAAAACAATGGTGCGTTAAGCGACCTGGATGATCAATGCATCGTTGAGGTAACCTCATATATTGGAGCTACCGGCGCTCTACCGATAGCCTGGGGCAAAATGCCTAACGCCCAAAGGGGCTGGCTCCAAATGATGAAAGCGATGGAGGAATGTGTCATTGAGGCGGCACTGACCGGTGACTATGGACAGCTTTTAGAAGCATTCGCCCTGAACCCTCTGATTCCTTCAGGAAAAAATGCCAGACAGGTTCTTGATGAGCTTTTACTGGCCCATCAAGATTACCTGCCAAAATTCAAAAACAAGATAGATACTCTTAAACAAGAAAAGCTGGTAATAAAGGATTTAAAAGTTCAAGAAATAATCGCACAAGAATTGAATCATGAAGATCAATAAAGAGATATTCGGTCGGCAGGACGACAAGACAGCTTGGCTGTTTACATTATCCAACGGAAACGGAATGAGTGTAAGTATAACTAATTTTGGAGCTAATATTGTAAATATTATGGTTCCCGACCAAAATGGAAACTTGATTGATGTAGCATTGGGATATGACAATCTTGATGGCTACCGAGTCAACCATCCGATGCTTGGGGCGACGTGCGGCCGCAATGTCAACCGGATTTCCAACGCGGAATTTATGATCGACGGATCAGTCTATCATCTGGTAAAGAACAGGGGCCAGCACAATATCCACAGCGACAAAGACCATGGATTCCATAAGGTATTTTATGATTACCATCTAATAAACGACCGGCTCACAATGAGTTATCATTCACCCGATTTCGAGACGGGATTTCCAGGTGCACTGGACTTGACAATCACATACTCGCTAAGTGAAAAGAATGACTTGATAGTATCCTACTACGCTACTTGCACAAAGAAAACCCTGATCAATATAACCAACCATTCCTATTTCAATTTGAATGGTCATGACAATGGCGATATTTTAGACCATGAAGTATTTATCAACGCTTCTAGATTCACACCAGTTGACCAGGATCTCATTCCGACAGGTCAAATTGAGCAAGTTCAATTCACCCCGATGGATTTCACGCAACCTCGAAAGATTCGGGATGTTATTGATACAGATTTCACGCAATTGCATCTAGCCGGTGGTTTTGACCACAATTTCGCAATAAACAAACCTGATTGTGGCATCAAGCTTGTTGCCAGTGTGTTTTCCCCAGTCAGCGGTTTGAAAATGTCCATCTATTCAGACCTGGAAGGTTTGCAGTTTTACACTGGAAACACCTTGAATGAGCCATTCGGAAAAGGAAACACATTCTACAAAAAATATGGCGGTCTATGTCTTGAACCCCAGTACTTCCCAAATGCGATCAACACCCCAAGCTTCAGATCACCTGTTTTTGAAAAAGGCCAACCTTTCAAAACCACAACTATTTACAATTTTTCAAATGTGAAATCAAAAAAAATTTAAGGAGAAGAACATGAAAGAACAAGGAAAGTTTTTCGCAACGATTCAACAAATCGGTAAGTCATTTTTCTTACCCGTCTCAGTATTGCCGATTGCCGGCTTACTTCTAGGTTTAGGTGCCTCATTCACCAACCAAACCACTATTGATTCGTACAATTTAGGTTGGTTGCTTGACTCTGGCACGGTATTGCATACCCTTTTTACGGTCATGGCACGAGTGGGAACAGCAATTTTTGGGAATTTGCCATTGATATTTGCCTTGGCAGTCGCTTTGGGGATGGCCAAACGCGAAAAATCAGTTGCCGTACTGTCTTCAGGGATTGCGTTTATCGTCATGCACACAACAATAAGTGCCCTATTATCATTAAACGGTTATATCCTTAGCGATGGTGGTTACAGCGATAAAGTGTTGTCAGGTTCACTTTCCAACGTTTTGGGGATCACATCTTTGGAAATGGGGGTTTTTGGCGGTATTGTAGTCGGCTTGGGCGTGGCATATCTTCACAACCGTTTTTACAAGCAACAGCTCCCGACAGCTCTCTCATTTTTTTCCGGATTGCGATTTGTCCCGATCATTTCCGTAATCACGTATATAGGCGTAGGTATCGTAAGTTTTTTTGTCTGGCCTATGGTCCAAAACTTGATATTTGCTGCCGGAGGCCTTGTCACTAACTCGGGCTATGCTGGTACATTCATCTTTGGTTTTATGGAGCGGGCATTGATCCCCTTCGGTCTCCATCACATTTTCTACATACCATTCTGGCAAACAGCTCTTGGCGGAACCGCCGTTATCGATGGAGTGACTGTTGCCGGGGCACAAAACATCTACTTTGCGGAATTGGCGTCGCCAAACACCATCAGATTTTCAGTTGAAGCTTGTCGTTTCATGACTGGAAAATATGCCTTCATGATGGCAGGATTGCCTGGAGCTGCGTATGCGATGTATAAGATGGCATTGCCGAAAAACAAAAAAATCGTCGGTGGTTTGCTTTTGTCAGCGGCTTTGACATCGTTTTTGACAGGAATAACTGAACCCATTGAGTTCACATTCTTGTTTATCGCACCTGGTCTATATATCCTGCATTGTGGTTTGGCTGGATTGTCATTCCTGCTGACCCATTTGCTGAACATCTGCATCGGGACAACTTTCTCATGCGGGCTGATAGATTTCACCTTATATGGACTATTGCAAGGAGCGAGCAAAACAAACTGGATTATGATGTTGCCATTGTTTGCATTGTATGGTGTCGGTTATTACTTCATCTTCAAATCGCTAATCAAAAAATTCAATTTGGCAACACCGGGACGCGAAGATGAAGCTCAGGAAATCAAACTTTACACAAAAGAAGACTTCAAAAACAGACAACATAATGAAAATAACGTTTCAGAACTGATATTGCAAGGCGTTGGCGGAGTCGAAAATCTCGTGGATATTGACTGTTGCGCAACAAGACTGCGTTTGACAGTCAACGATTCGAGACTGGTTGATGAGGAATTGTTAAAGCAATCCGGTTCCAAAGGAAACATCATCAAGGGAACTGGCGTGCAGGTCATATACGGTCCCCAAGTATCGATCATCAAAAGTGAATTCGAAGAATATGTAGAAGAATTAAGCAAATAGCTTAAAAGCTGCCAAAATTTTGGCAGCTTTTGTCTATTTCACAAATCCAATCACCTGGAGTTGCTTGACTTGTTCATCTTTAAAGAAGTTGACTTGTTTATCATTTGGATTGGTCACGATAAGCATCGTTGTCATGTCATATGATTCTTTCAGTTTGGCTAGATCGACTTCGACAATCGGATCGCCGGCTTTTACTTCGTTCCCCTCCTTATTTAGCAGTTTAAATCCCTTGCCGTTGCTTTCGACCGTGTTGATTCCAATATGGCACAAAAGTTCGACACCGGTGTTCATGGTGATCCCAAAGGCATGGCCGGTCGGGAAAAGCACATCCAGTCTGCCATTGGCCGGAGCACATATCTTCCCGTCCTTGAGTTCGAAAGCCACTCCATCGCCCAGCGATTTGGAAGCGAACATTTCATCTTTCACAGTCTCCAGGGCGATCGATTTCCCGTTGGCCATCGCGATTATCTCGTTGTCATCATAGACTTCGTTGGCCGGATTTTTCTTTCCGAATCTTTTGCCTAGCACATAGGTGAAGCCAAAACCGCCAGTCACCGCCACAAGCATTACCGCAATCGAGATGATCAGGTTGCCGTTGGTCCCGTCTGGATTGATGTAGGCCGGCAATGAGATGAAACCGGGAGTCGAGATGACAAACTGGGTCATTCCCAGCAGTCCGGCCATCAGTCCTCCGATCCCCCCACCGATCATCGCCCCGATTAACGGGTAGGTTTTCGGGAAAAGGACTCCATAGACCCCGGGTTCGGTGATTCCGCAAAGGGCCGTGATTCCGGCTGAAATCGATACTGATTTGTCATTGACGTTTCTGGCGAGCAGCGCCGCCGCAAGACAGGCACCGCCCACAGCCACATTGGCTGGAGCCATCCCGGTACACACCAGCGGGTCGGAACCGACTTCCGCCAGCAAAGCGAAAACCACCGGATAAGTGGCATTGTTCATGCCAAAGAAAACCATCAATGGAGTTGCGATACCGATGATCATTACCGCCAGGGCCGGAACCGCCCGGTAGATGGCAAATACGCCACCAGCCAGCCAAGAACCCATGATCCCGCCGATTGGACCGAGCACCAATAAGGTAACCGGCACGGTAATCAGGATCGTCGCCAAGGGCACGAAGATTGTCTTAAGTACCGTTGGCGTGTATTTCTGGAGTGTCTTGTAGACAACCGACATGAACAGCACGCCCAGGATTATCGGGAATACGGTCGAGTTGTAGGCCACCTGGGCCACCTGGATGCCAAAGAACGATAGACCTTCGGCATTGTTTATGGTCGAATAAAGCAGGATGGCTCCCACGAATGCTCCAAGATAGCCATCGGTCTTGAGCCGGGTCGCTGCCGAAAATCCGATGAACAGCGGCAGGAAGTAGAATGTCGCCTGATTTATGGCATAGATTATCGTATATGTGCCCGAATCAGTCGTCACCCCGAAGAAATTGGTAAGCAGGGTCAGGACCGCACCGGTCAGCCCGCCGGCAATCAATACCGGAATTACCGGAGCGAACGTTCCCCCGATAAATGAGAGGACCGCACCGACTATGGCTTTTTTGCCTTTGGGTGCCTTGCTTGCAGGTCCGCTGGCATCACCGGTGGCAATGTCGAACTTCTGGAATTGGGCATACAGATTGGGCACATCCTGCCCGATGACAATCTGATGTTCGCCGTTCTGGATGATGACATTCAACACTCCTGGAATCTTCTTGATCGCTTCGGCGTCAAAATCGCCGCCATTGCGGATTTGCAGGCGCAACCTGGTCATGCAGTGGGTCACCCCGGCGATATTATTCAATCCGCCGCTTCTTTCAACAATCGCATCGGCGATCGCTTTATAGTCTTTAGCCATATTAATCGTCCCTTCCCCAGTCTTTTCCGTTTGACTTGATTAGCTTAGAGTACCAATAGAATGAATCTTTTCTGATCCGTTTCAGGCTCAGTTCACTGATGTCTTGAGCCTGGTTGATCTGTTCGTCAGTGACGTCGACATACACCAGCCCGTACCGTTTGGCCATCCCATTTCCCGTTGAAAGAAGATCGGTGAATGACCATGGGTTGTAGCCCCACACCTCGCAGCCATCTTCGATTGCCAGACCGACCTGATAGATGTTGTCGCGCAAAAAGTCAATCCGGGCCTGGTCATGGATCTTCCCGTCTTCTCCTAGAGATTCGTGCATACCGAAGCCGTTTTCGGTGATCATCATCGGCAACTGGTAATGGTCCCACATGTAACGCAAAGTATATCTTAAAGAACCCGGATCGATTTCCCAATCCCAGTCGGTAGTTTCCACATACGGGTTGGCAGTCAGGGCGAACTCGCCTGGATTGACCGGGAACTGCAGTCCACCCTTTTTGCCATCCTTGTTTAGCAGATATTCCCTAGGCTCTGCATCCAATGGCGCGTCCTTGGCCGTATTCGAGCGGTAGCAGTTGACCGCGAAGAAATCGATTTTGGCTTGGGCCATGAGCTCTTCGTCCCCTTCCATGATTTTGGGGTCGATATTGTTGTTTTTCCAGTAGTTCTTAACGAAATTGCTGTACTTCCCGAAAACATAGGTGTCATTCCAGATTTTTTCCGTGAATTCCTCGGCGTTCATGGCAGCAATCTGGTCTAGCGGTCTGCATGTTTCGGGATAGATCGGAACCATTCCCGGAACCGGACCGATTTTGCCACCCTCGACCATTTCATGGCAGGCGATGACCGCTTTGGCATGACACAGGTTCATGATATGGTTGATCTGCCATTTCTGTTCAAACCAGTTGTCGCAGCCTTTGGATACTCCCAGCCAGTCGCCATAGACAATCTGCATGTTCTGTTCATTGATCGACAGCCAGTATTTGACCCGGTCACCGAAATGTTCGAAGCACACTTTGCTGTAGTATTCGAACTCCTCGATCACACCGCGGTTGAGCCAACCCCCGTATTTCTCTTCCAGCCAGCAAGGCATGTCGTAATGGTAAAGTGTCACAATCGGGGCAATGTTGTTTTTTACCAGTTCGTCGATAAGATTATTATAGAAATCCAACCCTTCCGGATTCACTTTGCGGTCGGCATTGGGGATGATTCTTGACCATGAAAGCGAGAAACGGTAAGAGCTGAAGCCGCATTCGGCCATCAAGGCCACGTCTTCCTTGTAGTGATGGTAGTGGTCCGAAGCGATCGAGTTGTCCGCGAACGGCTTTTTCTTCTTCGAGTTCAAATCGATGATGGCCGGGGTTCTGCCACCCTTAGCTGTCGCTCCCTCCACCTGCCAGGCTGCCGAAGAGGCTCCCCACATGAAATTATCTGGAAATCTTGGTTCGTGTCTGTAGTGCATTTTCTATTCCTCCGTGTTTTTTAGCATGATTGATAAAACCTGCGCAGATTTTGTAATCGTTTTCAATGCACTATCATTGTATCAAAGGCCAAAAATGAAAGGGGTGCAAATTTTGCACCCTAATTCTGCTTGTACATTTTCAAATAGACGTCATAGAGGACATCGAAAAGGTAGACGATGCCGTATTTGCCCCGGACGCTCTTGAGATTCGAATAGTCGCCATAAGCGAGGTTGTAAACATCATCAAAGACTTTTTTGTACTCCTCGTTTCTCGAGGTCGTGATCAGGGCCTTGTACGCCTTGCACGATTCCAGGATCTTGAGATTGTTTGTAGCGAATATCCCGGTCATCGAAACCATGAACACCACATCGTTGTTTTCCAGGGAACTGAGCACCGCTTCATCCAGGCTGTCATCCGACATCATATTGATTATTTTGTGGAGCAGCACGAGCGGCCTTCGGAATTCGTTGATCACATGGGTAGAGTTGTAGGATGTGATAAAAAACACCCGGTTGCCCTCATGGATTGTTTTGGCCATCTTCACCAGAGTCTCGTTGTCGATAAGCTCATCGAGTTCGTTCAAAGTCGCAATTATCTCGTTTCTGTACCATTGCCGATAATCGTTCCGCTCATGGTATTTGGCAAAATAGCTGTACTTGTAGTCATAATCCTTGAAGGCGCTTTTTAGCTCCAGGAAATTGTTGTAGCCAATCTGCTTGCAAAAGCGGCGGATCGAGCTGCGGGAAACATAGCACTCCTCCGCGACATCATAGATGTTGAGCAGGCCGAGTTTCTTGTAATTCTCGATGAAATACTTGGCAATGACATAATCGATATTCGCTTCATCGTTGTTGTCGATTATTTTGAACAGGGCCGACAACAGTCCAAAATGGTGGATATCTAACATGGATAAAGTTCTCCTTCGCTGCGGTTTTGATTCTTGGATCCCAGTCCTTCTGCCAGCAGCCAGGGCACAACACCCCGGTAGCTGTTTTGGGGAAAGGAATCATCAAGGACCATTGTTTGAAACCCCTGCCAGAAGCAGGCACTTTTCCATTATCTCATTATCGGGGCCACTAATCAATCTTCCTTGAAAGTAATTTTTATCCAGGCGGGGCTTGGCAAGAGGCGACAATTGCAGTTTGCGGTTGACATCCCGATTGTATCCCGCTATTATATTTAGGAACCTAAATAATTAGTTAGGTTCCTAAATATAAAGTGAGGTATATTATGGAAAACAAGCTTACAGCCAGACAATTCCTGGCCATTGTGGCGGCGGGACTGTTCGCATTTTGCGGCATCCTGATCGAGACCGCCACCAATATCACATTCCCCACCCTGATCGATGAGTTCGGCGTGGCCACTTCGACAGTGCAATGGATGACAACCGGCAATCTGCTGGCAATGGGCATCGTGATCCCCCTGTCGTCTTATCTTGACAAACGCTTTTCAAAGAGGAATCTATTCATTTTCGCCGGAACGCTTTTCATTGCGGGAATCGTCGTCGATGTGACGACCCAAAGCTTCACCTTGTTGCTACTAGGCAGACTCATCCAAGGCTTTGCCGTGGGCATCGCTTTGCCCTTGATGTACAACATCATCCTGGTGGAATCGCCTGGAGTGATGCTCGGGCGGATGATGGGGATGGGATCCCTGGTCATCGCCACAGCTCCGGCTCTGGGACCGACCTTTGGCGGTTGGATGATCGAGTATCTTGGCTGGCGCTACATCTTCGCCGCGATGTTGCCGGTGATTTCAATCGCCCTGGCAATTGGAAGTCGCTGCATCGATTCCCACCCGGGCAACAGGGAAACAAGAATTGATTGGAAAGGATACGCTGCCATCGCCTGCGCATTTGTCGCCTTGATGTTCGCCTTTTCCAACCTTGACAAGATTTTGATTGATCCCGGACTGGTCATCGGATGTTTCACCGCAGGCATTTTGGCGCTACTTGTTTTTATCAGACAGAGTCGCAAATGTGTTAATCCCTTGATTGATCTTAGCATATTCTCCAATCTGAAGTTCACGTTTCATTTGGGGGCAATCATGGCGACCCAGATCACAACCCTGGCCTTGAGTCTTCTTTTGCCCATATTCGTCCAGACTGTGCTAGGCCAATCGGCCATGGCCGCCGGTCTGGTCGCCTTGCCCGGATCGCTGGTGGGAGCGGTATTCGCTTTGGTCGGTGGCGTACTGCTCGACCGCTACGGTCCCCAAAAGCCGATCATGGCCGGGGCCCTGTTTGCCTGGCTGGCCCTCACCGCTTTTATGGTGTTCTTCAACAATTTTAGCTACCAGCTTTGCGTCATATTCTACTTCCTGTATATGGTGGGAGTAGGTCTGACCATCGGCAATACCCTTACCTGCGCCTTGAACCGTCTGGCCAAGAGCCAAAAAGGCGACGGGAATGCCGCAATCCAGACCCTGCAGCAGCTTTCAGGGGGAATTGGGACCGCCATCTGCGCCGCCAGCCTGGCCTTCTTCCAGAACGGGACAATCACTTCGGCCAATACCAGATCCGGAACGCTTCTCGTGTTGGCCTTACTGATGGTAACCGTGTCAATCCTGGTGCTAAGCCAGTATAAAGCATTGTCTGTCAGGGGCAATAAATTGGCTCGAAATAACGAATCCTGAAATAATCCGCCGATTTTATGCTATAATGATGAAGCTACAACAACTCCGGTAAAGACCGGATCAGGAGGAAAGAAATGGAATACGACGTGGGCAAAGAGATAACGAATCTTTCAAACCAGATCAAGCGCAACATGGGCATTCTCTCAAAAAAGACCGGGTTGTCGGGAACCCAGGGCCACGTGCTCCATTTCATCATCGTCAAGGAAAAGGAAGGCCTCATCCAGAAGGATATCGAGGAGGAGTTCAACCTCCGTCCGGCCACGGCCACAGGAATCCTGAAAAACCTCGAACGTGACGGTTACATCATCCGCACTCCAAGCAAAGACGATGCCCGGCACAAGACCATCACCCTGGACCAGAAATCGCTGGCGATCTCTTCCCAGATTGCCCAGGAGGTCGCCAATTTCGACCGCCAGCTCACAAGCGACCTTTCCCCGGAAGAAATCACCACCCTGATCGGCCTGCTTGGCCGCATCTCCGGCAGCATCCCCAAATAATCAAGCGCAAAGAACAATAATAAGATTTCTTCGGTCCAGCATATGGAAAAGGTGGCCACCTTATGGAGCCACCTTTTTGGGTTTCAGGCAAGACCGCCTGAGTGTTGGGTTGTCAATAGCTTAGAAAATCAAGGCCTCGATCGCAGTCACGATTTCGGTATTGTCAAGGTAATTTCCTCTGAGGGGATCAACCTGGTCAGCGAGCTTCTTGAATATTTGGGCTCCGTCTCCTTTGGCGAAGAATGGGATCAGTTGGTTGGTATGGTTGCCACTGTTCCAGGCCATTGTCGGCATGATTCCTGCCCCATTGTTTACCAACCCGTCGTAGACTCCGGCAGTTCCGGTAAGATATCCGGTTTTATGGTCTCCGGTAACCACAAGCATCGTTTCCGACCAGCTGCTGTTTTGTTCAACCCAGTCGCATACGGCCTCAACCGCGGTGTTGAAGTCTTCCTGTTCCTCGATCAAGCGTCCGCTTTGGTTGGCATGTCCGGCCCAGTCGATCGCACCACCCTCGATCATCAAGAGGAAACCTTCATCGTTGTTGTCGAGCACGTTCAAGGCCACCTTGGACATTGTCGTTAGATCGGGCAGGTTGTCATTCAAGGCCACCTCATATGCGTCGGCTTGGCCATCGCCGCTGCGGGCCTGTTGCAGGGTCGTATAGACTTCAGGAATCCCGATTGTTTGACCGGTTGTCAATGCTTCAAAATCGGATTTGGATTGGATGACCGACCAGTCGTCAGCTACCCCGTCGCCGTTGGCATCAGCCCCGGTTACACTTCCGTCGCTAAGATCGGCCCAGGTCGTCGCCCCACCGACATATTTGGTGTTCATGCTTGCCCCGTTGCCATTGTTGTCGTATTCAGGATTGCCACAGCCGATGATGACATCAACGCTGCTTTGATAGATCATTTCATTGGCGATGGCCGCAAAGTTGTTGCGGTTTACGTCATGGGCGACGAAACTCGCCGGTGTCGCATGCGAGAATTCCACAGTCGAGACAACTCCAGTCGAACGGCCAAGGCTCTCGAACGACTCGCAGATGTGGGTCATGTCCTGTTCTTCGATATCGACACCGATAGCCGCGTCATATGTCTTTTCACCGGTTGACATCGCCGTTCCCGCTGCCGCCGAATCAGTCGGGGCGATGTTCATGTTGTTGAACTCATCCCAGATGGTTGCCGGGTCATAGCTCCCTTGGGAGAATGTGCTCATTGAAACCTTAGTTGGAAAGTTTTCATAAATCTGGGTGTTGGATTTGCCGTCAGTGAAGTAGTCGGTAGCCATAGCCATCACTGATCATGACAATCACGTTCTTGACATCCGTGCCGTTTCCTGTAAGTTTTGAAAAGCCGTTCAATGCGTTTGATGGGATCGCGCTCCCCACAACAATCAATCCTGCGAGCAAAGCCGAAGTGGTAACCTTCATAGTCTTAAATTCCATATTCTCCTCGTATAATATGTTTGTAATCCTTGTTGAATATCAATTCAACCAAGAATTGCATTAGTATCCTTTTTCTAAGATAATAGACTTGTTTTGAATGAAGGTTTTATTCTTTCTCCTTGTGGCTC
>JAQVDW010000039.1 GCA_028698185.1 Erysipelotrichaceae bacterium | reverse complement strand
AATCAATAACCTATTCAATTTTCAATGATCTAAACGCAAAAAGTGTTGATTTTTATAATCAACACATAACTAATTACGATTAGAAAATTGAAAATAGTTCGACAACGATTAACCATATCGCACCATATGAAAGATAACGGCTATATTAGGCCGTTTTTTGTTATTTTAAAATTGGTTTACCACAATTTTACAACGGAAGTGGAACTTTAATAAAACGAGTCTCTCACGGTCAACGAAATTCAAGAACTCAAAAAAGGAATCCGAAGACATAAATAAATTGTCCCCGGATTCTTTTTTCATACATATAGATATTCTCCCACTGTTTAATAGATAGTGTAAAATATTTTGTGTAAATAGGATTTCAACTTTTAAGTAGAAAAAAGGGCGTAACCCTTGTAAAATTAGTTCGACGAAAAACAATTTACGAG
The DNA here is from genome assembly GCA_028698185.1 of Erysipelotrichaceae bacterium. Taxonomy (GTDB): domain Bacteria; phylum Bacillota_I; class Bacilli_A; order Erysipelotrichales; family Coprobacillaceae; genus JAQVDW01. Next base: position 12,283 of record JAQVDW010000039.1, on the reverse strand, counting down.
AGGATTACACCCATGAACTATTTTACAACACCAATACTATGAAGTCTAATATCAAATGACAATAATCTCCCTGCCTTTGAGCAAGTAGTTTCAGAACTATTCCGGAGCGAATTGGAGAATGCCATCAACGATATTTTGAAGTCCGAACTTACCGTTTTTCTTGATTACGAGAAATACGACCGATCTGAGAATTCGAATTCAAGAAATGGCTATTACAACCGCGATTACAATACCAAATATGGAGTGTTGAACCTGCGCATACCCCGTGACCGTCAAGGTGACTTTGATTCACCTTTGGTACCCAAATATCAGCGAAACGATTTGGCTACCACCAACACTGTCATCGATCTATTTAATTCTGGGATGACCAACAGTGACATTGTCAAAACTGTTGAATCCATCTATGGCAAGAAATACTCCAGACAGACTGTTTCCAATATCACCAAGGAAATAGTTGCCCATGTTGAAGCCTTTAAAAATCGACCGTTAAACAAGCAATACGCAGTTGTTTATACCGATGCTACTGTCATTCCTTTGCGACGGGATACCGTGTCTAAAGAGGCAGTTCATATCGCTATAGGCATAACTCTAGAGGGAACAAAGGGGATACTGGGATATTCAATTGCGCCAACCGAATCTGCGACAACATGGCGGGAATTGTTTGAAGAGTTCAAAACACGTGGCATGGAAGAAGTTGCTTTGTTTTGCACTGACGGACTAACCGGCGTTGAGAACGCCATTGAAGACACTTTTCCGATGGCCAAAATTCAACGCTGCCTGGTGCATGTTTCAAGAAACATTGTAGCCAAAGTAAGAGTTAATGACCGCAGTGAGATTGCACAGGATTTTAAACGCGTCTACAATTGCGAAACTGAAAAAGCAGCAAGTGAAGAGCTTGAGGAATTCATAAGCAAGTGGGGTAAAAAATACCTAAAAGTTGCTAAATCACTTGAATAGAACTCGAACCTATTCACATTCTATTTGTTCCCTGAATCGGTACGCAAGAGTATCTATACAACCAATCTGATTGAGGGTTTCAACAAGCAGCTCAAGCGAAAAATCAAAGCTAAGGAACAATTTCCAAATGAGGAAGCAGCCGAAAAATACATCGTTTCGCAATTTGAGCAATATAACCAAAAATTCATGAACCATACCCACAAGGGATTCAAAGGAATCTCATACGAGCGATGGTTCCTGATGGAAGACGAATAGTCAAGATCATCAGAAGAACTAATTTTACTAATTTACACAAAAATATTGACACTACCCATGAATGATATCAGGTCGGATTAATGGGTCTTTTTTTTTAGAAATTAATTAGTATTGACTGCTATTTACGCTGTTACGTGAAGCGTTCTTGATTGGATCATGCATATTCTCCGTCTTTTTTTCGATACTTGATAAAGGATGAGTTTAAAAAAATGATGTGCCACCAATTTTTACGAGCAAGACTGGCGATACAATCATAGATCTTCAGGAAACAAGATAATGAAAAAGATAAAACGATATATAGGGGATTGGCGCCAATAACTAAAACAAATATCTGCTGTTTAAGATTACTTCGAATCATATTTCGCACGTTCCTGAAACATGCGGCCATTCAAACACTTCAATCAATGGTCCTTGATTTTTTAACAATCACAACCAAAGACCCGGCGCTTGATATGCTTCGAGTCTTTGATTTGGTATTTGCGTTTTATTTAATTTGCCGTAGTCTCTTTTGAGGCTGGACCATGGACAAGTTGCAGAGTCCCTTTTTCAATAAGGTTGACACTAAACTATTCTGGCCACATCCGGATCAGGAGGAATCTTGTCAAGCAAAGGCACCTGATATTCAGTTCACCAAAGATAACATCGCTGTAAAACTGTTTGATCGCATTGGCCATAGTCGGACGCGCCATAATACCGGATCATCCTGATTGTCAGGCAACAGATTGACCGACATCATCTTGATTTTGCATTTGATGATTTTAGGCAATATTCCGGTTTGGAATCCGACGCTTTTTGAGTTGTCTCAAACATTTTGGGAATTGAAGGTCAAATGATATCACCATCAAGAATCCCGACTCGATAACCATCGACGCCCCGCAGGATGTCATCTTCGACCTTGCCACTGACAATCTTATGACATGTTTGATTTTACTTTGCGAATTCAATATTAATGGCTGTTATCCATTCATCGACCCTTTATAAAAAATTTATTTTAGAAAAATCAATGCAACCATTTTCATCAACGATATCCCCGTTGCCGTGGACATACTCCACCTTGCCGATGAACATTTCATGGGATCCGGTCATAATCGAATCGACAACCGTGCACTCAATGTTGACGGGGCAATCGCTTAGAATTGGAGCATTGACCACCTTGCCTTCACCAAGTCGGATATTTTTTTCTTTTAACTTGTCACAGTCGCGCTTGGAAACCTTGCCAAGGTATTCAAACTCTTCGCGATACGACTCATCAACCAGGTTGACCACAAAACAACCCGACTCCTTGATCATTTCATAAGAATAACGGGAAGGCACGATGCCGACCATTACCATCGGAGGGGCATAGGAACAGTTTCCACAATATCCAACCGCAAGGGCATTATCTTCGCCTTTATTGTTGCGACAGGTAACCAATACTTTTGGTGCGGGCTGAAGGGCCCCTTTTTTCAACGCTTCTTTTTTATCCATTTGTTTTTTCTCCTTTAAATTCTTTTCCACCTTATCTTATACCCGTAATGGACATATGTCAATAACAATATGCCAGCCACACATGCTTGTATTTAAGGTGCAAAAGTTCCAATCACATGACTATTAGCCCCCAACCCAAGATATGAACAGCTGTGGCACAAATCAAAAGCAACAACATAATCGGCATATGTTTTTAAGGGCGATGCCATCATTTTAGAGTTTTTTCCATCCGCTTTGGAATCATCATCACAAAACCGAGGGCAGTAAAAACGGAAAATGTGATGACCCCTGGTGGCATTGACCATATTTTCGGTTCCTTGGATAGCTATGACGGGACATTTTGACCGGTCAAGGCGAGCCGAACATTGGCATATGAATCAGGATATTGGAACTGTCGGCGAAATCGCCAAAGACAAAAACGAAGTAACCTCTCGAGCTTATAAGTCATCGGCGGAAAAACAACCTCTCAGTTAGGATGGCCTTAATCAAAGCCGTTAAAAAATAGCCTATTAAGACAGCTTCGGGCGAAACAATTAAGAAATACAAGCATAAAACCACCGGTTTTTCCAACCGGTGGTTTTGATTTGAAAGTTAGAATCCTTGGCCCTGACGCCGCCCTTTTTGATGATTTTTAATCAAGCAAGAATTGTTGGCTTTGGTCATGCAGTTGTTATAGCATGCAATATGCTGCGACCCACAGTCACCACACATGTATCCATCCCGATTCTTCAACTGCAAGTTTTCAATTCCCTCTTGCCAGACTTTGCCGCAGTCACGACAAACCAACGTACAAATATTTTTAGTGTAGTTCCCGCCTTCAATTCTGATAGCTTTGCCGTTGATCAAAGCGTCAGCGACTTTATGCCTGGCTTTAAACAAAACCCGCTGAAAAGTTGGCCGGGACACCTCCATCAACCTGGCACACTCGTCCTGGTCATAACCCTCAAAGTCCTTGAGCCGCAAAGCCTCATATTCTTCAATTTTCAGACAGTTTTCAACAACATCCTGATCCGGTCTTTGTCCGGGATGAAAATAGTCAAACTGGGGTAATTTCGCTATTTTCCGCCATTTAACAGGTCTTGGCATTTTATTTTGTTAAACAAAAGGGGCTAAAACGCCCTCTTTTGTTTTAGTCTTCGTCAGACTCGAAAAGGTTCAACTGCGCTTTGACTGCGTTCAATCGACTTTCCAAATCTGCCGCTTCTTGTTCTAACGCTTCTTTTTGAAAATCGTTGCCTTGAGAACTGGCAAACCCCCGATTAAAAAAACGTTGACGCCGCGGATAGCCGCAACAAGAATAACCGCCTTGACCTCTTCTTTGATTGTATGATCCTGGCCGGTTCATTCCTTGATTGTCATTAGGGGCACAATTGCCCATTTGTCTTCCTGTTCTTGGACCTTGAGACATTGGTCCGCTTCCATCTCTTGCTGGCATTTTAATTCTCCTTTTCATTTTTCATCCTGGCTCCATCAAAAATGGCGCCCATACAATATTTTCGATAAACAGTTTGGGATTTTTAATCCAACTCAATCACATTGGCAGTATTGTTGAAAACAAACTGTTCTGGCATTTGGTCTTGAACCGCCTTCAGGCCCTGTTCCCCGGTGCAATGGGAGACCGCCACCATTTTCAAGTTCATTTCTTTAAAAACTGCTATCGTCCGGTTGATCCGCCGGGCATCGGCTTCAACCAGATGCGTCCCGCCAATCACCCCGTACAATGGAACCCGGTTTTTCGCTGCGACTGTTTTCAAGATGTTGACCGCGCCGCCGTGGGAACATCCCACAATGGCAACCAGGCCCTCTGGCGAATTGACCGCCAAGGCAATTTCGTCGGCAAAATCATCGCTGACTTTTTGATCCCCATCTTGATAATAAAATTTACTGTTAAGAACTTCAAAATCGTTTGTCCTATCGAAATGATGATAAATTGTCACATTTTCACTTAGGCGATAACATTCGCCATGAACCTTGATGACGGGAACTTTCGTGGAAATGAAGCTTTCATCAAAATTGATGCCATTGTAACGGTACTTGCCATCATCAAGCAACTTGTATTTTTTCCTGAAGAACTCGCTGCCAACTATCAGCGTCGGTTTCGTGGTAATTTTGGCCAACAGTTCAATCAGGCCATTGGCATGGTCATAGTGACCATGGGAAATGATAATGTAATCGAGCTTGTTCAAATCAATATTCATTCTGATTGCATTTTCCAGAAAATTGCCGGACTGCCCGGTATCAAAAAGGATCCTCAAGCCATCAACTTCAATGTACAAGGCCAAACCATGTTCAGCCAGAAATTCCTGTTTTTGGTCGGGATTGTTTTCAATTAGTGTTGTTATTTTTACGCTCATAAGCTTTATCCTTTTCATTTTTGATATTTGGGGCAAAGCCCGTTAAAATCAGCTCGCCGGCGACAACCTCGCTGATAAGACTTTTCAATCGACCTGGCGATCCTGGCATACAGTTGACGTTTTTGATCAACCTCGATATCAATTATATCATTGCAATTGGCACATTTGAAATGAATCCGATTGGACCCGCTTGTGTTGTTTGCCATTTTGTTCCATCACGTCCCGGCAGTGCCGACAATTCTTTTTGAACATATGTTCTTTACACCTTCAGTATACATTATATTGAACATATGTCAATAACCAATTCCCGTAAATTTTAAAAATCCGGACTTTCCTGCCCGGATTCGCTATTTGGCAATTTTATTGAAATAACTGCCCAGTCTTTGCAATCCGGCCGCCAGGACTTCCCGGGGCACCGCGAGATTGAGCCGGATATGGTTATCTCCGTTTTGGACAAACATTCTGCCACTTTCGACCAGGATGCCCGCCTGGTTGGCCAGTTCCAGTCCGATATCGCCCTTGGTGCCATCAAGATAGAAGCTTAGATCAAGCCACGCCAGATAGGTTGCCTCCGGGATTGTGAATCCAACCTGAGGCAGATTGGCTTTCAAATAGGCGTCAAGCAGCTCGAAATTGCCATCGAGATAGCTTTTCAGGCTGGCCAGGTAATCCTCGCCCTGGCTGTAGGCCGCCTTCACCCCCGCGATCGCCAATGGATTTACCAACCCGCCGTTTTTCTTTTGCCATAGGGCCCGGGCCTTGGGATCGGGGATGATTATGTTCGCGAGCATCATTCCCGCCATGTTGAATGTTTTCGAGGGGGACATGCAGGTGATGATCCGCGAATAGCCGGGCAGGACCTTACTAAAGGGCAGGTGGGTTTTGCCGCTGCGCAGCAGGTCGCAGTGGATCTCGTCGCTGATTATCCAGATATCCTTGCTGGCAAGCATCTTTCCTAGCTCGACAAGCTCTTCTTCGCTCCAGAGCCGACCGGTAGGATTGTGGGGATGGCAGAAGATGAACATAGTCACCCTTTGATCTTCGATGATCTTTTCGATTTGTCCGTAATTGATGGTATAATTCCCATCCGTCTCGATCAGGTCACTGCAGACAAGCCTGCGGTTTGATTCCTGGACTGCCTTTTGAAAAGGGCCATATGAGGGTGTCAGGATCAGGATTTTGTCGCCTTCTTTGGTAAGCAGGCTCACCAGATCGTGTAGGGCGGGAACAATCCCGGGGGAAGGCTGCAGATACTCCGGTTCGACCTGCCAGTCGCAGCGTTTCTTGAGCCAGCTGTTGAAAGCTTCATGGTAGTCCTGATCGAATATCATGCTGTACCCCAGGATTTTACGATCCAGACGCTCCTTTATCGCATCCAGCACAAAATGCGGGGTCGCAAAATCCATGTCGGCGATCCACATCCGGATCAGCCCGTCATCAATGCATTGTTGTCCGCAGCTCTTTTTACCAAAAAGGTATTCACCATATCCTTCCACGCTTAGCGCATTGGTGTTGCTTCTGTCAATAACTTCATCAAATCCAAACATAACATTCTCCTTTTCTTCACTTGCTGTTTTTGATCTGCCCCTATTTTAACAGCACCAGCGGATATAAACAAAGCGCCCCAAGTTTCCTTGGATGAAACCATAATTGAAATTTGTTTCCTGATAGTGGATTTTTGGGTGGTTATGTGCTATATTTTATGAAGTGACATTCCCAATCGGAAAAATTCAACCGTTTGTGGATTTTAAGGAAACCCAGGGAGGGCAGCAAATGGAGAACATCAAACAGGAAGTGGGCCACAATATCCGGGCTTACCGCAAGTTGCGCCAGCTGACGCTAGCCCAGCTAGCTAAGCTCATCCACAAAAGCAAATCGGCTATGTCCAAATATGAAAATGGCGAGATCACCCTCGACCTGGAGACGCTTTATGACATCGCCGCCGCCCTGGATGTCTCAATCGACAAGCTGCTTTATTATCCCAAACCGGCGCCAGTCGCCAAAGATCATCCGCTGCCGGCTTTTTTCAAGAACGTCAGCCGTTTCTACGGCTACTTTTATGACGGCCGGGCCAACACCCTTATTCGCTGCCTGTTTATCGTCATCGACGACAACGGCGCCAACAGCTACAAGGTGCTCATGTACATGAACATCAGCGAATTCGACACCTACCAGAACTGCGAAAACACCTACTCCGGCCATATGGAACACTACGATGCCATCACCAATATCTTTTTGACCAACCAGGATTCGCCCATGGAAAAGGCAAGCATCCAGGTACTCGCACCGTTTTTGGACGCCCCGGTCAAATGGGGGCTGTTCAATGGTTTTTCATCCCGGCCGATGATGCCTGTGGCCACCAAGATGCTGCTGTCCAAAGAGCGGCTGGTCGAAGATGCCCAGCTGCTTTTACGGCTCAAGATCTCCAAAGAGGATATCCGGCTTTTGAAACTTTACAACATGTTTAGCGTCACCTAGAAACAAATGATTATTCAAGCAAAAAAGTTCCGTTTTAAAGCGGAACTTTTTCTTTCTTGACAACGGTCATCAATTGATGGCGTATTCGTAGACATAGTCATCCATGACATAGCCATTGCCAATGTCGTTGACCTCATCCCCGATGCGCACAAAGCCCATCTTCTCATAGGCTTTGATCGACTCGTTGTATTTGTTTACGTTAAGATAGATGCGTTGCATTTGCGCCGCTTTGGTCTTCTCGATTATAAAAGCCAAGGCCGCTTTACCCAGGCCCTGTCCCCGGACACTGCCATCAAGGTAAAACTTGCTCAAATACATCCCTTTTCCAGTCGGATAGAAGCCCACAAAGCCCACCGGGATCCCGTCCTGTTCGATGATGTAGTACTGATACCCATTTTCCAGCTGGGCGGTGATCGCCGGGACCGATTGGAACTTTTCGATCATGTAATCGTTCTGGGCAGCGCCCAAAAGCCCATCATAGTATTCCTTGACAATCGAGCAGGCCAAAGCCGACAGCCTGACGATGCCCTGGCTGTCGCCAAAGGCGATTCTGACAAATTTCATAGTGATTCCTCCTTATCCAATTATAGACAAAAATGGCCGAAACCAGCCATTTTTTTACCAATCAGAAAAACAAATAATTCAACAGGCCATATGAGAATATCGCCATCAGGGTCGAAGCCATGATCACACCTAAGACGATGGCAATCGAAGCTTTCTTGACATCCATCTCGAGCAGGGAAGCAATCAGCGTTCCGGTGTAGGCCCCGGTCCCTGGCAGCGGGATTCCCACGAAAAGAAACAGCCCGATGAATTCGCCCTTGTCGAGGTCCTTGCTCTTGTGGAGCGCCCGGGCCTCGAGCTTTTCAATCAGCCCCCTGAAAAGGGAGAAACGCTTCAAGAAACCAAAAAGCCTCTTGATGAAAAGCAGGATGAACGGCACCACCGCGATATTGCCCAGAATCGAAATGGCCATGGCCGTAACCAGGTCGACCCCAAGATAAGAGGCGACAACCAGACCACCCCGGCATTCAAGAATCGGGGTTATCGACACCATAAAAACAATCATTTCCTTCGATAAAATGCCGCCAAAAGTAGCTATAAACCATTGAAAAATTCCACTCATATTGCACCTCATATTCCGATAACATTCCCTGAAATTCTAACATTTTTGGCCGGCCAAGTAAACAACTTTTGATATCTATTGGAAACCTTATGTGTTATAATCTAGTCAGATAGATGGGAAAAGCTGTTTGAAATACGAGGTGATAAAATGAAACCGACAGCTAAAATATTCATCGGATTGCTTGGTGCGATTATGGTCTTTGTGTTTGTGTTCAACTATTTCACCAAGGACAACATCCCCACCCTTAACATAAGCGCCACCGACTTGATGGCGGGCGTCGAAGCCGATACCGTGACCACGGATCCCACCAGCGAGACTTTCGGACCGGGCTTCACCACCCTCTCCGCCGACATTTTCAAAAACACTTATACCGACCAGGAAAACATCCTGATCAGTCCCCTGTCGATCGTCCTGGCCTTGGCCATGTGCGAAAACGGCGCGGCGAACAATACCCTCGTCCAGATGGAAAAGCTGCTGCTCGACATGCCGGTTTCCCGGCTGAACAACGACCTTAAAAACTACCTGGATTCCCTGGACGATGAAACGATCCTGCAAATAAGCAATTCCATCTGGATCCGCGACGACCAGGACCGGATCACAATCAACCCCGAATTTTTGAAGACCAACGCTTCCTACTACCGGGCCGATGGCTACCTGGCACCGTTTGACCAGTCCACCCTTGACGACATCAACAACTACATCGACTACCATACCAAAGGCATGATCAAAAAAGCCCTTGACAAGGTTCCACTGGAGGCCGTGATGTATCTGATCAATACGGTCCTGTTTGAAAGCCAGTGGGCCAGCGAGTATACCAGCGACATGGTTTACAAAGGCAACTTCACCAATGCCAACGGCACCACAAGCGAAGTCGAATTCCTCCACGGCAATGAAAGCCTCTACCTCGAAGACGAATCGCTAACAGGATTTGTCAAGAAGTACAAGGATGAACGCTACGGTTTTGTGGCCCTGCTGCCAAAGACCGACGTCGCGACTTTCCTTGGCGAACTTGACGGAGCGAAACTCCATGACCTTATCACCAATCCCCAAGCGCTGCCGGTGACCACCGCGACCCCGAAATTCAAATACGGCTACAAAAAGGAACTCAGCGGGTTGCTTTCAAGCCTTGGCATGGTGGACGCCTTTAGCGAGATCGCCGACTTTTCCAAAATGGCGACTACCGCTTCTGGGGCCCTGTTTATCTACCGGGTCCTGCACAACTGTGCGATCGAATTGAATGAGATCGGCACCAAGGCCGGCGCCGTGACCATCGTGGAAATTGTTGATTCGGCCGCCATCGACAACGAGAAGAAAGTCGTTCTCGACCGGCCGTTTGTCTACATGATTTACGATTTCCAACAGGAAGTTCCTGTTTTCATCGGGGCTGTAAACAGCCTTTGAACACGAAAAGATCAGCTTCAAGTACCCAAGTCCTTGAAGCTGATCTTTTTTCATTTCGTTGCCATGATTCTTAGAAAAACCGAACCGTCAAATCCGGCAAAATGAACCGGTTCAACCTCGTCTTGTTTTTCGTCAAAGATTGCCTCGCCAAAAAGCGACCGATACAGTTTCATTTCAGCCAGGCCGGCAATAAGCGCCCGGTACCACCCATCCGCCAGTTTGCTGAAATCTTCAACCGATTTGTCGGCCAAACCGCACCGGGATTTCAACAATGACGCGTATTCTTTGTGATTGCCCAGGATGTCTTCGATATCCTTTTTGGCGCCTTGGCCCGACATGATGGTCTTGAGCTCATCAACGTTCTTGTGTTTGAGAGTCAGGGCCCAAACCGCCAGGAAATGTTTGGCAAATACGAATCCCGGCCCGGCCTGGTGGCCATCGGGCATGAACGCATCGAGCATGTCAAGATCATTGACAAGGTGCCGGGTCTGTTTCAAATCAAGGCGGTGACGGGTTGCCAACGCGACGGTCGCCGCAATGGCCAGCGGGTCAGCGCTTCCCCTAAGCCCGTAAAGATGGGCGCAATATCCCGCAATTGGCGGCTCTGGAAGCCTGTAGCTGGCTTGAAAATGGCGGTCGAGATAGTCGTTGGCGGGAAAATCAGAACCGAAAATGGTCTTGATATTCGCCCCCAGGACACTCCGGTCACCCGCGAACACGAACAGCAGGTGGGGATTGTCCTTGAAAAGGTCGCAGAAATCCAACAGGCGCACTGCCTTGGCTGGCGCACACCGGTCGATGTCATCGATGATCACCACATACAAAGGACATTCGTTCAAGGCCGCCAGCTCGTCAATGACCTGGTTCAGTCTTGATTTGATATTGCGACCCGTCAGCACATCGGAGTAGAGATTGACGCTGTGGAGCGGGCTTTTGAGCACTTCGGGAACGAATCGGCCTTCCTGGATCAGCGTGATCACCCGGCCTAGATCCTGGGCCGTCTTCTCGAGCATGTCAATATGCACGCTAAAGCCCAGCTCCTTCGAAACCCCCGCGACGATTTCCAGGACCATTTCGTATTCAGGCAGGTTCAAAACGTCGAGCTGACAAGCGTCGAAACCAAAAGCCGACATCCGGTGGATGACATTCCTTTCATCCTGCCCTTTAAGGATTGTAACAACCCCGGGTTCGTTGTTAAGATAGCGGCCGTTGACAATATGACCCAACTGGGCGAGAAACGAACTTTTCCCATAACCCCAGGGAGCGTCGATGAAGACCTTGGAGAAACCAGTCAGCCTGTTTTTGGCCAGGTTGAGCGCAAGCCCGGTAAGATGCTCAAGGAATTCCCGGTGGTGGAGATTGTCGTTTTCCAATTCATTGTCCAGGCCGATGTCCCTTTCTTTCGAACCCATAAATCCACCCCGTTTCTTATTTGTCAATTATGTCACTGATGAACTCATAATAAAGCAGTTCGTCGAAACTGTCGTTCATACCGCCAAACTCATCGCTGACTTCATCATCATAGTCGCGGTCATCATCATCATCATCACCGTTGAAATCTTCGCTGCTTTCATCGATGTCGAGATCGAAACCTTCATAATCATCCATAAGTCTCACCTCATATCTTTCAATTGTCGTAGAGATAAACATCCTGATAAAGCTGTTCGATTGGAGTGTTCATGATATACACTTCGGGATAAGCCATAAGGGAGCTGTAATATTCGATTGCATCCTCGAGCAACCGTTCCAGCGAGACATCGATGATGTCGCCCTCGATATCGATTACCCTTGCCCCCTGCATCTTTTGTTCCAGGACGGCTTTGAGGTTGTCATGATCAAAGTCATCTTTGAGGACCGGATGGCTTTCAAGGACCCCTTGATACCACAACATCAGCTCATTTTTGGCTGCGATATGATCGGCCACATTCCGCGAGGCATCACTCAATATTTCCAATAATTCTTTGTAACGCTGCTGTTCCATAGATACTCCTTCATATTATGATTAATGGAAAACCTTCAACCCATACAAGGTTGATCAAATATCTACTGATATTATACTATGGAATTGTTAAATTAACTTAAACTTTTGCAACAAAATGCAATAGACGGCAAATTTTTGGCTATGTTAGCCCATAACGATGTTTATCGACTTTTCCTATGAAAATAGGTGTATAATGAAAAAGAGGTGGGATAACCATGGAATTAGATAAAATCAAGAATGACATAGATGCTTTAAACAACGATG
>JAQVDW010000038.1 GCA_028698185.1 Erysipelotrichaceae bacterium | reverse complement strand
AATTTATCTAAAAACAAGATTTTTAAAGAGGATTCACCTCTAAACCAAGCCAAACGGCTATCAAATGTCGACAAACAGAAACTTCAACATTCATCAAGTTACCTATTGACATTTAATAGTTTGTCTCCTAGATTGGAAATAACCTTTCTCTTAAAGTGAACTTGCCTGGTTCAACCAGGTCATTTCATCAATAATTATATCCATCCATAAGATTTCCAATAGCACAGGTCGGTTAATTGTCCGTTAAGCTGTCTTCAGCTTGGAACAAAGAAGTTTACAATAGGCGGTGAATGCAAAATTTTCCTTGCAATCCGGATTGATCGCATCCAGAAGAAGCGAAGGCGACAATTTCATTATGTAGAACAGCTCAAAAACCGAAGATAAGGAAAAGAATATGGAAATCCAATCCAAAGACGCGCCACCTTATCCTTTTAGACAGGCCGTATAAGAATCACGGACGCCCGGTCCAAGGAACGGTTCGATACCTGATGGAACTCGACTTCAAGGTCATGACAGCCTGAATCCAAAAAAAAGCCCAGGAAATCCTAAGTGATAATCCTCAAGCCGGCTTCTCCCTGCCTTGCGAAGTGATCGTCTGCGGCCTGGATGGAGGGTTTAGTGACTGTTTCCGACATATTTTTTACGACAAAAGGGTTATATCATACCGGCTCTTCTATATGAACACCGTTGCTCCCCATAGTGAAAATGCGCGGCTCTGTAAAAACGAATATTCAAAAAACAAGCAGGTCACCATCTATAAACGGTGACCTGCTTGTTTTTGCATGACTGCAATTGTCGTTTGGTCCAATTGTAGCTTGAAACATTTTCCCGACCGGCGACAATCAGTAACCGACAAAGCTGTCGGAAACCAGACGGTCCTTGTCAATGCCCCAGTTCATGTAGTTGCCTTCAACGGTCTTGATAACCACTGGCGAACCTGAGGTGTAGTAATATGCGCTGTTGCCGTATTGACGGCACAGATCTTCAAGCTTTTGGGTCGTCTCATCGATTTCCCTGGTGTATGTCACCGTGATGTTTTGTTTTTCCTTGACGATGGCATCGATTTCTTCTTGAAAGACGTAATAGCCATAGCTGGCATATACCACCTCGACTTTCTGGTTCGATTTGATGGCCTTCAACAGGGCGAAGATCGGGGTAATCCCGATGCCTGAGGCATACATGATGATTGGAGTCGTATCGTCACGCAGATTGAAGCGGCCGGCGGCCGGGGAAATTTCCACCTCATCGGTCTTAGTCAAAGAGAACAGCAGTTTCTTGAAGTCCGAGATATCCTGACCTCTCGATTTTGTCGCCATCAAGATTTCATTTTCATCCTCGTTGGAAGCGATGGAAAAGATCCGCGAATCCTTGGTCAGATTAGGCAATGAAATTTTTAGAAACTGACCGGGAATCCAGTGGTAATTTTCAGGAACGTCCAATCTGATGATATAGTTGTCTTCGGCAATATTATTGATTTCTTTGATTGTGGTTTTCATGGTGTGCCCTCCTATAGATGATCTGGCAAAACTGTTAACCTTATACTCTAAGTATATAACGTCTGCCACCAATATGCAAAAAAATAACCCGATTACCCCGGAAATTTGCCGACCAAATGAAAAAAGGCGAACCGCTTGGCCGCCTCAAAAATATTTTAGATGTTGCGCATCAAATTGACCATCTCAATTGCACCCAAGGCGCAGTCGAATCCTTTGTTGCCGGCTTTGGTTCCAGCCCGTTCGATGGCCTGCTCGATGTTTTCGGTAGTCAACACTCCAAACATCACTGGAATGTCGCTGTTTAGTGAAACCGTCGCGATTCCTTTCGACACTTCCGAGCAGACATAGTCATAATGGGTAGTTGATCCACGGATAACCGCTCCTAGACAGATGATCGCATCATATTTCTTTGATGCCGCCATTTTCTTGGCTACCAGAGGAATTTCAAATGCTCCAGGAACCCAAGCCACTTCGATGTCGTTTTCTGCAACCTGATGACGCACGAGACCGTCGATAGCTCCCCCTAGAAGTTTTGATGTGATGAATTCATTGAAACGTGCCGCCACGATTCCCACTTTGATGTTGCTTGCTACTAAATTTCCTTCGATTGTTTTCATGTTCTTTCTCTCCTTTTATTCCATTTCCAACAGGTGACCCATCCGGTCCTGTTTAGTTTTTAGATAACCGTAATCATGGCTGTGCGGTTCGATGATGATCGCCTCGCGCCGAGACACATTGATGCCATATTTTTCAAGCTGTTCGATCTTGTCGGGATTGTTTGTCATCAAGGACACGCTGGCAACTTTCAAGTGTCTAAGCATCGCCGCGGCCACATGGTATTCCCGCAGGTCTTCGTCAAATCCAAGTTCGAGGTTGGCATCGACCGTGTCATGGCCTTTTTGTTGGAGCTCATAGGCCTTGAGCTTGTTTAACAAGCCGATTCCCCGGCCTTCCTGGGCCATGTAGATCAGGATTCCATGGCCTTCTTCACTGATCTTTTCCATGGCTTGGTCGAACTGTTGCCCGCAGTCGCATTTTAGCGAATGGAACACATCGCCAGTGAGACATTCGCTATGAACCCGGCACAGGACTTCTTCCTGGTTTGCGACATTACCTTTTACCAGGGCCACGTGTTGGTCTCCGGTTACCTTGTCCAAAAATCCGTAAGCCTGGAATTCACCAAACTTGGTCGGGATGACTGGCTTAGCCACGCATTCGACCATCGGGTCATGGATCTTGCGGTATTGTTGCAACTGGGAGATGGTGATGTATTTGAGGTTGTGCTTTTTTGCGAGTTCGAAGAGTTCGGGAGTCTTCATCATTGTCCCGTCATCAGCCATGATTTCGCAACAAAGGCCGCACTCCTTCAATCCCGCCAGCTTCATCAGATCGACTGTAGCTTCGGTATGGCCGTTGCGCACCAAAACCCCATTGTCCTTGGCTACCAACGGGAACATATGTCCCGGCCGGCGGAAGTCCCCAGGAACCGCGTCATCCGCTATGGCTCTTAAAGCAGTGGCCGAACGTTCAAACGCACTTATTCCGGTCGTTGTCTCGTTGGCATCGATGGAAACAGTGAATGCCGTCTCGTGATTGTCCTGGTTGGTGGCACACATCGGTCCCAGGTCCAGTTTTTTCGCCAATGTGGTGCTCATCGGCATGCAGATCAGCCCTTTGGCGTAGATTGCCATGAAGTTGATGTTTTGGGGCGTCGCGAACTCCCCGGCGCAGATGAAATCACCTTCGTTTTCGCGGTCCTCGTCATCGGATACCACAATGATTTCGCCATTTTTAAGGGCTATAATAGCCTCTTCAATCGTATTGTATTTCATCTTATCCTCCTAAAATCCATGTTTCATCAAGAATTCCTTGGTTATTTTGCTTCTACTGTTCACTGTCTTTTCGACATACTTGCCGACGATATCGGCCTCGAGATTCACCTTGAAACCGACCGGTTTGTGATGCAGACTGGTCATTTTCAATGTATGGGGAATGATGGACACCTCGAAAGTGGTGGCCGTCACGTCAGTCACCGTCAGGGAGATTCCATCGATGGCAATCGAGCCCTTGGTTACGATATATTTAAGCACTGATGAATCGGCCCTGATCGTGTAGCGGTAGGCGATATCGTCCTTGATGATCTTGGCAATCTGGCCCGTTCCATCGATATGCCCGGAAACCATATGGCCGTCAAAACGGCCTGAGGCGGCCATTGCCCGTTCCAGGTTGATTGGATCATTGACCTTAAGACTGCCCAGGTTGCTCCTTTGGAGGGTCTCGTTCATGACATCAGCATGGAACTGGCTGCCATCCATCTTCGTGACAGTCAGGCAGACACCATTGACCGCGATGCTTGCCCCGATTTTCGTATCCTCAAGAACCGTTTTGGCCTGGACGACCAACTGGGCTGAGGCGGCACCTCTTTTTACCGCTTTGATTTTTCCGACTTCCTCAATTATTCCGGTAAACATTACAACATCTCCCCTTCAATCAAGATATCGCCATCGATGCAGCTTGTCTTGAGATTATGCAGTTTGAAACAGGCTGCGACCTGGGCGATGCCTTCGCCCCCGACCGGGCTGATGGCATTGGCGCCACCGAATATCTTGGGAGCGACAAAAGCCTTGACCTTGTTGACAAGCCGGCTTTCCAGGGCGCTGAAGTTCAGCGTTCCGCCTCCTTCAAGGAGGATGGAGTCGATTTTCATAGCTCCAAGCCTGTCCATCAACTCTTCAAGATCGAGATGGCCGTCCTTTTTCCCTACCACTACAAGCTCGCATCCCTTGGACTTGAACGATTCATGCAGATCACGGTCCTGGCTGCTTGTGGCTATTATGGTCCGGATGTCCCTGGCAGTGTTTGTAAGCTGGCAATCCAGCGGCATCCGCAGATTCGTATCGCAGACAATCCGGATCGGATTGATGCCACCTTCAATCCGGCAGTCAAGCATCGGATCATCACCAATTACCGTATTCACCCCGACCATGATGGCATTGTAGCGATGGCGGTCATGATGGACCAGTTCCCGGGATTTCTCGTTGGTTATCCATTTGGAATTCCCGGCCACCGTGGCAATCTTGCCATCGAGAGTCATCGCATATTTGAGCACCATATACGGCCGCTTGGTCGTGATATAATGGATGAATGGTTTGTTTAGCTGTTCGCACTCGTTTTCTAGCACCCCGACTTCGACCTCGATTCCGGCGGCCTTCAGGATTTCGACCCCCTTGTAGGCAATTAGCGGATTGGGATCGACCATGCCGATGACAACCCGCTTGATTCCCTTCTCGATGATGATCTCAGTGCACGGAGGGGTCTTACCGTAATGGCAACACGGCTCCAGGTTCACATACAACGTCGCCCCGGTGAAGTCGATATCGCTTTTGGATAGGGCGTTGCGCTCGGCATGGAAACCCCCATAATATTCATGATAACCGGTTGAAATGATCTCACCGTCCCTGACAACAACAGCTCCTACCAGGGGGTTGGGATTTACCTTGCCTAAACCCTTGTTTGCCAGTTCCAATGCCAGTTGCATGTAATCTTTATCTTCCATTGTGCTCCTCCTTTTCCACAAAAAAATGCCTCAAACATCAAAGTTCAAGGCAGGAAAAGACGATAAAAGTGGCTTTAAAATATAAAAACTGGAACAATTATAAAAATCATTCCAGAGCATTATTATCCACGATAATATATCGTAAAAATCTTCTTTCATCCAGACTGTACTGTCGGCCTTGGAATTACACCAAGTCATGCCTTACGGCTCGTGGGCTATACCACCGGTAGGGAATCACACCCTGCCCTGAAGATTGTATTCAATTGAGTTAATCTTACCAAATGAATTCCCAACCGTCAAGAGGGAAAATCCGTAACTCGTTCAAAACACTGGCCCGACTGCTATAAACCTAATGCTTATCAGCCAAAATATCTTATCATCCAGATGAAACTTGAAGCATAAAGCAACCGTTGAATATATCCCTGATATTCAGGAAAACTCATAAACAAGAAAGATATCATAGAAATAAGCACCACAAATCTCAGGTGGATCCAACGCATTTTTTAGTCTAGTGTTTTAAAAGCACTAGCAAAAACTGTGACAGTCAAGCCAAATTCAGCCAAGGTGGCAAAGAATGAGTTCATCTTTGCCTAAGTTGGATTTGCCCCTTCAAGCCCCGGAAAATTTGTGTTCCAAAAACCTGTAACCATTATGACTACAACTAATTGTTTTCAAAATATATTGAGTATTTCCAGGGATGATATTGGCTATAACACACCTGAATATTTAACTAACTAAGATAAATTAAAATTTATCATACTAAATTCCTGCCCAAATCTCTTCGATTTTTTGGCTGATTTCTTCAGGTATAGTAATACCAGAGGATTGTGTAGACCAATGAAATGTATCAGAAATATTCAATAATTCATCAAAGGAGATAATTTTGTCCACATCATAATCTTTGATTTTATCAAATTCAACAAAGATTCTTCTAGCTTTCTTTCCCGCTCGTTTTCGATCTTCATCCCAATGTGTTCCCTCAAAAACACTTGTTGCTGCATATCCACTTGCGATTATTCCTTTAGGTGCAGAGCCAAGTTTTATCATGAAAATTCTATCACCTTTTTCAATACTTTTGTTCACACCACAAGTCCATTTGCTGTATGCACGCCCTACCTGTTCAATATCAGCTATTAATTCTTTATAACCACCTAAATCGTCATCCCATGCCCATCTATCAGCATTCCATGTTAATAACCAATTCTTCATAAGCGATACTCCTTATTAAAATTTATCCCACTATATTAAACCAGTTCAATGATTTTTATAAAATGTGTTCAGTACAATTTTGACTGTCCATTATCAAACTATCACTTTCTATCAACCTTATTTATTAGGTATCAACATTCACGTATTGAAAGATATTTGAGGTTTCAAAGCACATCCTCATATAAGAAAGTTATGATATTTGCGAGCATTAAAAAATTATGAATCCTGATCACTACATTTGGTGTCAATAAATATAATCAATCAATTGGTGAAAAATAATCCCCATCAGCATGATATGTGCAAAAAGGATCCTCATATAGCTCATCAATAATTCGATTTGCTTCCGCTTCATCAATATCACCAATTACTAGAGGTAAATATACATTATTAGTTGAAAGTTCATTTAATATTTTATCTTCCTCAGCAGCATTCGGGGCACCTATTACCCTTAAATACTCAACTTTATCATCATTCCACTCTTCTTCAATTAGAAGATATTTTATTTGATATTGTGGAAAATGGTCATTGATCAATTTTTCAAAATCATCAATATACTTCTCTGATTCAAATATCTCAATTCCTTTCACTCCATCTGCTAAATCATTATAGCTCCACAAAATTTGAATTTGTTTCATAAATAATCTCCTCTTATTTTTTCATTATGAATTAAAATTTATCGTTTCAACCAGTTTGCCTATCTGAAATATCAAATATCATGTCCAATAGCCCTTAGTCTTCTTTGAATTTCATCTTCCAGCTCATGATAATTCTCAAACATTTTTGAACGTTCAGAACTGAGTCGAACATTTTTCTATTGGCAATGTCATCGATAGTGTAGGCTGTAAAAAATACATTTCACTTTTTCAAGGTTACCTTAATATAATGCCATGAGTTATCATTGCCACAAACTCTTAGCCGTCAAACTCATATTTTTGGATGTTTCATCATCGATTCCCATTGCACTACCATTACAATCAAGAGCACCAGGCTCAATATCAAGGAAATCAAATCCAGCCAACCAGTCTGGTCGGTAAGTGATAGTATCGAATTTCCAATCAGGAACAATATTGTAACCAAATACAATCCTTTGATTTTCCTCACATATCCCCATAAACCAACTGCGAAAGCAACAGGTTCACCAAAAAGCAGGATTTTCAAGATCAGATAAGCATCATCATTGGCATATTCAACAAACGAAAAATTTCCAAATATTGCCAGCCAAAATACAATATTGATCACAAACAAACCAATGGTCAGTATTCGATAATACGGTTTTACATACATGAAGTTGTCGCCACCTTTCATCTGGTTGCTATTTCATTGGGAAATAAAAATACAACTTTGACCTAAGAATGTGGTCTTGCAGTTACAATTATGCATTTTGAATTCACAAGTCATCTACTTGTCAAAATTGCCCGGTTCGACAAAGCGATTGCGGCGGTAGTATTCCATTGTCCGGTAGTCGACGGCATCTTTGAAATGAACAATGAAAGCCGAGTTTGCTACCAAGGGATTAATATTCTGATTCAAGGCTAAAAGATAACCATCTTTTTCTATAAAATAGTCACTCGCGGTGTTCAGCAAGGCCCTGATCGGCTGAGCTTTGGCTTTGGCGACATACTGGTTTTTGCCCCAGCTTAAATAATCCCGGTTGCCTTTGTCCTTTTCAAGATCCTGGCCGTTAAGTCCATTGTTGTAAAAATCCCGGAAATGGATGTAAACATCATCCTCATCGACTGCCATTTTTATCTTTCCGTCATTGTAGAATGCCTGTAACAAAGGCATCTTGTATGACTTTGTCATACTGGTCGTCTCTATCATCTTGATGAATCCTTTTCCCGGTGAATGGTAGATCTCCTGTTCATGTTCGCTCAACTCATCACATTCATTCAAAAACCCCAGATAATCCTTGAAGGGACTAAGTTTCGCATTGGCCTGGCACAGTTCGTAAATCTCATCTTCCATGTAAGTGAATAGCTCGATCCTTGTTGGGCGATGGCCGACTTCTTCCTTGATGCGCTGATATTCCTGGACGATCAATTCCTTTTTGTTCAGACTGTTTTGAGCCATCTGCTTGAACAGGTCAATCAGGCGCAAATCGAAGTCCACAAGACAGCCAACGGGGAACTTGAAATCCCGCTGCTCTCTTTTGAGCGCCTCTTTTTTATTGTAAGTTTCACCACTTAGAAGAAATGGCGCAATTCCCGCTTTTTGGTAGTTGCCGATAAAATCCAGCACATTTAGGTATTCCTTGCCTTCATGCTGGCGCAGACCGCGACCGAGCTGTTGGAGAAACACTACCGGTGACTCGGTCGGTCTTAGAAACATCACCATATCTACTGCCGGAATGTCCAGCCCTTCATTGAACATGTCAACCGAGAAGATGACCTTGATTTCACCTTTTTCAAGCATTTCCAGGGCTTTGGATCTTTCAACTCCAGTTCCATCCGATGGCCCGCTATATACCGCCACTGCCGGAATCTTCCGGGTTGTGAACTCATGAGCCATGGTCTTGGCGTGTTCGATTGAACTGCAAAAACCCAGTGCCCTTGCAGAGGCATATTTCAAATAATGCCGGTAGATCAGATCATAACGTCTGGTTATCATCAGGCTTTTGTTCAATTGTTCCAAATTGTATTTCCCTTTAACTAGCGGGATTTTCGAATAATCCACCGTCTCGTCATAAATGCCATAATAGCGGAATGGAACAAGCATTCCCTGATTGATGGCGTCTTTCAGGCTTATCTGGTAAGGAACGATATAGTCGCAAAGTTCATAGATGTTTCTTCCATCCATTCTTTCCGGAGTGGCAGTCAATCCCAGGAGAAACTTGGGTTGGAAATATTCGATGATTTTGAGGTAGCTCCCATTGACTGCATGATGGAATTCATCGATGACTATGTAATCGAAGTAATCCGCATCAAAATACTCGGGACTTAGATATTCGCTTTTACCCAAACTTGCCACTGAGGCAAAAATAAGATCATTGCCAGTGTCCTTTTGTTTGCCGTTGAAAAAGCCGATATTATCGGTTTTTCGGACATTTTTAAAGCTTTCTGCTGCCTGGAATAGGATCTCCTCACGATGAGCCACAAACAGGACACGCTTGTAATCTACCGAGTCGAAAGCCGCCAGATAAGTTTTGCCGATTCCCGTTGCGGCATAAATCAGCCCCTTGGTTGCACCTTGTTCCCGGACTTTCTTCAAGGAATACAATGCCTCGATTTGGGCACCACGGGGCTCGAATTCAGACGGCCTTTCAGTCGAACTTCTAAAGTCATAATGGTTAAGAGTGTACATGACCGTAGGACGAATCCATGAACTGGCATATTTTTTCAACTGCAAATCATCAATGATGATCGAATGATGGTCAAACAAATCATTGAATGTGTGGTAAAAATCCGCAAAACTTGAAGGATCCGATTTCGAAGAAAAACGGTAGTTCCACTCGATTCCCGATGTCAGGGCGCTTTTGGAAATATTCGAAGACCCGACATAAATTTCGCTTTGATTTTCATAATGAAAAATATAGGCCTTGGGATGGAACGAACGACTGGAATCGTTGTAAAACCTCAAATCGACCTGGTTTTCCAGTTCATTTTTGACCAGGTACAAGGCGCTGGGCTGGGTTATTCCCAGGTAATTGCCGGTAAGCAGCCGGATTTTCGTCCCGGAGGCAATGGCGCTCTTCAAGTCGGCAAGTAGCATCTTGACTCCTGATTCCATCAGGAATGAGACAATGATGTCGATTTGCTTGGCACCTTCCATGCTTTTTTTAAGATGCCAGTATAGATGGTCACAACCATCATCACCACCGGTAATCGCCCTTGATGGCTGGGCATCGAGCAACACTGTTTCTAGACTTTCTTCAAAATCGCATTGAGCCATTTTTCATCACTTCTTCCTGGGCGCACATCACTGGAAAGCCAAATTTCTTCTATTGCGAATGCTCCCGACTGGACAACAAGTTGAGCCAATGAAGATTCGGTCAAATCAGTGAAATAACGACCATTTCTTTCCCCTTGGAAATCGCCGTATTTGAATGAAACATAAAATATCCCCTTGGTTTTCAATGCTTGGGCGACTTTTGTGAAGACATCACCCAACTGGTCAACAGGCAAATGAAGGATTGAGGCGCAAGCCCAGACCCCATCATATTTTCCAGTTTCATCCAGTTGTTGAAAATACATCTGTCTTACAGGCAATCCTGTCAATTTATTTGCCAATTGACACATATGCTTAGAGCCATCGACAGCCACCACCTGGAATCCCTTATCCAGGAAATATTTGGCATCGCGCCCGCTGCCACACCCATAATCCAATACCAGGCCACCATTTTCCAAGTAGCCCAGGAATTTATCCTGGTTGCTTGAAAATTCCACATTGGCCGTCGTGTCGAAGAAACTTTGGGCATTGGTTTCATAATAATCAATCGTTTTGTCATCAAAAATCTCTTTCATCTTATTCCCCCAAAAATAGTACTTTGTTACATTATAGCAGTTATTTCACTTTCGGTTAAGTATCTATGTTATCATTTGATACTTTTTTGTTGTTTTAGTTTTTATTCCCAACTTTTCATTGTACAATTATACTGCGAGGTGATCCTATGGAACTTAGAACATTAGAATATTTTTTGACAGTGGCCAATGAACTTAACATCACCAAGGCTGCCAAACTATTGCATATTACCCAGCCGACATTAAGTCGTCAACTGATGGCCCTCGAGGAGGAACTCGACACGGTGCTTTTTATCCGCGGGAAACGGAAAATCACTTTGACCAGTGATGGCCTGCTGCTTAAAAGAAGGGCCCAGGAAATTCTTGGCCTGGTTGTCAAGACCCGTAGCGAAATCGCCAAAGATGACGATGAACTCGAAGGAGAAATCGCCATTGGTCTAGCCGAATGCCATACGGCCCATGTCATCTTGCCCCAGGTGATCAAGGCGTTCCAAAAACTCCATCCCCGGGTCCGTTTTTATCTGACAACCGCCAACGCCGACTCCACCAAGGAAGGGCTGGAGCGGGGCCTGTTGGACTTTGGCATATTGCTCGAACCGGTCGATCTGACCAATTACAACTATATCCGCTCACCACACAAAGAACGTTGGGGCCTATTGGTCAACAAGGAGCATCCCCTGGCCAAGCACGAATTCCTCAAACCCGATGACCTGATTGGAATTCCTTTGATCAACACCAGAAGACCGGTCGTCCAGAAGGAAATCCGCAGTTGGTTCATGGAGCACTATGATCAGCTCGATTTCGTCGCCACCCACAACCTGCTTTCGAGCGCCTATTCCCTGATCGAGTATAATATCGGTAGCCTGATTACTTTTGAGGGCTCATTTAAAATCTACTCCATTGACAGCATCGTTTTTGTCCCCTTCGAACCGGCTTTGATCAGCGGCATCGTCATCGCCTGGAAAGAAGATTATAATCTTTCGCCTTTGATGCGCAAATTTATCGATGCCATTAATGATGCTTTTAAGGCATGATAGTTCATTTGTTTTAAGTATTAGACATATTTAAAGTCATCGTTTAGAATATGATTGTGTACTAAATATGTCGATAATTACTATAGATAAAGGAGTTATTATGATAAAAACATTCAATCGAGTTGCCATTTATTTTCTTGGTCTGTTTCTAATCACAGTCGGAGTCAATCTCTCGATCATATCCAACTTGGGGATATCCCCTATTTCTGCTTTGAATCTTCCCATCTCTCTAGTCCTGGGCATCGATTTTGGGACAATGACAATAATCGCCTACAGTTCGTTTGTCTTGATCCAGATGATCCTGCTCAAAGACAAATTCAAGAAGAAAAACCTGCTCCAGGCTGTATTCAGCTTCGCATTTGGCTATTTCGTCAACCTGACCGGTCAGATGCTTAGCTTCATCACACCCCACAGCTATTTCGAACAGTTTGCCTTGATGCTTTTAGGCGTAGTCATCTGTGCCATTGGCGCTTCGATGTACATCGTCATGGATATCGTGCCAAATGCCCCTGAGGGCTTGAATCTTGCCATAAGCGAACGATTCAGGATGCCTTTTTCAAAAGCCAAGACCATCAATGACGTAGTCTTTGTCTTAATCGGTTTCCTGATTGCGGTATTCTTCCTTGACGGGGTGACCATCGTCCGCGAAGGAACATTGGTATCCGCCCTGATTACAGGTAAAATAATCGGGGTTATCTTGAAGTATGTCGAAGCTCCATTGAAGGCAATCGCCTTCAAACGCGAAGATGAAATCGCAACAAAAGAAAATACGGAATTGGCCGCCTAAGGTTAAAAAATCATTCTCATTTACGGGAATGATTTTTTTATTTTCATAAATATTAAAAAAACCATTTTTATTTTTATTTGTGGTTTAATTAATCCATTGACATTTACCCTCATGGTAAATATCAAGGAAAGATGATTGGAAAAATCATAAAATACAATTTAATATATTATCA
>JAQVDW010000056.1 GCA_028698185.1 Erysipelotrichaceae bacterium | reverse complement strand
ATGTGCTTGGCCAACTATTTTACTTCTTCGAGTTTGCATGTGGAGTTAGTGGCTATATCCTGGGTGTCAATCCATTTGACCAGCCGGGGGTTGAAGCCTACAAGAAGAACATGTTTGCCCTGTTGAACAAGCCGGGATTTGAAAAAGAGCATGAAGAGCTGATTAAAAAACTTTAAAAAAACCCAAGCTACAGCAGATAAGCTGTAGCTTGGGTTTTTCTCATCAAGGGTAAAGATTGTAAGATGCGACCAGGGCAATCAAGACCCGGATAAAACCGGTCAAAAACCGTGAATAGAGCACTGCCGGGACACCGACTTCAATGGTGTCTTTTTTGGCTTCTGCCAAACCTAGACCGACAGGGATGAAGTCGCATGCTGCTTGGGTGTTGATGGCAAACAATGCGGGTAATGCCAAACTTGGTGCCATTATACCCGCGCCGATTTGGACCCCAATCAGGACGCCGACCAC
This sequence comes from Erysipelotrichaceae bacterium, assembly GCA_028698185.1. Taxonomy (GTDB): domain Bacteria; phylum Bacillota_I; class Bacilli_A; order Erysipelotrichales; family Coprobacillaceae; genus JAQVDW01. Next base: position 2,509 of record JAQVDW010000056.1, on the reverse strand, counting down.
TTGAGCCATAACGGCACCAGGTGATAGCAGTGGCGCAATCAATGGAATTGAGGCGACTGTTCCGATAAAAACCAATCCCATCGGAGTGCCGATAAATGGTTTCAATCCGTTGGCAATTATGGAATTTATCCCAGTGGCCTCGATAATCCCGACAATGCAGGAAATTGCCGCGACCAGGGGCAGGACTGTTTTCATAATCACATCGAGTGAATCTTTCGAGGCTTTAAAAAGATTGTTCAAAATCCGGGAAAACTGAAATTCCATCGCTGAAAGAATTTTGGATAGGGTCATCTTGGAATCTGTTTTCATATAGGAGGTATTGTTAATGGATGCTATATTGTCGATGGAGACATCCGAGACGTAGATATCCTCGGTGATATATTTTGCCAGGGGTCCGCTTTTTCCCGCGGGCATGATGTTCACAGTCGGAATTCCTTTTTTTGGGAAAAGACCACATCTCAAAGTACCGCCGCAATCGACAATTGCCAGAAATATCTGTGATTCATCAATCGCAGTTTTATAACCATCGTAGGCCGTGCAACCGGTCAATTTTTCGATTTTTCGAATCAGTTCAGGCTTGTCACCTCCGACAAAATAAATTATTTTGTTGCGATCATGCGTAGGCCCGACTATCAAGGGCCCACCATAGCCAGCATAACCCCTTGTGATTTTGATGAGTTTTTCCTTGTTGTCAAGATGTTGGAGATCATTGTATCCGCTACTATCATTGCTATCCTCATAATGGTCACTCAAGGAGATATTTTTGGACTTGCTTAGCTGTCCTGTGATTTTTTCGGTGACAAACCCGGAAATGAAATTTGCTGCCATGCCCACTATCATATATCTGATTGCCAAAGGTACCGTCGAATAGCCAAGCTGCGAAATTCCAGTGGATATACCGACCCAGACCATGATTTCCGCCGGATTTATTTGTGAGAAAACGCCGCTAGAAGTGTGGCAGAAAAAGCTGGTGCTCGCAAAAAAAGCCGGTTTGAATTTTTCCGGGAGATATTTTCCCAATGCCAATGAAAGAGGGTTGCCCAGGATTACAGAACCAAAAAATGGAAGAGCCAGGTATCTGAATACCGAGGACTTCTCGGCCAAAGGCATCAGTCTGTGGATTGATTTGCTTCCCAGTGTGTATACGATTGTATTCAGGATGATCATCATCATCAGCAGCGGGGGCACATAGTTGACTACCCAGTCGATGAAGACGCCGCCGCAATGATTCATGACAAACATGACTTTCTCTTGAATTGTGATTAAAGTACCCATGACAATCCCTCCAATAATATCTCTTTACGACATTTTAACATGATTTCTATTAGAAGCGACAGTGTTTATTATCTGTTAAAGTCAAGTATATGTATAACTGGGGGTGACCCGGTCGGTCGTGTACTGAATGAACTGATTAGGTTTGATTTGTCGATATTGTTGACTTATATGCTCGATATGGATAACCAAATCATATTTCGGCTTTTTCCATCCTCGGTAATAATCACTCAATTTACCTTGAATAATTTATAGCTGCAGTTTAGCCATCTCGCATATTTGAGGAGTTCAATGAAAAGTACCAATCGGACCCGTATCAATATCGCCTTCACCAGTAATTGTGCCTTTTATGGTATGGGCCGGGACCGAGTGGTCCCGGTTTAATCGCAATAACGGAGTTTTTTAGTTTTTCGTACCATTCGATTAAAACAGGGAGCTTGTTGCTATCGTTTTTTCTGGCTCTTGATTAGTTTGTGTGATAGCTAAAATGCTTCAAACCCTTATTATTACTAGGTTTTGGTATTGAAAAAGCATACATTTTTCTGTAAGATTTTTTTGCTTAAGAAAAATCTAAAATACAGAGGTAAATGTATGCTTAATAAAAGAATAATCAAGAATCTACTCAATGTCAAGCACACAATAATTGATGACGTGAAAATGACGGCCGATAACTCCCTCGTAGTACATGTTCACCCATCAAAGGGAAACCAATGTCGCTGTGGAATCTGCGGTAAGAAATCCAAGTTTTATGATAACGGTCGGGGTCACCGTCAGTGGCGCTCTTGCGATTTCAATAGCACCATGGTTTATCTCGAAGCCGAGGCACCACGAGTAAAATGCGAAGACCATGGCGTGGTGACTGCGAGCGTGCCTTGGGCAAGACATAAGTCCCGCTTCACCTATGATTTTGAACAGCTGGTTGCCTGGTTATCTTTGAATTGTTCAAAGAAAGCTGTTTCTCAACTCCTTCGTATTTCATGGAACACCATTGGACCGATTATTAGCCGGATCAAGGCATCACTTGATCCCAATCCAAATTCACGGTTCAATGGGCTTAAAAGAATTGGGATTGATGAAACCAGTTATCGCAAGGGCCATAAATATATGACGGTGGTAGTTAACCATGATACCGGTAAAGTTATATGGGTGGCTAAAGGTCACGGTAAATCGGTATTAACCAAGTTCTTTGAGTTGTTGACCAAGGAACAACGTAAAAGCATAGAACATGTCACCGCCG
>JAQVDW010000055.1 GCA_028698185.1 Erysipelotrichaceae bacterium | reverse complement strand
GAACTTATTAATCGCTCAAATTGAAAAAGGTAAACCGTTTTTTGAAAAAGTGTCGCGCAATATCTACCTGAGAGCAATCAGGGATGGATTCATTGCTGCGATGCCAGTAATTTTGTTTTCAAGTATATTCTTGCTCGTGGCGTTTGTTCCAAATATCTTCGGATATTCTTGGCCAGACAATATCACATCGATAATCATGAAGCCTTATGGCTATACTATGGGGATCATTGCTGTTCTTGTTGCCGGGACTACTGCCAAATCCCTTACGGATTCCATTAATCGTAACCTGCCAAATACGAATCAAATTAATTTTATTTCTACAATGCTGGCAGCCATTTCTGGTTTCTTGCTTCTTGCATCCGATTCACTTGAAGCTGGCGGATTCGCTAGCGGGTACATGGGGACAAAGGGTCTGCTTACCGCGTTCCTTGCCGCTTTTGTGACGTTAAAAATAACGTCACAATCAAAATGCCGGATGAAGTTCCTCCCAACATTTCGCAAGTGTTCAAGGATATCATCCCCTTCACCCTTGCGATTATGTCGCTGTATGCAATCGATTTGCTTAGCCATAACTTTGTCGGGACTACAGTTGCGGAAGCAATCCTTAGATTTTTTGAACCGCTTTTCACGGCTGCTGATGGTTACCTGGGGATCACAGTAATCTTTGGGGCTTATGCCTTGTTCTGGTTTGTTGGGATCCATGGACCATCAATTGTCGAGCCGGCTATAGCAGCTATCACATATGCAAACATTGAAACAAATTTCCAGCTTTTGCAACTAGGTCAACATGCAGACAAGATTCTAACTTCAGGTACCCAAATGTTCATTGTAACGATGGGTGGGACTGGGGCGACCTTGGTTGTGCCGTTCATGTTCATGTGGCTTACAAAATCAAAACGAAACAAGGCCATTGGCCGGGCATCGGTAGTTCCAACTTTCTTTGGTGTAAATGAACCGATACTCTTTGGAGCGCCTATAGTTTTGAACCCGGTGTTCTTCGTACCTTTCATTCTTGCTCCGATTGTAAATGTCTGGTTGTTTAAGTTCTTCGTGGATGTGCTAGGAATGAACAGTTTCAGTGTCAACCTGCCTTGGACGACACCTGGACCGCTTGGGATCATTATGGGGACTGGATTTGGTCTGTGGTCATTTGTTTTGGCGATAACATTGATAGTGGTCGACGTTGCCATCTATTATCCGTTCCTAAAGGTTTACGATGAACAAATTTTAGCGGAAGAACTTTCAGGTAAAGGCTCTAACGAATCATTGCATGAAAAAGATGCTTCTAGCTTCGATACTAAAAAAGCGGATGCAATTCTTCAATCTTTGGAAATTACGTCTAAATCAAATACGGGTGAACCTGTCAATGACATTAATGTCCTTGTACTTTGTGCAGGCGGTGGTACGAGTGGTTTGCTTGCAAATGCACTCACAAAGGCAGCGCTAGAATATGGTGCTCCGGTTAAAGCTGCGGCTGGAAGTTATGGTGGGCATATGGATATCATGAAAGACTTTGATCTGGTAATCTTGGCGCCTCAAGTAGCTTCAAACTACGAAGATATCAAACAGGATACTGATCGTTTGGGAATCAGACTGGCGCGCACTGAAGGTTCCGAGTATATTAAATTGACTCGTGATGGCCAAGGTGCACTGGATTTTGTCATGAAGCAATTTAATTAGATTTTGATAGAGGTAATACTAAATGAAAAAACTACCTAAAGATTTTATTTTTGGAGCGGCGACGGCCGCATATCAGGCTGAGGGTGCCACCCAAACTGACGGTAAGGGTCGAGTGGCTTGGGATACTTACTTGCAGGAGAATTACTGGTATACAGCAGAACCGGCAAGTGATTTTTACCACCTCTATCCCGTTGATCTAGAGCTATCTGAAGAGTTTGGGGTCAACGGGATACGTATCTCCATTGCGTGGTCGCGGATATTTCCTGAAGGTTATGGGAAGCTTAATCCAAAAGGCGTTGAGTTTTATCACAAGCTTTTCGCTGAATGCCGCAAGCGTCACGTGGAGCCGTTTGTAACACTTCATCATTTTGATACCCCCGAAGTGTTGCACTCGAATGGTGATTTCTTGAATAGAGACAATATTGAGCACTTCGTCAATTATGCTCAATATTGCTTCAAGGAATATCCCGAAGTTAAATATTGGACAACGTTCAATGAAATTGGTCCTATCGGTGATGGCCAATATTTGGTTGGGAAGTTTCCGCCGGGGATCGAATATGACTTTGCAAAAGTGTTTCAATCGCATCATAACATGATGGTCGCCCATGCGAAAGCTGTAAAAATATACAAAGATCAGGGGTACAGCGGCGAGATAGGTGTTGTTCATGCTTTGCCGACAAAATACCCATATGATCTTAATAATCCAGGTGATGTCAAGGCGGCTGAGTTGGAAGATATAATTCATAATAAATTCATCTTGGATGCCACCTATTTAGGAAGATACTCGGATGAAACAATGGCTGGGGTAAATCATATTCTGGCTGTAAACGGCGGTGAACTTGACCTTCGCGATGAGGACTTTGAAATTCTGACAGCTGCAAAGGATCTGAACGACTTTTTGGGAATCAACTACTATATGAGTGATTGGATGCGTGAATTTGACGGGGAAACAGAAATTTCCCACAATTCAAAAGGAGCCAAGGGTGGTTCTAAATACCAGCTCAAAGGTATCGGCCAACGCGAATATGATGTAGATGTTCCCCGGACAGATTGGGATTGGATGATTTATCCTCAGGGACTTTATGATCAAATCATGCGAGTGAAAAACGATTATCCTAATTACAAGAAAATATACATCACTGAAAATGGTTTGGGGTACAAAGATGAATTCAAGGATGGTACCGTTAATGATGATGCGCGTATAGATTATGTGAAGAAACATCTGGAGGTCATCTCGGATGCTATAGAGGATGGCGCCAATGTCAAGGGGTACTTCATTTGGTCGCTAATGGACGTCTTTTCATGGTCGAACGGATATGAGAAGCG
>JAQVDW010000002.1 GCA_028698185.1 Erysipelotrichaceae bacterium | reverse complement strand
ATAAATAATCTATATTTTAAGTATATAATTCTTACTTAAGAATAAAGAAGAGGATGTGAAATTTTGACAAAATTTATTGAATTTATCGATGTTTCTAAAGTGTACAAGGTTGGTGATATAACTATCAAGGCCTCCAATCAGGTGAATTTTTCCATAGACAAGGGAAAATTTGTGGTTATGGTCGGACCATCAGGTGCTGGAAAAACTACCATATTGAACTTGCTGGGTGGAATGGACAAGGCTAGCTCAGGAAAAATAATTATCGATGGAAAAAATATCGAAGCATATACGCAGCGACAACTGACACGTTACCGTCGTGAGGATATCGGTTTTGTCTTCCAGTTCTACAATCTGATCCAGAATCTTACGGCAATCGAGAATGTCGATCTTGCCAGCCAAATCACCAAGAATCCGCTGGATTCCCATATGGTATTGCAACGGGTGGGATTGCAGGAGCGAATGAACAATTTTCCGGCGCAACTTTCGGGCGGGGAGCAACAACGGGTAGCAATTGCCCGGGCAATTGCAAAAAACCCCAAATTGTTGCTGTGTGACGAACCTACCGGAGCGCTTGACTATCAGACTGGCAAGGACATTCTTAAATTGCTCAAGGAGATGGCGGAAAAATACCAGATGACTGTAATAATCATTACCCACAACAGCGCTATTGCGCCAATGGCGGATATTGTGATGCATTTGAAAAACGGCAGGATCGACAGCCAGCATTTCAATGAAAATCCCAAAGACATTGATGAGATCGAGTGGTAAAAATGAGAACATTCAATAAAAACATAATCAAAAATATCAATAAGGCGAAATCGCGCTTTATATCAATTTTTCTGATTATGTTACTCGGGTCATCCATTTTTGCGGGACTTCAGTCGACACCGTTGATAATGGAAAAAAGTATGAACGATTATCTCAATGTCAACAACTACTGGGATTTTTCGGTTGTGGGAACTTACGGTTTCAAACAGAGTGATATCGATCCGCTGATAGAAATAGAAGATGTTGTCGATGTCAATCTGTTGAACCGTTTCGATGTTGTCTACCAGAACGACATCAAGACTTTGGGCATGGTCGGCTATGGTTACAATGACTTTTCCAAAAGCAATTTGGAGCTAGTCTCAGGGAGTTTCCCGATAAATTCCGGTGAGTGCGTCATTGACAAGTCATTCAGTCTTGTTGAGGGGATTGAAATTGGTGACCATCTTGAGTTCGAAAATGAACAAGGCACAAAGCGATTCATGGTATCCGGGATAGCCAATAGCTCAAATTATATAGCGAAGGCATTCCGAGGCATAAACAGTTACAATGAAGGCGAAAACTACGGCTTCTTTGCGATTTTGAACAATGGGAATGAAAACTTTATCATGCCTCAGGAACTTTATGATCTTTTCGATGGATATGTCTACAATCAGGTTGATGTCCAGATCGCAAACGACCAGATATTCTCGGCCGGATATGGTGATGATCTTGAAAAAGTAAGCCAGGAAGTGATGGCTGTCCTTGAACCGGTCTATGCAAATAAATATGAAAAGGTCATCGATGATACAAATTATGAGATCCAGGCCGAGCAGGACAAGCTCGATGATGCTCTTTTCCAGTACAATGACGGTGTTGTTGCATATGAAGATGGACTTGCTCAATATGAGCAAGGTAAGGACTTGTTGGCCCAAGGCAATCAGGATTATCTTGCGGGGCTAAGCAAATACGATCAGGGAATGCAGGAATATCTCGATGGCAAGCAGCAATACGAATACGGGCTACAGAAGTACAATCAGGGTTTGAGCGAGTATGAATCCGGCCTGGAATCATACAACCATAATCTTGAAGCATATAACCAGGCGGTAACCATATACGAGACTAACCAGGCGGATTTCGATTTGGCTTACGCCGATATTTTCTTCGTTGATGAGGACACCAGGATATTGCTCGAACAGCAAAAAATCGAGCTTAAGACAGCAAAAGTTGAGCTTGACGCAACCAAAAGTGCCCTGGATCAAGCCTATGCCACCCTGGAGGAAAGCAGACAGCAACTCGATGAAAACAAGGAATTGCTTGATGCTACCAAAGTCCAGCTGGATGGAGCTCAGGCAGCGTTGGCTGAGTCCAAGGAGCAGCTTGACAATGCCAAGAATGAACTTGCGGCAAATGACAGCGCCCTGGCAAATTCCAAGGAATTGCTTGATGAAACTAAGATAGAATTGGATGAGGCCAAGGCCAAAATCGACGATGGCTATTTGAAAATAGCTCAGGCAAGAGCCGACCTCGATGATTTTGAACACGGAAAACTGTTCAGTTTCACCAAGGACCAGAATGAAGGTATCGATTCCTTTGCCCAAAATGCCCAGGCAATCCAGTCGCTTTCATACCTGTTTCCGATAATCTTCTTCCTTGTTGCGGCTTTGGTGGCGATGACCACCATGACCCGGATGGTTGAGGAGCAGCGGATTCACAACGGGACCCTGCTGTCGCTAGGGTACAGCAAAAGGAACATCCTGAACAGCTATCTGCTTTTTGTGATTATCGCGACTTTGCCAGCAACAATACTTGGGATTGTTTTCGGGATTAATTTCTTCCCGTCATTTATTTACTATCTCTACAATCTGATGATGTACGATGTCTTTGCTCCGACCAAAATCATATTTGATCCTGCAATCATTATGGTGACCCTTTTGATTTCGGTTGGAATTGTCATGGTTGTGACCTGGCTGGTTGCCGCTAAGGAACTGCAGGAAAAACCGGCCAACCTCTTAAGACCAAAACCACCTAAGTTGGGTAAAAGAATTCTTCTAGAGAGAATAACCCCTATCTGGAAAAGGTTGTCTTTCAACAATAAGGTTACCTTGAGAAATATATTCCGCTACAAGAGACGGTTTTTGATGTCAATTATCGGAATCGCCGGCTGTACATCGCTACTCGTTGTGGCATTCGGGATAAAATATTCCATTTCCCAATCACTCCAAAGACAGTTTGAGCAAATCAACAGATACGATTGTGAAATATCATATAAGAGTGAGAGCACTAATGACCAGATCATGGAGTTTTCAAACAAGCTCGGCAGCGAAGGACTGATCATAAACAATTACTATGAATCGATAGTTGAAATCGAGGACAGCTACGTTACGATGAATATCGAAGCCGACGACAATTACAGGCAGCTGCTAAGTTTGCAGGATTCTGGCAATGATCTTGTAATCGATGATCGGACGGTTGCCATAAGTCACAAGCTGTCTGAGAAGTTGAATGTCAAAGTAGGTGACGAAATAGAAATACTTTACCAGGACGACTATTATCCGGTCACCGTAACGAATATCATTACCTATTACTACGGAAATGTCTTATTCATGAACGAAAGCAATTTTGAAAATCTTACAGGTGAACCTGTATCAATCAATACGGCACTGGTCAAGGGGGATATGGCGAAGCTCGACAGCGACCTGATTATTTCCCAGGAAACAAACGGAGAACAACAGGCCGAATTCAAAGGACAGATCCAGTCAATCGACACCGTGATTATCATTTTGATTGTTGCAGCAGGATTCCTGGCCTTGATTGTCATCTATAACCTGACAAACATCAATATCCAGGAGAGAATTGTAGAAGTTGCCACAATCAAGGTATTGGGATTCTATCAGCGTGAAATATATGATTATATATTCCGTGAGAATATCTATCTAAGCGTAATTGGGAGTTTCGTGGGGATGGCAATCGGTAAAATCATCCACTATTATCTGATTATCACCGTCGAGCTGGAGTCGGTCGCTTTTGTCCGGACAGTCAATTGGAAGACGCTTGTTATTTCATTTTTCATAACAATGGCATTTACTGTTGCCATAAATTTCCTGATGCGGCGGATCGTCGATAAGGTCGATATGATTGAATCATTAAAATCTGTAGAGTAAAAAACCGGAGGGATTTTTCCCGCCGGTTTTTATTCGAAGTTGCGATCGTATCGGTCTGTAAGTTCCTGTTTGTAAAAAAAGTCAGTCAGGAGCTGATTGCTTTCCAATAATGAGGTATTGTAAAGGGTGTCGAGATGGTCAAGGTGCGCCGAAAGATTCGTTTTTTCCGGCTGGTCGAGCATGAACAGACCGGTATGGCTTTCCATTTTCATCTTAACTAAAAAGAAACTTGAAATCTTGCGCCTTAACTTGCATGAGGTTACGAAGAACCCGTCAAAAAATTTGAACCCTCGCAGCGAACTCATTATTATTTCCGGCTTCAATCTAAAAAAGGGTGCTATTATTTTGCTGTTGAATCTGGAAATCACAATATGGTCCCTGATGTGGGTTGTCATCGGATTCAGCTTGTCTTTGAGAATGAAGCGTCGGTCATATTGGGACTCGATGGTGGAATGAAATTCGTTTGTCTGCGGTTCGATCACGTTGTTTATGTAAGGATGGCAATTGCTGTCAAGGATGAAATGGGTCAAAAATCCCAGAAGATAGGACCAGCTAGCTTCCCTGTTGGGGCTTTGGTTGGCGGTCTTTATCGCTTGTTCAAAAAATTGAAACCCTGGAGCATCGTGGATCGCATACGCCTGATCAATTATTTTATTGTCCTTGTACGGCCGGTAAAAAAAATTGATATCCGGTCCATGACAACCGATAAAATAAAGATCCGGATATTTTTCTATTATCTTCTGAATATTTGGATCTTTCAAATTTGCGAAAACTTCTCGGGCGAAGTAGTAGTGGGTGTATGATGCCGGCATGTTATTCTCCTAGCTGTTTGTACAGTTCTTCATCGTAACCGATGATAACGATATCTTCGCTCTCGAGAATCGGCCTTTTTATAAGGTAGCCGTCGCCGCTAAGCAATTCAATTTTATTTGAGTCGGACATCTCAAGAAGCCGTTCTTTCAACTTCAGTTCCTGGAATTTCTTGCCTCTTGTGTTGAAAAGTTTGTCCAGCCCGGTTTTACTTTTTTTATGGATTCTCTCGATTGTAGAAATATCCAGGTTGGTTTCAATGAAATCATGAAATGAGTATTCGAGTTCGAGCTGATTTAGCATTCTGATTGCCTTTTGGCAGGTCGAACATTTCTTGTATCCGTAGAGATATATCATGTCTGTTCTCCTTTGTTTTGGTGGTAATTGGTACTATATTAACTATAGCATTTGTTGGACCAATGTCAAGGAAGCTAACTTTTTTGAAGTAACAAGGGCTTTGTTTTTAACAATAGAGCTAAAATATGATAAAGTTTAGGTAAGGAGTGATATATGATGAATGAAAGAATGGCAACAACCAGCATTAAGGAATACACGAAGCAATTTTCTAGGATGATATTGGCAGCCAGAACAATGAGGAAAATCAAAAGAGATAATCTTATTGACAAGCAGTTCATCGAGCGGATCATGCTTGCAGTCACCCAAGTCAATGGCTGCTCGATCTGTAGCTATGAGCACACAAAAATTGCCTTCAAGTCGGGAATCAGCCAATTGGAGATTGACGAAATTCTTAGCGGCGATTTCGAAAATATCCCCGATGATCAGAAGATGGCCGTAATCTTCGCCCAACATTATGCCTACACCAGGGGCAACCCGGATGGAAATGCCCTGTTCAAACTGCGGGCATATTATGGAAGGGAAAAAGCAGAGGCGATAAGAAAGGTCATTGACATCATCATGTTTGGCAACGCTTATGGAATTGCCTGGCTCAACTTTAAAGACCGGTTAAAAAACAAGCCGGTTAAAAAGTCACGGCTTTCGCGGGAACTGGTCATTATCGCCGCTCCGTTTTTGTTGATAGTGTTGCCGCTGCTGATAATAGTGATAACAGTGAAGACAATAAGAAAATAAGTCCACATTATGTGGACTTATTTTCCTTCTATTTTTTTGTAAGTGTAGTAGGCATAAATGGTCGGAACGAAAACTCCGGCAACGATAAATGCCCCAAGAGCGATCGCGGCAACGAAACCGGAGACAAAGGCGCAGACAAAAATAACCAGCCCGCCGGCAAACCAGATTGTTCCAGCGAGACGGTGCGTTTTGAACCAGACATCCTCGTTATTCAATGTCCAAGGTATCTTTATTCCGATAGTATAATTTTGTTTTATCTTTGGCAGGTAATTGCCGATTACCATGAAGATGATACCCACAAAGGCGACCACAGTGGTGGCCACATCGACATCATGATTAAGTGCGACCCGGTAAGTTATGACCGAAAGCAAAACTGAAAGAATCGGGATCAGCCAATATATCTTGTTCACCAGTTTGTCAGGATTGCTTTGCCTTTTGGGGTCCAGCTGGGTGGCTACTATGACAAGGAAATTTATCGCGGCCATGAATACCGGGAGTCCGAATACTGCGATATTTTTGGGCAGATAGCCGTCAATTTCCCCGCTGATATTCCAATGTGATGGCATCAAATCCGGCAGTTGATTGTAAAAGTACAGGCCGATCAATATGGGGGCAAGACATATCAATGTTGAAATTATAAGAATTCTATGGTTAATCTTTTTCATTTTTGTTTCCTCCGGTGAATTGTGACAAATAAACCATCATGCTCTCGACTACTGATGTGTTGATCCGATAGTAGATGTAGTTCTTGTATTTCTGTTCGCTGATCAAATCGCATTTTTTCAACACTGACAGATGGTGGGATATTGTCGCATTTGTCAGATTGAATTTTTCTGCAATCTCGGTAGCACTGACATCCCCGTTTTTAAGGATATTTAGAATTTCGCGCCGAACCGGATGGGAGATTGCTTTGAAAGTTTCCTGAAAGCTCATCGTTTTCACCTCTATTTCGATATTTTTCTAAATAGATTATAATCCACAAAATGAATTAATGCAAGCTATTTAGATAAATATCTAAATGGTATGAAAAAAAGTCAAGCCCTAAGGCCTGACTTTAACTTAGCTCGATACTTCCGGTATATAGCTTGTGGTAAATTCCCGCTTGCTTCAAAAGAGTTTCATGGTTTCCTCTTTCAATGATTTTTCCCTGGTCCATTACCATGATGACGTCTGAATTGACAATGGTTGACAGCCGATGGGCGATGACAAAAACCGTCCGTCCCTCCATCAACTTGTCCATCCCCTTTTGGACTATTTTCTCGGTTCTGGTGTCAATGCTGGACGTTGCCTCATCAAGAATAAGCACTGGAGGGTTTGCGAGTGCCGCGCGGGCGATTGAAAGAAGCTGGCGCTGTCCTTGCGATAGATTTTCGCCATGGCCATCGATAACCGTATCATAGCCATTTTCGAGATGTTTGATGAAACTGTGGGCATTGGCAAGTTTGGCAGCCGCAATGACCTCGTCATCGCTGGCTTGAGGATTCGAGTAGCGGATGTTGTCCTTGATAGTGCCGCTGAAAAGATTTGTATCCTGAAGCACAATACCAAGCGATTTGCGCAGATCGTTTTTCCTGATGGTCTTGATATCGATACCATCATATATGATTGTTCCAGCTTGGATATCATAAAAGCGATTGATTAGATTGGTTATAGTCGTCTTTCCGGCACCAGTAGCTCCGACAAGTGCGATTTTCTGGCCGGGTTTGGCATACATGTCGATATCGAACAGGATCTGTTTTTCCTTGTTGTAAGAGAAATCGACATTATTGAAACTGATGTCGCCGGCAAGTTCAACCAGTTCAACTGAGCCGTCCATTCGCGTATGACGCCAGGCCCAATGTTCGGTCCGCTTGCCTGTCTCAAACAGCTTATTGTCTCTCTTTTCCACATTGACAAGGGAGACGATTCCCTCATCCTGTTCAGGTGTCTGATCAAGAAGGGCAAAAATCCTGTTTATCCCTGCACTGGCCATGATGATGGCGTTGAATTGTTGGGATATCTGGGATATCGGCATTGAAAATGAACGGTTCAATTGCAGGAATGAAACAAGCCCGCCGATAGTCAGGGCGCCGATGCCGTTGACTGCAAAAACGCCTCCAAGCATGGCGGAGAAAACATACGATAGATTGCCAAGGTTCATGACGATTGGCATCAAAGTAGAAGAGTATTTGTTCGCATTGAAGGCTGATTCGAAAAGCTCTTCATTCAATTTGTCGAATTCCTGGCAGGCCTGCTTTTCGTGGTTGAACACTTTTACGACCCGCTGACCTTCCATCATTTCTTCGATGTATCCGTTGATCTTCCCAAGGTTTCCCTGCTGTTGGCGGAAATGTTTTGATGATTGGCTTCCCAGGAACTTGATAGTTTTTTGCATTATGAATATGAACATAATAATGATCAGGGTCAAAAGCCAAGAGGTGTAGAGCATTGAAAATACGACCCCGATGATCGTCACGATTGACGAGAATGTTTGGGGTATGGACTGGGATATCACCTGCCGGATGGTATCGGTGTCGTTTGTATAAACTGACATGATATCACCATGCGCTGTTGTGTCAAAATAGCGTAGCGGCAGGGTCTCCATTTTTTCAAACAGATCCTTGCGCAGGCTGTCTAGTGTGCCCTGGGTTATTTCGATAAGCAGGTAACTGTAGAGATATGTGGCGACTACCCCGAAAATGAAGATGCCGGCTATTTTAAACAGGGCATTGATAAGTGGCGCGAAATCCGGAGTTGCCTGCGACAGCATCGGAGCGATGTAGTCATCAATCAATGATCTCAAGAACAACGAGCTGACAACCGAGGTCAGCGATGAGAGAATCAAAAACAGGGACACTGCCGCTATTCTGAGTTTGTATTTTTGGAAGATATATCGACCTAAACGTTTATATTCCTGAAGGGCGTTCTTATTTTTCATCTTCGATACCTCCTTTGATTTGGGTATTGTAAACATCTTGATAAATAGGAGAAATTTCAAGCAACTGCGCATGGGTTCCCATTGACTCGATTTGTCCATCGTCCATGACAATGATCTTGTCGGCGTTTTGAACAGAGGAAATTCGCTGCGCGATGATTATTTTGGTGGTTTCTTTTATTCTGTTTTTGAATCCCTCTTGAATCAGATGGTCGGTCGCAGTGTCGACTGCGCTGGTCGAGTCATCGAGAATCAGAATTTTTGGATTTTTGATCAGGGCCCGGGCGATTGTGAGACGCTGCTTTTGACCACCAGAGACGTTCACGCCGCCCCGTTCGATCTTGCTTTGGTAGCCATCGGGCATCCGGGAGATGAACTCTTCAGCCTGGGCGATGCGGCATACTTCTTCAATCTCTTCGATTGAGGCATCAGGTTTGCCCCAGCGGATATTGTCGGCGATTGTCCCGGTAAAGAGAACGTTTTTTTGCAAAACGACAGCCACATTGTCACGCAATGATTTGATGTCATAGTCTTTTACGTCGACTCCGCCAACTTTTAGGCTGCCTGAGGTGACATCATAGAGACGGGATACCAGCTGTACCAGCGTCGATTTCGATGATCCGGTCCCCCCGATGATCCCTATTGTCTGCCCTGATTGGATATCTAGGTTGATGTTCTTGAGACTGAGATTGTCAAGATTGCCAAAATATGAGAAATTCACATTTTCAAAGCTGATCGAACCGTCTTTGATGGCCGTGATTGGCTTGTCAGGATTGGTCAGTGTTGGAATTTCATCGATGATGGCATTTACCCTTTTGATTGAGGCAATCGATATCGACAGCAGGACAAATATCATTGAAAACATCATCAATGACATCATGATGTTTGTGGTATATGAAAGAACCGATGACAACTCCCCGATGGCCATTGACCCGTCAACGATGTAATTGGCGCCTAGGAATGATATTGCGATGATGGCTCCATACATTGTAAATTGCATCACTGGGGAGTTGATGACAACAATCGATTCGGCTTTCTTGAACATCCGATAGAGACTGTAAGAGGCAAAAGAGAATTTTTCGATTTCCTTGCTTTCTTGGACATAGGCTTTGACATCGCGGATATTGTTGATGTTTTCCTGAATCGAAGCATTGAGTTTGTCATACTGCTCGAAAGTCTTGTTGAATGTCGGAATGGCATGGGACAACAGAAAATACAGGATAACCCCAAGGAACAATGAAGCCACAAGATAGACGACCGAAAGCCTTGGTGAAATGGTAAATGTCAAGAACAGGGCCATAATCAAAGAAAGAGGAGACCGGACAATTATCATCAGGATCATCATGTATGAGTTCTGGATGTTTGTGACGTCGGTTGTCAGCCTTGTGATCAGGCTTGATGAAGAATATTTGTCTATGTTGTTGAAAGAGAAGTTCTGGATGTTGTAAAAAACCTCCTTGCGGATGTTTTTCGCAAATCCTGTCGCTGCCAAAGACGATTGGCGCTTTGAATAGATTCCAATTAGCAGTGACAGCACCGTGCAAAGAAGCATCAGCAAACCATATTGAACGATAGCGGTGATGTTTGATTCCATAACGCCCCGGTCGATGATCAAAGCGATGATGTATGGCAATAGCACTTCCAAAATCACCTGGATAGACAAGGTCGCCATGGATATTATGGTCGGCTTTTTGTACTCCTTTAACAATGTGAGTATTTTTCCAATTTCTTTTATCATAAATGTTCCTCCAAATTTTTAAGTATGCGGTTCAGGTAATCTTTGAGATTGTCCTGTTCCTCTTTTGACAGGCAGCTAAGCAGGAGCTCGGAGCTTTTATCGAATATCTGCGGAATTTTTTTCCCTATTGCAATCGCCTTGGCGGTCGGCAGCAGATAATTCGCCCGCTTGTCATTGCTGCATGACTTCTTGATGACATAATCCTTAAGTTCGAGCCTCTTGATTATGCCTGTGACCGTCGGGTTCGAAAGCTTGAGTTCAGATTCGATATCCCTCTGGACGATACTCTGATTGTCGTTGTGCGCGTCAATGATCATGGTCAATACCCGCAGCTGTGAAAGTGTCAAATCGTATTGTTCCAGTTCGCTGTTTAGTTTGTATCCGATTTTTTCAGTTATCTTTTTGAACAAATAACCGGCTCTGAATGTAGTCATTCCGTTCTCCTCCCATCTTGCATAGCACGCTATGTAATATATATAGTAAGCTATATAAAATAGTTTGTCAACTAATTAATAATGTGAAAAAATCGTTTCCAATCTAATGATCAGAAACGATTCTTAAGGTGATTTTGAATTTGTTTTAACGCCTTGGAATATCTCTTGGATACCGCGGTCGGATTGCGCTTCAACATGGCCAGAATACGACGGTGCGAACTGGTGCGGTTGTCGATGTCGTAAAAGTTCTTGACCAGGAATTCATAATTGTCTTTTGACAATTTCGACAGCTTGCTGACGTTGTTTTCCAGTGACTGCGTATAGCTTTTATATTTTTTGACCAGCTGATTCTCATCCAAAATCATCAGAATGTGACGTAAATTCAGGGCGTCGACAACCGACAAGGTCAAATCAACCACAAAATATATTGTCAAAACATATGTGATAATTTCGAGTGTTTGGTAGTTGAAACGTTCAACGAGTCCGGAAATGTTTGGCTGGAGGAACCGTGGTATCAGCAACGACAGCAGGCCCCAGAATACCGAAACTTGCGGCGCGATATAGCCCTTGATGTTCCAAGGAATATGTGAGTAGTCCCAATAGCGGACCTTGAAGATTTTCTCCATGGTCAGTCCGGTAACTAGTTCCATTATGGTGGCCAAAATTATCGAAACGACTAGATAGAACCAGATGTTCGATGCCACCAGATCATAAATTATCAGGCAGAATAAGGCCCCAAAACCGTAAATGGGAATGAATGGTCCATTCAAGAAGCCTCGGTTGATATAGTGGCCATTGCGAACGGATTCGTAAAAAGTTTCCCAGATCCAACCAAGAAAGCAATAGATAAAGAAATATAAAAACCAAATAGTGATTGAATAATTGAACATAATGGCTCCCTTGTAAGCTAAAATAAATATATAGAAAAAGCATACACTTTAAACTATCGAATATCAACAAAAAATTAAGTCAAATTGGTACATAAATAATACATGTCTGTAAATATATTTGTATTTTAAACCAAATATCAGGTGTACTTATGATTTTACTATGATATAATTGAGTTATGAAAAAAAGGTTGTAAAGATGAATTTGATATGTTATATTGTACATAATTTAGATAGAGGTGCAAACGTTCATGAAGCTAGTATTGAAAAATGCGAACTTGTATTAGTGGCGGGGACTTTGCCGAAGGGGTAATTTAGCGCATTAAATTATCGCCTGGTTCTTTAGAGAATATCTACTGGACTGTCATTGCGTAAGTAATGGTGAGCTATCATTTGTCGACGTTTTTTGTTGCAATGATATCTCGTTGCAACATTTTTTTATATAAAAGGAGAAATTTTATGGAAAAAGTAATCGACTCATTCAGCATTGAAGACAACATTATCCAGATCCGACTGGTAAATGTTCCAAAGCATCCACGTTACATAGCCCGGATCTTTGAAATTTTGGCGGACTCCAAAGTTAATTTGGATATGATCTCCCAGGTAATGACCGAGGATCTGATGCATCTGGAATTGACGTGTGACGACAAGTACCAGAAGGAGCTCAACCAGGCAATAGTATCTTTGAAAGATGAATTTGCCGACATCGAGGTGGCATTGTCGAAGAAATACTTCAAGATGGCAGTCGGTGGCCGGGCGATGGAAGACACGCCAGGGGCGGCTGCGAAAATATTCAGCATATTAGGGGACAACAATATCCATTTCTATCAAGTATCGACTTCGAAACGTACAGTATCGTTTGTGATCGACAAGGAAAACAAACAGCTGGCAATTCAAAAAATTCAAGAAGCATTCAACATGGAGGAAAAATAGATGGCATTATTTGAAGGATCGGCAGTGGCTTTGGTGCTGCCAATGCATGAAAATGGCGAAATAGACTTTGAAGGATTTCGGCAACATATCAGAAGAATGATTTCAGGTGGCGTAAAAGCGCTTCTTGTAAACGGAACAACCGGGGAAACAGCGACAATCGATATCGAGGATGAATTCAAGCTGATCGATATCACTATGGAAGAAGCCAAGGGACATGATGTCAAAGTCATTTCCGGAGCCGGTTCCAATGATACAAGAACAGCGATCAAAAAAGCTTTATACTGCAAAAAAGCCGGTGTCGACGGGATTCTGGTTGTCACTCCTTACTACAATAAAACCAGTCAGGAAGGATTGTATCGCCATTTCACGGCGATTGCCGATACGACGGATCTGCCGATGATTGTCTATAATGTTCCAGGGAGAACGGGATTGAATATTTGCGTCGACATCGTAAAACGACTCGCAAAACATCCCCGAATTGTGGCAATCAAGGATGCGACAGATGACATCAGCTATGCGATGCAGGTTCTTTCTGCTACACGTGATGATGATTTTGATGTCTACTCTGGCTGCGATGACAACATCCTGCCCTTGATGGCTGCAGGAGCCAAGGGCGTGATTTCGGTGCTTTCGAATGTCTATCCTCGCGAATGCCAACTGCTTTGCGATTACATCCTGAACAATGATTACGCCAAAGCACGGGAACTGGCCTATGATCTTGAGCCGGTTTCGAGAAATCTCTTTATCGATGTCAATCCTATCATGCCCAAGGCCGCACTGGCCTACAAGGGGTTGATGAAACCTACGGTCCGTCTGCCTTTGATTGAGACATGCCCGGACAAATTGGCGACATTAATCACGACAATGGAAATATTTGAAAGCAAGGGGTATTAGGATGCGGACACTAGTTTATGGTTACGGCCTGATGGGTCAAAAAATCGTCAATAAGGTTAAAGAAAATGAAAACATGGAACTGGTAGGGGTGATATCGCCTATTTTTGACAACAAGCCCCAAGACATCGCTACTTACCGTTCTTTAAAGGAATTCCAGGATGTTGCCGATGTGATTATCGATTTCTCACACCCGAACAATCTTGACGATATCCTGGAATATTGTGTGGCGACCAAGACCAAATTGGTGCTCGCGACAACCGGCCTTTCGGCTCAACAGTTGGAAAAGGTGGAAAAGGCCAGCGAATCATGCGCAATCTTCCAATCATACAACACTTCGTTTGGAATCCAGATGGTAACCAAAATCTTGAAGCAGGTAGCCAAGGAATTCTACGATAATGGTTTCGACATTGAGATTTTGGAAAAGCATCACAACCAGAAAATCGATGCTCCGAGCGGCACGGCTGTTTTGCTTTACGATGTGATGCATGAAAAGATCGAGGATACCCACGCGGTGTATGACCGTTCCCAAGTGCGTCAGAAAAGAGAAAAGAATGAGATTGGAGTCAGCGCGATGCGTGGTGGCACTATCTTTGGCGAACATCAAATCATGTTTGCCGGACTAGATGAGATTGTCGAATTGAAACATACAGCTTTATCCAAGGATGTTTTTGTCCAGGGATCTATCGCGGCTGCATTTTCATTGGCAGACAAAGAAGCAGGGCTTTACACCCTGAAAACTTTATATTAAGGAGAATCGAATGTTTTTTCAAACAGAATTTGCAACAGTAAAAGACAATACCCTGTATATTGACGGGGTCAGTGCTTTGGATTTAGTAAAAGAATATGGATCACCATTATATGTGATGTCAAAAGGCCATATCCGCAAACAGTTGAGTTACCTGAAAAATGATTTTTTGGAGAAATACGACAATGTTTTACCGTTGTTCGCCTCTAAGTCGTTTTCATGCAAAGCAATGTACAAGCTCGCCAAAGAGTATGGTGTGGGACTGGACTGCGTCTCAGCGGGAGAAATTTCAATCGCTTTGGCCAGCGGTTATGACCCGGACAAAATCTATTTCCATGGCAACAACAAATTGCCAAGTGAAATCGAATATGCCCTGGAAAACAACGTCACCCATTTTGTGGTCGACAATTTCTATGAGATTGAAATAGGCAATGAGATCGCCAGAAGAATGCAAAAGAAAATAATGGCTACTGTCAGGATAACACCAGGCGTTTACGCCGGTGGTCATGATTTCATCCGGGTCGGTGCCAAAGACACCAAGTTCGGTTTTTCCAACCATGACGGATCTTACCTGACAGCAATCCGCCAGATTTTGGCTTCACCGAATATGGAATTCGAAGGAATTCATTTCCACATCGGTTCCCAAATCGAGGATATCCAGGCATATGAGCTGGCTTTGGCCAAATTCGTGGATATCACAAAGGAAATCTATGACCAGTTAGGCGTTAACGTGAAAAAATTGAATACAGGTGGCGGATATGGGATTGCCTATACCAAGGAAGATCATCCGGTGGATTTCGTAAAAATCACCGAAACGATCATGAAAGTGTTGAGCGATGCGTTCGCAAAGATCGAATTGCCAATGCCGATGGTTTTGATCGAACCGGGACGTTTCGTGGTCGGAAATGCCGGAATAACACTTTATACGGTAGGTTCAATCAAGGAAATCCAAGGTATCCGCAAATATATTTCAGTTGATGGCGGGATGACGGACAATATCCGCGCCAGCCTTTATGGTGCCAAATACGGCGCGGTCGTGGCCAACCGTGCCGGTGACGAACCGTTGGAAGAAGTGACGGTTGCTGGGAAAAACTGCGAGTCGGGAGATATTCTGATCAAGGATATCCTGCTTGCTTATCCAAAACCTGGTGACATCCTGGCATGCTTCTCAACCGGTGCCTACCATTACTCAATGTCTTCGAATTATAATCAGCTTCCTAAACCGGCAGTTGTTTTTGTCGAAAATGGAAAATCGGAATTGGTTGTACGCCGCCAGACATTCGCTGATTTGGTCGCATTTGATGTGGAATAATAAAAAACGCCTAAATTAAGGGCGTTTTTTGCTTTTGCGATCGTCGGTATGTGAAGTAGTGTAAAGTTCGTTATGAATGGATTCCATCTCATTCTGGACACTGGCTATTACGTTGGCGCATTGAAGCAACCTTTCTTTGACATCATCCGGTATCGAGTTTTCATTTTTGTATTTCAGATGATGCTCCAGACTAGCCCAGTAATCCATGGCCACAGTTCTTATCTGGATTTCAACCGGGACATTCCGGCAGCTGTCAGCCAAAAATACCGGGATGGAAACAACAAGATGCAAGGAACGGTAACCGCTCGGTTTGGGATTTTTCAAATAGTCTTTGACTTCAAGAATTTTGATATCGTTCTGTTTGGTCAATAGATTGAAAATCCGATAGATGTCTTTTTCGTAATTGCAGATCACCCGGATTCCGGCGATGTCCAGCAAGTTTTCTTCTATCGACTGGAGATTTACTTCGATGTTTTTTTTCTTAACTTTCTTGACTATGCTCTTTGGCGACTTGAGCCGGTATTCCATGTGATGGATGGGATTATAGTCATACTTCACTGAAAATTCGTCATCCAGGATTTCGAGTTTTGTCTGGACTTCCTTCAATCCGGCCGCGTAAACCTGCTCGAGAATCCGATATTCGCTGAAGACATCAGCCAATGATTCTGAAAGCATAAATGAATTGATGTCTGATCGGATTTCCCGCTTCATAATTTTGTTTGGCATAAATTTCACCTCAACTTTCATTATAACAAAATTTTTAGAAAATGGTTACAAAGGTTTTAAAATAATATATAATGAACAGGAGAGGTAAATTCAAATGAAGTACAGTGTTATTGTTTTATGCGCCGGTTCGGGAACCCGGATGGATCTGGGTTATAATAAGGTTCTCTATAAAATTGCCGGCAAGACCGTCTATCAACAGACATTGGAGCTTTTTCTTGATGATCATAGATGTCAGGAAATTATCGTGGTAACCAAACCGGAAGAACGGGAAATCTTCGAGGTCATAGTGGAAAACGATAAGCTCACATTTGTGGATGGCGGGAAAGAACGTCAGGACAGTGTTTTGGAAGGATTGAAACTGGTCCGCTGCGACCATGTGTTGATCCATGACGGAGCTCGGCCATACGTGCCCCGTAATTGTCTTGACAATCTGTTGGAAACAGTGGAAAAAATGGATGCCTGCCTTTTGATGGTTCCGGTCAAGGACACGATCAAGAAAGTGGTGGACGGCAAAGTGATCGAGACATACGACCGGAAAACCCTCTACCAGGCCCAGACACCGCAAGCGTTCAAAACTGAATTGATCAAAGAATGTTACCTGAAAGCCAAAGACGCAGGCTATCAGGCGACTGACGATGCTTCCCTGGTCGAAGCATTTTCCCGAAATGACGTTCACGTCGTTATGGGAAGTTATGAGAATATTAAATTGACAACGATCGAAGATATTAAATAGAAGCGCAAATTAATTTGATAAAGACTTGATTTTCGAATTCGAATGTGATATGTTATTTGAGCATGTAAATTATTTTACAGCCTGCTTATTGAAAAAATAGGCCAATAGTCCATAGGAGGTATAGAAATGAACAAATACGAAATCATGTTTATCGTTAAACCTAACGTTGAAGACGACGCTAGAAATGCTTTAGTTGAACAATTCAAAAAAGTATTAGAAGTTAACGGTGGAACAATCGACAATGTTGATGAATGGGGATTACGTGACTTAGCTTACGAAATTCAAGATTTCAAAAAAGGATACTATGTAATCTTAAACGTTACTTGTCCTGCTGAAAACGTAAAAGAATTCGACCGTTTATCATTAATCAACGCTTCAATGATGCGTCATTTAATTCTTCGTAAATAATAAGGAGAAAAAGAATGATTAATAATGTAGTTTTAGTTGGAAGAATGACAAGAGATCCTGAGTTAAGAAGAACAGGTAGCGGAACGGCAGTTACAAGCTTCACATTGGCGGTAAACCGTACATTCAAGAGCGACAACGGTCCTGATGCGGATTTTATCAACTGTGTGGTATGGAATAAGCCGGCTGAAAACACTGAGCGCTATTGCTCAAAGGGTTCATTGGTTGGTGTCACAGGACGCCTGCAAACTAGAAGCTATGACAACAATCAGGGACAAAAAGTATATGTAACTGAAGTTGTCTGTGATTCGGTGCAATTCCTGGATACGCGAAATGCCAATAACCAACGGCAAACGAGCAATCCTGCCGCTTTTGATTTCAATCAAGGGTTTAATCAACAACAACAACCATCTTACAATCAGACTACACAACAAGACAACAGTCAGTACAATATGAGGACTGTCCAATTGGAACAGGATTTTGACAATACTGACGACATTTACGATATCATGCAAGATGATATTGAGTTTTAATGAAAGGAGATTTAATTCATGGCATTTAGAAGACCAAGAATGGGAAGAAAAAAAGTTTGTTTCTTCACTAAAAACAAAATCACTTACATCGATTACAAAGATGTTGAATTATTAAAGAAATTCGTTTCAGCTAACGGGAAAATCATTCCTAGACGTGTAACTGGAACTTCTGCTAAATATCAAAGACAATTGGCTACTGCAATCAAACGCGCTCGTCAAATGGCTTTATTACCATACGTTGGTGAATAATTAGCTTTCAAAACCTTGAGTCAATCAAGGTTTTTTTATATGATCAGAAAAAAATGAAGCTGGCGATCAAGCTTCATTTTTTTGGCTTTCAATATATTTTTTCACGATGTCAAGGAAATACTCATGAACGAAAGTGTCTCCGTCAAGTTCCGGATGGAAGGCTGTTACTAGAATGTTGTTCTCTCTGGCAGCGACAATATTGCCATCTACTCTTGCCAGGATCTCAACCGAATGATCAACACTTTCGATATAAGGGGCCCTGATGAAAGTCATCAAAACGGAACGCTTGTATGCGAAAACCTCGGTTGCGACGAAGCTTCCTGATTGACGGCCGTAGGCGTTGCGTTTGGCGGAGATGTTCATCGTTCCCAGCAGCCCCGGCTTCCCGTCCACTTCTTTGGCCAGCAAGATTAAGCCGGCGCAGGTGCCAAAGGCCGGAAGACCTTTACCGATTTTCTCATTAAGCGAATCGACAAGGTCAAGATCGACAAGCAGTTTACCCATGACCGTGCTCTCCCCGCCGGGGATGATTAAGCCATCAAGTTGGCTATCAAGGTCCTTTTTCTGCCTAATTTCCCTGACGCTGACACCAAGCTTTTCAAGCATCATTTCATGTTCAATGAACGCGCCCTGGAGGGCTAATACGCCAATCTCCATTATAATCCTCTTTGCTCCATTATGATTTTGATCTCGTCCTCATTGATTCCAACCATCGCTTCGCCCAGGTCAGTCGACAATTCAGCCACAAGTCTGGCATCTTGGTAATTTGTCACGGCATTGACAATCGCTTCAGCTCTTTTCTGGGGATTCCCGGATTTGAATATTCCAGAACCCACAAAGACTCCCTGAGCTCCAAGGTGCATCATCAATGCGGCATCGGCTGGCGTTGCGATTCCTCCGGCAGCAAAATTGACTACCGGCAATTTTCCGTTAGCGTGGACAAAGCACAACAAATCCAAAGGAACCTGAAATTCTTTGGCAGCTTCGAACAGTTCATCCTTACGCATGTTTTGGACTAGTCTGATTTGGCTGTTGATAAGGCGCATGTGTCTGACCGCTTGAACGACATCCCCTGTTCCTGGTTCTCCTTTGGTCCGGATCATCGTTGCTCCTTCGGCGACTCTGCGCAAGGCTTCCCCCAGGTCCCGGGCACCGCAGACAAACGGAGTCGAGAAGCCATTCTTGTCGATATGGTATTTGTCGTCAGCCGGTGACAACACTTCGCTTTCATCAATATAGTCGATATCGATGGCTTCCAACACCTTGGCTTCCATAAAGTGTCCGATGCGGCATTTGGCCATTACCGGGATTGTCACCGCATCCTGAATGCTTTTGATCATTGCTGGATCACTCATACGGGATACACCGCCGGCACTGCGGATATCGGCCGGAATTCGTTCAAGGGCCATTACGGCACAGGCACCTGCCGCCTGGGCGATTTTCGCCTGTTCCGGGGTAGTCACGTCCATGATCACACCGCCTTTAAGCATTTGCGCCAATTGTTTGTTCAGTTCGTTTCTTTCGTTGCTCATCTTCATCCTCCTGGGCAATGATATTTTCATTGCAATCCTGATATGGTTCCATTATAATCATAATTGACCATATTTAAATAGCCAGATTTCATGTTCTTGTGATGGTCAGATTCGGAGGTGAAATACTTATGTTGACATATTCAATGGCTGATATAGGGTCAGATAAGCTCTATCAGTATCTATACAAACAAATCCGCAATGACATTACGAGCGGCGTTTTGACCGTCGGGACCAAATTGCCTTCAAAAAGGGCGTTTGCCGGCCACCTGAGCGTCAGCACAATCACTATCGAGAACGCCTACAACCAGCTGATGGTCGAGGGCTATATCTACTCCAAAATTAAAAGCGGCTATTTTGTCGCTGATATCAAGTCAAATCTTGTCGAAAAACGCAGTGATGTACCTGAAAATCATGAAACTGCCGATCATGTCAGCTATGAGATTGATTTCACCAGCAACCAGGTTGATCCAGACAACTATCCATTCAATACCTGGACAAGGCTCCTGCGCGAAGTCATGAACGAGTGTAAAAGTGAGCTGGTGACCAATTCTCCGTCGGGCGGAGTATGGCAATTGCGTAAGGCAATCGCGGACCATCTGCTTGATTTCCGGGGCGTCCGGGTGAAACCCGAGCAGGTGATTGTCGGGGCCGGGACGGAATACCTTTATGGAATATTGATCCAGCTTTTGGGTCATGATCTTACATATGCCGTAGAAAATCCCGGATATCAGAAAATAGTCCAGATTTACAAGAGCAACCGGGTCAAGTGCGAGCCGGTAGGCATGGATGGGCAGGGCATCATCATCGCGGATGTTGAAAAAGCCACGGCCAATGTTGTCCATATCTCGCCGGGCCACCATTTCCCCACAGGCATTATAACACCGGTAAGCCGCCGGTATGAACTTCTAGGCTGGGCAGCGAAGCAGGATGACCGCTATATAATCGAGGATGATTTTGATAGCGAATTTCGTCTACTTGGCACTCCGATCCCGCCACTCCTGGGAATCGACCAGTCCGAAAAGGTTATCTATATGAACACCTTCTCCAAAACTCTGGCATCGACAATCCGGATCAGCTATATGGTGCTGCCACCCAGCTTGATGGCTAGATTCCAGCGAAATCTTGGTTTTTATTCATGCACGGTATCCAATTTCGAACAATACACACTTGCAAGATTCATCGAATGCGGTTATTTCGAGATGCATATAAACCGGATGCGGACTTATTACCGGAATCTGCGAAACGAGCTGATTGAGAAAATCAAGATAAGCAAGCTGGCAGACCATGTCGCAATAATGGAAGAGGATGCCGGACTCCATTTTCTTTTGAAAGTAACCACGACCTTGCCCGATTTTGAGATCATCGAACGGGCCGGAAGTATGGGATTGAAAATAAGCTGCCTGGCACAATATTACGATGACAGTGTCGCCTGCAGGGACGATATAGAACATATATTCCTGTTGAATTATTCATCGATAAATAAAAACCAAATATCCAAAGCAATCGCTATTCTTGGCGCCGTTTTGGAAAAATAAAACGAGATTCCGAAACTGTCGGTCTCTCGTTTTATAATTGGTCAGTCAGTATCCGGATGTTATTCTGCCGCTTCCAGGCTTTGGTCGTAGCGAGTAATCGCTTCGATTGCATCCCAGCAGATTCGATCGGCAGGAATGGCATCTAAGAAGTGGTGATCGTCAAAGGCTTTCCGGACTTTTGGGCTGATGCCGCTAAAATATACCTTGATATCGCTGGAGTCCATTTTTTCATAAATGTCTTTGAGCTCGCTGATCCCGGTGTCATCAATCGAACTTACTCCTCGTATTGACAATACCAGGGCCTTGGTGCCTTCCTGGATTCCCCTTATGGCCTCACTGATTTGGTCCTGGGTGCCAAAGAAGATCGTCCCTGACAAGTACATCACCTTGGTATCCTGGTGATGATAGCTAAGGCCGGTCAATTTTGATGTGTCGACATCTTTGATGTCAATATGAAGCTGGCTGTTATTCAAGGCGAACAGGATGATGGCAGCGAACATTCCCAGGGCGATGGCGACGGTAAGATCGAAAATGATGGTGGCTGCCATTGTCACCGCGAATTTGATCAATGGGGTGGCTATTCTGTTTTTAAAAGTCGGGATGATGAAATCCCAATCGTTCATTTTCCAAGAAGTCACCATCAAGACTGCAGCCAGTGATGCCATCGGTATCTTCGCGATGAAACCGCCGAAAACAAACATGGCGAAAACCAGGAAAATCGAATGGATAACCGATGTCAGCCGGGTCACGCTCCCCGATTTGACTGCCACGCTTGTTCTGGCAATAGCCGCGGTTGCGGGAATCCCGCCAAAAAATGGTATTATCATGTTTCCGATTCCCTGCCCGATTAGCTCGCGGGTACCATCGAAATGTTCATCCTTCATTTTGCTTGCAGTAGCCCCGCACAATAGTGATTCAATCATCCCGAGCAATGCAATTGAGATTCCGGGCAAGAAGAGATTATTGATGGCGTCAAGATTGACCTGGTTCAGGTGCAGTCTAGATTCAAGCATCAGCGATTTAGGAATCATTCCCACAGTCGCCACATCAAACTTGAAAACAATGTTCAATACCATGAAAAGAACAATCACGGTAAGGCTGCCAGGGAGCACTTCATTGAGCTTCTTAGGATAAATTATTATCAGGATTATCGTCGCCAGGCCTATCAGGGTCGTCTGATAATCGAAGGAAAACCCATTTTGGAAAAAATAGGAAATATGCCCAATAAGGTCGTGGCCGGTTGAAGCGGTGCCAAAAAAGTTGTTTATCTGCCCGCTGGCAATGACAACGGCGATACCGGAAGTGAAGCCGCTGATTACCGAATTGGGTATGAAACTGACAATCCGGCCCAGTTTCAAGATACCAAAAACAGTCAGGACAACTCCGGAAATAAGGGCACTGATGAAGATTCCTTCCATACCGTACTGCAGGGAAACGTTTATCAGGATTGCGGCCATGGCACCTGTAGGTCCCGAAATTTGGAAACTCGCACCAGATAGGGCTCCGATTATTATACCGGCAATAATGCCAGTGATCAGACCGGCCGATGCACTTGCGCCTGAACTTGTACCAAACGCCAAAGCCAATGGCAATGCGACTGCCCCTACCGTGATCCCCGCAAAGAGGTCTTTGGTGAACTTTTGGGTGTTGTAATTTTTAAATTCGTGTTTCAAATCATTAAGGTATTTATTAATCATAAAGTCAAACCCTCCCAAATAAAAAAATAATAATAGTATATCTCCAGTAAAAAGACAAGGGATAATGGAAAATTATTACCAATATTTCGATTAGTGTGACATAATAGCGACATTTTTTTAAAGTTGTAACCTTTATACGTCGAAAATTTCATGCCGGTACCGCCGCGTTCAATAATTATTGGCAATTTTTTATGTATTGGTTTATTATTATAATAGATTGTTTTTATCTGGATAAAACCCATCCCAACATTTGCATAAGGAGATTTATATGGAATTAACGTATTTTCTTGGTGGCGAAAAAAAGATGATCAAACTGAATGGCCCCTACCAGGATGATGATTTGGAAGTAACGATTGTAAAAGATGAGCGTAATTACACTATTTCAGTGAAGCCCCACGCACCTTTGAAAATCGATTCGGTCCGGGCATTTTACCATCACGACTACAACAAAAACGAGTTCATTCTTTCAAACGGTTATCAGTCATGGACAACCTCAAAAGAATACCCAGTCAATGGCAAAATCCGTGGTCTTAACAATATCCCCAAGTCGGTAATCGAAAAGCATGCGTTAGCGAGCTATGGTGATTATGATTTCTACCATTACAAAAACCGGGCCGGAATAATCCACAGCTACAGCTATACCTATATCCGCAACGCCTCGAACTTCAAGCTGCTGGGTTCGCTTGATGAATCGAACGGATTCACGGTATTCGAACACAATACCAAAATCAATCAGATCAACATCATGAAGGATTTTGGAGGCCTGGAAATTGATCGGGAAACCGTCCTTTTGGATGTTGTGATTGAAACCGGCGAGGAGATAGTGATTGATGATTATTTCAACCTGATCAAAGCTGAAAGTAAGATGGTTGAATCGCTTTTTGGTTACAGCACCGGTTATTACTATGGCAACAACATAAGCAGCCAGGCTGTACTTGAAAATATTGAAATCATCAAGGAAAACTCGCTTCCATTTGATGCCTTCATAATTGACGAGGGGCATCAAAGCAAAATAGGCGACTGGCTCAAAACCGACATGGAAAAATTTCCCGATGGGCTAAATCCGGCGGTCACCATGATTCATGAACTAGGCATCAAGGCCGGCATTTACCTGGCTCCGTTTGTAGCCAGTGGCGACAGCGAGCTTTATGCCAATCATCCCGATTGGTTCATCTTAGATGCCAGATCGGGCATCGAGTGGGGTGGCCACTATCCATTGAATCTCGAACTTACCCCGGTCAAGGATTATCTTCGCAGCGTCTTTGACTATTATCTTGAGATTGGGTTTGATATTTTCAAACTCGATTTCCTCTATGCGGCCGGATTGGCCAAGACATCCAAATCAAGAGCTGTGCTCATCGATATGGCCATGAAATTTGTCCGTGAATGCCTTAAAGACAAGATCATCATCGCCTGCCAGATTCCGCCGTTTTTGGCGATCGGACATGTCGATGTCGTCCAGGTGAGTTGCAATATCGGCAAGGATTATGACGGCAAGGGCATTTCAAGGTATCTCCAACGCGAAAGAATCTCGACAAAAAATGCCATAGCAAGTACGATCTACCGCAGACATCTGTCCAAAAGCGGTCTGGCAAGCTGCAGTGATGTTGTGGTTCTCAACGACATGACCCAACTTTCGTCTTCGCAAAAGGAGACGCTGCAATTCGTTAACAACGTTTTCGATTCCGTCGTATTTGTGAGTGAGGATTTGAATCTAATTCCAACCCAAGCCATAACGGATCTTTATGGGGCATTCAACAAGACCTATAAGCAAGTCCGGGTGGTGACTCATAAATCACATGCCATTGTAAAGTATGTCGGCGATTCGAACTGCCACATTGTCGATATCGATTTGAATACAGGAGCAATGAAGTGAGCGATTTAGCCTAGCAAAAGCCTAGGCTTTTCTTTATAATTGTTTTTGCCCCCATTTTTCGCTATAATGGATAAGGAGTGGATAAATTGCGCAATCAAATTCTATCAATCACATATGGCTCGATGTATGTAGGAATCGGAGCGGTTTTCGGGCTATTCAATCTGTTTTCCGGCGGTTTTTTTGATATCATCCTTATCTATATCCTGACATTGGGTCTTATGCTTTATGCCTATAATTTCACCATGGCCAAAGGATTGTTGAGTGCCCTGGCATTGTTTCTGGTCCTGGCTATGATTGGAAATCTGTTTTTCGCTGGCTACTCCCTTTTTACAATTGTTTTGGGAGCATTCTTGGCCCAAATGATGAAACGAAATTATGCATACTACCGCTGCCTGCTGGCAATTGGCGCCCTGGCGACAGTCAAGAACATCATCATTTTCTTGGTTATGGGAGAGCTGTTTTTGCAAAGCGGCATCCAGGAAGCCCAGGAGCTGACAGTGATGCTGGGATTTGGGCAGGACAAGGTGATGGTCGTGTATCTAGCGACACTCGTTTTGGTCGCGGTCATGGAAAGTGTGATAATAAACAACTACTCGCGGTTTGTATTAATGAAGTTACAACGACACTACAAAAAAGGAAGATAATTATGGCAAAAAGAATAATTTTGGCGCGGAATATAATTATGATGGGGGTTTTGGTCACCCTGGCCGTAGCCGTAATTTCACAAATTATAGTTCAGTCGTACACTTCGATGACCATTTTGATTATGGTATCCATCTATTCGGTTGCCATCAGCATGTTGGCAATCGTCACTTCCAATCTGCTTTTGCGGGAAACTGTCGACATCTATGAGGCGGTCAATGAGGAGGCCGAGAATCTTTTCCTGTACGGCGGATTAGGAATCATCCATTATGATGAAAGCCGGAATATCGAATGGAGCAGCGACATATTCAAAAGTATCGGGGCCTTTGTCAACGGCAAGAAGATCATTGAATGGCAACCGAAGCTCGCCAAGCTGTTCGAGAATCAGGATGAGACAACCGTAATCGACATCAGGGGCCATAAATTCGAGGTATATAACGATCACAGCAAGAGAATCCTTTATCTTAAGGACATCACCGACTTTTTCACATTGGAAAACGATTTTTTTGACCAGCAAATATGCATCATCTACGCGTCGATCGACAACTATGAAGACGTGTTCAATTCGCTCGACGAGCGAAATGCGACAATGCTCCAATCGCGACTGCGGGAGATGATTGTTGATTGGGCCGACGCCAATGACATCGCATTGAAACAGTATAAGGAAGATACGTATTTCGGTTTCTTCAATGAACGGATATACAATAAGATGATTTCCGACAAGTTCAAGATTATCGATGATGTCAATGCCCTCGCGGATGATTATGATGCTGTACTTTCCTTGTCTATGGGAATCGGCCGGCAGGCAACCGCAGTTCGGGAGCTCGATGACATGGCGATAAACGCCATCAATCTGGCCCGGTCCCGGGGTGGGGCCCAGGTCGCCGTCAAAACAAAGGATGAGGAAGTGCGATACTTCGGGGGAAACCTGGCTGTTGGCGAATCATCGTCAAGGATCAAGGCCCGGGTTATCGCCCAAGCATTGAAGGGACTGGTTAAGCAGGCCAGCAATATCTATATCATGGGCCATGTCATATCCGATTTCGATTCGTTCGGGAGTTCGCTGGCATTCTACAAGATATGCAGGACCTTCGCGAAAAACGTGCATATCATAATCGATGCTAATTCTCTCGAGGAGAAGGTCCTTCCGGTATACAAGGAGTTGATTGAAGATCCCTACTACAGTGATGTCTTCATCAGTCCAAGCACCGCTTTGGAATTGAATCGGAACGGGACGTTGTTGATAAATGTCGACAACCACAAACCATCGCTGGCGATTTCCAAGGATGTCCTCCGTGCTGTTAAAAATCGGGTGGTTATCGACCATCACCGCCGTTCCGAGGAGTTTGTGAACGCTCCGGTCCTGACCTATCTTGAGCCGGCCGCGAGTTCAACTGTCGAGCTGACTGTCGAACTGATGATGTACTTCAAGGAAGAAATCACAATCACGGAACGTGAGGCGACAATCATGTATACCGGTTTGTTGATTGACACCTCGTTTTTCAACAACCGGGTGACTAGCAGGACTTTTGAGATTGCGGCCACATTGAAAGAAATGCAAGCCGACATCAAGGGGGCTTATGATCTGCTTCAAGACGACTATCTCACAGTCAAAACAAAAATAAATATCAAGTCAAACAGCTATCTGTATAAAGAAAACATACTGATTGCCTTTGCCGATGACAACCAGATTGTCACCCGGACCATCCTCGCCCAGGTCGGTAATGATATGATGCAAATCTCGGATATCGATGCCGTTTTCGTGGTCGGTCTAGATGACGATAATGAAGTCGCGGTTTCCGCCCGTTCGACATCGAACATCAATGTCCAGCTCATTTGCGAGAACATGGGAGGCGGTGGCCATTTCACCATGGCGGCAGCCCAATTCGCAACCAATGATATTGAAAAGGTGCTGGAAAGACTGGAAGTTGCAATTGACAATTATTTAGATGAAAGGAATTTGGAAAAATGAAAGTAATTTTATTGGAAGATGTGAAAAAAGTAGGAAAAAAGGGGGATGTTGTCAAAGTGGCCGATGGTTACGGACAGAATTTCCTGATTAAAAATAAGCTGGCTGTAATCGAAACAGCTTATGGCAAAGAAGTTGTTAAGGAAAATGAAAAGCAAAGACAAATTGAAGAGCAGGAACGAAAGGCTAAGGCTGAAAAACTCAAGGAAGTCATCGAAGCCCTGACTTTGGAATACAAGCTAAAATCGGGAAAAGACGGTCGCACATTCGGTTCGGTATCAACCAAACAGATAGTTCAGGACCTTCGCGAGAAACATGATATCAGGATTGACAAGCGCAAGATGATTGATGCACGCCCAATCCAGGCGTTAGGATATACAAAAATTAAAGTAGAACTTTATCGTGATGTCATTGCGACAATCACGGTGCATCTGATCGAAGAGTAGGAGGTTGGGTATGGCTCGGGAAATTCCACATGATATTGAAGCTGAACGGGCTCTGCTTGGAGCCATGCTTATTGATAATGATGTAGTAAATAGGGTTTTGAATCAGGCAGCAGACGAGGACTTCTATATCGACAGCAACCGCTATATTTTTGAGGCCATAGCCAAAGTAGCCGCAAAAGGACAGGGTGTCGATTATGCGACCGTCAATTCGTATCTTAACGATCATGGCTTGAGCGACAAGACCGGTGGCATGGAGTATCTCATTACTCTGGTCGATTCTTTACCTACGGTGGCCCATACTGATTATTACCTGAAGATATTGATTGAAAAGTCGACTTTGCGGAAGATAATCTACCAGGCCAGCCAGATCGTCGAAGAATCCTATGAGCCGGTTGATGACCTTGATGATTTCATAATGGAAGTTGAAAAGAAGCTTCTGGAAGTGACTCAAAGCCGGGAGGCGGGGGATTTCAAACAGATTCGCGGCGTGGTCAACAATATCACCGAACGATTGAATATCCTCCAGGCACAAAGCGGAGGGATATCCGGGGTGGCGACCGGATTCAAGGACCTCGACAAGATAACATCGGGACTCCAGGCAGGAGATCTGATCATCTTGGCTGCCCGTCCCGCAATGGGCAAGACCGCCTTTGCTTTGAATATAGCCCATCAGGTAGCTGAAAACTCGGACTTGCCAGTGGCCATATTTTCGCTCGAGATGCCTGCCGAACAGCTCGTTCAGCGGATTATCTGTTCAATGGGCGAGATTGAGGGTAGCCTGATGCGTACGGGAGAGGTACTTAAGCACGATTCCATGAAATATTATGGAGCGGCCGAGCGAGTCAACAAATGCAACCTTTACATCGATGATTCGCCAGGTATAAGAATCAATGACATCATCAGCAAATGCCGCAAGTTGAATCATGAACATCACGGCCTTAAACTGATCCTGATTGATTATCTGCAGCTGATTACCGGTTCGACCTCTTCAAGGGAGTCAAGACAGCAGGAAGTATCGGATATCTCAAGGCAACTCAAGGCCTTGGCCCGGGAAATGAAATGCCCGGTGCTGTCGCTTTCACAGCTTTCCCGTTCGGTTGAACAACGCGAAAACAAAAGACCGATGCTTTCGGATTTGAGAGAATCTGGGGCCATCGAGCAGGATGCGGATATCGTTTCCTTCATTTATCGCGAGGATTACTATAAGAAAATCGGTGATGAAGCTCAGGAAGAAAATAATATCGCTGAGCTGATTATCGCCAAGCACCGGAATGGGTCGACCGGTGAAGTGAAACTCCAATTCCAGAAAGAATTTTCCCGCTTCAACAATCTGGCCCAGGTGGATGAGAACGGGAATCCTTTGAACTTTAATTCATTGAAGGACGTGAGGGCATAATATGTATCATCAATACGAAGAAGGCTGGATCGAGGTAATTTGCGGCTGCATGTTCGCCGGAAAGACGGAGGAACTGATCAGAAGAATCACCGTTTTCCAGTATGCCAAGAAGAATATCATGGTATTCAAGCCACATATCGACAATCGCTATTCCGGCGATGAGATCGTAACCCATCTAGGTGTCCGGGTTCCGTGTATAACCGTCAAGGATAGCGTTGAAATTCTGGAACATATAGATGATAGCGTCGAGGTTGTAATTATCGACGAGGTTCAGTTCCTGGACCGGAAAATTATCGACATATGTGAATATCTCGCGGACAAAGGCATTCGGGTGACTGTTGCCGGGCTCGACCAGGACTTTAGGGGCGAATGCTTCCCGGTCATGGGTGAACTTCTTTCCAAGGCCGAGTTCATTTCCAAGCTGACAGCAGTCTGTGCGGTCTGTGGAGCTCCGGCGACGAGGACCCAAAGACTGATAAACGGCAAACCGGCTAAATTTTCGGATGCGGTCATTTTGGTCGGATCAGTAAGTCAATACGAGCCACGTTGCCGCCACTGCCACGAGGTCGTGGAAAAACCGCCGAAAGTTGTCGATAATAAGCGTAAATGAAAAGATTGCTCAGCCAATCTTTTTTTGTACAAAATAAATTTATAAAAATGGTTTTATGTTCATAAACAGTTAACAAAAATTATTTACTATATGTTTGTAGATAATAATATAATTTTACTCCCTTAAAATTATCAAATCTTCCCAGTTAAGACATCCGCCAAGAATCTTAACAATAACCGTGCCCTCGACAAGCACGGTTTTTTGGTTGTTTAGACGGTTTAGATGGGTTATGATGATTGAAAAGGAGGTTTTTTATGGATTATTTCTCTATTCAGGCAAATACTATCATCAAAGGGTTGAACCGGCGCAATATGGCCGGATACTATGTGGAAAACAAGCAAGAGGCTCTAAAAAAAGTTCTTGAACTCATCGATAAGGAACAATCCATTGGAATGGGCGGTAGCGAGACCATCAAGGAGATCGGACTGGTTGATATTTTGAGAAATGATGGTTACAATTTCATTGACCGGGAAAGAGGGCAGACCCATGAGCAAAGGGCGGATCTGATGCGCCAGTGCCTTGTTAGTGATATCTTCTTGATGTCGACCAATGCCATTACTTTGGACGGACAGCTTGTCAATATCGACGGCAATTCCAACCGGGTCGCCGCTTTGTGTTTTGGTCCTCACCAGGTCATCATAGTGGTCGGCAAAAACAAGGTGGTCGCAGATGTTGAAAGTGCGATCAAACGGATTAGGACAATGGCTTGCGTGCCAAATGCCCAGCGGCTGAGTCTCAAGACCCCTTGCGCTCTGACTGGAAAATGCAGCGAATGTCTAGAAGGGACGATGTGCGCGCAGGAAGTCATAACCCGCTATTCCCGGGAAAAAGACAGGATCAAAGTTATTCTTGTCGGTGAGGGATTGGGATATTAAAAGTATCAAAAAGAGGAAGGCAATCGCCTTCCCCTTTCCAGGTTTGAGTGTAGTTATAACTTCTTGAAGATTTCTCTTTAATTATTTTACTGATATAAACTATTACTGCAAATATCGCTATTTGGTATTAGGGTAATGTTGTTATATTCTCATCTAACTAATTATTGATTTAATTGCCATCGGCTTGCGCTTTTACATCGCACGAAGTTGTCAGGGTCTTAAATTAATATTCCATCTCGCTTTAGATCAATTAGTATATGTCAATACGCTACAACAATTTACATGGTTTAACGAAATAAACCATCCAATAAATCTCACTATGCATCAATCTTTTCGTCGATTCAACTAGCGTAGTTTCAATAAACAAATTACATATTTTCAAACTCGATTTCATCAGTGATTTTTTATCGATTTCCGATAATTTCTTGGATTCATATTTCAGCGGCAATCAAATCTTTTGTTTTTCCGTCTTGGCAAATAGATCAACTGAAATCTGACTGTAATTATGGCTGATAAACAAATCTTACATAGCTTAGTAACCTACCTCATAACCTCTATTGCGATTTGTCCAACTTGCGTTGGTATCCTAATATCCGATTGCTCATCAACTAAGATTTAGAGAAATCTCATTGGCTATTACTACCACCCTCCTTGTACTATTATACTAGCACACGACCCCTGATAATGCAAGCGTTTTCATATAAAAAATATCGATTTTTGCATTATTTTTTAATATCTAACCAGGTCGTTAAAAGTGGTAATTTTATCATTAAAGACAATTATTGCGCATACTATTGCATATTTGATATTAATGAATCCAATACTATTTATTTTAGCGTTTTATCTTACATAAGTGGTATATCATTTAAGGACCGGGAAAATCTGTGGCGAAGGGAAATGATATTGACCAGGCTTTCTACAGGTATTAATTTTGGCGCATCTTATCGTGGATTTTCCCGTTTTTATGCAAATATTTTCGTTGTATTACTATCATTAATAATAAATTTATAGTACAATGTTTAAGGCTTGGAGGTATATATATGGATAGTATGATAGATAGATTAGAATCTATAGAAAAGCGCTATGAAGAATTAGTACAAATGTTGATGGATCCGGACATCGGCAGCGATATAAAAAGAATGACGGAAATCACAAAAGAACAATCACAACTTCAAGGTGCATATGATCTTTTTCAAGAGTTCAAACAAATAAACACAGGCATTCAAGAAGCGAAAGAACTTCTAAAGGAACCTGACGCTGAAATCAAGGAAATGGCTCAAATGGAGCTTGACGAATTGGAAGAACAGCTACCTGAAGTCACCCAGAAACTGGAGCTTGAATTGATTCCCAAGGATCCAAATGACAACAAGAACGTCATCATGGAAATCCGCGGTGCCGCTGGTGGCGACGAAGGAAATATATTTGCGGGAGATCTGTATAGAATGTACAGCCGTTATGCCGAAGCTCAAGGTTGGCGCATTGAAGTGATCGAAGCAGTCGAAGCACCCGCTGGAGGTTTTTCGCTGATCTCATTCAACGTTATCGGCGATGATGTCTATGGCAAATTGAAGTTTGAATCGGGGTCGCATCGTGTCCAACGTGTTCCCAAAACGGAAACGCAGGGACGTGTCCACACATCGACAGCAACTGTCTTGGTAATGCCGGAGATGGAAGAGGTCGATATCGACATCAATAAGAACGATTTGAGAATTGACACTTACCGTGCATCTGGTGCCGGAGGGCAACATATCAACAAGACGGATTCTGCAGTCCGGATCACCCATATTCCAACAGGAATCGTCGCGGCATCTCAAGATGGCCGTTCACAACATGACAACAAGGACAAAGCGATGAAGGCTTTGGTTGCCAAAATCTATGACCATTTCGAACAAATAAAGGCCGAAGCGATCGGCAGCGAACGGAAAAGTAAAGTCGGTTCAGGGGACCGCTCTGAAAAAATCCGTACCTACAATTATCCGCAAAACCGGGTTACCGACCACCGTATCGGTCTGACAATCCAGCAGCTTGACCGGATTGTCGAAGGGAAAATGGATGATATTATCACGGCCTTGATCAATGAAGATCAGCGGTTGAAATTGGAAGAAGGCGCTAGATAAGATGACCATCAGAGAGCTGATTTTACAAAGCGAATCGAAACTAGAAGCGCTGGAAAAGGATGTCAACGTGGCAAAGGTGCTTTTTTACCATCTGGCGAACATGAATCCCCAACAGCTTTATTTGAATTTTGACAACGAAGTGGAAAGATCCGTTCTGGAAAAATTCCACAACCTGCTCGAAGAGTATATTGCAGGAAAACCGATCCAATACATAAAGGGGTATGAGACTTTTTTTGGCCGTGATTTCAAGGTCAACAGCGACGTGCTGATACCCCGCTATGAGACTGAGGAACTTGTAGAACAGATCCTCTATCGCATCGATGATTACTTTGATGATTATCCAAGCATCGAGCTTTGCGACGTTGGCACGGGCTCTGGTGCGATTGCAATCACGCTCGCCCTTGAGGAAGCGCGGCTCCATGTCGTGGCCAGTGATATCTCGCAAAAGGCGGTTGCCGTGGCGCAGGAAAACGCTGACGCGCTGGACGCTAATGTCGAATTCTTCGTTGGTGACATGCTCGAACCCCTGTTGGCAAGAAACCATAAGGTGGATGTTTTTGTGTCTAATCCGCCCTACATTCCCCAAAATCAGGAAATAGAATCACTTGTCAAGGACAACGAACCGAATATCGCACTTTTTGGCGGTGACGACGGATTGTATTTCTACCGAAAAATATTTGCCGGGGTCAAACCCTTGTTAAATGACCGGGCTTTGCTTGCATTCGAAATGGGATTCGACCAACGCGAAATCATGGAGCGGGCAGTCAAAGAATATTTCGACGATGAATTTGAAATAATCAAAGACATCAATGGCAAAGATCGGATGCTGTTTATTTATTACAATATCGAAAAAAATGAAACTAGAAACGCAGCGGTTGTACATTCGGGACCTGCGATTGGAAGATGCCCCGGCCATGGCCGGGTATCGTTCCAAAGAAGAGGTTGCCCGATATCAGTCTTACAAGAACTATAATTTGGCAAAGGCGCTCAAACGAATCAAAGAATGTCTTGATCAGCCGTTTGATTTCCGACCAGGAACTTATCAATTAGGCATCTACTTGAAAGAGACCGATTCATTGATCGGCGACATCTACATCAATATCGCTGTCAACGACGAGATATCCCTTGGTTATACATTGGACAGTGACTATTGGCGAAATGGCTACATGTACGAGTGTCTGCAGGCTTTTTTACTTTACCTCAAGGAAAAGTTCCAGGTCAAAGTGATCTACTGCATGGTGAAATTGGCCAATGTCCCT
Source organism: Erysipelotrichaceae bacterium (assembly GCA_028698185.1). Classification (GTDB taxonomy): domain Bacteria; phylum Bacillota_I; class Bacilli_A; order Erysipelotrichales; family Coprobacillaceae; genus JAQVDW01. Next base: position 121,843 of record JAQVDW010000002.1, on the reverse strand, counting down.
TCACGGAAGTTGTTGGAGAAGCTGGGTTTTGAAGAATATTACCGGTCGCATTTTCGCAAGGTGGCTTGTTATATAGGAAGGTTATGATATGATCGAGAGTGTCGTAAAAAATCGAAAATATCTTGTTGGCGTATCTGGCGGTTGTGATTCCATGGCATTGCTGGATCTGTTATATAATGCTCGTGTTCAAGTAGTTGCAGTCCATGTTAACTACTTTTTGCGTTTTGATTCGATTCTTGACGAACTTACGGTAACGAGCTATTGCCGGCAAAGAAATATTCCATGCGAAATCTTGCGGGTTGACGCCAACGACTACCAAAAAGGGAATTTTCAGGCCCAGGCCCGCAAATTGAGATACGCGTTCTATCATCAGATCGGACAACAGTACCGGATTGATACAATCATTCTCGGTCATCATCGTGATGATCAGATCGAAACAATCTACATGCAAAAACAACGGGGATTCATGGGTTTTCTGGGCCTCAGTGAGCACAGTTATGTCCAGGGTATGGAGATCCTCCGCCCGTTGCTTGAGACACCTAAAAACAAACTGCGGGAATATTGCCATGGAAATGATGTCTATTACCGTGATGACTATACGAATTTCCAGACAGAGTTTACCCGGGATTTTGTCCGCAATGAGATAATCAGCGGATTTGATGACCGCCAGAAAGACGAACTGTTGCTTTATCGGTCTTATTACAACCGGCAGAAAATGAACATTATCAATCAGATCACCCCGATTCTGACCAGGTACCGCAAAAACGGCCATATCGGTGTTGCCGATATCAATCAGGGTAATTATCTCGAATTGCTCTATGAGATCATGGCATTACATCTGGAACGGGAACTGATTACCAGCAATCTGGTTGATGAAATCTATAAACAGATCCAAAGCGATAAGCCAAACATCACAATAAACCTGCCAGTTAATTATAAATTCATAAAAGAATATCATAATGTATATGTCGCTATCGGCGAAAAACCCGAAGGCTACCATTTTGTCTTGAATGCCCCAAAGCCTTTGGCTACGGACTTCTTCTTGGTGGCAAACCAGGGACCGCTCAACAACGGGGTCTCTCTTGGCGAGGATGATTATCCATTGACCATAAGAAATTACCAGCCGGGCGACCGGATCGTCACGAGCGGTGGAACAAAAAAAGTCAGTCGGCTTTTTATCGACAACAAAGTTCCCGCGACCAAAAGGAAAATCTATCCGGTGGTGGTAAATGCTTCTCAAGAAATAGTTTTAATCCCCGGAATAGCCAAAAATATCAAGTATTTGACTACAAAAGCAAATTTATTTGTGCTATTATTATGAAAATAAAAGGAGTGAAATAATGAATGATTCAATAAAGGAAATTTTGATTTCAGGCGATCAAATTACGCAAAGATGCAAGGAGATGGCCGCTCAAATAAACGAAGACTATAAAGGGAAAAAAGTAATTTTGCTTGGCCTGTTGAAGGGGTCCGTTCCCTTTTTAAGCGAACTTTCAAAATATATCGAAGCGGAAGTTTCGTTCGAGTACATGAACGTCAGCTCGTATGATGGAGTCGAGTCAAAGACACTGGTAGTAAAACAGGATGTCGAAGGACCGATTGCAGGAAAAAACATCATCATCGTCGAAGACATAATCGACACCGGCAAGACTTTGGCCAATGTAGTCGAAATGCTTTATGACCGCGATGTGAGAAGTGTCAAGGTGGCAACAATGCTCGACAAACCAGAAGGTCGGACATTTGATATAAAAGCCGATTATGTCGGTTTTGAAATTCCTAATGCCTTTGTAGTAGGTTTTGGTCTGGATTTCAACGAAAGATTCCGCCAATTGCCTTATGTAGGCATTTTAAAAGAAAGTTGCTATAAATAAAGGAGAAAATATGAAAAACGGTAATCGAAATACGTTAATACGTTCAATGCTCCCGGCTCTTGTGGTGCTATTGATTGTAGCTATTGCCTTACCATTTATCTCTCAGGATGCATCAAAGCAGATTTCATACAGCGAATTCTTTGATGTTGTCCGAGATGAAAGTCTTACTGAAGTCAAGATTGAACCTCAGGCTTTGGTTGTAGATGTTTCAGGAAGCTATACTCAGGTGGTAAATGGCCAGACCCAAACAATTGAATTTTCGACAACTATTCCTAAGACAGAGGTTGAGCTGAATTCATTGACAGCGCTGTTGGAAAGCAAGGATGTAAACACAGTTGTCGTAGATGCCTCACAACAAGGCGTGTTCATGGACATCATTCTCGCAATCGTGCCTTACGTCCTGATGTTCGGTGGCGTTTATCTGATATTCAGAATGATGTCGAACCAGGGCGGAAACTCAAAGGCCTTCGAATTCGGAAATTCCCGAGCGAAGCTGGAAAAAAATGCCAATACCCATTTCGAAGATGTGGCTGGCATGGATGAAGAAAAAGAAGAAGTCAAGGAAATCGTCGACTTCCTCAAGAATCCGAAAAAATTCGTCGACATGGGTGCCAAGATTCCCCGCGGTGTCCTGCTGGTGGGGCCACCGGGTACAGGTAAGACATTGCTGGCCCGTGCGGTTGCGGGCGAAGCCAACGTTCCTTTCTACTCGATCTCAGGATCTGAGTTTGTGGAAATGTTCGTCGGTGTCGGAGCAGGCCGTGTAAGAGATATGTTCAACAATGCCAAGAAATCGGCGCCTTGCATCATCTTTATCGATGAAATCGATGCCGTAGGGCGTCAAAGAGGTACCGGTATGGGCGGAGGCCATGACGAAAGGGAACAGACATTGAACCAGTTATTGGTTGAGATGGATGGATTCTCTGGTTCGGAAGGTGTCATCGTTCTTGCGGCTACCAACCGTGCTGATGTTCTTGATCCGGCCCTGTTGCGGCCAGGTCGTTTTGACCGTCAGATCCAGGTTGCGAATCCTGATAAGGCTGCCCGCGCTGAGATTCTTGCGGTGCATGCTAGAAACAAGAAATTCGCTCCTGATGTGAATTTCGAAAGTATTGCACAAAGAACCCCTGGGTTCTCTGGTGCGGAATTGTCAAATGTGTTGAACGAGGCGGCGCTTCTGGCGGTCCGCAGCGGCCATCCGTTGATAACAATGGCAGACATCGACGAAGCGGTTGACCGCGTAATGGGTGGTCCGGCTAAAAAATCGCGGAAGTACTCGGAAAGAGAACGGCGTCTGGTGGCATATCATGAAGCTGGTCATGCCATCCTCGGTTTGACTTTGGAAGATGCCAATAAAGTGCAGAAGGTCACAATCATCCCTCGTGGACAGGCGGGCGGTTATAACCTGATGACTCCAAAAGAGGAGACTTACTTCCAAACCAAATCCCAACTGGAGGCCAATATCGCCGGTTTCATGGGTGGACGGGTCGCTGAAGAAATATTCTTCGGTGATATTTCAACCGGAGCCCACAACGATATCGAGCAGGCTACCCGAATCGCCAGGTTGATGGTTACGGAGCTTGGGATGTCCGATTTAGGGCCGATCAAATATGCTTCAGGCGACAATGCGGTTTTCCTGGGGCGTGACTACAACAACACATCGAATACGCATTCGGGCCAAATCGCCTATGAAATCGATGTCCAAGTTCGGCAAATCATTGAAGAGTGCTATCAACAGGCTACCAAGATCATTACTGACAATAGGGAAAAACTTGTTGTCATCGCTGAAGCTTTGTTGGAACACGAGACATTGAATGCGGAACAGATACTTTCATTATTCCAGGAAGGTAAGATGCCGGAAAGTCACACTGCCGCTATTGAACCTGTCAAAGAGGAAGAAGAAAAATCGCAAGAAAATAAAACACCATCTTTCGAAGAACAAGATGATTTATTAGATGATATGAAATAAAGCGTCTCGACGCTTTTTTTCATGGAAAGGCAGAATATGAGCAAAAGAAAAAGAGTGGTTGTGATCTGGGTAATACTGATCACAATGGTCCTATCCACATTGATGACAACCATGGGAATGTTGCTAGGTAATTGATATGGCAGACAAATTAGTTAGAGGTTTATCGAATAAAAATAACTGTCGCGTCTTTGCGGTTGAGACAACCGGACTGACCGAGGTGGCCCGTGTGAAGCACGGATTGTGGCCGACAGCATCGGCGGCGTTAGGTCGGCTGATGGCGGTGGCGTTGATCATGGGAGCGATGAATAAAAGCAAAGACAAGATCACGGTCAACATCAACGGCGGGGGACCGATCGGAACGATGATGGCGGTAACCAAAAGTGATGGCAAGGTGAAAGGGTTCGTAGCCAATCCTGAAGTCCATTACCAATATAATGATACTGGCAAACTCGCAGTCGGAGTAGCTGTAGGCAAGGAAGGCTACCTGCAAATAATAAGGGATATGGGATTGAAGGAACCGTTTGTGGGCAACGTGCCGCTGCAAACCGGTGAAATCGGAGATGATTTCGCCTACTATTTCATGGTCAGCGAACAGGTTCCATCGGTAGTGTCGCTGGGGGTGTTGGTAAATGACACCAACGAGATTTTAAGCGCTGGCGGATTCATCATCCAGCTGCTGCCGGAAGCAACCGAAGAAAACATCAGATACATCGAAGAAAAAATGCGAGATTTCCCGGCAGTATCGTCGCTGATCCATGAGGGCAAAAGCCCGGAACAGATTCTCAAGATGATCTTTGATGATGTCGAAATTCTTGATGAGATTCCAGTTTCCTTCGAGTGCGACTGCAGCCGCGCAAAAATGGAAGAAGCCCTGATCTCGGTTGGTCAAAACGAGCTCGAGGACATGATCGCCACGGACCATGGAGCCAAGGTCACTTGCCAGTTTTGCAACACCCAGTACGAATTTGATGAAGACCAACTCAAAGAAGCCCTAAGTAGAAGCAAAAATGTTTAAAATAGGCAATGTGGTAATCGAAAATGATGTGATTATGGCTCCTTTGGCTGGGATCACCAACGTGGCTTTCCGAACCATCATCAAGGAATTCAACGTTGGCCTTGTCGTATCCGAGCTTATCAGCGACAAGGCTATCTACTACGGAAACGAGAAGACCCTTGCGATGCTCGAGGTCCACGAAGACGAACACCCGATGGCATTGCAGCTTTTTGGAAGCGAGGTTGAAACAATGGTCTATGCCGCCAAGTACCTCGATGAAAAAACGGACTGCGACATCATCGATATCAATATGGGCTGCCCGGTCGGCAAGGTGGTCAAAACGGGAGCGGGTAGTGCGTTGATGACCACGCCTCAGCTGGCATATGACATTGTCAAGGCGGTCGTCGACAATGTGTCCAAGCCCGTTACCGTAAAAATCCGCAAGGGCTTTGACAATGAACATGTCAATGCGGTCGAAATCGCCCAGCTTTGCGAAAAAGCCGGAGCCAAGATGATTGCCGTCCATGGGAGAACCCGGACCCAGATGTATGAGGGCAAGGCTGACTGGGACATCATCAAGGCAGTCAAGCAAGCCGTTAGCATACCTGTCGTTGGCAACGGAGACATCCGCACAGTTCAGGATGCGCTGGATATGAAGGCGCAAACCGGATGCGATGCGGTTATGATCGGCAGGGGGGCGTTAGGCAATCCATGGTTGATCAAACAGGTCGTCGACGCCTTCAACGGTCAACTGGTTGAGGATTCCGTTGGAGTCGACCAACGGATCGGCCAATGTCTCAAGCACGCACAAAGGCTGCTGGAAATCATGCCGGAGCACGTGGCAATGGCGCAGATGCGCGGCCATGGCCCTTGGTATCTCAAGGGACTGCCAAACACCGCAATGGTCAAAAATGCCTTGGCGAAGGTCGAGACATATGCACAATTGGAAGATATTCTCGAAGAATATCGGGTTTACCTAGGCACGACAAAAAATCATTGAAATTAAGCCGTCTGGAAAACTACCCAGGCGGCATTTTTGATAAAAAAATATTGAATTAATGAAGAAGTTTTAATTTGCGGTTGAATTGATTGAGCTGTTTCGATATAATAGGGTGAAATTATTGTTTTGGAGGAAATGTTGTGAATTTTGAAGCGTTGAATGACATGGCTCTGAAAAAATACGAAATGTGCGAAAACGATACTCGACGTTTTTTCATCAGAAGTATTTTGGCAGGGCTTTATTTGGGATTAGCCACTTATTTGAGCTACACTCTTGCTAGTTTGTTGACTCCTATGAATCCGGTTGTGGCAAAGATGGCTTTGGCTGCATCGTTCGGGATCGGGATTGTACTGATTGCCATCCTGGGAGCGGAACTTTTTACCGGGAACTGTTTTGTGTCGGTAATTCCTGTTTATCATGGGGATCTCAAGCTGCATCAGGTTTTCAAGATGTGGGCAGTATGCTACCTTGGTAATTTTGTCGGGATTGCATTTATCTGCAGCCTGTTTGTATTTGGGGGATCTTATCACGAAGCGTTGGTCAGCTATGTGCAGCCATACATCGAACATAAACTGGACTTTGACCCAGTGCAATTGCTGATCAAAGCGACACTATGTAACTTCACCGTTTGCTGTGCTTCATTTACAAGCTACAAGATCAAGGATGATACTGCTAAAGTCATCATCATGCTGATTGTAGTAATGGCCTTTGTATTGCCAGGTTTCGAGCATAGTATCGCAAACATGGGTTCTTTCACACTTGGCTTTGCGTTGAACACGCCAATCGATATCGCAACAATGCTTATCCATTTCTCAATCGCGACTTTGGGAAATATCTTGGGTGGCGCGGTATTGTTAGGTTTACCGGTTTATCATATAATGAAACCAGAATAAGCATCAAAGACTGCATCGAATTTTGACCTTTCCGGTATTTCGTTGCGGTTTTTTTGTATGCATATTCCATAAATTGGGTATTTCCCGGGACATCCATGCCTAATATGGCAAATATTTTTCAATATCCGTCGTCAATCCAAATAAATTAGTGGTATACTTGTATAATAAAGGAGTTGTTAAAATGATTGTAAATGAGAACATGGTAAAACAGTTGCTTGAAGAGTTGGGCGATCGGGTCCTGGTGGCGGCGACAAAATATGTCGATGTTGAGCAGATTGAGGAACTCGAAAGAATCGGAGTGACCCATTTCGGAGAAAATCGGGTTCAGGCCCTGCTTGAAAAATACGACAATTATCACGGCAAAGGTTCTTTCGAATTCATCGGGACCCTGCAAAAAAACAAAGTGAAGTACATCATTGACAAGGTGTCTTTGATCCACTCGATTGACAGTTTAGGTTTGTTGCAGGAAGTCGACAAACAGGCGAAAAAACATAATCTGATTATGCCTGTCTTGATCCAGGTAAACATAGCCAAGGAAGAAACCAAACACGGTTTTTCCGTTTTGGAGATGGATGACATTTTCCTGCAGTTGGACAAGTTCACCAATATCGAGGTCCGCGGGTTGATGATGATGGCTCCCAATATCGATCCAGTCGAAGCGGAAAGCTATTTTGAGGCGACGCAACAACTGCTTGTCCAGCTTAATGATAAATTCAACATGGAAATGACCGAACTATCGATGGGGATGTCCAATGATTATCGCGAAGCCATGAAGCATGGGGCGACCCGGATAAGGATCGGCCGAGCTTTGTTTACTGACTAGAAAAGTAAAAGGGGACAAATGAAATGGAAGACGATTATGTAAACGAAGAATTTACAAACCTGATAAATGCAGCGTCGAAACCTGAGGTGCCCCAGGACACTCTTGACAAGTGGCAGGAACTACTGGAAATCGTCAGCTCGATATACGATGTTCCTATTGCCATGATATTGAAGGTTAATCGCACCAATATCGAGATCGCCGCCCGCAACGACAATGCGTCGGAATATCATCGGCTCGATTCGACAATATGCTTGGAAACCGGTCTGTTCTGGGATATGATGATTGCCCGCAAAAAACATCTGTATGTAAAAAACGGGCTGGAGTGCTTTTTCAACAAAGTGGAAATCGATGAGAATGACTATATTTATTATTACGGGTGTCCCTTGATCTGGCCGGATGGGTCATTGTACGGCTCAATTTGCGTGCTGGAACAAAAGCAGATCAAGTTGCCCTACAAATACCAGGAGATTCTTCAAAAGTTTGGAAGCCTGATTAACAAGGATCTCAATTTGCTCGTGAACGATCAGGAAAAGGATCTTCTGATCGAACAGATCGGACACGCGAATCGGCTCAAGAATGATTATATCATCAATGCGGCATACGGCCTGAGAACGCCGTTGGGGTGCATCAAGAGCCTTTGCGATATTTCCCGCAAAAAAGCCTCAAACAATTTCGAGCATGAATTTGTCAACAAGATTTCCGAATCGGCAGCCCAGCTCCAGGAAGTTCTGGAAAAATTGGAAAACGTCGAGAAAATAGAATCCAAATCATTCTCGCTCAACAAGACAAAAGTGAATCTGGCATCTATGTATCTCCGGTTGATTGAGAAAATCGACAAGCAGGCCTACAGAAAGGGAATAGCTTTCGATGTAGTCTATAAAAACCAGCTCCAAGGCTGGGTCGATCTAGACTTGAGACATCACGATGATATCCTGGAGAGCATCCTGGACAACGCAATCCGATACACTCCGGTAAATGGCAGGGTGACACTGACGATTGTCAACTCAATCAGGGACAACAAGGTTGAATTCCATTACGAAGTCAGCGACAATGGCCTGGGGATGTCACCCGAGTTTCTCAAGGAAGTGTTTACCCCATTTGCCAAAGAGGTGGGATACAAGAAAGCCCACATCGGGGCAGGAGTCTCGCTGGCGTTGGCCAAGCATCTGGCCAACCTGTTCGATGGGGATATCCAGGTTAAAAGCGAAATCAAGAAGGGATCGACCTTCTTTGTGGATCTCAAGGCCGATTATTATCCGGATTATGATGTCGAGATCCAGCAGGACAAACTAGGTGGCAGCTTGGAATGTTTAAAAGACAAGTTTATCATGATCTGCGAAGACAACAAGATCAATGGCCAGATTCTCGAGCACTATATCAACTCGATCGGGGCTCGGGCGGTTCTGGTGAATACCGGAGAGGAAGGTTTTGAGACTTTCAGCCGGTCCCAGCCCGACCATTATTGGGCAATTATAATGGATATCCACATGCCCCATTTAAACGGCATAGATGCCACAAAAAAGATTAGAAGCTGCGCCCATCCCAATGCGCAGGACATTTCAATCATTGGGATTTCGGCTAGCACCGACAGCGAAGATATCGATGCGGCCCACGCCGCAGGAATGGATGCGTATCTGTTCAAACCGATTGACAATATGAAGCTGTTTGAGGTTCTTTGCAACAAGATCCAATAAATGGTCGCCACCTCATGAATATTTTGGAATCAACCAGATAGAATGAGGTGTTTTATTTATATAAGCGGAGGATGAAACGATGATTACAAGATATGAAATGTGGCGGTTTTCCTCGGGAAAAGAAGTTGATATGCCTGAATTGCTCCACAATATCGGCTACAACCTCAAAGCCCTGGTGGGTGTTGCGCATGGTGTGGTTACGACAGATCTGATAATCTCCAACGGGAAATCAAGTCACGACATAATGATTGTCTCGACTTTTGACAACGAAAAGGAGATGCTGAGTTTTGAAGAAGATGGGGCCTACGAGGTGTTCGCCGCTGTCTATCTCGAACCGTATTTCAATAACCGTTCGGTGCTCGATGTGGAGAAATAGATGCGAGTAATTGAAATAGATGTGGCCAATGAAAATTCCCTATCTTCTTATGCGATCGGTTATTTTGTCACGGCCGACCCGAAGATCATGGACTATTCCCGTCGTCCTGTCGTCGTGATTGCTCCGGGTGGATCATATGAGAAGATATCTTCAAAGGAGGGCGAGCCGATTGCTCTGAAATTCAACGCCATTGGCTATCATGCGATTGTATTGCATTATTCGGTCTTTCCGGCGAAGTATCCCACTGCCTTGCGGGAAATGGATTCGTTGTTCGAATGGGTTGGTGCAAATGCCAACGCATATTCAATAGACAAGCGCAAGGTGTATCTTTGTGGCTTTTCCGCGGGAGGCCACTTAGTGGCAAACTATGCCTGTGATTATCAGCGGCTGTTCCTGCAACCCTTGAAAATAAAGGGACTGATCTTGGGATATCCAGTGATATCGACCAATGATCACGTCCATAAAAGGTCTTTCGAGAATCTGCTCCAGGACGACTATGAACTGTTGCGTGATTGTGTCAGCATTGAGAAAAATGTGACCTCGAATTTCCCGGAAACATTTATATTCGGCACATATGATGATCAGACTGTGCCGGTGAACAATACCCTTATCCTGGCTGCTAGATTGCTCGACAACCAGGTCCCAGTGGAGACCCACATATTCAAAAAAGGGGTCCATGGGCTGGCTTTGGGCACCAAGGTTACCAGAAGCAGCTCCAGGCATCTTGATGTTGCCTTTTCGGTTTGGTTCACACTGCTGGAAAACTGGCTGAATGCGATCGGCTGAATGATTGCACCAGGGATAAAACTTTAAACAAAAAAAGGAGAATACTATGCCATTACAAAAAATAGACGTAAAGGATCTTAATTTCAACGCGATGACGATGATCAACGAGGAATGGATGTTGATCACGGCAAAAAAAGAAGACGGAAGCTTCAATACAATGACCGCGTCATGGGGGCATCTGGGAGCATTATGGGGCAAAATGACCGCAACTATTTACATCCGGCCACAAAGATACACCAAGGAATTTGTCGATGATTCCCAGTATTTCAGCCTTTCTTTTTTCCCGCAAGATTGCAAGAAGGATCTAAGTTATCTGGGAAAAGCTTCAGGAAGGGACGGGGACAAAGTGGCGAACACGGCCCTGACACCCGAAGGTAATGACAAGGCAGTTTACTTCAAGGAGGCAAAACTGGTGTTTATCTGCAAAAAGATGTATCGCGCCCCGATCAAGGAAGAAGGTTTCATAGATGAAAGCGTCGTTGCCACCTACTATCAAAATAAAGATTTTCACGACATGTACGTCGGTGAAATAATTGAAGTCCTGGTGGACGATAAATAGTTAATCGGTGTTACAACCACAAAAGAGCCTGGGAGATTTTCCCAGACTCTTTTAAGTTTTTTTGCAATAACGGATCCGATTGATTGTGGTGTCGTGTTTGCAATATGGCAAAAAGGTGACCTTGCCAGGCACTGATTGCGGGGCTTGAATAGAACCCAAGACAATGGATCACATCCCATTCCATTTCTTATACAGGCTGGCTACCAGTTCAATAGTCTCGATCGTCCTGGCCGCGGTCATGACGTCGCTTTGAATCAGATGCTTGTTAAGGCAGTCGTTGATATGGTCAATCTCATAAACGAATTCGCTGTCAAAAGGAAAATCAAAGTGTGTCGATGTTCCATCGTACATAGTCAGTTCTAGCTGGCATGATTTCCAGTAATTAGGAACCCGTATCTGTCCTTTTTCACCATAGAATACCGCTTCGTTGTTCAAAGGGACATTCATCGCGATTGTCGATGAGACCAGGGCACTGTCATTCACGACCAGCTGGAAGTTGCAGATCTCATCTGCTCCAGTCGGGCATTTTATCCCGGTTCCGTCAATCTTCAGTTGGGGCCGGTCAAACAGGTATTGAATATACTCAATCGTATAAGTGGCGCTGCCATAGAGTGCTCCACCGCCAAGAGAAAGGTCGTACATCCAGTGGTCATAGCTGAACCGGCCGGGAAAACCGGCCTTGAATTCGGCATACTTTATATCCCCGATAGTCCCTTCGTCAATCAATTCCTTGACTTTTCTTGTCACAGGAAGGAAAACTGATTTCTGGGTCTCCATCAAAAAAAGCTTCTTTTCCTTGGCTAGGTCGAAAAGTTCCACAGCCTGGGACCGCGTCAAGGCAAAGGGCTTCTCCACAACCACGTGCTTGCCATGCATAAGGGCGGCCAAGGCGTCGCGATAGTGGAAGCCGTTTACAGTAGGGACATAGACAATGTCCACATTGGGGTCTTTGAACAGCTCCTGATAGCTGCCATAATAATTTTCGATTTCCAGTTGCGCAGCAAACTCCTGAGCCTTTTCTATAGTTCTAGAAGCGATGGCCTGGACATGGCCTTCCCGGCTCTCCCTGATTCCGGCGACAAACCTCGGGACAATAGAAGCGGTGCTTAGAATTCCGTATCTGATCATAATAGTATCGCTCGTCCAATATGGGCAAGCTTCCTCCTTTTCAATTGATGTGAATGGATAAACCTTGGTGTTCTTACATTATAACATCAAGCGGCATTGAAAAATCAAACGAAATGATCCAAACCTCAATAAGGATACATTCCATCAAAATTTCGCCGGAATCAAAAAAGTAATCCCACTCATTATTTTTGAGTAGGATTACTTGAGTCCGGGCATGCCTTGTTACATATTTGGTGCCGTATTTGCCTAATCGGTGCGCAGTGCTGCGACCGGGTCGGCCTGGGCGGCCTTCTTGGCCGGTATGATTCCGCCGATTATTGTCAGAATCGTGCTTAGGATGATGAGGATTACGGCCCCACTTGGCGGAAGTGCGGCGCTGACATCGACGTCGCCGGCGAAATGGTGGATCAAGATATTGCTCGGGACAAGCAATATCAGGGTTATCCCGATTCCCAGCAGACCGGCGAGTAGACCGATGATGAAGGTCTCGGCATTGAAGACTTGGGATATGTTTCGCTTGGAAGCTCCGATGGCCCGCAGGATCCCGATTTCTTTCTTGCGCTCAAGGACGCTGATGTAGGTGATTACCCCGATCATAATAGAGGATACGACCAAAGAAATTGCGACAAAGGCGATCAGGACGTATGAGATGACGTTGATTATGTCAGTCACTGAAGACATCAATGTACCGACATAATCGGTATAGGTGATAACTTTCGAATCATCGCTTATTTGCATGGCGGCATTGTAGTCATCGAGAATTTTGATAACGTTTTGTTTGCTCTGGAAATCACAGGGATAGATGAGAATGGAATCAGGTTTGTCCAGATCGGCATAACCTAGGGTGGTCAGGTTTTCCTCAAATGACGATGGGGTGGTGCTCATCAGTGACAGCATCAACCCTGACAGTTCTTCCTCGTCCATGTTCATGGTTATCGCCTGTGAGAAAACGCTGGTGTCGATTGAAATGGCATTAGGGATACTTGTTGCAAGGTTACCGAGCTGTTTGTTGAGCAAGGTTGTGATTTGTTGCTGCAAAGATGTGGCAATCGTCTGCGAATATTCGCTCATTATTGATTCCATCTGGCTTTCGATCCCGGCCTGGAATTTTTCAGTCAGACCGCTGGTCGTCAACAGTGCAGTCAGTTCGTCCTTGATCAGGATTTGGGCCGGTTCACTTTGGATGTATGCCATGAAGTATTCGTCGATACTATCTGGATCGGTCAATGCATTGTCGGCCATATACTGCTGGAATTGATCGGATATATTCTGGCTCAGTTTTGCAAGCTGTTCCTGATCGGGACTGATTTCAATATCCGATAATATTTTTTCAAAGTCGATAGCAGGCAGCGTTGCCGGATTTATCTCGATCGAAGAAAAGTCGAAGTCATCCAAATTTAAGGCGATTTTGCTTTGATCAAAGACAAAGGCGTTCTTGATCACGTCAGGATTGATTGAGAACAATTTGGTTAGGTCAAGCGGATTTTCCTGGTCGCTGTTGAAACCTTTCCCAGTAAAGATGTCGATATCCGGATTTTCCAGCTGATCCTTGACAATATTGCTGGCAGCTGCGGTTTCAATCACATGGGAAGTAAGTGAGGGCTGATAACCGATACCGGCTTGTAGCATTGTTGCTGGTGTTCCAGGAACCGGATCGACAATTCCGACAATTTCAAGGGTTTCGCCGTTTGCAACGAGATTTTCCATGTAGGCCTGGTCGTTGGTCTTATCGGAATAGATATCGTATTTTTCATCGTGCTGGTAATAGTCGACCGCATTCACCAGTTTGAATTGGGTGTTTAGAATCTGGTCGTAGCTAAATGAGTCAGTCTGGTCTGGCACGACCACATTCTCTTCGCTTAGATATTGCTGGATCATATCATCTAGTTCTTTTACGTCTCGAAGACCCAGGGTGTACATCACGAAATCGCTGATATTTCCGTCTTCGTTAAGGACAAGGACGCACTCGTTGTAGTTCTCGGGCCATTTTCCGGCCTTTAAGTCATATTGGTCCTGGTACAGTTGCTCATCTTTTGGCAGCTGGAAGAATGAATCGTTGCTAAACATTGATGATAGGAACCCGCCTGATGAAGCGGACGAACCCATCCCCATGGCAGCGAATGACTGGTCCGGATTGACCTGGCGTATCGAAGTGGTGTCGCTGCTGTATATCTGTGGTGTGATGGCATAGCTGTATTCGATGGAATTGACATATTCGTTGATGGAACTGTCGCCGTATTCGAAAAAATCCTTAAGTGAAGCAAGGTCGTTTGATCCGATTCTTGAAAACATGTTAGTAAGCATTTTGGTCACATTGATCTGGTTATTATCGCCGGAATCGCTGTTGGATGAACCGCTCATCATCGAAGTCAAATCGAAGCCGGTGCTTTGGATTTCGAGAGGATATTGGGAAAGGGTGTCTTCCTCGATCGTCTTGATATATTGGTTGACTCCGTTGGAAAGTGAGAGAATCATGGCAATGCCGATGATTCCAATCGAACCTGCGAATGATGTCAGGATCGTCCGGGCCTTCTTTGTCTTGAGATTGTTGAAGCTTAGAACCAGTGAAGTCATGAAAGACATTGCGGATTTGCCCATGTTTTCATGGCGTGGTTTTTCCAGTTCACCGACGCTGATATTGAGCGGATCGGTGTCGCTGATGATAAGGCCGTCCCGCAGATTGACGATCCTGGTTGCGTATGTTTTGGCCAGATCGGGATTATGGGTGACCATGACCACCAGCCGGTCTTTGGCAACTGCTTTGAGCAGTTCCATTACCTGGACGCTAGTCTCGCTGTCCAATGCTCCGGTGGGCTCATCAGCCAGCAGGATATCGGGGTCGTTGACAAGCGCCCGGGCGATGGCAACCCGTTGCATCTGGCCTCCGGACATCTGGTTTGGTTTTTTATGTCCCTGGTTGGACAGCCCGACCTGCTCGAGCGCGTTTAATGCGCGTGTCTTTCTCTCGCTTTTGGAAATCCCGGATATTGTCAAAGCCAGTTCTACATTGGCCAGGATGGTCTGGTGGGGAATCAGGTTGTAGCTTTGGAAGACAAAGCCAATCGTATGGTTGCGATAAGAATCCCAATCACGGTCTTTGTATTTTTTTGTGGAAATACCGTTGATGATCAAATCGCCTTGATCATAGCGGTCAAGTCCGCCGATAATGTTGAGCAAGGTGGTCTTGCCTGAACCGCTGGGGCCTAGAATTGCGACAAACTCGTTGTCCCGGAGATTCAAGGATACCCCGTCAAGGGCTTTTTGAACCAATGAACCGGTCTTGTATTCTTTATGGATATTTCTTATTTGTAACATTGCAATACCTCTTCTTTTAAGTAATCATAATCATTAAATATGTTGAATTTGAATTAAAGATGAACTGAGGAAACAATTTTGCAATTTTTGGCCGTAATCGACTGTTTGGTCTTGTCGCCATTCCAGTTGGGTCAGAATAAACCGGTATAAACAAAGCACAGCAGGTTTTCCGGCTGTGCATCGATAATGATATTTACTTGTTTTTCATGTGAGGGAACAATACAACCTCGCGGATTGATTCCTGACCAGTCAGCAACATTACCAGACGGTCGATCCCCATCCCCATACCACCGGCAGGAGGCATTCCGTATTCCAAAGCTTCGACGTAATCCAAGTCCATTTCATTGGCTTCGTCGTTGCCAAGCTCTTTTTCCTTGATTTGATTTGCGAAACGTTCATACTGATCGATTGGATCGTTCAATTCAGTGAAGGCATTTGCGTATTCGTTGCCGCAGATGAATAGCTCGAAACGTTGTGTGAATCTTGGATCCTCAGGATTTTTCTTTGCCAAAGGCGAGATTTCAATCGGGTGACCGTAAATGAAAGTCGGTTCAACGATTGTTTCTTCAACGTATTTTTCGAAGAATTCATTCACGATATGACCATATCCAAAGTGAGGCATCACTTCAATGTGGTGCTCTTTGGCGTGGGCCACAGCTTGTTCGAAGTCCATTTGGGCAGTAAAGTCGATTCCTGTCTTCTCCTGGATAGCAGCCATCATCGAAATTCTCTTGAATCCCGGGGCCAATGAGATCTGATTACCTTTATACTCGATGTCATATGTTCCAAGAACGGTTTTAGCGGCATTGGCAATGATTCCTTCGGTAAGATCCATCATTCCTTCCAGATCTGAGAAAGCCTTGTAGACTTCAATCGTGGTGAATTCAGGGTTGTGAGTACGGTCCATTCCCTCGTTCCTGAAAAGACGGCCGATTTCATAGACGGCATCCATGCCACCGACGATCAGGCGTTTCAAAGGAAGTTCAGTTGCAATTCTCAAATAGAACGGCATGTCCAAAGCGTTGTGGTGGGTGATGAATGGTCTAGCTGAAGCGCCACCCAAGATCGGATTCAATACAGGGGTCTCAACTTCGACATAACCCAAATTGTCCAGGTAGTTTTGGATCGAGCGGATGATTTTAGGACGGGTAAAGGCGATGTTGCGTGCCTCTTCGTTCATGATCAGGTCGACATAACGACGACGGAAACGTTCTTCGGTGTCAGATAAGCCGTGGAACTTTTCAGGTAAAGGACGCAATGATTTCGTCAAAGGAATGTATTTGTCCGCCTTGACTGACAATTCTCCGGTGTTGGTGATGAAAACGACACCTTCTATTCCCACGATATCCCCAAGGTCTGCTTTTGTGTAGAATTCATACATTTCATCGCCGATGCGGTCTTTGCGGACATAGATCTGGATTTGCCCGTCACGGTCCTGGATATGCATGAAACCGGCTTTGCCTTTGCGGCGGTTGGTCATGATCCGGCCAGCCAATTTCACAGTGATTGCAGCTTCTTCAAGCTCGTCATGGGTTTTGTCCCCGTATAATTCTTTCAATTCTTTTGAAAGGTGAGTGCGGTCAAATCGTTGCCCGAAAGGGTCAATCCCGGCTTCATAAAACATGTTCAATTTTTCACGTCTGATTAATTCTTGTTCGCTAAATTTACGGTTATCCATATTGTTCTCCTCTAGAAAATAAAAAAACTCCAATCCAAGGGACGAGAGTTACTTCGTGATACCACCCTAGTTCATTGACAGTTTCCACCGTCAATCTCACTAACTGTATAAGTTAAGCGATAACGGGGCTACCGGCATCCAATCATAATCAATCCTGGATGCTGCTCCTAGTCTTTATTCATCGAAGCTCTGCCTGTTTGTTCCCACCATCCAAACTCTCTATAAGGCGAATTCTCCAACTACTCGTCTATTCATTGCATTTGTTTTTTATCGTATGTATATTATCGTAAGAAACTCACTTTGTCAAATAAAATATAAAAAATATCCGAATATAGCGATAAAAAAATATAACATCGTTATTGACATGTTTCAGCAAATCAATATAATGAATGTATGAACAGTTGTTCATGTGTAGGAGGTTATTATGGGAATTATTGAGGAAGATTTGTTCGATCTGGCCGAATTGTTCAAGGTTTTTGGCGATTCGACCCGGATCAAGATAATATACAGCCTGATTGACGGTGAAAAGAATGTCACCAATCTGGTGGAAGATTTGAATATGAGTCAGTCCGCCGTGTCACATCAGCTGCGGATACTTAAGACAGCCAAACTGGTCCGGGGCCGCCGGGACGGTAAGGCGATCTTTTATTCTTTGGATGATGATCATGTAAAAGCGATATTCGAGAAAGGATTGGAACATATAGTCCATGGATAGGTGAAAATAATGGAAAAACAATGCGATCTAGTGCCGTCAAATGAGCCGGCGCACCTGGCTGGCGTCAGATTCGATGTCGAAGGTCTCAACTGTGCCAACTGTGCGATGAAAATTGAGGCCAAGCTCAACTTGACGCCCGGGATTGAGGAGGCGGTATTGAATTTTACAACCAAGAAGATAATCGTAAAAAGTGGTCTTGGACGCCATGAACTGCTTGTGACAATCCAGGATGTGGTTGACGGGATTGAAGACGGAGTTACTGTCAGCTACCCTAGAACACAGGATAAGAAAAGGGTGTTAAGTTTCAGGAAGAATTGGAATCTGGCTGTCGGGACACCACTTTATCTTGCGGGCCTTATATCCCATCTTGAGTGGTTGATCATTTGTGCCTATGCTTTAATTGGTTTCCATGTGGTAAGGACAGCTGTAAAAAATATTATTAACCGGGACTTTTTTGAAGAAAATTTCCTGATGACTGTCGCCACGCTTGGAGCCATCGCCATTGGCGAGTACAATGAGGCGGTCGGCGTGATGCTTTTCTACAGTGTCGGTGAGCTGTTCCAGGATTATGCCATTGACAGATCCCGGGATTCGATCTCCAAGCTGATGGATCTCAAAAGCGATCAGGCTCTGGTGAAAAAAGGGAATGACTACTTTGTCCAGGATGTCGAGACAGTCCCCTTAGGGTCGATATTGATGATAAAGGTCGGACAGAAAATCCCTCTTGATGGTGTGGTTGTTAGCAGAAGCAGCGCCATCAATGCCGCCAACCTAACTGGAGAATCGGTTCCGGTCGACATCGCGCCAGGCGATCCGGTCACTTCGGGCACGGTCAATCTGACCGGTGTTTTCGAGATGGAGACGACCAGGCTTTATGAGGACTCCACAGTTGCCAAAATCATCGAACTGCTTGAACAGAGCGCAACCAAAAAAGCCAAGATCGAACATTTCGTGACCAGGTTTTCGCGCAAATATACGCCTTTTGTGCTTCTTATGGCATTGCTTGTGGCATTTGGGTTTCCGTTGTTCTTGCCAGGTGGCCTGGCCACCTGGGGCTATCGGGCCCTGGTCTTCCTTGTCGTTTCTTGCCCATGTGCCATAGCGGTAAGCGTGCCGCTGACGCTCTATGCGGGTATCGGCAAAGCCAGCAAGATTGGAGCCCTGGTTAAAGGAAGCAACTATCTCGAACAGGCAGCCCATATAAACACCATCGTTTTCGACAAAACCGGTACGATAACCAAGGGGGAATTCCGGGTCAAAAAAATCCATGGTGATGTCCTGGAACTGGCCGCCTATGGAGAAAGCCTGTCCAATCATCCGGTCGCAATGAGCATCGTCAAGGAGTATGACCAGACCCTGGACCAAGGCCGGATTTCAAATTATCAGGAATTTCCAGGAGGAGGAATAAAATGCGAATATTCAGGCCAGGGACTGGTGCTGGGCAATTACAAGTTCCTGAGTGAAAACGGTATCCCTTTAGAAAGGATAGACACGCTCGACACCGTAGTATATGTGGCTTTGGATGGAACCTACATCGGCGCGGTTGAAATCGGGGACACAGTCAAGGACAGCACTCCTGAGGCCATTACCAGGTTCCACCGGCTGGGAATCGAGACTGTCATGCTGACGGGGGACAACCAAAAAGCGGCTGACCGGATTGCCGCGACTTTGGGCATTGACAAGGTTTATGGCGACCTGATGCCTGCGGATAAAGTGACACATATCGAACGGTTGATCAACTCCAAGGGGGCGGTGGCCTTTGTGGGGGATGGAATCAATGACGGTCCGGTGCTGATGCGCAGCGATATCGGGATTGCGATGGGCACCAAGGGAAGCGACCTGGCCAAACAGGCGGCTGATGTGGTTCTTATCCATGACGATCTTATCACCATCACTGAACTGATCAAGGTGGCCAAAAAGACGAATCGGATTCTCAAACAGAACATCTATTTTTCCATCTTAGTTAAAGTTGCCATAATCGCACTGGCGACCATGGGAATCGCCAATATGTGGTTTGGTGTTTTCGGAGATGTGGGTGTGACCCTGCTTGCGATATTCAACTCGATGCGGGCCATGAAATAAGAATTCCTTGACAAATTTTTGGCAAGGACATATGATTTAGAGGTAAACTGAATAATGACAGGGGAGCTTGTTTGCAGGCTGAGAGGAAGTAATCAACTTCGACCCTTAACCTGATTTGGATAATGCCAACGGAGGAAGTTAAAAGCATATTGACGGAGTAGTCTAACAGGAGAACTATTCCGTTTTTTTATATCCAGATTGATCAAACCAGTTGAAAATCGAAAGGAGAAACAAGATGTGGAGTGAATATCGCAATCGCGTAATCGCAAAGAAACCGGTTGTCCATTGCATTACAAATTATGTCACGGTCAATGACTGTGCCAATATTCTGCTAGGAGCGGGGGCCAGTCCGATCATGGCCGATGAGATCAGGGAGGTGGAACAGATTGTCGATCTGGCTGATGCATTGGTCATCAATATCGGAACCTTGAATCAGTCAAAGGTACAAGCGATGTTGGCGGCCGGAAAAAAAGCCAATAAAAGAGGCATTCCGGTGGTTCTCGATCCCGTCGGGGTTGGGGCATCAGACTATCGCAAGGAAGTAGTCCAGACTCTTTTGGGGGAAATCGACTTCACCATAATCCGGGGCAACATGTCGGAACTTAATGTCATCTGCGATTTTTCGCAGAAAACCCGAGGTGTCGACGCCTTTGCTTATGATTCCCTGAACCAGAAGAACATGTCCGGCCAGATTGCCAAGATGCAACAACTGGCCAGGCGCCATTCCTGTGTCATCGCCATTTCAGGGGCGGTGGATCTTGTATGTGACCAAAATGATTCCTATCTGATTTACAATGGTCACGAGACGATGAGCAGGATAACCGGGACAGGCTGCATGCTTACAGCTCTTGTGGGAGCTTTCGTTAGCGCCAGCGAGGACAGCCTCAAGGCGACTGTGGCCAGTTTCATCATGATGGGTCTTGCCGGAGAGAAGGCATATGACATGATGGATAAGACCGCTTCGGGATTCGCCACGATGAGAAACTTCCTGATCGACGGCATCGTTTCATTGAAGGATGAACTTCTTGACAATCAGGCGAAATACCTGAAATATCGGCCATTGGATTTGCGGCTGTATGGCATAACTGACTCCAATATCATGAAGGACCTGAATCGAGACACCCAAAGCTCGCTAAAAGGCGGCGTCACGATGCTCCAGTACCGCCAGAAAGAAGCGGCTTGGTCCGTGAAGCTTGAAGAGGCACAGGTCTTGAATCGCATATGCAGGCAGCACAACGTGCCCCTGATAATCAACGACAGCCTTGAACTGCTCGAAAGCTGCCAGGCGACGGGTATCCATATCGGCCAGTATGATGGCGATTGCCGGGAAATCCGTTCCATCATCGGAGATGACAAGATCATCGGAGTCTCGTGCCACAATGTCGAAGAGGCAATCAGGGCCCAAAAACAGGGAGCCAATTATCTGGGAATCGGAGCCATGGAGGCCACCTCGACCAAAAACGATACAATCAGGGTTTCCCGGGAAACCCTTGAACAAATCCTGGATAATGTGGTCATCCCGGTCGTTGTCATCGGGGGGATCAACTATGGTAATCTTTCTAAGTATCCGGATGTGAACGGATATGCCTTGATCAGCGGGATTTTCCAAAGCGACGATATCGAAGCCAATTGCCAAAAAATCCGTAACAGAATCAAGGAGGTTTGGAATGCTTAAAAAAGTATTGACGATAGCCGGATCAGACTGCAGCGGCGGGGCCGGAATCCAGGCCGATTTGAAAACGATAACCGCCCACAAAATGTACGGCATGGCGGCAATCACCGCGCTGACCGCCCAGAATACAATGGGGGTCAGTATGATTGAACAATCGAGCCCGGCAATGGTTGAGGCCCAGCTTGACAGCATTTTTGCCGACATCGCCCCTGATGCGATCAAAATCGGCATGGTATCCCAAATTGCCACAATCAGGGTGATAAAGGAAAAACTGGTGAGTTATCAAGCAAAAAACATCGTGGTCGATCCCGTGATGGTGGCGACCAGCGGTGCTGATCTGATCAATGAGGAGGCAGTATCGGTCCTGTCTCAGGAGCTGTTTTCCATTGCGAGCCTGATCACCCCTAATTTGTTCGAAGCGCAAAAATTAAGCGGGATCGCCATCCGTGATGTTGCGGACATGAAAACCGCAGCGAAGATGATTTTTGATCGTCATGGATGTCCGGTCCTCATCAAAGGGGGGCATCTCGAAGGCAAGGCAACCGATGTCCTGTGCCACCAGGGCGGGATCGATACATTCGAGGCGACTCGGATCGATAACGACAACACCCACGGTACCGGGTGCACGCTTTCAAGTGCAATCGCCTGCAATCTTGCAAAAGGAATGGCGCTTGAAGAGGCGGTGGCAAAAGGTAAGGAGTATCTAAGCGGTGCGATAGCGGCAAACCTCAATCTTGGTTTGGGGCGGGGACCATTGAACCATATGTATGCGCTTGGAATTGAAGATTAAAAATAGTCATATGATTTGAAAAAGTGTCGAATAAATGATATAATACTCGTGTTAGAAAAGACTAACAAGGAGGATATATAAATGTTCGAAATTATTGATATTTACGCTCGTGAAGTCTTGGATTCTCGTGGAAATCCGACCGTCGAAGTTGAAGTCACTTTGGCATCGGGAACAACCGGAAGGGCAATCGTACCTAGTGGCGCTTCCACTGGTATTTATGAAGCAGTTGAGTTGCGCGACGGCGACAAAAACCGCTACTTAGGCAAAGGTGTATTGACGGCTGTGGACAACGTCAATGAAATCATCGCTCCTGCATTGTTGGGTTACGACGCTACCGAACAGCGGCTGATTGACCAGACGATGATCGAGCTTGATGGTACCGACAACAAAGGGAAACTGGGAGCCAACGCCATTCTTGGTGTTTCGCTAGCTGTGGCACGGGCTGCGGCCAATGAACTGGAATTGCCACTTTACCGCTATATTGGTGGGGTTAATGCTTATATCCTGCCGACACCAATGATGAATATTCTCAATGGAGGTCAACATGCCGATAATAACGTTGATTTCCAAGAATACATGATCATGCCGGTTGGGGCATGCTGTTTCAAAGAGGCAATCAGGATGGGAGCGGAAGTTTTCCATGCCCTCAAATCGGTATTGCACAGCAAAGGTCTCAATACGGCTGTAGGTGATGAAGGCGGATTCGCTCCAAATCTTTCAAGCAACGAGGAAGCTTTGGGAACAATCATCGAAGCGATTGAAAAGGCGGGCTACAAACCAGGAGACGACATCAAAATCGCGATGGATACTGCCGCTTCGGAATTCTATAAAGACGGCAAATACGTGCTCGAAGGCGAAGGTGGCCGGGCCTTGACAAACAAGGAACTGGTTGATTATTATGCCGACCTGGTTGCGAAATACCCGATCATCTCGATCGAAGACGGCCTGGATCAAGATGACCTGGACGGATGGAAATACATGGTGGAAAAACTAGGCGACAAGATTCAGATCGTCGGTGACGACCTGTTTGTAACTAACACCAAACGTCTGGCGATGGGAATCGAACAAAATCTTGCCAATTCAATCCTGATCAAGGTCAACCAAATCGGAACCCTGACCGAAACCCTTGAAGCTATCGAAATGGCGCACCGCGCCGGATACACTTCAGTGGTGTCACATCGTTCCGGTGAAACTGAAGATACGACAATTGCGGATATCGCGGTTGCAGTCAACTCACGTCAGATCAAAACCGGTTCGGCATCAAGAACCGATCGTATCGCAAAATACAACCAGTTGTTAAGAATTGAAGACGAACTAGGAAGCTCAGCTGTTTACGCAGGCAAAAAGGCTTTCAATCTCAAATAACAAAATTATCTTAGGAACGATTGCAACTTTGCTCCTTTCATATTTTGAAGCGCCAGTCCCGGCGCTTTTTTGATATAATGGGATTATCTAAACGATTAGGAGGGCGTAAAAATGATTGAGATGATTGTGACCGACCTGGACGGGACCCTGCTTAACCGCAACAAGGAGCTTTCCGATTACAACCGGGATGTTTTGATCCGGGCCCAGGAAGATGGGTTGGTGCTTGTTTTGGCCACCGGGCGGAATGTTTACACCTTAGAAGGCCTGGTTGCCCAGTTGAAGATGGCGGATTTCAAAAGCGGATACCTTATCGGGGTAAATGGGCTCCAGTTATATGAATTTGAAAGTGACTCCTATCATAAGGCGGAGCCACTGAGTGAGGGCGAGGTCGAAAGGATTCACTGCCTGTTGAACGAAAACGATTATTCGGTGTTCTATTTTTCGGATGAAAAAACTGTCTGCGGCTACAATTTTCTGATGAAGGTCGCCTTGAAAATCGGTTTTTTGAAACGCAAGATCCGCCGGATAATTGCTTCGAGCGCAGCCGTGGAAATCGAGTATGTCCCAAACGGTAAAGTCGCACTCGCCAGCCAGAACAAGATCTGCTTTATTGCCTTCAACCCCTACAAGCTCCAAAAGATCAAGCGGGAACTAAACCGGGATTTCACTTTGCTACAGGTCGGGAGACATTGGGTCGAAATAATACCTAAAAACGTTTCGAAGGCCCGGCGCCTGGAAACAATAGTCGCCAAGAAAGGTCTGGGCTTAGACCGGGTGGCTATATTTGGCGACAGCGAGAACGATGTCGACATGCTCCGCCTGGGACCCCATGGTTACGTTCCGGCAAACGGCCTGGTTCAGGCCAAAAAAGTTGCCCGGGAAATAATCCCATCGAACAATGAAAACGGGGTCGGCAAAACAGTAGCCCGACTGCTCAAGGAAAACAAAAATATGCGTTAAAGGTTTTCCGTTTGAGAAAAATCCGCATCAGATAACCTCTTTTCTGTTACAATATCACACAGGAGGAAATTTGCATGGAATTGGACATGACTAAGGGCAACCCATTAAAACATATAGTGTGGTTCACATTTCCGGTTTTTCTGGGAAACTTGTTTCAACAGTTTTACAATATGGTCGATGCGATAATTGTCGGCCGCCTTTTGGGCGAAAAGGCGCTTGGAGCCGTCGGTTGCACCGGAGCGTTGATGTTTTTGGTGGTTGGTTTTGCGATCGGGATGACCCAGGGGTTCGGGGTGGCGATTGCCAGGGCATATGGGAAAAAGAGCTATGAATGGCTCCGCCACCTTGTTTTTGTGTCGCTTGTATTGGGAGGGGCCATCGCTTTTGTTTTGACCATATTGGCGACGAGTTTTTCGATGGAAATACTCGCATTGATGAATACGCCATCTGACATCATCACCCTGGCCAACAGCTACATCAGGGTCATTTACATGGGGCTGGTACCTTTGATTTATTACAATATAGCCGGGGCCATCTTGCGCGGGGTAGGCGACAGCAAGACGCCGCTGTATTTCCTGATCATTTCATCGGTACTGAATATTGTATTCGACTACAGTTTCATCGCTTTTTTCAGGATGTCGGTCGACGGTGCGGCTTATGCGACTGTATTGTCGCAGTCGATTGCGATGGTTCTGGTTTTCATCTACATGTTCAAGAAGTTTGAAATCTTGCGGCCTGATGTCAAACAGCGCTACTTTGACCGGGAGACGGCATTCTTCCTGTTGAAGATCGGTATCCCGATGGCGTTCAATTTTTCAATAATTTCAATCGGAATCATGATATTGCAAGCAGCGGTAAACTCGTTTGGATCGAGTGCTGTCGCGGCTTTTACCGGAGCATCGCGCTCGGTGAATATCGTGACCCAGATCATGCCGGCTTTGGGGGTTGGTGTCGCCACCTACACCGGACAGAATTTCGGTGCCGGCGACTTCCGCCGGATTTACAAAGGTGTCAACCAGTCGGCGGTATTGGCTATTTTCATAGCCATCGGTTGTGCCATTGTCATAACCTTGTTCGGGCAGAATGTCGTCAAGGTGTTTATCGAAAATCCTTCGCATGAAGCCATGGATTATGCCGGGGTCTACCTTGACAATATCCGTTATTTTCTGCCATTGCTAGGAGTGCTGTTTGTTTATCGCAACGCTTTGCAAGCCATGGACTACCAGTTTGTCGCCTTGTTTTCCGGGGTGTTGGAGCTGCTGGCCCGGTTTGTCATCTGTGGCCTTCTTCTAAATCAACTGGGATTTTTGGCAGTTCCTTTGGGGGAATGCGGATCGTGGCTGCTTGCCAGTGTCGTTTTAAGTGGCGCCTATTATCGCTGGTGGCGGCAAAATTATAAATTAGTAAACACTTAAGGCAAAAGCGGAGCTTTTGCCTTTTTAATAATTCTTAACACTTTTTTAATGGCTCTAAATATAGTAAAATGATATGAAGAGGTGTTTTTATGCAAGGATATATAATCAGAATTGGCAACAACAAAGAATATAATGTTTTCTATGATCTGGCGGTTCAGGAAAAAACGACACTTGACCAGATTGCAAGAGCGGCGATGATCAGCGTTGATGAAGAATTTGACGAAACATACACCCTGGTCCTGGACGGAACGGTTTTCGGCCGGGTCCGGGAAGCGGGGCCCCACTTGATTGACAGCGAGATGGTCAATGTCTCTTCGATGTTCGATACCATGACCGAAGAAATGATCATCAAGTCACGTAGCAGCGAAATATTTGTCTATTTCGTCAAACCGACGGCAAGCGCCAAGAAATATCCGGAGATAGTCAGTTCCAACAGCCGGGCATTTGTATCGAAAAATCAGAAGCTGGTCGACAGCCGGTTGGCAGCGGGCAAGCTTGCGGCCCAGGATGTCAAGCCTTCCGCCGAGCTTCTTGGAGATCTTGAGCGCATTTTCCAGAAAATCAGATTTGATTCGTTCACCGTTGTCAGGGTCAATGACCTTTTCTTTGTCATCAACAAGATCCGTTCCCTGAGCATCCAGATTTACCTTAATGAAGCGGATTTCGTCATCGGTCATGAGCACTGCTTTCCAGAACAGACACCCAGCCTTTACAAACGCTGTTTCTATGTTTCTTTGATGAACAGCACTTTTGCGGGGGTCAAATTCAACTATGGCCTGGGAGACAACAATCTTACGATCCACGACCTGACCTTGATCAACGAAGCTCTGGAGTGCCTGAAAAAGGCGCTGTCATCCATCAAGGAGCTCGTGGGCAAGAAGCAGGACTACTATCTCAACTACAATTTCAAGGCGCAAAAACTCGACTATGCCAAATCGGCCGGACTTCAGGAA
Source organism: Erysipelotrichaceae bacterium (assembly GCA_028698185.1). Lineage (GTDB taxonomy): Bacteria > Bacillota_I > Bacilli_A > Erysipelotrichales > Coprobacillaceae > JAQVDW01. Next base: position 94,805 of record JAQVDW010000002.1, on the reverse strand, counting down.
CTTGTGACATCCAGAGTGGCCAAGGGACTCACCAACTACCAGCCGACCCTGACTAGAAACCGCATCGTGCCTACCATCACTATGGACCTTGTATATGGAATCGAAAAGGAAAATATCCTTATGGGAATAACCAAGCCGATCAATTCCGTAATCGGAATCAAAGGGTATGATTTTGATTCCCTGGTGAACGAAGTGGTCGGTGCCTTGCGTCATTACATGTCGATTGGCTATAGTTTCTTAAAAGTCAAGACAACCGATTTGAATCTTTACACCCTGGCCAGAATCGCCTTCAGCCAGGTCCACACCGATGTGATTTACGACAGCGAAGACAAAGTGCTGGGGGCTGTCATCCAGAACAAGGACGACAGCCAGGGCGACTACTATTACAATCATTACCGCAAATATTCCGACATGCTTGATGAAAAGTTCAAGGATTTCCTGGACTATTCGTCATCATATCGCACGGTAAATTATCTGATGTCGGGCAAAGATCAAGAGGGAGCGGTCCTGGAAATCGAGAAGTTTCTCAAGTATTACCGCTAAGTCTTGCCGGATGGAAAAGGAGCAGTGAATGAAAAAAATATCAATAATACTGTCAATGATCTTTTTGCTTACGGGGTGCAATGCGCCAAGTAACGACAGTGATAAAATCGAAATCTATACAACATTCTATGTCATGAGCGAATTCGCCCGGGTTATCGGTGGCGACCATGTTGTGGTTACCCAGCTGCTAAGCGATGGCGGTGACGCCCACAATTACGAACCGACTTCCCAAAATATCGCCAACGTAGCGACGGGGGATCTTTTTATCTACAACAGCGACCAGCTCGAGCATTATGCCCAGGACATAATTGAAAGTTCAGGCAACGACCGGCTTAAGGTTGTCATGGCGGCCCAGGGAATCGAACTGATCCAAAATGACCATGGGCTGGACCCTCATACCTGGCTTTCATTGAAAAATGCCAAAATCGAATTGAAAAATATCCTGGACGCCTATTGTGAAATTGACAACGATAATGCCGATTATTACCAGTCGAACTATGATGAATATGTTCAGGAGCTTGAAGACCTTGATAAGAGTTATGAGCAGGGGTTGGCGCCGTTTGTCAACCGGGAAATCGTGGTGGAACATGAGGCGTTCGCCTATCTTTGCGCCGATTACGGTATCGTCCAAAAATCGGTTACCGGAATCACCAGTGAAGGTGAGGCAACTGCCAACCAGATCAAAAGCGCAGTTGACTATATCAACAGCGAACAGATCAAAGTCATCTTCTATCAAGAAGAGCTCAATGAAAAGGTGATGCAGACAATCGCCCAGGAAACCAGAACCGAACTGCTGCCCCTTAGCACCATTGCCTCGCTTTCAAGCGAAGACGTCGCTGCGGGATCCGATTACCTGAGTGTGATGCGACAAAATTTGGAGAATATCGTCTATGCCCTCGATCAAATTAATTAGCCTCGATCAAGTCGGTTTTGCATATGGCGACTTCCAGATTTTTGCGGACGTGTCACTGGATATTGTCAAGGGTAATATCATCGGACTATACGGCGAAAACGGCTGTGGCAAATCGACGCTGCTCAAGTTGATCCTAGGGGAACTCAAACCGCAGCAGGGGAAGATCACGAGTCAAGAAAAGGTCAAAATCAGTTTCCTTGGCCAAAATGACCGCGACATGATCAACGGGACACCGCTGAATGTCGAGGAACTTGTGCTGATGTACCATATCAATTCGATCAAACATATGGCGAAATCCCGGCATAACAGGCATGTTGGACATCTTCTTGAGGATTTCCAGCTTAGCCATATCGCCAAAAGCAAGCTGAACCAGCTCTCGGGCGGGCAGCTGCAGCGGGTCATGATCGTAAAGACCTTGTCGACCCATCCGGACCTGATTTTGCTTGACGAACCGCTCAACCAGCTTGACGAGAAAACCCAGGAGGAAATGATGGAACTTATATTGCAGCTTAAAAAATTGGGCAAGACAATCGTGATCATCCTCCATAACAAAAAACAGCTGGAAGCCATCGCCGACGAAATCTACATCTTTAAAGACAAGAAGATATTCTTGAGCGAGGTGCTCTGATGCTAGGATATGTTTTCATGCAAAAAGCCTTGCTTGTCGGGTTTCTGGTTTCCCTGGCGATTCCGCTGGTCGGCCAGGTTTTGGTGTTGCGCAAGTATTCCATGCTCGGCGACGCCTTGAGCCATGGTGCCCTGGCGGGGGTCTGTTTCGGCCTGATTGTGGGAATCAACCCCACGATCGCTGCGACCATCATTGCGGTTTTCCTTTCCTTCGCGGTTACCGTTGTAGGTCGCAAAATGAGGGAAAACAGTGAGATTGCAATTGCGATAATCATGTCTTTAGGTGTGGGTATTGCCGGAATCCTATCGGGTTTTATCGACTCATCTGTATCAATCACAAGCTTCCTGTTCGGTTCAATAGTGGCGATTTCCCAGGGCGAGTTCTACACTGTCGTCGTGCTGTCGCTGCTTGTAATCGGGCTTTGTTACATATTTTATTACCAGTTCATGTTCTACTCTTTCAATGAACTTGAGGCCGGCCGCAACGGTGTCAACGTCAAGGCGATCAATTTCCTTTTCACTGTAATGGTCGGATTGACTATTGCCATTTCGGCCCGGATTGTCGGAGCCCTGATAATCTCGAGCTTGCTTGTGATTCCGGTGGCCTGCGGTCTGTTGCTGTCAAAGTCGTACAAGTCGAATATGCTGACCGCCATGGCCCTTTCAAGCCTGTTCACTCTTGGGGGAATAACGATGTCGTTCTATTTTGATCTGCGTCCCGGAGGGACCATTGTCGTCTTCGCCTGTTTGACCTTGATCGCGATCATGACTTTCCAACATTTTCAAAAAAACAATCGATAGGAGATTTTATGAAGAAAATAGTGATTGCCTGTGACTCATTCAAAGAAAGCATCTCCGCCCTGGACGCGGCCAAAGCAATCGAGCGGGGCCTGAAGACCGGAGCCCAAGGAGAAATCGAGACTGTCCTGATCCCTCTTGCTGACGGGGGCGAGGGGACCCTGGAGATCCTTAACAGCGTCATCGACGGTCAGGTTTTAGAACTCGAGATATTCAACCATTACAACCAGCTTATAAGCTGTGATTATCTAGTCAAAGGGACAATGGCGGTGGTCGAATCGGCCAAGGCGGTCGGACTGGATCTGGTTGAGCCTAGCCAGCGCAACCCGTTGCAAGCGACATCCTATGGATTGGGCCAATTGCTTAGGCATATATGCCAGAGTGGGATCGAAAAAATCATAGTGGGATTGGGTGGCAGCGGTACCAACGATGGCGGTCTTGGTATGCTGGTCGGACTGGGAGCCAAGATTTACGATGATGAAGGCAAAGAACTGCCCCTTGCCATCGAGAACATCCTGAAAATCCGACACATTGACTTCAGCGGTGCTTTGGAAACTGTGAAAAATGTCGAAATCGTAATTGCCAACGATGTCGAAAATCCGTATATCGGTCCCAACGGTGCGACTTTCGTTTTCGGTCCCCAGAAAGGGGCAACCCCCCAACAGCTTGACTATCTGGAGACTTGCCTGATCCATCTCAATGGCATAATTGACCATGAACTTGGCATCAACCTGGGTCAAGTCAAGGCTACTGGAGCTGCAGGCGGTCTTGGTGGCGCATTCTATCTGCTTAATGCAAAAATGGAAAAGGGCATCGAATTGATCCTCGAGCTGACCGATTTCAAGAACAAGATTGCGGATGCCGATTATGTGTTTACCGGGGAGGGAAGCATCGACAGCCAGACGGCTCAGGGAAAAACAATCAGCGGGATTGCCAAATTGACCAAAAAAAATCTCATTCCCCTGATCGCCTTGGCAGGACGAGTCGATTTCGACCTTGAAGATCTTTACGCGATCGGGCTTACGGCCGCATTTTCAATCACAAACCAGCCTAAGACGCTGGAAGCTGCATTAAAAGACGGTGCGGCCGCTTTGGAATTTACAAGCAAAAACATTGCCCGAATATTGTTATAGAAAACAGGTTATATTGACGATTGTCGATATTCATGATAGACTGAAAGCAGGTGAGATTATGGAAATGGTAAAAATATTCAAAGCACTAAGTGATCCGACTCGGTTGGAAATCGTTAAGATTCTACAAGAAGGTGAAAGGTGCGCTTGCGTGATTTTGGAAAGTGTCCCTTGTGTCCAATCGACCCTGTCACATCATCTTAAGATATTGGTCGAAGCCCAAGTCATTGACGCCCGGCGTGATGGCAAATGGACCCATTATTCAATCAATCAGGAATGTGCCGGGAAGTTGAAAAAATTCGGGGACACTCTGGAGTCGAGTAATAGTAAGGAAACTTTGCCTGTTTGTGGCTGTACGGGAGAAGAAGAATGATTAAATTATTCAGCAAAAAAATTGAGCAGGAAGTCAAATCAGACATCAAGGTTCTAGGAACCGGATGCGCCAAGTGCAATGCGCTTGAAGCCAATACAGTGGAAGCCCTGAAGAGGCTGGATATCACCGAGCCGATTGAGCATGTCAAAGACGTTGTGGAGATCGCCAAACTTGGAGTGATGTCAACTCCGGCGCTACTGGTTGACGGGAAAATTTTATTTACCGGAAAAGTCGCGACAGTCGAGGAGATTGTTGCTGCTATCAAGGGAATTCGTTAAGCCTGGAAATCCGGGCTTTTTTTAAGGAGTAAAAATGAGCGAGTATCTGTATTTTTTTAATTGCTCCCACCTTGAGCGGGAACTGTTTGAAGGGGAGTTTGCGGCCCTGTTCAACCGGGAAAATGAGGGCAATAATCTTCTTTGCGATATTTATGTGCCAGTCGACAATTCGGTCTACATCAAGGACGCACTGAAAATAATATACCGCCATCCAAATCTGGAATGCCTGCTGTCGTATATAAAGGAAGAAAATGTCACGTACGATGATTACAAGGTGGTCTATCTAAAAGACAAGGGCAGTCCCTTTGACTATCAAAGGAGTCTGGAATTGACCCGCCAGGTCGGCATGGCCATTCGCGGTTGCGCCAATATGAACAATCCTGAGTCGACCATTGGCATCACTTTTATCAACGGCGAATACATCGTCGGAGAATTGAGTCACGGCCAGGAATCGTGGAAGAAATTTTTAAATAAGCCCCATACCTTCTGTAACGGACTTGATCTGAGGATGTGCAAAACCCTGATCAACCTGGCAACCGGCAACAACCCCGGTGTCACGGTTGTCGATCCCTGCTGTGGCATGGGTGCGGTTGTATTGGAAGGGCTCAATCAGGGAGTCGATATCGTGGGCTTTGACATTTCGCGAACCAACTCATACAAGGCCAGATTGAATCTGGAACACTTTGGTTATGACGGACAGCTGATCGCCCGCCAGGCAATTTCCGATTTGAAGATTAGAAAAGATGTGGCAATCATCGATTTGCCATACAATCTTTACACACCAATTACCAGGGAGGAACAGGAAGAAATAATCTTGTCCGGTTTGAAGATCGCCCCTAAGCTGATCCTGGTAGCTCATGATGATTACGATGAGTGGTTCAAGAGTCAGGGCATTGAAATAAGGCGGAAGATGACGGTGAAGAAATTCGACAACGGAACTTTCACCCGGTTAGTCTATATATTGGAAAGGTAGATTATGAAGCATATATTTGTCGTAAAATCCCAGGACATCAAGGCAATTGAAACTATTTCAAAGGTTGCCATTGGTGTCGACCATTTGGTCCTTAAAGCCGATTACCCAGGGCAGATCAGGGATATGATCGCACCATACTGCGCCGATGACAACCGTATCTTTGTATTGGGCGGCGACGGGATGATCCATAATGCCATCCAGGCAATGGCAAACCAGAAAGCGCAACTGGCGATTGTGCCCCGGGGAACAGGCAATGATTTCGCAAGGAACTTTGTGATTGCCAGGAACCTTGAATCAAATATCCGTTCATGTATGAAACAGGAAGCTGTCGCCATCGATCTTATCCAGGCCAATGACATTTATGTTGCCAATACCATGTGCTTTGGGCTAGACAGCGATTGCGCAAATCATGTCCATGACCAGAGAATCGTCAGATTTTTACCCGGCGGACTGTTTTACGCGAAAATGACGCTGCAGCGGCTTTTTAGTTTTTCTGGATTCAAGGCGTCCATTGCCGACGGAGACTTCCATGTAACCGGAAAATTTGTTTTGGGAGTTGCCGCCAACGGACGTTATTATGGCGGAGGATATCAAATCGCATCCGGCCAGGTCGACGACGGCCTTTTCGAGATCGGTTATTTGCAGGGGGCGTCTAAGGTCAAGGCGGCTTTTAAGCTTTTGAAACTTGCATCCAACCGGATTCTCAAGGACTCTTGTTATCATCATTCGAACCATCGAAGCATGACCATCGAAACAAGCGGATTGGTCAATATCGACGGGGAGACATATCCGGCAGGCAGATATTCATTGCACATCCAGGCGGGACCTTTGCGTGTTTTGAACCCAATAAAAAAACCTAACTAGTTTCCAAGTTAGGTTTTTTCTATGCATTCCTTTTCAGGGTTACCCGCAATTTTTCATCATCGACAAACAGGAGTCGTGTAGCCAAATGGTTTTGGCCGTAATTGAAACTCATCTTTGTAGGATGGATATCGATCCTTTTGATCTTGCGGTAATCAAATTTGATCCGTCCGATAATCAGTGATTTTTTTGACAGATAAATCACCCGGCTGAAATATTGGTTGGCGAAGATTGCCAACAGCGCCAGTATATTCAGATAAAAAGTTCCGTTGGAAACGAAAGTGCCGCCAAGTAATGAATTCACCAGAAGAGCCAATGAGGCAATTGTGCCCGCAATATAGACTGCCAACGCAACATAATTCACGACGATCCCCAATTTGGTGTTGCACAGTTCCATTTCCTTTTCGCTTTTCTTTAGCTTGAAAATGGTGTAGAAGTAGTTGATATTTAGATAAGTAAACCAAACCAATAAGAAACCAATAATTATCGGCAAAGCAGCATTAATAAGATCTGACATAAACCAAACTCCTTTATAATATATTTGTAATTATAACAAAGATTCCATGGCATCGTAAACAGTTATTTTTATATCTATTGTAATTTCCAGGCTGTCAAGTTCGTCAAGAATGTGCCGTTTATGGGTGGAAATATGATAGTAGTGCGGGGTCATCTTGAGAAGGTTTAATACGTCCTCGCGATTTTCAATCAGTTCTTTCTTGGTGAAATCATACTGTTCCACAATCGGCAAGTCCAGGCGGATGAATTTGTCGCTTTTTTCGATTATTTCATCATAGATCATCTGCTTGAACTCGATCAAGTGATTTGAGTTTGCTGTAACGTGGATGATTTTTCCGTTTTCCTTCAATACCCGTTCAAGCTCGCTTTGGTTGACGACAGTGAAAAGCGCAGTCACGAAATCGAGACTGTGGTCGATAATCGGTATGTTTTTGGAATTGCCGACAATCCAGGTTATATCCTTGGAATATTTGGATGCCATGTTGACCCCGATTTTAGAAATATCGAGACCGGAAATATTGGCCGGGATGCTTTGGTACATGCCATAGGTGTAATAGCCCTCACCGCAACCTAAATCGAGTATGTTCAAATCATTTAGTTCGGTTGAACCAGCATATTTTTTGATTAATTGGATGACTTGGTCTAAAATGGAATCATAGTGATGGGAGTTGAGATAGTCTCTTCTGGCGATCAGGCTCTCTTTTGAGTCTCCAGGATTGGTTGTGGCCTTGTCCGGATTCAATAGCAGATTGATGTAGCCGCTTTTGGCCAGATCATAACAGTGGTTGTTTAAACAACGGTAAGTTCTGTTTTCCAGAGACAGGGGTTCGTGACATTTGGGGCACGCTAGATAATTGTTCATTGAATTCACCTCCCGATTAGTATAACATGGTTTTATAAAAAATAGGAGAGATGATGATGAAAATAAAAAGCTACCAAAAAGAGAGCGACTATTCATATACGACCGGAGTGTTTGAAACGATTGAATTGCTAAAAGCGAAACCCGATCTGGTCAGCCGCATCTACCTTGCCAGCAACAGCTATCAAAACAAGGGTGTTGCCATAATAACGAAGATTGCCAGCCAGCATGATATCGAGGTTGTCGAATCGGACAAGACAATCAACCGCCTGGTGAAAAAAGGTAACTGTCTGGCTCTGGCGGTATTTGAAAAATATCAGGATGAATTGAACCAGGCCAATCACGTCGTGCTTGTTAACCCAAGCGATATGGGGAATCTCGGTACGATTATCAGGACTATGTCTGGTTTTAGTTACCGTGATCTGGCAATTGTAGGAAGCGGAGCGGACACATTCGATCCCAAGGTCCTCAGGGCCTCGATGGGAGCGATTTTCGGTTTACGGATAAAATATTATGATTCCTTTGAACAGTACCGCGGCGAGTTTCCTGACAACCAGGTATTTTCGCTGATGCTAAAAGGAGCGAAAAACCTTCACCAGGTCACTCCACCCCAACAGTTCCATTCCCTGGTGTTTGGCAATGAATCAAGCGGCTTGCCGGATGTTTATCTCGAATACGGTCAGTCGATATTCATCAACCATACCCAGGCTATCGATTCTTTGAATCTGGCTATGGCGGTCGGAATCACTTTATTTCACTTCTCGAAGGTGAATTTTATGGATTTTGTTGTATAAATTTGATATCTTTATATAAGAATATGTGTAATAGCAATTAAGGTGGAATAAGGGAGGGGCCAAAATTGGAAACAGAAGAAAAGATGACCAAAATGAAAAGGCCAAGCAAGAGGACGACCAAAGGCAAAATCATGATTGTCTTGACGGTGATATTTTCAATCATGATGATCACATACATCGTAGGCGGTTTCTATTTCAATAGCCATTTTTTCCAAAACACGACAATTGAGGGGATCGATGTTTCTGGGAAAACAAGCGCGGAAGTGATCACACTGCTCGATGATAAATTAAAGTCGCAAACACTGACATTGACATTCGGTGACGGATCGACTGTCGAGCTCAATGCGGAAGACTTCAAACCGACAATCAAGAACCCTGAATTTGTCGACCAGTTCATAGATAATCAGAATTCGTGGCTCTGGTTCGCGGAACTCTTCGACAAAAATGAACTGTCGAGCGGTGATTTTGTCGCTATCGACGAAGCTAATCTTGATGCGACGATCGAATCGCTGCAACAGACAAAGGGTGACCAGGCGCCGCAAGATGCCTATGTCAGCTTTGTGGGTGGCGCGTTTACCATTGTGCCAGAGACGCTGGGCAATGTGGTCGATGTGGCAAAGTTGAGTGCGCTTGTCAAGGAGCAGTATCTGATTGGTGAAGAAAGCATCGATGTTTTGGCGGCAGACCTGTACCAACAGGCTGGTATCAAATCAGACAATTCGAGCCTGGCCAACAAGCTTGCAGCTGCCCAAAAATACTGCAACGCTTCAATCACCTATCAGCCGGATTCGGAGCATAAGTTTGTCCTGGACCAGAATACATTGCTGACATGGCTGACCCAGGATGGCAGTGGTAACTGGATCAAGGATGAAGGCGTATTCGCCACAAAAGCCAAAGCATTCATCCGGACGTTCACGAGATATTACTATACTCTAGGCATTTCCCGCCAGTTCAAAACCGCGGCGGGCAACACCATTACAGTCAGTGGTGGTACCTTGGGGCAATATGTCCTGGTGACCACAGAAACAAATAAACTGCTCGAAATGATTGCCAATCAGGAGACGACAAACCGGACCCCGGCTCTGTTTGGATATGGCTATCAATCAAATAGCGGCATCGGCGACACTTATGTCGAAATCAATCTCTCAGCTCAAAAGCTTTATATGATCCAAAACGGAAAGATTGTCTTCCAGACAGACCAAATCGTTACGGGACTTTCCAGTGACCCGGAGCGTAAAACTCCTTCGGGGTGTTACTATGTCTATTACAAACAGCTTAATCGGGTACTCCGGGGCACCCAGAATCCTGATGGAACGTGGCCTTATGAAGTTCCGGTAAAATATTGGATGGCTTTCAACGGCGGAATCGGAATGCATGACGCGACCTATCGCAGCTCCTTTGGCGGTAAAATCTACACTTACAACGGTTCCCATGGCTGTGTCAATATGAGATATTCGGAAGCCGCCAAAATGTACGAGTACACCAAAATCGGCACCCCGGTAATCTGTTATTACTAAGGAAAAAGATGTATCCGCTATCATCCTAAGGTCGCTTTAGGATATTGAAGAAATATTGAAAAAATTTCGATTAATGCTTGTAAATAAGCAAAAAAAACTAGATTTTTTATATAAATGTAGTAAAATGGACGTGTAAATTTATATAAGGAGAAATAAGATGGGATTAGTATCTGCAAAAGAAATGCTTGTAAAAGCAAAAGAAGGTCACTATGCTGTTGGTCAATTCAACATCAATAATTTAGAATGGACAAAAGCAATTTTAACAACTGCTCAAGAAAACAACTCACCAGTAATTTTAGGGGTATCTGAAGGTGCTGCTAAATACATGACAGGATTCAAAACTGTTTCAGCCATGGTTGCGGCGATGGTTGAAGAATTGAACATCACTGTACCAGTAGCTTTACACTTGGACCACGGTTCATATGAAGGGGCAAAAGCTGCTGCTGCTGCCGGATTCACTTCAATCATGTTTGACGGTTCACACTATGGTATCGAAGAAAACATCGAAAAAACAAAAGAAATCACAGAATTCTGCCACTCATTAAACATTTCAGTTGAAGCTGAAGTTGGATCAATCGGTGGAGAAGAAGACGGTGTTGTTGGTAAAGGTGAAGTAGCTGATCCTAAAGAATGTAAAATGATCGCTGATTTGGGAGTAGACTTCCTTGCAGCTGGTATCGGAAACATTCACGGTCAATACCCTGAAAACTGGGAAGGTTTAGATTTCGAAGCGTTGGCTGCAATCCAACAAGAAACTGGAGCTTTACCATTAGTATTGCACGGTGGAACAGGAATCCCTGATGAAATGATCGCAAAATCAATCACTTTGGGAGTTTCTAAAATCAACGTAAACACTGAATGCCAATTATATTTCCAAGCCGCTACTAGAAAATATATCGAAGAAGGAAAAGATTTAAAAGGAAAAGGTTTTGACCCTCGTAAATTATTAGGTCCTGGATATGAAGCGATTAAAGAAATCGTGAAAATCAAAATGGAATTATTTGGTTCTGTAAACAAAGCTTAATTTAAGGTCTGAAAATTTTACTTAAAGATGATGTATTCCGAATACCTCATCTTTTTTATTCGAATTATTTACATGCTGTACTCCCTTATATAAATCAATAACAAATATCAATTATCATAATTTCCCGATGGGTGGAGGTCTTTAATGAAAGAAATAATTGCAATCGAAGGAGGCCATAAATTAAGTGGTACGGTTGAAATCAGCGGCGCTAAAAATGCGACTGTGGCGCTGATTCCGGCGGTGGTTCTTGCCGATGGACCGGTCAATATTTATGGCGTACCGAATATTTCAGACGTCGACGCGCTGAAAGTGCTGCTCGAGGAGCTCAACTGCACCGTGTTCCGCGACGGGGACACAATCAAAATTGATCCCTCAAATCTTCAAAATGTGCCCCTGGTATCGCCGGCGGTTGACAAATTGCGCGCATCTTATTACTTGATGGGTTCGCTTCTTGGCAAATGCAAGGAAGTGCGGATGCGGATGCCTGGCGGCTGTTATCTGGGACCACGACCGATCGATCTTCACATCAAAGGGTTCGAGGCGTTGGGTGCCAAAGTTTCCTATGAGGATGACTGCATCGTGATCAAGGCAGAAAAGCTGGTGGGAACCAAAATTTATCTTGACTTCGCTTCGGTTGGTGCCACAATCAACATTATTCTTGCCGCAGTCAAGGCAACCGGGAAGACGGTCATCGAAAACGTCGCCAAGGAACCGGAAATCATCGACGTTTGCAACTTGCTGACGAAAATGGGTGCCAATATCCGTGGTGCCGGGACCGATACGATCACCATTGAAGGTGTCGAAAAGCTTCAAGGCTGCAACCATGAAATCATTCCTGACCGGATCGAGGCGGGAACGTTCCTGATCATCGCGGCTGCGGCAGGTGAGCGGGTTGTGGTCCAAAATGTCATCCCGCAGCATTTGGAGTCGCTGATTTCCAAACTTAAGGAAATGGGTGTGGTCATGGAAATCATCGGCGACAGCATAATTGTCAACGGGGCGAGCGAAATGGTTTCTTGTGATGTCCGGACCCAGGTATATCCGGGGTTTGCGACCGACTTGCAACAGCCACTGACTACCCTGATGACCCAGGCCAAAGGTGTTTCGAGTGTCACGGAAAATATCTATCCGGAACGATTCGGTCATTGCGAGCAGCTCGCGAATATGGGAGCCCATATCGAAGTGTTCGATGGGGCCTGCAAGGTATACGGTCCGACAAAACTTACCGGAACGCGTGTTTACGCAACGGATCTGCGTTGCGGAGCGGCACTGATAGTGGCGGCTTTGATTAGCGAAGGGGTAAGTGAAATCGCCAATGTGTACCATATCGACCGAGGCTATGAAAACATCGACAACAAGCTGATTGCCCTGGGCGCGAGAATTTCAAGAAGAATTGTCGAGAATTAGAAAAAAGTTCTTGAAACGGGCAAAATTTAGTGTATAATAACGTGGTAACTTACTTTGTAATAAGATATTATAAGGCGGAAGGAGAATAGAAATGAAACAAGGAATTCATCCAAACTACAAAACAGTAAAAGTTGTTTGCACATCATGTGGAAATGAGTTTGAAAGCGGATCAGTATTAAACGAAGTACGTGTTGATACATGTTCTAACTGTCATCCATTCTATACTGGTAAACAAAGATTTGCGAGTGCAGATGGTCGTGTTGACAAATTCAACAAAAAATACGGAATCAAATAATTATAGGGTACTCGGTACCCTATTTTTTTACATACACAGGAGAATCAATAATGGAATATCATATATTGGCCAGCGGCTCAAAAGGCAACAGCACATTCATATATGTCAACGGCGTGGGTTTTTTGATCGACTGCGGCATCACCCGCAAGCAGTTGCTTTACAAGCTTGGCACAATCGGATTTGAAGAGGGGGATATCGATTTCGTGTTCCTGACTCATGAACACTATGACCACAGCAAGAATATCAGAATATTTTCCCAATCGAAAATATATACCGGAGTGGGGACTATGGCTGATTTGCCCTGTGACAATTATCTCCAGCCATATTTGGATTATGACTTTGGTGGAGTCTCCGTGACGCCCTTGGCAATCAGCCACGATGTCAAAAACCCCCTGGCATTCATCTTCAAATATGGTGGAAAATCGTTGCTTTACATGACCGACACCGGTTATGTATCCCAGAAGAACCAGTCATATCTTCACAATCTGACCTATTACATAATCGAAAGCAATCATGATGTCGAAACCCTGATGCAAACAAAACGACCACTTTTTTTGAAAAGAAGGATTTACGAAGACTTGGGCCATCTCAACAATGAATACAGTGCCAATTTGATGGCACAGGTGGTCGGGGACAACACCCGGGAAATAGTACTCGCCCATCTTTCCCATGAAGCCAATACGGAGGATTTGGCGCTTTGCGCGTTCAAGGATACATTTGCGCGTTACGGACTGAGCTTCACGAATTTCAAGTGCGCGTCACAAATCGATATCGTTTCCGGAGGAGAAAATGAACGTTAAGATCATCGCGGTTGGAAAACTTAAGGAAAAGTACCTCAAACAAGGGATTCAGGAATACCTGAAGCGGCTAGGAGCTTATTGCAAGATGGAAATTATCGAAGTCAATGATGAACCGATCGGTGACAATGCCTCGCAAAAGGACCAGAATATCGTCAAGCAAAAAGAAGGTGCCAAGATTCTAAACCGGATCAAGGACAATGAGTATGTCATCCTGCTCCATGTTGATGGCGAGGCGATCGATTCGGTTGACTTGGCTGACAAAATAGAAACCCTGATGATCAACGGGAAATCGTCAATCACTTTTGTGATTGGAGGATCGCTAGGTCACGGGGAAGATGTGCTCAAAAGGGCCGACTACAAACTGTCGTTTTCCAAAATGACCATGCCCCACCAGCTGATCAGGTTGGTTCTGGTGGAACAGATTTACCGTGCCTTCAAAATAATCCGCAAGGAAACATACCATAAATAATCAAAACTAAAAAGAAAACGAGGTGATTGGATGGACAAACTAGACAAAATAATGGAGGAAGCGATGGCTATTGTCGATGCCAACGGCATCAGCAACATTGTCGGAACAAATTCGCACATCGAAGCCGATTGCGAGGACAATGATGTGCTATACCACCTGGTTCTCAACGGCAATATCAACAATCTTGATGATATCGATTGTGACTGCGGCAAGGAAATGTGTGCCCACCGCCTGGCCTTTGTTATTGAGCTGAACAAGAAAATGGAGAATTCGAAATCCATGATGCTGGAAAACGCCTTCAACGGGGCGCTTTCATGGGAGGGAATAAAAGATTTCGTCGAACTGGCGATAAACTACAATGAAGAGCTGTACAATTATTTCCTTGATATGATCCTATATGAGGAAAATGGCGGAATCGACTTCAAAGGCGAACTGGAATATGAAAGAATCGATGAGATATTCACTGAGTATTCACAGACCGGTTTCATCCTTAAGAAGAATTTCCGCCATCTGATGAAGGAGCTTAATGAGGAAGTTGACAGCTATGGCGAAGACGCCAAGAGCATCAGGGAACTTTCATTCTACCTCCTTAAGCTGATGACCCGCTATCAGTATGACTGGCCGAGCGATTTCTACGACCATGTCCATACCCTTTTTGGTGCTATTGCCAACAAGATATCGGGCAATAAAGTGGAGCAAAAGGCGCTGATCGACGATATGATTGCCCATCTCAAAGACCCCGAAACAATCTACAACGAGATATTGATTGGCGATCTGCTTATAGGTTTTATCATCACCAAGATCCAGGCCAAGGCAATCCAGAAGATAATCAAGGAACGCATCGAAAGACTGGTTCCGGTTGTCCAGGACAACCAGGGCGAAGGTATGCCGCCTGAAATCAGCGATCTTTGCATCAGCCTCAACCGCCTCAATATCGTCACCAGAACGCAACTGAACATGTCGCCGGTGAAGACAGCCAAAATATTTTATCAGCTGCAGCCAAAAAATGAGATATTCAAAGGCACGTTTGAGATCATCAGGTATTACCTGGACACAAATAATGTGAGTTCATTTTCGGCTTTCCTTACCTACACGGTCGAGGAATTCCCAATCCATTACGCAACTTTCGCTTATCTCAAGGAACTGTTTGGCGGAATTGTGAGTGCGATTGAACAGGCGCCGATAATAAACAAGGATGACCATTATGAATATATCAGCGAGGGAATAATGAACAATCTCGACCATGAGACCGCGATACGGCTTATTTGGGAATTGGATCTATAAACCTGGCTGAAATTTAGCGTTGGAGATAAAACAAGCATTTATTTAGGAAACTTATAAAATAGTTTCCTATTTTTTATATTATTATGCAATTTATTATAAAAAATTAAAAAATTATTTGATTTTTTATACAATATCGTTATACTTTATATGTTGTTTAGATTTACAGGAGGTCTATATGGAAAATATTGAAATAATTATCGAAATGGAAAACGGCGATATCATGGAAGGTGAGCTCTATCCGGCTGTCGCTCCCATTACTGTGGAAAACTTTTTGAAGCTGATCGACCAGGATTTTTTTGCGGGAATGATTTTTCACCGCGTGATCAAGGGATTCATGATCCAAGGCGGAGGTTTTGACAAAGATTTCAATCATAAAGAAGCCGCTTCAATCAAAGGTGAGTTCGCTTCAAATGGCGTTGCCAATGACTTGAAACACACCAAAGGTGTTCTTTCAATGGCGCGTACTGCCTACAAGGATTCGGCGTCATCACAATTCTTCATCATGCACCAAAATTCTCCGCACTTGGATGGAGAATATGCCGGGTTCGGACAAATTACTAAGGGGTTAGAGATTGTTGATAAAATCGCTGGTGTCAAAACAAACTTCCAAGACGCACCTTTGGAACCAGTAATCATCAAGACAATCAGAAGAAAATAGGATGGAATACCCTGATTTCAATTATGGTATAAATTTTCAGGAGGTAGCAAGTATGGTTTTTGATCCCAAGAAAGAATTCAAAAAGCAATATACTGCGAGTACTAAAAGAGTCGATTTGGTTTCGATACCTGCTCAAAACTACATAATGGTCGATGGCATTGGCAATCCGACAAACGAAGAGTTCCGCTTGAAAAGTGAGATCCTCCGTCTGGTGTCAAGGGAAATCAAGAAACAAATGGCCAAGGATAATATAGAAATCGCCTACGGCTATCTTGAGGGTATGTGGGATACCTACGACAACGAACATTTCGATGTCCAGCGCAAAAGCGATATCCGTTTCACCTTGATGATGTGCCAACACCCCAATGTCGATGAAAGTCTTCTCGACCGGGTTAAAGGCGTTTTGCTGGACTCGACCTCAAACCCATATCTGCTGGATGTTTATGTCCAGGAGATTCCTGCCAACGATTCAGTGCAAATGCTCCATAAGGGAACTTATAATAGCGAAATAAACACCACCAAAAAGATTATGGAGTATATCACGGTTGAGAATATCAAACTATCCGGGCTCCATCATGAAATTTATTTGAACAGTGCCAAAAGAGTCAAACCCGAGTGTTTGAAAACCATTGTCCGATATGAGATTGAAAAGGCGTAAGTCTTTTTACCTGGATAAGGAGTCAATATGAAAGTAATGTTTATAAGTGATATCCACGGCAGTTCCAAATACTGTCGCAAAGCGATTGAAAAGTTCGAAAAACATAAATGCGACATGTTGGTTATTCTAGGAGATATCCTTTATCATGGGCCACGCAATGAATTGCCTGATGGCTATGATTGCAAGGAAGTAATCAAAATGCTTAACCCGTTGGCAGCCAAAATTGTTGCGGTTCGAGGCAACTGTGACAGCGAGGTTGACCAGATGGTTTTGGATTTCCCGATGCGCAGCGATTATAGCATATTGAATCTCGATGGTCACAAATTCTTTTTGACCCATGGCCACTTGTTCGATGAGGAAAATATGCCCCCTTTAAAAAAGGGTGATATCTTTGCCTACGGACACATCCATAAGCCGGTTGCCAAATGCGATAATGACGGCATTTACATAATCAATCCTTCTTCGGTTTCGCTTCCAAAGAAGGGTGAAAGAAGTTTTGGCCTTTATGAGGACGACTGCTTTAGAATTTACACATTTGAAAACGAATTGGTAAAAGAGATTAATTTCGATTAATCTCTTTTTAAATAATCAGTGCATTTCATACAAAAGTATGGTATCTTTAAGCAAAGGAGGGGATTTTATGGTAAAATACATTGATATCGCCGATGATATTCGCAAAAAGATTGAAACCAGCGTATACGAGCATGGTCAGAAATTGCCGTATGAGTATGTCTTATGTGCCAATTATCGGTGCAATAAAACGACCATGAAAAAGGCTCTGGAGATTCTTGTCAAGGAAGGTCTTATAGTCCGAAGAAGAGGAGCCGGAACTTTTGTCAAGGATGCCGACACTTTGACAAAGCTGCAAGGTGAACAGCCATTTCATGGACTTACCCAGACATACCCCAAGTCAAAGGTTAGTTCGCGGGTCATTGAGTTTGAAGTTATCAGCGCGGACGAGACTCTGGCCCATCACCTTCACGTCGAACAAGGGAGCTTCGTATATCATATAATTCGACATCGGTTCATCGATGACAAGAGTTATGGTCTGGAATATATCTTCATGCCGATTTCCATCATCCCTGATTTGAAGATCGAACATCTCCAAACCAGCATCTACAGTTATATTGAAGATGATCTGGGCTTGACCATCCATGGGATCCACAAGATCATTCATACCGTTCCATCAGGGTCGCTTGATCATGAATTGCTGGGAATCCCGGAAAATGTTCCGGCTATCGAGATTGAACAGGTTGGTTACTTGAGCAATGGGGTTGTTTTCGAGTATTCGCTTTCCCATTTCCATTATGAAAATTTCAGGCAGACTTTAGTTACATTGTTGTAGGGGGGGGATAATATGGCAAAATATCAGGATATCGCTGATTCGATTCGCGAGAAAATATTGATCGGAGAATACAAGTATTCCCAAAAACTCCCTTATGAAAGGGTGCTTTGCGTCCATTATAACTGCAACAAGGAAACCATGAAAAGGGCCCTGGGTATTTTGGTCAAGGAAGGTCTGATTGTCAGACGCCGGGGTTCGGGAACTTTTGTCAAGGACTATGACGCGACAGAGGCCCACAAGGATTTCCAGGCATTCCATCAAAATAGCTTCACCAAGAAATACGGAGCCGAAAACGTCCAGACGGAAGTAATCTGTTTTGATGTCGTGCGCGCATCGGACGAAGTGGCCAGCCGACTGCAGATAAGGAGTGGGGATTTTGTCTACCATTTGATCCGCAAAAGGTCGCTCCACCACGTCCCCAAGACGGTGGAAATCACATACATGCCGTTGAGTCTTTTTCCCAATATATCAATGAACGATGTGCAAGGGTCGTTGTACACATACATTGATGAGAAGATCGGGATAAAAGTGCAATCGGGACACAAACTTATAACTGCAGGTCTTTCGACCCCTTTGGAGCAGGAATATCTCAATGTGCCCAAAGACCAGCCGGTAATGCAGGTTGAGCAGGTGGGCTATCTCGAGAACGGAAGTATCTTCGAATACTCGATTTCGCGGCAGGTTTGCGAAGATTTTGAGCTGGCAAGTGTGGAAATTTTCTAACAATTCACACCTGATCAGCTTTTTCATTTTTTGAAAAATGTAAGCGGATACCAAAAAAAGTCCGTAAACTAGGGGTTTTTTGGGAAAAAGGCAGCTCTAAAAACTAAAAGTATGGTATTTTTTACAATGAAAGCGTTGACTTTATGGAAAAAGGGTTATATACTTAACTTGTCGAAATATTTAAGGGAGGAAAAAATATGGACAAATTGGCGGATGTCCTTGGCCGTGCTGGTGCGTGGGCAGGACAGAACAAAATCTTAAGTTCGATTAAAAATTCATTCCAAACATTCATGCCTTTGACTATCGCAGGGGCGGTTGGGTTATTATGGTCGAACGTATTAGTAAACTCTAGTACAGGTCTTGGAGGGATCTTCCCACCAATCATGGTACTGGAATTCTTGAACCCAGCTTTCACTGCTGTGTTCAATGCAACAATCAGCTGTATCACTTTGGGTGTTACTTATGGTATCGCTCAAGAATTTGCTGAAGCTTCAGGTGAAAAAGGATGGTTCCCAGGGGTCGTTG
The DNA here is from genome assembly GCA_028698185.1 of Erysipelotrichaceae bacterium. GTDB lineage: Bacteria > Bacillota_I > Bacilli_A > Erysipelotrichales > Coprobacillaceae > JAQVDW01. The sequence goes on along the minus strand of JAQVDW010000002.1, from coordinate 75,435 downwards.
GTTTATCAGCATTCTTGGCAGTAACACCTCGTTCATTCGATGTAGTCGCTGAAAGCGGTGAAGTTATCGCTGCTGGTGGTTATGCAGTAGGATTCTTCGGAGCTACTGGTCTATTCACTGGTATGATCTTAGGTTTAGTTGCATCTGCATTATATTGCAAATTAAGAACAATCGAAGGTTTAAAAGTTAAAATGCCTGAGCAAGTACCTCCAGGTGTTGCAAAAGCATTCGAGGTATTGGTTCCTGCAATCCTCACTATGATCGTTGCTGGTTTGATCGGTTTGGCTTCAGACATGATCTTCAATGCTCCAATCAATGATGTTATCTTTACTTATGTACAAAAACCAATGATGCAAATCGGTTCTTCATTAGGTGGGGTTATCGTAATCTACATCTTCATCATGTTATTCTGGTTCGTAGGTATCCATGGTAACAACATGTTATCTGCAGTAAAAGAAACATTATTTACACCATTAATCTTAGACAACGTTGAAAAATTCAACCAAGGTATCCCAGCTACTTCAGATGAAATGAACATCTTCGGTATGGCTTGGCTACAAATGTTCGGTGAATTCGGTGGTTCAGGGGTTACATTAGGTTTAGTTCTTTCAATCTTCATCTTTGGTAGACGTGAAGACAACCGTGCAATCGCTGCATTATCTGTAGTTCCTGGAATCTTCAACATCAATGAAACAGTTACTTTCGGTATCCCTATGGTATTAAATCCTATCTTAGGTATCCCATTCATCATTGCTCCAGTAATCAACATCATCTTCGGATATGTGATCACATTAATTGGATTCTGTCCAAAAGCAGTATTGGTTACTCCTTGGACAACTCCACCTATCTTATTCGGTTTCTTAACTACTGGTGGAAACTGGCGTGGAGCGGTATCTCAATTCTTGGCATTAGTGTTATGTACAGTTGTATATGCACCATTCTTAATTGCTTACGAAAAATACCAAAACAAACAAGCAAACCAAGCTTAATAAACATATTATTAGAGGGCGATTGTTTCGCCCTTCTTTTAATTCAATTGAAACTGTGTTATATTTAATTGAATTAAAAGAAAGGAGCAGACCGTATGAAGGATCAAGAATTTAAAATAAGAAGAAATGTCGCGATTTTATATTTTGAAGTGATGTATTTTCTTTATACTATTTATATGATATTTGTCAGACCCTGGCAGGAAGTCCTGGTTATCGCAACGTTCGGAATTCTGGTTATTGTTTATTTCGAGTTTTTGCGGCCATACAAGTACATAATTCACCGCCGCAATATTATAGAAAAAAGACGTTTAGGTAAAGATCGGGAATATAACATTATGAAAATCAATACCATAACCGATCCGATTGCCAACTGGAAACACATTGTTGTAAACCCTCGGGCGTTGGAAATCTACTTTGAAGACAACCGGCTCAAGACGGTTTCTTTGCAGGATGGGTTGGGATTTATTGCAGCCTGTCTATTTATCAATAAACGGATCCATGTCAATGTGAAAACTTACAATGAAGTTGCCCGCAAGTATGAGAAGCGGAATCGCAAGCAAGAAGAAAAGATGCGCAAACATGGTTATAAAATGGAAGACTAGTCTCTTTCATTTTTTTATTTTAGATAAAATAATCGAATTGTAAAAATTTTATCATCCTTTTATATTTTTATTATTCGTTGTTGACAAACAATAGCTAATATTGTATATTGTATACAACAAATAAAAGTTCAGGAGGCAAGCAAATGGAACTAAATGAATTAACTGGTTTATATGGCGTTATGAAGTTTGATGATGACACAATGCGCGATAGAATCCCTAAATCTACATATAAGGCTTTTCATCAAGCTATTGACACAGGAGAAGAATTGTCACGCGAATGCGCAACAGTAATTGCGAATGCAATGAAAATTTGGGCAATTGAAAACAATGCTACTCACTTCACTCACTGGTTCTTACCAATGACTGGTTTCCCAGCTGAAAAACATGACTCATTCATCGAACCTGATGGTTGCAAGGCGCTTTTGGAGTTCTCAGGTAAAACTTTACGAAAAGGTGAACCAGATGCATCATCTTTCCCTTCAGGTGGACTTAGAGCCACTTTCGAAGCTCGCGGATACACTGCATGGGATATTTCTTCACCAGCATTTGTTAAAGACGGAACTTTATATATTCCTACTTTATTCATGTCTTACAAAGGGGAAGCTCTTGATAAGAAAACTCCTCTATTAAGATCAGCAGGCGTATTGTCAAAAGCTGTTAAACGTTTGGCACCGGCTTTAGGTTTGGAAGGTGTTAAAGGGGCTACTGCATCAGTAGGGGCTGAACAAGAATATTTCTTAGTATTGGATGAACATTTCCAAGCCCGTATGGACTTGAAATTGACTGGACGTACATTATTCGGTGCTATGGCGCCAAAAGGTCAAGAATTGGAAGATCATTACTTTGGTTCATTAAAACGCAAAGTAGCGGCTTTCATGACTGATTTGGACAATGAATTATGGCGTTATGGAATCCCTTCAAAAACAAAACATAACGAAGTGGCTCCTGCCCAACATGAGGTTGCTTGCGTCTATGCTAAAGTTAACGTTACTACTGACAATAACCACTTGACTATGCAATTGATGGAAGACATCGCTAAAAAACATGGTTTAAGATGTCTGTTACATGAAAAACCATTTGCTGGAGTTAACGGATCTGGAAAACATAACAACTGGTCTGTAATCACTAACACTGGTGTAAACTTATTCAATCCTGGTAAAAATCCTTCAACTAACTTGCCATTCATCGCTACTGTAGCATGTACTGTAAGAGCGGTTGATAAATATGCTGATTTATTGAGAATGTCTATCGCATCAGCTGGAAATGACCATCGTTTAGGTGCCAATGAAGCACCACCAGCTATCATTTCCATGTTCTTAGGTGAGGATTTGGAAAAATTATTCAATGAAATCATTGAAGGTAAAAACATATCTGAAAGCCATGAAGTTCGTTTTGCAACTGGTGTATCTTATATTCCTACTTTCTCAAAAGATACAACTGACCGTAACCGTACATCACCATTCGCTTTCACTGGGAACAAATTCGAATTCCGTGCCGTTGGTTCTAGCCAATCTATCGCTGGTCCAAACACTATCCTGAACTCAATCTTGGCTGATTCAATCAATGAAATGGCTAAATTAGTGGAAAAAGGATTCGATATCAATGAAGTAATCCGCAAATTCTTAACTGACCATCAACGTATTATCTTCTCTGGAGATGGATACTCTAAAGAATGGGAAGAAGAAGCTGCAAGAAGAGGTCTGGCAAACAATAAAGATACAGTGTCTTCATTGAAATGCATTCTTGATCCAAAAAATATTGAATTGCTTGACGAACAAGGTGTTTACACTAAAGTCGAATTGGAATCTCGCTATGAAATCCTTTTGGAAAACTATAGCAAAATCATCCGTGTTGAAGGTCTTACTGCTTTGAAAATGGCTAAAACACAATTATATCCAGCTGCTGTAGATTATCTGGGGTCTTTATCTTCAACAATCCTGGCTGCTACTCAAGCCGGTGTTCCTGCTGATTTCGTTTTGGCTGATGCTAAAGCTTTGGCTGACAAGCTTGCTAAAATGAAAGAGTTGATGGTAACGTTGGAAACTAATATTGAAAAAGCTGACAGCTCGGATTCTGACATGTTTGATCAAGCTGTCGCATGGCGTGACGAAGTACATGGTACTGCTGAAGCGTTAAGAACAGTTACTGATGAAATCGAGCAAGCGGTTGATGCCTCTTACTGGCCAATTCCTACTTACGTAGATTTATTGTTCGGAGTTTAATCATTAGACATAAAAAGACGACCTAGTCGTCTTTTTTTACGCTCAAATTTGTGACAAGCTCACTCTTGTGATTCTGTCCCGTGGCGATAAGGAAATGAAAAAGCCATAGACACAGAGCCTATGGCAGGAGGTATTAGTCAGTCAAATCCTGACCGTTTGTTTCGATAACTTTTTTGTACCAGAAGAATGAATCTTTGCGGTAACGGTTAAGTGTTTTAAGATCGAATTCGTCGCGGTCAACGTAGATGAAACCATAACGTTTTACGATACCTTCGTGGGTAGAAACCAAGTCGATTGCAGACCATGGGCAGTATCCCATCATTTCCACGCCGTCAGAGATGGCTTCTTGAACTTGCATGATATGTTGACGAAGATATTCAATACGATAGTTGTCATGAATCTTTCCGTCTTCAGTAAGTTTGTCGTAAGCTCCAAGTCCGTTTTCAGTAACGATCAATGGCAAACGGTAACGAGAGTAGATTTCACGCATAGTTGCTCTGAAACCGACAGGGTCGATTTCCCAACCGAATTCTGTAGTAACCAAGTTAGGATTGCGGTATCCTTTGTAGAATCCTTTTTCCCCGCGTTGAGTTTGTTGGTCAGCGGCAGACGATTGGACAGTCTCATCATCAATTGGGAAGGCTTCGCATGTAGCAGTATTGTAGTAGTTGAAACCAATGAAATCAGGATGACCGTTTTTCAATGCTTCAGCATCACCAGGTGCGAATTCAGGCGTTGCATCATGTTCCTCCAGGTAAGACCAAACGATGTTGTTGTAGACACCATATACTGACATATCCAGGTACAACCAGTTTCTGATTGCGTTCAGGTTTTGTGAAGCGATTACGTCTTCAGGTTTGCATGATGCCGCATATACCAATGAAATATTTGGTGCAGGTCCGATTTTTCCGCCTTCAACCATTTCATGGCACAGTACCATAGCTTTTGCCTGAGCCACCAACATATGGTGGTTTTGTTGGTAGATTTCTTTGATTTCGTTAGTGCATCCTTCAGGGATGAATAATGTTCCGATTACTGGACCAACCAAGGTAAGCATGTTTTGTTCGTTGATTGTCAACCAGTATTTTACACGGTCTCCATAGCTTTCGAACATCAATTTGGCGAAGTCCACGAACCATTGAACTGAATCAGGGTTAGACCATGAACCGCGAGCATCCAAAGCTGCTGGCATGTCGAAGTGGAACATCGTTACCAATGGGATGATATCATATTTTAAGCACTCATCAATCAGGTTGTTGTAGAAATCGATACCTTCCTGGTTTACTCTACCAGTTCCTTCTGGCAATAAACGTGACCAAGAAATTGAGAAACGATATACTTTGAATCCCATTTCAGCCATCAAGGCGATATCTTCTTTATAACGGTGATAATGATCTGCACATACATCTAATCCGCTTGTACCTTCTGGTAATTCCTTGACATCTTGGCAAGATGGTCCTTTTCCGTGAGTTAAGCTGGCACCCTCCACTTGGTATGCCGATGTTGAAGCTCCCCATAAGAAATCTTTAGGGAAGGGTTTTAATTGTTTATGTATCATAATCTTCCTCCTAATATACACCTCCATTATATTATGAAAATCCAGAATATCGGGATTTTTTCATCTAAAGAAAAGAACTTGAAAGCGGGCTTTCAAGTTCTTTGAAAATAATTTGCTTATTGCAGGTCGGAAAGAACTTTTGTGACATGGTCGTTTACTTTCGATACTTTGTAAATCTTTACGATTTGACCGAGTTCATTGAGGACGTAGGTTGTCCGGACAATGCCCATATATTCCTTCCCGTAGTTTTTCTTGAGTTGCCATACGCCATAAGCTTTGATAACGTCAAGCTTGGGGTCACTCAGAATCTCGAAATTCAGTTCATTGTTCTGGGCGAACTTAAGATGGGAATTAACCGTGTCTTTGGAAATGCCCAAAATCACAGCATTTTTCTCGCTGAAAAGAATCTGGTGGTCTCTAAAATCGCATGCCTCACGGGTGCAACCCGGAGTCGAGTCTTTCGGGTAGAAATACAGAATAACCTTCTGTCCAAGATAATCAGACAGGCTGATTTCTTTGCCGTCTTTGTTCAATAGTGTAAAATCCGGGGCTTGGCTGCCCACTGACAAATATGCCATAAAATCACCTCTTTTCCCAATGATAACATGATATCCAATCACAAACCAGAAATATGCTTGTCACTGTCAGATTTGCAGGTCTTCCCAAAGGTTCAGGCTGGTCTCCAATTCACTCTCCAGGGCGAGTATCTGCTCGTTGACCTCGTTGTATTTCTGATAGTCATCGACAACTTCCTGGGAAACCAGCAGGGAATTGAGCTCACCGATCTTGTCCTCGAGCTGGGAAATCTTGTTCTCGACTGTGCGGATCTGTTTTTGATGCTGGCGCACTTTGGCCTGGCTTTGCTTGTGCTGGATATAATCGCTGTTGTCCTTTTCCTTTGTTTGGGAATAGTTGGTCTTGACAGTGAGATAATGTTCATAGTTTCCAGGAATCTCGATGACCTTGTCAGGGGTCAGTTCGATTATTTTGGTCGCCAGCTTGTTGATGAAAAAACGGTCATGGGAAATGAAGATTATGGTGCCGTCGTAATCGGCTAGAGCATCCTCGAGAATTTCCTTGGAAGCGATATCCAAGTGGTTGGTCGGTTCATCGAGAATCAGGAAATTGGCTTGCTTGAGCAAGATCTTGGCCAATAATACGCGGCCTTTCTCTCCGCCCGACAGCAATCCGATTTCCTTGAAAACATCGTCATTGCGGAAGTTGAAAAGAGCCAGGGTTGACCGGATTTCGGTGTTGGTCATCTTGGGGTAGGCGTCTGATATCTCCTGAAAGATTGTGTTCCCGAAATTCAATGAACTGTGTTCCTGGTCGTAATACGCCATTTCGACCTTTGACCCCAGCTTGATCTTGCCGTGGGACGGTCTTAGCTGCTGGGTTATTATTTTCAACAAGGTCGTCTTGCCGATCCCGTTGGCCCCTACCAGGCAGATCCGCTCCTGTTTCTTTATGTCAAAGTTGATATTTTGGAAAAGGGGCCCAGAAAAACTCATGGCCAGGTTGGAAACCTTCAAGACATCGTAACCGGATTCGACTTTCGCCTGAAAGCTAAGGCGGATCGAATCAGGCAGTGATTCCGGTCTTTCGACCAGCTCGATTTTTTCCAGTTGTTTTTCTTTGGACCGGGCGCGCTTTACAGATTTTTCCCGGTTGAATGATTTCAATGTATCGATTGATTGCTGCATCTTCTTGATTTCGCGTTGCTGGTTGATGTAGTGGTTGAGCTCGATGTTGCGGTTTTGTTTCTTGATGGTTGCATAGGCGCTGTAGCTGCCTGGATAGGACTTTGTACGCCCGTTTTCAATTTCCACAATCTTGGTTGCAATCTGGTCAATGAAGTAGCGGTCATGGGAAACGACCAGAATCGCATGTGGATAGTTCTTCAAGAAGTTTTCCAGAAAGACGGTAGCATCATGGTCCAAGTGGTTGGTCGGCTCATCGAGGATGAGCAGGCGTGGCTGTTTGAGCAGCAGTTCGCCAAGTGCCAAGCGGGTCTTCTGCCCGCCCGAGAGCGATCCGACTTTAAGATTTAAGTCATTTTCCTGGAAACCAAGCCCCTTCAGGACCCCTTGGATCCGGCTGGGGTATTCGTAGCCTTGTCTTGTGGAAAATTCGTTTTGGAGCCGGTCGTACTCGTTCATTATTTCCGGCGAATGGTCATCGGCCATCTTGTGTTCCAGGTCCCGTAACCGTTGTTCCATTTGAATCAATGGTTTAAATATGTCCAGGGCGGTCTGGTAGACGGTCTTGTCCAGATCAAGCTGGTGTTGCTGGCGCAGGTAGCCAATTGTCAGGTCCTTGGACTTGAAAATATCGCCACTGTCATAATTCAGCTCACCGATTATCAGGGAAAGGACGGTCGTCTTACCCGCACCGTTTACCCCGATAAGGGCGGCCTTGTCTTTATCATCTATTTTAAATGTAATATCTTTAAGCAAGTCGATTCCTTGAAAAGATTTAGTCAGATTCGAACATTCTAATATCAATTTTGTCACCTCGGCTTATTTTATCACAAAAAAAAGGCTATTGCTAAAATAACTTGATTAATTGTATACAAATCCTTGAAAAATCTAAAGTTGTATACTATAATTGTATACAATTAGGAGGTATAGTATGGGTAAAAGTTTAGCGTACAAAATATTAAGTGAAAAATTGGTATCTGGAGAATTAGTTCCAGGAACAGGAATCGGGATTGAAATTGATCAAACTCTGACTCAGGATTCAACCGGAACAATGGCATATCTACAATTGGAAGCAATGGGTGTCGATCACGTAGCAGTAAAAAAGGCTGTTGCTTACATTGACCACAACATGTTGCAGACAGGTTTTGAAAATATGGATGACCATGAATTCATCCGTTCAGTGGCAAAGAGACATGGGATCGTTTTCTCACGTCCAGGGAATGGTGTATGCCATCAGTTGCAATTGGAAAACTTCTCCAAACCGGGTCAAACACTGGTAGGTTCGGATTCACATACGCCAACATGCGGCGCTATGGGAATGATCGCCATTGGAGCCGGGGGACTTGACGTCGCTGTGGCGATGGCAACAGGTAAATACTATCTGCAATGTCCAAGTGTCCTGAACATCAAACTGGTTGGCGAAAAAGCGCCTTGGGTTTCTGCAAAAGACGTGATTTTGAAAATTCTTGAAATCCTTACTGTAAAAGGTGGAACAAACAAGATTGTCGAGTATTCAGGAGAGGGAATCAAAAATCTGTCACTTACTGACCGTGCAACAATCTGTAACATGGGGGCTGAACTTGGAGCGACGACTTCAATCTTCCCTACAGATGAAAACACTCTTGAATATCTAAAACAGCAAGACCGTGAAGCTGATTATGTCCAAATCCAAGCTGATGAAGATGCGACTTATGATGAAGTGTTGGAAATCGATATGGCGGTATTGGAACCAATGGTAGCCAAACCACACAACCCTGACAATGTCGTTACAGCGAAATCATTGGAAGGAATGAAAATCAACCAAGTGGTTATCGGTTCATGTACAAACTCTTCATATGCGGATATGATGCGTGCTGCCAAAATCCTAAAAGGCAAACGTGTCAACAATGATGTGTCTTTGGTAATTGCACCTGGTTCATCATCAATCTTGGCTATGCTTTCAGCCAATGGAGCGCTTCAAGACATGATCCAGGCAGGGGCGAGAATCCTTGAATGCGGATGCGGTCCATGTATCGGGATGGGTCAAGCGCCACTTTCAAAAGGTGTGTCTTTAAGAACAATCAACCGTAACTTCAAGGGACGTTCAGGTACGAACGATGCCGAAGTTTACCTTGTTTCACCGGAAATTGCGGCACTTAGCGCAATCAAAGGTTATATGAGCACCGAGTTTGAAGATGACATGTATCTGGATGTTGTTGAAAACGTTGAATTCATCAAGAATCCAAATTACTTCATCGATGAATATGATCCAAAGCACGAAGTTTACATGGGACCTAACATCAAACCGGTTCCTCGAGGTGAAAAGGCTGAAGACAATCTTCAGGGAAAAGTCGTTTTGAAAGTCGGAGACAATATCTCTACTGACCATATCGTTCCTTCTGACAGCAAGCTGTTGCCATTCCGTTCAAATGTGCCTCATTTGGCAAAATTCTCGTTCTCTAAAGTTGATCCTGAATTCTACGACCGTGCAATCAACGCAGGTGGTGGGTTCATTGTCGGTGGTGACAACTACGGTCAAGGATCATCACGTGAACATGCCGCCCTGGTTCCTAACCATTTGAAAATCAGAGCGGTTATCGCAGTATCATTCGCACGTATCCACCGCTCAAACCTGATCAACAATGGAATTCTGCCAATCGTCATCAAGGAAGAGGAACAAGATTTCTTCACATTGAATGATGAATACAAAATCGAAGGTATCTTCGCGGCATTGAATGGTACTGGCAAAGTGACAATCAATAACGTTGCTACCGGAGCATATATCGAAGGTAAATTGGAAGTTACCCCTCGTGAAAAAACGATGATTGAATTTGGTGGTTTGTTGAATGCGATTAAGGAAATTGGAGGAGACTTTTAATGAAGGCAGTATTGATCCCGGGAGACGGAATAGGTAAAGAAATATCACAAAGCGTTGAAGCTGTTACTAAAGCCCTGAATTTGGATATTGAGTGGCTAAAATACGATGCCGGAGCTGAATATGCTGCGGATACAAAGGAAGTTTTCGAACCAGGTCTGGTTGAAGCTATCCAGGAACATAAATGGGCTTTGAAAGGTCCTACTGCGACACCAATCGGAACCGGATTCCGTTCGGTGAATGTGGCTTTAAGACAAAAATTTGAAACTTATGCCAACGTCCGTCCGATCAAATCGATTCCAGGTACAAATTCACGTTATGACAATATCGATCTTGTCATCATCCGTGAAAATACTGAAGATTTGTACAAGGGAATCGAATACAAGATCGGTGATGATGTCGCTCACGGAATCAAACTGATCACCCGTCAGGCGAGCGAGAAAATCGCACGCTATGCATTCGATTATGCGCGTAGCAACGGCCGCAAGAAAGTCACTTGCGTTCATAAGGCAAACATCATGAAATTTACTGACGGACTGTTCCTTGAATCATTCAATGATGTTGCCAAGGAATATCCAGAAATCGCCAGCGAAGCGGTAATCGTTGACAACATGTGCATGCAGTTGGTTATCCGTCCGGAAAATTACGACGTGCTGGTTGCACCAAACCTTTATGGGGATATCGTTTCCGATTTATGTGCCGGTCTTATCGGAGGTCTTGGATTCGCACCTTCAGGGAACATCGGTGACGACTATCGAATCTATGAAGCGGTTCATGGTTCGGCTCCGGATATCGCTGGTCAAAACAAAGCAAACCCAAGTGCGTTGTTGCTGGCATTTGCATTAATGATTGAAGACATGGGTGACAAGGCCAATGCCAAAAAACTTCGTGATGCGATCATTGATACAGTAGCTAAGGGAGATGTGGTTACCAGCGACATCGGAGGAGCTGCGACAACACAAGAATTCACCCAAGCAATAATCGAAAGGTTCTAAACCATGAAAAAAGCCATTTTGGAAAATACGGGTCACGGCTCGTTGGGTAACAAAATCTTCAATATCCTGCGCGATCGGATTCTTAATGAGGAGTATGCCAAGGGGCAAAAGTTAAACGAGGTAGCCTTGTCAAAGGAATTGGAAATATCAAGAACTCCGATTCGTGAAGCGTTGAAACAGCTCGAGCTTGAAGGTTTGGTTCGCTCGGAACCTAACAAGGGCGTTTTCGTAATTGGTTTTTCCCATCGTGATATCAATGACATGTTGGAAATCCGTTATGTCTTGGAGGCTTTGGCGGTAGAATTGGCGATTGAAAGAATCAATTCCGTTCAGTTGGACAAAATCAAAGAGGCTTACTTGGCTATGGAAGAAGCGTCTAAGGTTCGCGATCAGGATAAATTCAACGATGCGAACATCGCTTTTCATGAATCGATTTACAAAGGTACCCAGTCTCAATATTTCGAACAGTTGTTGCGGGATATAAATTATTATATCCATGTGACTTCACGTCATTCGATCAAACAACCGAACCGTCTGGATTCGGCTGCAATCGAGCATCGAGAAATCTATGAAGCTATTCTGGCCGGAGACAAGAAACGGGCAGTCGAAAAAGTAAAGAAACATATCCGGAAGACACAATTTCTGGTTAAGCACTATTACGAAAGCAAGGACCACTAATTAAATGAAAGACACCCCTTAATCGGATTGAACCGATCCAGCGGTGTCTTTTTTTATGCAATCAAAATGACGGACTTGTAACATCTCGGATGGGAGAGTATAATTTAATTGAAAAAGAGGTGGCGTATATGCGTGTTTCGGTGTTGCCCAAAACTTCAAGGGGCAAGAAATCGGTTGGTCTATTTGTCATTTTCGGGATACTGGGCATTGTTGCCAACAGGCTTTCGGCATATCTGGGTAACCAAATCGAGTATCCCACTCCTCTCAACAGACCTTTCTTGGGGACGGTCATTTATCTGGCGTTTTGCATAGCTATCGGTGCTGGTTACTATGGGATCAAGGCAGTAACCAAAGACAAGGAACGTTCGGTGCTCGTTTTCCTGGTCATCGGTTTTGGTGCCTATATTTTATTGGGGATCCTTGTCCTGGTGATCGCGAATCTTCTGCACAATTAAAAAAGGTGAGAAATTTTCTCACCTTTTTACGTAATATTTGATTGTCAGTCTTTGTTGTAAATAAGATTCGAGCGGTTGGCCATGATACCGGCGACAAAGATCACCATCCCACCAATCGTCAAGGTTGTCGTATATAGAAGCAACATTTTGACTCCGACGCTGTCGATTAGCACACCGCTTGCCAAAGAGGCGACAATACCTGAAAGTGTCATGGCCATTGTCATGAATGATTGACCTTTGACCTTGTCGGCCGGATTGATCGCTTCGTTGACATAATAAACCGTGCACAGGATAAACGGCGCATAGGCAAACATTTGCAGCACTTGGGCAAAGTAAATGAAACCGACACTTGGAGCCAGCCATGTCACTGCTGTCTTGACCACGAACATCACACCCGAGAAGATGAAGAGGGTGTTCAAACTGAACCTTCTTTTGATCTTGCTGAATAGGAACATTACCGGAATTTCCACGTATGCGGCAATTGAAACGGCAATTCCCATATTTCCGGAGTTGCCACCGACATTACTTATGATCTGGAATGCGAAGTTGTTTACGACCAAGTGACTGATATAGATCAAAAAGCAGCCAGCCAGGACGACCATGAACATCTTGTATTCCATCACAAATTTGCCAAGCGACATTTCATTATGTTGGACTTCTTGAACGGTCCCATCATCTTCAACTGGGGCATTTTTGTCCTTTGGCAGTTTGAACTGCTGCAGGCTCACCAGCATGGTTGAAGTGAAGATTATGTAGAACAGTGGCAGCATGCTGGGATTGTAACGGCTGGTAAACCAACCCAGAAACAGCGATGCGCTCGCATAGGCACCAGAGCCAATGCCGCGCGGGATTGAAAAGTTAAGTTCAATCCCATGCTTTTCAAAGGCAAAGGCCAAGGTGTTAATCAAAGGAATCAGGCAAAGGCCGATCGTGATGATGGTGATTTGAAATACCGTCACGAACATCGGACTCTTGAAGACAAAAAGCAGACCGCTTGCGACAATTATGGCCAGGACCATTAAAGAAATTGCCCGGGAAATGGGTATTTCTTTATGCTGGTCGAGGTAGGCCGCGATAAAGGGCTGAATCACAAAGGCGAAGACATTGGCCAAAGCCAGTGACAGGCCGATGACGGAATTCGAGATCCCTGCGTTAAGCATGTAGACCGAAGCGAACCCTGAAATTGCGCAAAGCGCGCTGTAATACAAGGCCTGGACGATTCCATAATTGATATTTAATTTAGTTGTTTTACTCATTTATTCTCACCTTATCTCTCAAATATTACTTAATTATACTTAGAGTAAGATTATTTATCAAGGATTGCTTGAACTTTTTCGTCCTTAACGGTGATTCCTGCCGCTTCCAATTCTGCGATTTTAGCAGCGAATTGAGGCAGGTATTTTTTGTGGGCAATCAACAACTCGTCACAAACACGTTTTGTTGTAGTTCCACCTGAGACTTGAGGGTTCAATGTCAATGCTTGCAGCAATAAACCGTAATCACCAGTTACAGCAGCCTCGATGGTGGCTTGTTCCATGTTTTTCATAGCTTGAAGCCAACCTTTTGAAGCGTAGTCCATGTCTCCCCATGCGATTGGCATTGGTCCGGCACTTGTCATGTAAGTTGAAACTTCAACTGCACAGTCAACTGGCAAGAAAGGAATTGCACCATTGTTGCGTGTAGAAACGACGATATGGGTTTTCTTATCACCGTAGATAGATGCGATTGTTTCACAAGCGGCATCAGAGTAGTGAGCCCCACCACGTTTAGCCAATTGCTCTGGTTTGTGATCCAGGTTAGGGTCTTTGTATAGTTCGAACAGTTCGGCTTCAGTTTGTTTAACTTGTTCGGCACGAGTACCTTTTCCATTGTAATCTTCCAAAAGATGTTCCAACATGTCTGTTTGCATGTAGTAGTAACGGTGGTAACCGCAAGGAATCATTTGCATTTGGTCAACGATTTCTTTTGTGATTGGGCAGTCTGCGATATTTGCAGGTATTCCAGCGTCAGTATCATACATACGGTCGATGATTTTTTGAGTGATGTTGTTTCCAGCTTTGTCAAATACTCTGTGCCAGTGGAAATGGTTCAATCCGGCAAATTTGTAGTTCATGTCTTCAAGCTTCATTCCAAGCATTTCAGGTTCGGCCATCATTGCTCCAACTGGAACGTTGCATAATCCGATAACTTTTTCCCATTTACCGTATCTCAGGATTGCTTCAGTAACCATTCCAGATGGATTAGTGAAGTTTACCAACCATGCGTTTGGACATAATTCTTTCATGTCTTCAACGATGCTCAAGATTACAGGGATTGTTCTCAATGCTTTGAAGATCCCTCCGGCACCATTTGTTTCTTGTCCCATGATACCATAGCTTAATGGGATTCTTTCGTCTTTGATGCGGGCATTCAATAAACCTACGCGGAATTGAGTAGTGACGAAGTCAGCATCTTTTAAAGCTTCGCGGCGATCTAATGTCAAATGAACTTTTACATCATAAGGAGATGCGTCCCACATTCTTTGGGCCATTTTCCCGACGATTTCCATTTTTTCTTTTCCGTCTTCGATATCGACAAGCCAGATTTCACGAATTGGCAATTCGTCGTATCGTTTGATGAAACCTTCCATTAATTCAGGAGTATATGAACTACCCCCACCGATTGTAACAATTTTTACACCTTCCATTTAGTTAAATTCCTCCTTTAGTTTATGGCATTATTGTATCGGCATAAAAAAAATTATCCGCTTTTTTCCAAGATATGAAATTTCACAATTATGAAAAAACTAAGCGTATTGCTTTTAAAAAGCGACTTAAGGTGCTAGAATTATTGTAGAAAGTGAAAAAAGGAGGAAATTCTGATGAAATTTTTTAAGTGTAATGTTTGTGGAAATATTGTGGAATTGGTGAAAAGCGGCGGCGGTCAACTTGTATGTTGCGACCAGCCAATGGAAGAGCTAAAAGCGAACACTGTCGATGCGGCTGTGGAAAAACACGTACCGGTTGCGACTGTTGAAGGCGATGTTCTGGATGTTGTTGTCGGTTCGGTTGAACATCCGATGACTGAAGAACATTACATCCAATTCATTGTCGTTGAATTGGAAGATGGCGCATATCGCAAAGATCTTAAACCGAATGAAGCGCCAAAAGCGACTTTCAATGTTGCCGGAAAGAAACCATTGGCAGTATATGAATATTGCAACTTGCATGGTTTGTGGAAAAAAGAATTATAATAACCGATTTATCTTTTTTTAGGAAAAATTTCTTAAGAATTGAGCCTGGTTCAAATGCCAGGCTTTTTTTGTGCCACGGCGGTCATTTCCCGTTTTTTTGGGGTATTGTCGGAAAAACTCTCAAAAGGCTACTATCTGGGAGCCTTTTTTTGTATAATTGATTCAGGAGGATTGAAGATGAAAGATTTCACATTGAAGAGCATCGCGCTGCAGGATGTCAGGGTAATTCGCGATCCAATCCATAATTACATTACAATCGACAACCAGGTCATTCTTGATCTGATCGATACGCCGCAATTCCAGCGGTTGCGCCGGATAAAACAGCTGGGGGGCACCTCCCAGGCCTATCCTGGGGGTGAACACACCCGCTTTTCCCATTCATTGGGAGTATATTGGATAGTTGTCGAAATGGTATCCAAGAGCGTGATTAGAAACTGCATATCCGACTACGAGTTTCTTTGTGCCATGGTTGCCGGCTTGCTCCATGATCTGGGCCATGGCCCGTTTTCGCATTCGTTCGAGGATATCTTTGGCGACAATCACGAACTTTACACGGTTCGAATAATCAAGGAATGTCCTCAGATATCTCGGATCCTGGATCGGATAAGTGCGGATATGGTTGAAGATGTCTGCCGGATAATCGAAAAGAGCCATCCTAATTCCATCCTTGTCTCGCTGGTTTCTTCGCAGCTTGATGCCGACCGGATGGATTATCTGCTTCGTGATTCCTATTTCACCGGTGTTAGCTATGGCCAGTTTGACCTGGCCCGGATCATCCGCTGCATCCGTGTCAAGGACAACAAACTGGTCTACAAACACAGCGGGGTCCAGGCAATCGAGGACTACATCCTGGCCCGCTACCATATGTACTGGCAGGTGTATTTCCATCCTGTTGGTCGCAGCTATGAGATAATTCTCAAGTCGATCTTCAAAAGAATCAAGGATCTTTACAGCCGGAATTTCGATTTTGGCGATATCGAATATCTTCTTCCTTTTCTAAATGGCACTGTCACGGCCTGTGACTACACTAATCTCGACGAGGCGGTGGTGCTTTACTATTTCCATAAGTTCACCACTTGCGACGATGCCATCCTGAGCGATCTGGCCCGGCGCTTCCTCGATCGCGACTTGCTGGGGTATATCGATATCGACAGCGAGGACAATGCGATTGTTGACAACATCAAAGCAAGACAGAAAATCAGGGGATTCGATGTCGATTATTATGTGGGCATCGACACGCAGCAGGCGGTATTGTACCATTACTACGGCGACAGCCACCAGATCGGTGAAATCGAGATAGTCAAAAACGACCGGCTTGTGTCGTTTTTGGAAATGAGCGAGATTGTCGGTGCCATTGTCAACAGCAAGAAAAACAAGGAAGCCCATAAAATATACTTCCCAAAATAAATTAATAGTGATTATTCCATGGTTTATGATATAATCGCAGTGGTGATTTAATGAAAGTGAAAATAAGATACAAAAGTATTATCAAATATGAAGAGCATCAGGAAACAATTGAATATCAGGAAGTAGGCGAATACCTGGATACCGATTCCGGTTTCAGGCTGACATTTGTGAGTGGCGGCGACAAGATAGGTATTGAAAAAAAGGGTGAACGGATATATCTGACGAACAATCAGGCAACCCTTGTGATCAGCTCAATTAAGTTGCTCAACGATTACCAGACGCCATATGGCAGCATCGAACTTGAAAGCGAGATGCTCTTGTTCCAACACCGTAAGCCAAATCTGAAAATCAAGTACGTTCTAAGCAAGGAAGAGATAAAAATAAGCGATATTTTTATTGTCGTCAATATCAAAGAGGGGGATGTGGCTGATGAAAATATTCAAAATTTTAACTAGCAAGATTTTCATCTTCGGGATGCTGATCCTGCTGCAACTCATCTGGGTCCTGCTTATGATGTTCTTTCTTTCGGACATCTCGGTCTACATCGACGCTTTTCTGCGTGTGATCAGCTTTTTCGCCTTGCTGTATATAATCAATAAGGATGAGGATTCCGGCTACAAACTGATATGGTCGATTGTCATAACCATTGCCCCATTGTTCGGGGGTATGATGTATCTGGCCATCGGAAACAAGAGACCATCCCGGCAGATGCAGGACAGTTTCCAACGACAGGGGCGCTATGAGCTGACCCTCAATGACCGCTATTTGATGCCTGCGGGAATCGAACCCGATTACCAGGGGCAGTTCTCCTATCTGAGCCGGTTGGGATTCCCGACTTACAATGACACATTGTCCAAGTATTATCCCCTTGGCGATGACAATTACGAGGATCTGCTTCTCGATCTTCAAAATGCGAAACATTTCATATTTATGGAATACTTCATTGTTGACAAAGGATTTATGCTAGACACAATCGCGATGGTTCTGATTGAAAAGTCACGAAGTGGCGTGGAAGTCCGCTTCATGTACGACGACTTCGGTTCGATCGGATGGGGTAAGAAAGCTCTTTTCAAAAGGATGAAAGCCGCGGGAATAAAAATGGTCTCCTTCAACCCGTTTGTGCCGTTTCTTTCAATCGCGATGAACAACCGCGACCATCGGAAAATAACGGTAATCGATGGAGTTATCGGTTACAGCGGCGGGTTCAATATTGCCGATGAGTACATCAACCGGATTGTCCGTTTTGGCCATTGGAAAGATGCCGGGGTCAGAATCGAGGGATTGGCTACCTGGTCGTTGACCAAGATGTTTTTGACAACCTGGAATGCCAGCCGGAACACATATGAGGACTATCTCCTGTATCATCCAAGCAAATTCGACTTGAAAACTCAAAGCGACGGGTTCATCATTCCTTATGGTGACAGTCCCCTGGACAACGAGCCGGTTGGAGAAAATGTCTATTTGAATCTGATCAACAACGCCCAAAAGTACATTTATATTTTCACGCCTTATCTGGTGTTGAATGAGACCCTGTACAAGGCCCTGACCCTGGCGGTCAAAAGGGATGTTGATGTCCGGATTGTGACTCCGGGAATCCCGGACAAGAAGCTGGTCTACCATGTGACCCGGTCATTCTATGAGAACCTGATTGAAGGCGGGGTCAGGATCTATGAGTACACTCCCGGATTCATCCACTCGAAGAATTTCATCATCGATGACAAGGTGGCGGTGGTCGGGACGATCAACCTCGATTACCGGAGCCTTTTCCTCCATTTCGAGTGTGGCGTAATCCTCTATAAGTCAAAGACCATCGAGACGATCAAGCAGGATTTTATCGAGACTTTTTCCAAGTGCCAGCTGATAACTAGAAAAGAGTTGGACAGTTTCCGTTTCAATAAACTGGCGGGATTCATTTTGCGGCTATTTGCACCGCTATTATAAGCTAACTTTCATTGACTTAAAGCCTTTTTTTTGGTAACTTTATTAAGATATATTTTAAGGAGGAGAAAAATGCCAACTAATAAAATCGAACACTCTTTACAAATCGCATTCAAGGATGCCTTGATCAAGAGCGGATTTTGTCAAGAATATGACGAGACGACAATTACCATTGAAATTCCGAAGGATAAAAACCATGGGGATTATGCGACGAATATAGCAATGCAGCTGACCAAGCTTCTTCGGAAGAATCCACGGGAAATCGCTGGGGCGATCATCGCCAATGTGGACAAGGAAAAATTTGAAATTGAGGAATTGGCAATCGCCGGGCCGGGATTCATCAACATAATAATGAAAAAGACGGCAATCAGTGCTGTCATCAAAACGGTAATCGACGCCGGTGACGACTATGGAAGGACAAACGCGGGAGCGCAGGCCAAGTACAATGTCGAGTTTGTTTCGGCCAATCCGACCGGCGACCTGCACCTTGGCCATGCCAAAGGGGCAGCTGTAGGCGATTCAATCTGCCGGATCATGTCATTTGCCGGATACGATGTAACCCGAGAATACTATATCAACGACGCTGGAAACCAAATCCAGAATCTGGCGATTTCACTTTATGCCCGTTATCTTGAAAGCTTCGGCCAAGACATCAAGCTTCCCGATGACGGTTACCATGGCCAGGACATAATCGATATTGCACTTAAATTGAAAGACGAAGTTGGCGACAAATATCTGACTGCTCCTGAAGCTGAGGCTCTTGAATTCTTCAAGGAACGCGGCAAATTCTATGAATTGGAAAAAATCAAGGAAGTACTGAAAGAGTACCGGGTCGAGTTCGACAATTGGTTCTCGGAGACTTCGCTATATGATGATAATAAGATTGTTCCGGCAATCGAAAAGTTGACGGCTGCCGGATACACCTACCAGGAAGACGGCGCGCTTTGGTTCCGGTCGACTGATTTTAGCGATGACAAGGACCGGGTATTGATCAAATCCGACGGTACCTACACTTATCTGACTCCGGATATCGCTTACCATCTAAACAAACTGGACCGGGGATATGAGTATCTCGTCGACTTGTTGGGGGCTGACCACCATGGCTACATCAACAGGATGAAGGCGGCGATCCAGGCTCTAGGCTACAATGCCGATCAGCTCAACATCGACATCATCCAGATGGTAAGAATGGTAGAGAACGGCCAGGAAGTTAAAATGTCGAAAAGAACCGGAAATGCCATCACCATCAAGAACCTGATTGAAGAAATCGGGGTGGATGCGACAAGATATTTCTTCGTGTCCAAAGCGGCAAACAGCCATTTCGACTTCGACCTGACTTTGGCTAAATCTAAATCCAATGAAAACCCGGTATATTATGCTCAATACGCCCATGCCAGAATGACATCCATTCTCCAGCAGGCAAAAGACAATAATATTCCTGTGGGTGAGACCTACGATCTTCTGGTTCATCCAAAGGAAATCGAGTTGTGCCAGATCATCAATGAATTCCCAAATGAAATCAGTGAAGCTGCACGCAATCGGGCTCCCCATAAAGTGGCCAACTACATCCAGAAACTGGCGGCCCTGTTTCACAGCTTCTACAATGAATGCCATGTAATTGACAAAGACAATGAAGAATTGTCAGCCCAACGTCTGGCATTGGTGAAGGCTACCAAAATCACATTGAAAAACGCTTTGAATCTGTTGGGTGTCAGTGCCCCGGAAAAAATGTAAGGAGAATACAATGGAAAATATTAAATCAATGACCGATATTGCTTATGACATTCTAATCGAAGCCTCGGGGGCGTTAAGCTTTTATAAAATATTTGAAGAAATCCAAAAGTTGCGTGATTTCACGTTCGACGATATCGATGAAAAAAGAAGCTTATTCTACACGAACATCACGCTTGATGGACGCTTTATCACAGTAGGTGAAAACTACTGGGATCTAAGGGAACGCCATCTGTTCGAGGAAGTTCATATCGACATGAACGACATCTACAGCGATGAAGAAGAAGAGATCGAGGAAGAGGAAGAAGACGAATCCATCGACCAAGAAAATTACGACGATTAATGACCGGCACAAATCCTAAGATTGAAGCGATTCGATCTCAGGATTTTTTCATTTCGGGCATTTTCATGGATATATCCAAAAAAATGTTTACGATATAGTCAAAAACCCTAAATCCTTGTGAAAAAATTACTAAAATTTACAATTGTAAACCTTTACAAAAATGAAAACAGGTTGCTTTTGTAGAAGTGTTGCATTATAATGTAGGCATAAAATATAAGGAGGATTTATTAATGGCAGTAAAAGTAGCGATTAATGGTTTCGGACGTATTGGACGTCTAGCATTCAGACAAATGTTTGGTGCAGAAGGTTATGAAGTAGTAGCGATCAACGATTTGACAGCTCCTAAAATGTTGGCTCATTTATTAAAATATGATTCAGCTCAAGGTAAATATGCATTAGCAGACAAAGTTGTTGCTGGTGAAGATTCAATCACTGTTGATGGTAAAGAAATCAAAATCTTTGCTAAATCAAACGCAGCTGAATTACCATGGGGAGAATTAGGTGTTGATGTAGTATTAGAATGTACTGGATTCTATACTTCAAAAGCTAAATCTCAAGCTCATATCGATGCAGGTGCTAAAAAAGTAGTTATCTCAGCTCCAGCTGGAAACGACTTACCAACAGTTGTATTCGGTGTAAACGAAGGAATCTTGACTGCAGATGACAAAATCATCTCAGCAGCTTCTTGTACTACAAACTGCTTAGCTCCTATGGCTAACGCTTTAAACAAATTAGCTCCAATCAAATCAGGTATCATGACTACAGTTCATGCTTACACTGGTGACCAAATGTTATTGGACGGACCTCATAGAGGTGGGGATTTAAGAAGAGCTCGTGCTGGAGCTGTTTCAATCGTTCCTTCTTCTACAGGTGCTGCAAAAGCAATCGGATTAGTAATCCCAGAATTAGATGGAAAATTAATCGGATCTGCACAACGTATCCCAACTCCAACTGGATCTACAACAATCTTGATCTCAGTTGTTGAAGGTAAAGTGACTGTTGATGAAGTTAACGCTGCAATGAAAGCTGCTGCTAACGATTCATACGCTTACAACACTGACCCAATCGTTTCTGCTGACATCGTTGGTTCAACTTACGGATCAATCTTCGACGCTACTCAAACTATGGTAACTGTAATGGAAGATGGAAATAGCCAAGTTCAAACAGTTTCATGGTATGACAACGAAAACTCATACACTAGCCAAATGGTTAGAACAATCAAATATTTCGCTGAATTAGCATAAACCATTATTTAGCTAACAAGAAAAGACCCTCGCCGGTCTTTTTTTGCGTCCAATCGATATTTGCCACGATATTTTGGCGTTTTATTTTTTATCTGAATTAGTTTGTGGTAAACTAAAAGAGTATAATAAGGAGCAATTTATGAAGCGAACAAACAAACGCAAGTATCGGTACGGGCGGATAATTGCCGGTATCCTGGTGATTGTCACCCTGAGTTTTCTGGCGGGATATTTCGTGTCCCAATCCCATCCGGTCATCATAGCCAACAATGGAGTCAATACAATCAGCGAGATTTACGAAATCCTGGAGGAAAAATGGCTCAATCCCAATGAGGAAATCGACTTCCAACAGGCGGCTGCGGCCGGACTTGTTTCCGGGTTGAATGACAAGTACAGCAGCTACATGACTACGGAACAGACCGCGATTTTCAATGCCTCGATGGATGGGAGCCTGATTGGGATCGGGGTCAATTTCATCGCCATAGAAAAAGGGGCAATGATCACACAGGTTGTCAACAATTCACCAGCCAGCCAGACAGACCTCAAAGCCGGAGACATCATAATTTCCAGTGACGGCAGCGTGCTTGAAGGCCTCACGGCCCAGCAAATGAAGGATTTGATCACCGGAGAACAGGGAACTGTGGCCAAGCTTCAGGTGGAATACCTAAGCATAGTCAGGGAAGTTGCAATCACCCGGGAATACATCGCTACAGCATCCATCGCCAGCATTCGCCAGGCAGGCGACCAGACTTTTGGTTATCTGGAGATAAACACATTTGGCGAAGAGACGGCTCAGGAAGTCAAGGACGGCCTGGAACTGTTCGCGGACAACAATGTCACGACCCTGGTCATCGATCTGCGTTCCAACGGCGGAGGGTTGATCAGCGCCTGCAGCGACATCCTCAATCTTTTCGTCGAAGAGGGGGGGCTTATCTATTCGATCGAGACAAATGACAATCCGCTCAAGGATTATTACAGCAGCGGGGATGTAATCACGTCCTTCAAAAAGGGCTATATCCTGATCAATGACGCAACTGCATCGGCTGCCGAGATTTTGGCCGGATCGCTGGTCGACAATCTGGGTTACGTCACTGTCGGTGACACCACCTTTGGCAAAGGGATCGCCCAGGTGTCCGTGCCCCTGACCGATGGGGCCACCTTGAAATACACTTATGCCAAATGGTACCTGCCAAATGGCAGCAATATCCAGGGTACGGGAATCGCACCGGCCGTTCCTGTTGATGAAGGCTATGATTTTGCTTTCAATGACATGGCGCTCGAGGAAGACATCGCCCTCGATTGTGTCGATGTCGATTCGCTAAAACCGATCCAGCTGGCCTTGAATACCTTGGGATATCAATGCCGCGATGACGGCTATTTCGACCAGGGAACTCTCGAAGCGATAAACAAGTTCCAGGCGGACAACGAGCTGGACAAAACTGTTGGTCTGGATAACCAGACTTATCTGGCGGTGATTTCCAAGTCTTTGAATTTTGTTTCGCTGGAGACAAATGACAATATATATAATAAGGTTATTGAATTGATAAAGTAGGTGATAATATGCCAGAATTTAAACTAGTCTCTCCCTTTAAACCAATGGGGGACCAAATTGAAGCGATAAAGGAACTGGTGGCGGGGATCAGATCCGGGAAAAAGGAACAGGTTCTCCTTGGCGGTACAGGTACCGGGAAAACCTTCACGGTTTCCAACGTGATTGCCCAGGTGCAGAAACCGACCCTGGTTTTGGCGCACAACAAGACGCTGGCGGGCCAACTGTATTCGGAGCTCAAGGAGTTCTTCCCGGAAAATCGGGTCGAATACTTCATCTCAAACTTCGATTTCTACCAACCGGAGGCCTACATACCCGGCCGCGACCTCTATATCGACAAGAACTCGAAAACCAATTATGAAATCGAGATGCTTCGGGCAGCCGCAATGAACTCCCTGATCGAACGTGATGACGTCATCGTGGTCGCTTCGGTCGCATCGATCTATGGGTTGGGGAACCCCGCCCAGTACAAAGAGATGATTTTCTCACTGCGTGTCGATCAGGAGATTGACCGCAATGAATTGCTCACTTATCTTGTCGACCGCCAGTACCACCGCAACGATATTGAACAGACAAAAGGGACATTCCGGGTCCGCGGCGATGTTATTGAAATCATTCCGGGCCACAGCGATGCCTACAAAATAAGAATCGAGCTATTCGGGGATACCGTCGAACGGATCAGCGAGGTCGATCCACTGACTGGAGCCGTTCTAGGCAACTTCAAGACCTATACGATCTATCCGGCGGACGGCTATGTTACCACCAAGGAAGTGCTGGCGAAGGCAGCCAATGACATAGAGAACGAACTGGAAGAACGCCTGGGCGAGCTCAAAAAAGATAACAAGCTTCTTGAACATGAGCGGCTTGAACAAAGAACCCGTCATGACATCGAACTGTTGCGGGAAGTCGGAATATGTCCGGGCATCGAAAACTACTCCCGCCATATCGACCGCCGCCAGCCAGGCGAGAGGCCATATTGCCTTATCGATTATTTCCCTGATGATTTTCTTGTTGTCGTGGACGAATCGCATGTGATGCTGCCCCAGATCCGGGGCATGTACAACGGCGACCGGGCCCGCAAGGAGACCCTTGTGGAATACGGATTCCGTCTGCCTAGCGCGCTCGACAACCGGCCGCTGCGCTTCGAGGAATTCGAGGAGCTGATCAACCAGGCCATCTATGTTTCGGCGACTCCAGGTGACTATGAGCTCAATGCGGTCAATAACGATTTTGTCCAACAGATAATCCGGCCGACCGGGCTTCTTGATCCGGTCATTTCAATCCGGCCGACCAAGAACCAGATCGACGACATCATTTCCGAGATAAATATCCGGATTGACCGCAACGAAAGGGTCTTGATCACCACCTTGACCAAGCGGATGGCTGAAGACCTAGCCGCTTACTTGAAGGAAGTCGGACTAAAAGTATCATACCTGCACAGCGACACCAAGACCCTGGAGCGGACGCAGATTCTGCGCGACCTCCGTTTGGGGAAATATGATGTCCTGATCGGAATCAACCTCCTTCGTGAGGGGCTTGATTTGCCCGAGGTGTCACTGGTGTGTATCCTCGACGCCGACAAGGAAGGATTCCTGCGTTCGAACCGGTCACTGATCCAGACAATCGGACGGGCGGCCCGCAACAGCAATGGTCAGGTCATAATGTATGGTGACAAGATAACCGATTCGATGCAATATGCCATCGACGAGACCCAAAGACGCCGTGGGATCCAAATGGCGTACAACCAAGAGCACAACATAACTCCTACCACCATCAAGAAGGAAATCAGAGAAGCAATCCATGGCTTCGAGCAGATCGACAAGGCAACATCGCTGCTAAAAAAATCCAAAGGGGCGACAAAAAAAGAACGTCAGGTTCTGGTGGCCGATTTGGAAAAACAGATGCGCCAGGCCGCAAAGGAACTGGATTTCGAGCGGGCGATGGAATTGCGGGATATAATCCTGGAGCTCCAAGGTGAAATTTGACCTTTCTTGGGAACTTGAAGAAGTTCTTGATGAGATTGAGCGCAATGGCGGCCGCATATTCTTTGTGGGAGGCTATGTCCGCGATTACTTGATGGAGGAGAGCTGGCCAAGCAATGACATCGATCTTGAAATCTTCTGTTTTGACTTGGACCGGCTTAAAGTTGTGCTGGAGAAATTTGGAGTTGTATCGCAAGTGGGGCGGGCTTATGGGATTTTGAAACTGGATATTTTTCCGGAGGTCGATTTCGCTTTGGCGCGCCAGGAGATCAAAATCGGCAAAAGCCATCAGGAGTTCGAGATAAAACTGCTTGACGAGTTTGACATTGAAAAGGCGGCCAGACGCCGGGACTTCACCATTAATGCGATTTATGTCGAATATAAAACCGGATCGATCCATGACCCCTATTCTGGCCAGAAGGACCTGCGGGACAGGACCTTGAGGATGGTTTCCCAGGAGACTTTCAAGGAAGATCCCCTGCGGGTTCTAAGATTGGCCCAGTTCATGGCTCGCTTCAATTTCAAACCTGACCAGAAGACCAGGGAGGAATGCCGAAAACTCGTGGCGGCAAACGAACTTGAATATCTTTCGAATGAGAGAATATTCCACGAATATGACAAGATGCTTTTGGGGCCATATCCCGGCAGCGGCATCAGCTTCCTGCGGGAAATAAACGGTCTTCTCAAACCTTTGCAGGATCAGGAAACGACGATGCAAAGGTTAGACTACCATCCTGAAGGGAATGTTTTGAATCACACGATAATGGTGGTGGAGCTGGCTTCCCTGGTAAAACAAAAGACTTCTAACCCGAGTTATTTCATGTGGGCCAACTTCCTGCATGACATCGGGAAACCTGAGGTCACTACAAGCGATCTCCATGCCCCTTATCATGCCCAGGTCGGGGTCGAGGTTTTTGACCAGCAGCTAAGCGACCTGATCAAAAACAAGGAGATGGCCAAATATCTCAAGGTCATGATCAGATACCACATGAGTCTGATGAATATGGCCCGGAAGTCCAACCAGGACTACAATTACCTCAGATTGCTCAAGGATATCGAACCTGCGGTAAGTCTCGATGAATTGTTCCTGCTGACCAAGTGCGACAAACTGGGCCGGAAAAAAGAAGGTTATCTCGATTACAAGCTGGTGACGAAATTCGTCAGCGAAATGACGGCCAAACATGGAAAGAAGGCCCTGGAGCCTTATCTGCGGGGCCGGGACCTTGTCGAATGGGGCATTCCCGATCCAAAAAGATACGGCCGGATACTCGACGAGGCATATGACCTCCAGCTCAAGGGAATGGCCCGGGATAAAATTATAGATATAGTAAGAGGTAAATATGGCAAATAAAGATTTTTTAGTTATAAAGGGCGCCCGTGAAAACAACCTTAAAAATATTGACTTGACGATCCCGAAAGACAAGCTGGTGATTCTGACCGGGTTGTCCGGTTCGGGAAAATCGTCATTGGCTTTTGATACGATCTATGCCGAGGGGCAACGGCGGTATGTCGAGTCCCTTAGCGCCTATGCCCGCCAGTTTTTGGGGAACATGGAAAAGCCTGATGTCGACAGCATCGACGGACTCTCGCCGGCGATTGCCATTGACCAGAAGACAACATCGAACAATCCCCGGTCCACAGTCGGTACGGTAACCGAGATTTATGATTATCTGCGGCTGTTATATGGGCGGATCGGGATTGCCTACTGTCCGGAGCACAATATCCCGATCATGGCGCAAACGACCAAACAAATGGCGGACACAATCGACGGATATCCTGACGGGACCAAGCTGCAGATTCTAGCCAGCGTGGCCAAGAACCAGAAAGGGACATTCAAGGAACTGTTCGAGGACCTTCTTGCCCAGGGATTTGTCCGGGTCAGGGTCGATGGCGAAAACATGCTTCTTGAGGAAGTTTCCGCCCTGGAGAAAAACAAGAAACACAACATCGAGGTCATCGTCGACCGGATTGTCAAAAGAGAGAATTACCGCAGCCGACTGGTGGACTCGCTCGAAGTAGGGCTCAAGCTTACCGGTGGCGAAGTCATTGTCGTGAATCTTGACAGTGGCGAACAGGAACTTTTCAGCGAACATCTCTCATGTCCGATCTGCGGCTTCTCGGTTCCCACACTGGAACCCCGGCTGTTCTCTTTCAACAACCCGTTGGGAGCGTGCCCAGATTGCCGGGGGCTGGGAATCAAGAACGAGGTTGACGACGACCTGCTTATCCCGGACTGGGATCTGTCGATCAATCAAGGTGGAATCCGCTATTTCAAATCGGCGGTTGGAACAAGCCGCCTGGAATGGCAGCGGTTTTTGGCTTTGTGCGATTACTACCAGATCGACTGTGACAAACCTTTGAAAAACTTCACCAAGAAGGAACTCAATATTATTTTTTATGGTTCCCATGTCCCAATCAAGTATACGCTCATCTCGGCGAGCGGGACGCGGACCGACCAGTTCAAGGCGATCGAAGGAGTGAAATCATCGATCTCGCGGCTTTATCAGGAAACGACGTCTTCATGGTCGAAGGAATGGTACGCTTCGTTCATGGGTGAACATACATGTATGACTTGTAACGGGGACCGGCTCAATGACAAGGTGCTGGCGGTGAAGGTCGGCGGCTTGAATATCGCGCAGTTCACCCATCTTTCGATTCTCGATGCCCTGAATTTCATCAGGGAACTTAAGCTCGATGATTATCAACGTAACATCGCCCGGCTGGTTGTCAAGGAAATCCAGGACCGCTTGACCTTTTTGTCCCAGGTAGGTTTGGGGTATCTTGACCTTGCCCGCAAGGCGGGTACCCTTTCCGGGGGTGAAGCCCAGCGGATCCGCCTGGCGACGCAAATCGGGACAAGGTTGTCTGGAGTGCTGTATGTGCTCGACGAGCCTTCGATCGGCCTGCACCAGAGGGACAATGAAAAACTGATCCAGGCGCTCCTTGATATCCGCGATCTTGGCAACAGCGTGATTGTTGTCGAACATGACGAGGATACGATGCGCGCCAGCGACTATATCGTTGATATCGGCCCGGGGGCCGGCGTTCATGGCGGTGAAGTCATCTACAGCGGTGTTCCGGATCTGATTGGGGAGTGTGAAGAGTCAATCACCGGCCAATATCTTTCAGGCAAGCTCAAAGTTCCGGTACCGGAAAAGAGGCGGAAGCCCCAGAAGAAATATCTCGAGATAATCGGAGCGAACGAAAACAATCTTAAGAATATCAAAGTCAAGTTCCCGATTGGCTGCTTCAATGTCGTCACCGGGGTCAGTGGTTCGGGGAAATCGACCCTGGTCAATGACATTCTAGGTAAGGCATTGAAAAACGCCATCTACAAGTCCAAGGAAAAACCGGGATTGCATAAGGAGATAAAAGGTCTTGAGCATGTCGACAAGGTGATTGAGGTTTCCCAGGACCCGATCGGTCGGACGCCGCGCTCGAATCCGGTGACCTACACCGGAGTGTTTGATCTGATCCGGGACCTGTTCGCCTCAACCAACGAGGCCAAGATCCGGGGCTATGACAAGGGCCGGTTCTCGTTCAATGTCAAGGGTGGCCGCTGCGAGGCCTGCCAGGGTGACGGTGTCAAGAAGATTTCGATGCATTTCCTGCCGGATGTCTATGTCCCTTGCAACGAATGCCACGGCAAACGCTACAATGACGAGACACTCCAGGTAACATATAAGGATAAAAACATCTTTGACGTATTGGAGATGACAATCGAAGATTCGTTGGAATTCTTCGAGAACATCCCAAGAATCAGGGGCAAATTGCAGGCGCTGTACGATGTGGGACTTGGGTATATCAAGCTCGGTCAGTCGGCGACGACTCTTTCGGGCGGTGAAGCGCAGCGGGTCAAGCTGGCTTCGGAACTCCAGAAAAAAGCCACCGGGAAGACGGTCTACATCCTGGATGAGCCAACGACCGGTTTGCACAGCCATGACGTGGCCAAACTGATCGAGGTTCTTGATCATATCGTCGCCCAGGGAGATACGGTTATAATCATCGAACATAATCTCGATGTCATCAAGGTTGCTGACTATATTATTGACTTAGGGCCCGAAGGAGGGGATAATGGAGGTACTGTGGTTGTCTCAGGCACCCCTGAAAAGGTGGCTAAGTGCGAACAATCATATACTGGATCATTCCTGAAGAAATTATTGTGAGGAGATAAAAATGGCAAAATCAATTAAGATTCGTGATTTGTTGAATTTGGACACCTACATCCAAATTACCGGTAATGAAGAATCATTAAACCGTGAAGTTGTGATACCCGAGGTCAACCGCCCCGGGTTCGAACTGGCGGGATACTTTAAAAACAGTGAATTCAAGCGACTGATCATCCTGGGAGCCAAAGAGATGGCATTCATTTCCGAGATGACGGTTGAGCGGCAAAAGGAGATATTTCCAAAGCTGCTCCATGACCAGACGCCATGCGTCATCATCTGTAAGGGATATACCTGTCCCCCGATCCTTATGGACGTGGCGATTGCGAAGAACTTTCCGATCTTCGTTACGGAAAATGCGACCGGTAGGGTGTCGATGAACCTTACAAACAAACTTGACCGGGCTTTGGCCAAGGAAACGCTGATGCATGGGGTTTTCCTGAATATTTATGGAAAAGGTGTAATCATCAAAGGCGAATCCGGGATCGGTAAATCGGAAATCGCTCTGGAACTTATAAAAAGAGGTCATCTTTTGATTGCCGATGACGCGATCGAACTGATCAATCTGGGACAGAAAATCGTCGGTCGGGCACCGAAGGTTCTCTATTCCCTTCTGGAGATCCGCGGAATCGGGGTAATCGACGTTTCAAAGATGTTTGGAATCGGGTCCATCCTCGAGGATGACAATGTGGATCTGATCATCCAGCTAGACCGTTGGGTTCCATCAAGGGAATACGCCCGTCTTGGTCTCGACGAGATTCAGTCGTATGAGGAAGTTCTTGATATCGAAATCCCGCGCGTGATTGTTCCGGTATCTTCGGGACGTTCAATGGCGGTTATCATCGAATCGGCCGTAATGAACATGCGCCTAAAAGAGAGCGGTGTCGATTCGTCGAAAGAATTTGTCAACCGGATTCTTGCCAATATTGATGCCAATAAAGGTGGCGAATGATGTTTTTTGTCGATCGTCAGACATTTTTCCAAATCGGTGGAATCTCGATCCAGTATTACGCGGTTTTCATCCTGACTGGGGTTGTGGTCGCCTATCTGATCGGCCAGCACAACTTCAAGAAACTAGGATATGACAAAGAGATCCTGTCGGACTTCGTTTTTTACCTGATGCCCATTGGCATCGCCGGGGCCCGCCTCTGGTATGTGGTCTTCATGTGGAATGAAATCTACTCGCAAAATCCAAGCGAGATCATCAGGATTGACCATGGCGGACTTGCGATTCAAGGTGGTGTGGTTGCCGGTCTGATATTTTCGTATTATTTCTTCAAAAAGAAAGGCATCGGTTTCCTACAAGCCGGCGATGCGATCATGCCAGAGGTATTAGTCGCCCAGGCACTGGGGCGCTGGGGCAACTTTTTCAACCAGGAGGCCCATGGCTCTCAGGTCAGCCGCAGCTTCTTGGAAAGCCTGCATTTGCCCAATTTCATCATTGACGGCATGGCAATCAACGGAATTTACTATCATCCGACGTTCCTGTATGAGTCAATCCTCAATGTCATCGGGTTCCTTCTTATTTTCTTCGTGGTAAAAAGAGTGGCCAGCCACCAGGGGATGGAATTCTTCAGTTATTTCATCTGGTATGGCATAATCCGTTTCTTTGTCGAAGGGTTGCGCACCGACAGTCTCTATGTCCTGGGATTCCGGACGGCCCAGTTGACTTCGGTTGTATTTGTCGCCGTCGGTCTTGCCGGTATGGCATACGTGGTTGTCAAAAGAATTAGGTGGCAATGATGGATTTAGCAGTGATTTTTGATCTTGATGGGACGGTCATCAATACCGACAGTCTTATCTTTGAAACTTTCAGGTATGTCTTCGACAAGTATCTGCCCGGTCATGAACTGACCCGGGAGGAACTTCATTCATTTCTTGGTCCCAGCCTGAGAACCTCGTTTAGCCGATATTTCGAGCGGGGGATCGTTGAAGAATGCGTCCGGGATTACCGCAGATACAATCATGAAATCCATGAAAAGTATGTTACCATCTATCCCGGAGTCGAGAAAACCTTGGCCAGACTCAAGGAAAAAGGATATCCCCTGGCCATTGTCACAACCAAATTCCGGGAATCGGCCTATCTTGGTCTGGACCTGTTTGGGTTGCGCCAATATTTCGATATCGTCATCGGATCCGACCAGGTAAGCAAGCCAAAGCCCGACCCCGAAGGCATCAATTATGTATTGGACAAACTCGAACGGAGCAAAGGCATCTATGTCGGTGACAACGACACGGACATCCTGGCGGCGAAAAATGCCAAAATCGTCAGTGTCGGGGTCAAGTGGAGCCCCAAAGGCTATGTCCATATCGAGCAGGCGGGAGCCGACTACCTGATTGACAGCTTCGATCAGATAGAATCGGTAATAATCGAAGAATCATCGAGAAAGTGACTTGATGGTTCTTTTTATTGTTTGTGATTTTATGGTATAATGCTTTTAGTCGAGGGGGAAGATAAAAATGGAAGAGCTATTGAAACTGATGGAAGAATATGAATCAAGCTATGAAGAAGATGTGTATCTAAAGCTGTTGGATAAGGTGAAATCGATGGAAGACCTGATTTTCGTCCGGTCCAAAAACACCCGGCTATACTATCTCGAGGACTATCTTGGACGAACATGCACGAAGATGTTTGTGGCCAAAGAAGATTTCGACCAATATCAAAAGAATCTTGATCATGCCAATGTCAAGGTGCTAGGCATGGGTACCAAGACTGACAACCGGTCGTTTTTAGCCGGAGACATCCGCCGTTGCGGGATCGGGCTACTCGAACTGGTGGTGAAGGACCAGACGGTCATCATCAAAGTCGACGAGATCTTTGATGCAGTTCCACAAGCCAAGCTTGACAACAGTGAGCTATTGGTGGTGGCGTGTTCATTTATTGAAAAAGCGAGGTCGAACAAGGCTACCAATCAGGATGAAGCAGCCTTTTTGAAGAAATTCGCCACAGCTCAGTTTCTAGTTCCGGTCAAGGGCAAAAAGGAAGAATCGACCGAAGATGGCAAAGCCCAGTTTGAGATTCCGATATTCACAAACAAGGACGGGAAAAAGGCGCAATTTGTCTTCAGCGACATCTACGAGTTTGCGGCTTTCAACCAAAAGCAGGAGTTCACCAGCCTTACGGTAAGCTATCATGACCTGCAGTCTCTTTCAAAAGGGGTTGATAGTTTGATTTTCAACCCGGTATCCCTTAATATGATGGTCAATGAACAAGTTTTCAACCGGGTCGAGAAAATAATCCGGTTTGATCAAAAATAGGCAATGAGATTGCCTTTTTTTGTTTGAGCGGAATCTTTAAAAATACATGAAACAGTGATAAAATGATATATATGACATGTCAAAGGGGGCAAACTGATGAATAAGTATGTGATCGCTATCGACCAGGGAACGACATCTTCCCGGGTAGTGATTTTCGATTCAAAAATGGCAGTTGTCGCAATTGCCCAGAAAGAAGTGGCCAGCCATTACCCGCACGATGGCTGGGTCGAACAGGACGCCAATGAGATATTTGCGAGTGTCCGTGAATGCATTTTTGCCGCCATCGAAAAAGCCGATATCAAGATGGAACAAATCGAGAGCATCGGGATCACCAATCAAAGAGAGACTACGGTCGTCTTTGACAGGTCGACCCAACAGCCGGTTTACAATGCGATTATCTGGCAATCGCGTCAGTCCGACCAGATTTGTCACCAGCTCAAGGAACAGGGCTATCAGGAACTTTTCCAGGAAAAGACCGGACTGGTGATCGATCCGTATTTTTCAGCGACCAAGATAAAGTGGATTCTCGACAACGTGGCCGGAGCGCGCGAAAAAGCCTTGGCCGGAGACCTTCTTTTCGGGACCGTGGATAGCTGGCTGCTTTACAAGCTGACTAATGGAGCGGTCCATGCGACCGATTTTACGAATGCATCAAGGACCCTTATCTTCAACATATATGATTTGCAATGGGATCGACAGTTGCTCGAGATCCTCGATATCCCCGAAACGATGCTTCCTGAGGTTAAAAACTCCAGCGGCTATTTTGGAACAACAGCCGGGGCAGTCATGAATGGCTTGACGGTCGAAATCCGCTCACTGGTTGGGGACCAGCAGGCGTCGCTGTTTGGCCATGGCTGCTTCCAAAGCGGCATGGTGAAAAACACCTACGGTACCGGTTGCTTCCTTTTGATGAACACCGGTGGAAAACCGATCAGGTCAAGCAACGGACTGCTGACAACTATCGCCTGGTCACTGGACAATGAGGTCACCTACGCTCTTGAAGGCTCGGTTTTCGTGGCTGGTAGTGCCATCAAATGGCTCCAGAGGGGACTGGAACTTTTCGCCAAACCGCAATCCACCAGCGCGATGGCAACCGCGATAAAAGACAACGAGAACGTCTATTTCGTCCCAGCCTTCGTCGGTTTGGGAGCGCCTTATTGGAATTATCAAAGCAGAGGGATGATTGTGGGGATAACCGGAGCGACCACAAAGAACACTTTTGTCCGGTCCGCCTTGGAAGCGCTGGCTTACCAGACCAGGGATGTCCTTGAGGTTATGGTCCAGGAAAGCGGGATCGACATCAAGGTGTTGAAAGTTGACGGCAAGGTCACCGACAATGATTTTTTGATGCAATTCCAGGCGGATATCCTCCAGACAGAAGTGGTAAAAGCGCCAATAGCCGAAACGACTGCTCTGGGAGCGGCATTGCTGGCGGGTCTGGCAACAGGATACTACCCTGTTGGAAAGATGCTCGATGAACGGATTCCAGGCCAAATCAGATTCCAACCGCAGTTGTCTGAGGTCAAGGCTGCCAGATATTATCAGGGATGGAAGAACGCAGTGGCCACCTGTGTATATCACAGCCAGTTTTACGACCGTGACAGCCAGAACGATTAATAGATGCACATTGATTGAACTATATTGAATGGATGTTATAATTATTTAAACCACGGAGGAATTGATATGAAAGATCTAGTAATAATTGGAGCTGGGCCAGCCGGCCTCTCAGCGATGCTTTATGCGACCCGGGCAGGATTGTCGGCGATTGTCCTGGACAATGGCGCTCCAGGAGGGAAATTGAACCTGACGGCGGAAATCGAAAACTATCCAGGCATCAAGATGAAGACCGGGCCGGAACTGGCGTATGAGCTTTATGAGCATGCCCTGAGTTTTGGCGGGGAACACGTCTATGGCAACGTGATCGACATCAAGGATGTTGGCGACCACAAGGAAGTTGTTTGTGAAGATACAACCTACAAATGCAAGGCGGTACTCATCGCATCAGGAACCCGTGAAAGAAAGATGGGCATCGACAAGGAAGAGGAGCTGACTGGAAAAGGTGTTTCCTACTGTGCTGTATGTGATGCGCCATTCTACCGCGACAAGGAAGTAGCGGTTGTTGGAGGTGGGAATTCGGCGGTTGAGGAAGCGCTGTACCTTACCAATTTCGCCAGCAGGGTCCACATTTTCATCCGCCGCGATGTTTTCCGGGCGGACAAGATTGCCCTGGACAAGATGGCCCAAAATGAAAAAATAGTGGTCCACAAACTTAAAAAACCGCACCATATAATCGAAGCTGATGGAAAGGTGGCGGGAATTGCCGTGATTGATTCGAATACCGGCGAAATCAGCGAGGTCGCCGTATCGGGAATCTTCCCTTATCTAGGGTTGCTGCCGGTGAGCGAATTCGCGAAGAATCTGGGAATTCTTGACGAATCTGGGTATGTCATCACGGATGAAACCATGGCGACAAAAATTCCGATGGTATTTGCGGCGGGAGACGTGCGGCAAAAGGGATTGCGTCAGGTTGTCACTGCAACCAACGACGGAGCTATTGCCGGACAAAAAATCGCATCATTGTTGGACTGAACCTGAGGGTTCGGTCTTTTTTTCTTTTATGACGGAAATGAAAAAAGCCACACAGCATGCGGCTAGTTTTCAAAAAGAGTGTTTTCTTCGATTCTCTTGATAAGATCCAGGACCTTTTCCTTGATCAGTTCGCGGGTCTTGATGAATTCTTCGAAGGGTTTTCCAGAAGGATCTTCCAATCCCCAGTCCTCACGGTGTCTTGAGGGCAGGTAGGGACACTTGACTCCGCACCCCATGGTGATGACCACGTCGACTTGAGGAATCGCTTCAAGCAGTTTGGGCTGGTGGCCCTTCATCGACACCCCGGCTTGCTCCATTACCTTAACCGCATCCGGTTTGACTTCGGGATAATCCTCCGTTCCGGCCGAATAGGCTTCGATGAATTCGCCCCCTAGATGCTTGGCCCAGCCCTCGGCCATTTGAGAACGGCACGAGTTGTGGATGCAGACAAATGCAACTTTAACTTTTTCCATAATCAAATCTCCTTATATAGCATCATGATACTTCATGTATCGATGATTGTCAATATGAGAGGATGATAAAAATTCATTGTGATAATATAAGAAAATCACAGGCATCTATGCTATAATGGTACAAAGGCAGGTGATGGAAGTGGATAGATATGAAGTGGTCGTCGTGACGGGGATGTCAGGAGCTGGCAAGACCTCGGCGATGGAGGCTTTCGAGACAATGGCCTATCGCTGCATTGACAATTATCCCGTAGCGCTTTTACCGGAGTTTGGCGAATATCTTAAAAATCAGCCGACAACCGGAAAGGTGGCCTTGGCAATACAAATTGAAGAGGTGCAGCAGGCAATCATGATTCTTGAGAATATGGAATGGCTCCATGTTTCGGTCTTGTTTCTTGATTGTTCCAACGAAGTGCTGATAAAACGATATAAGGAATCAAGACGGATACATCCTTTGATGATTTCCAACAAAGTTTCATCATTGCTTGACGCGATTACGGTGGAACGCGAGGATTCCAACCAGGTTGTCAAATTGGCCAATTACATAATTGATACTACCAATCTGAAAAAACCAAAATTTCAAAATATCCTGATGGAGTATTACGACCAGGAAAAGAGTCGGGGAATGACCATAACCTTCGAGTCTTTCGGTTATAAGAACGGGGTGCCACGCGATTGCGATTTGCTTTTCGATGTCCGATTTTTGCCAAATCCTTTCTATATCGATGAGTTGAGGCCGCTTACTGGCAACAACAAGGAAGTTTATGATTATGTCATCACGAAAAACGAGACCCAGATTTTCATCGAACGGCTCAAGCAGCTGTTAGATTACCTGTTGGAGCAATACGTGCTCGAAGGCAAGCAGCATCTTACCATAGGAATCGGGTGCACGGGCGGACAGCATCGTTCCGTTACCCTGGCCAACTATTTTGCGGACTATTATAAAGGAAAATATCGCGTTTATCGGTTCCATCGCGATGCGTTTGATGGATGATCACATTTTCAAGAATAGTAAAAGAGGAAGTCGTGCTTAACGATTTTGACAAATGTTGCTCCAAGGCTTTGCTCATGGCAGTCATTAAGATCAATGGAACCCTGTCGCTGAGCTCCCAAGGACTGTCCTTGACCATAAGGACCGAAAATGCCAAAATCGCATCGAAACTTCACAAGATGCTAAAAGGTCTTTACAATCCCAATATCGAGTTTCTCGTTTCTCGCAAGATGAAACTCAAGAAGAACAATGTCTACATGCTCAAGGTGACCAAGGCCCGGGAGATCCTCGATGACCTTGAGTTGATTTCCAATCTTGGCTTTGTGGCAATCCCCCAGATGGCTCTGTTGAAAAAGGATTGTTGCAAGCGAGCCTATCTGGCTGGGGCATTCCTCAGTTGCGGTTCGGTCAATAATCCCGACACTTCCAACTACCATTTGGAGATGACGTTCATGGATGACGAGTACGCTGCTTTTGTACTGGAGCTGATGAACTATTATGAGCTCCATGCGAAGATGACGACCCGGCGCAACAAGTACGTGGTCTACTTGAAATCATCCGAAAAGATCGGTGATTTTTTGCGGGCGATCGGGGCAAGCCAGTCGGTAATGCAGTTTGAAAGCACGCGAATCGACCGGTCGATGATGAATACGGTCAACCGCTGGAACAACTGCGATATCGCCAACGAGGTGAAGACCATGAATGCCGCAAACCAGCAACTAAACGACATCAATGTCATCATGATGTTCGATTCGTTGGACACCCTGGATGAAATTTCGCGTGATCTTTGTCAGATCAGGATCGACAATCCTGAGAGCACTCTTAATGAGATTGGAGTTATTTACGAACAGCTTAACGGACACCCCATCTCAAAGGCGAGCATCTCGAGACGGTTCAAGAAAGTTCACGAGATGGCCAAGTCACTGATGAAACTTGAGGACTGATTATGGAACGTATCGAGAAAACGTTTGGCGCCCAGGTGCGGCGGATCCGCATCGGAAAAAACATTTCCCAGGAGGAATTGGGTTTTCGCAGTGGCCTTTCGAAAAACTACATCAGCGATGTCGAACGCGGGGCACGGAACGTGTCCTTGCAAACCATTGAAAAAATTGCCCGGGGTTTGGAAATTCCCATAAAAGAATTATTTGAATTCATAATTGGTTAACATACGCTGGCTAATATAGGGCTAAGGAGTTGGAAAAAGAAAATGTATATTATAAATTTCATTATATTGTTTTTGGTTGTATTCACGATTTTTAGTATTTTTATCGGTCTGATTCAAAGCCCGATATTCTGGATTATCCTTGGGGCGACAATGATTTACGGTATGATCAAGCGACATATGCTTGCCAAGAGGATGGAAGAATATCTCAACCAGAATAAAGAGAATTCTACGCAGC
This sequence comes from Erysipelotrichaceae bacterium, assembly GCA_028698185.1. Classification (GTDB taxonomy): domain Bacteria; phylum Bacillota_I; class Bacilli_A; order Erysipelotrichales; family Coprobacillaceae; genus JAQVDW01. The sequence goes on along the minus strand of JAQVDW010000002.1, from coordinate 37,085 downwards.
ATAAATCAAGCGATTATTACCAGAGTACGCAGGAAACATACCGATCTTCAAATGACGTCATCGATGTCGATTATGAAGTTGTGGATGAAGAAACTAACGACTAGCACCGGTCCATGCGCCGGTGTTTTTTTGTGGTTATTATTTTGTTTTAAAACTAAAATGAATGTGCTAAAATCATTAGGTGAGGTGGTTACATGAAATGTCCAAACTGTAGCAGTGAATTGAATGAAAGAAACGAATGTGATTTGTGCGGTTATAAAAAAAGATCCGCCCAGGGATTTTTGAATTACAGGGTCTATTTGGTGAGTGCCGCCGTGATCATTGTCGGGCTTCTGGCGTATAGATTCATGCCGTCTTTCACGACCGCAAGCAATCAAAGTTCCAACGCGCAGGAAGTGACAATTTCCAACCAGGCAAAGATTCAACCCCAGTTGGCCGTAGCGTATGGTGCCATGGTGGCATATGATGGCAGCAATTGCTTTACATACAGCGGGGGTGGACTGTACCGGAATTCTCCGGACTTCCAGGGTGGAGAACTGTTGAGCAACCAGCTGGTAAATTATCTTCTGGTTGATGAAAACCATATCTATTACTGCGACGAATATTATGATTTCTACCGGGTTGACAAGGAGTTCCAGTATACGCCGGAAAAATTGTTGACGAACATATACTATCCGATACTCGATGATGATTACCTGTATTACCAGGATGATGGTGACAATGAATCGATATACAGATTGAATCTGGAAAGTCTGGAAACTGAAAAACTTAATGATGAACCCAGCTACGCGTTGATGATTGTGGACGGGAGTATATATTATCTCGATGACGAGGCAGCTGTGAAAATGATAGATGGCCAAGGCAATATCGAGACCCTTGTCGCTGGCGAGGTCACCAGTTTTCTGGTGTGCGAGGGCAAGGTTTACTACACCGCCACCAGCGGCTTATGGCAATACGATATCGATGTGAATCAGGCTACTTTGCTCTATGCCAACGAGTATGGCGATGTCCTGCCGTTTTTGATGCTCAATGTCTACCAGAACAAACTGGTTTTCGTTTCCTATCAGGGAATTGTCCTCTATGACTTGGGGCAAATTGAAATCATATCAAATCAAATCGATTTTACCAAATTTATTGTGGTAAATGACCACATCGTCACTATCGATGATGAATTGAATTACAATCTTATTGACGAGAGTCAATCGCTTGAAGGAAGCATGGAGGTTTAGATGAAGGGTTACGAAATAATTGCGGCCACGAATGGGATGGTCCTGGCCGGTGACATCAACGAGGAATTCATCGGGATCACCCAGGACAGCCGATTGGTTCAACCAGGAAACTGCTATGTGGCAATCGCCGGTGAAAATGTGGACGGCCATGACTTTGTCGAAATGGCAATTGCCAAGGGAGCCAAGGTGGTTTTGGTTTCCAATGACGGACAATACTCTAACGCCCTGGTAATCAAAGTTGACGATGTAGTGAAGGCTTTGGGAAAGATGGCTCATTATCTGCGGGTCCACAACGATCTCAAGGTGATTGGGGTCACCGGTTCGGTCGGAAAGACAAGCACCCGAGATCTTATCGCCAATGTGGTTAGTCAGAAGTTCACTACTTTGGCAACAAAGGGCAACTACAACAATGAACTCGGGCTGCCGCTGACGATGCTCAACTACAACGGTGAGGAAGTTATGGTCCTGGAAATGGGAATGAACCATGAAAACGAGATTTCTTACCTTTCCAAGATTGCCCAGCTCGATGTGGCCTGCATCACGAACGTAGGGACAGCCCATATAGGGAACCTGGGTTCGCGTGAGAACATTCTCAAAGCCAAATGCGAGATAATGGATGGCAATATCGGCGCACTCCTTATCGTCAATGGTGACAATGACCTGCTGCGGACGGTAAAGTACCCGAACTATCTGATGGTCGGGTTCGGTCCGCATAACGATTACCGGGCATTGAATGTGCAATCGAAACTGGAATCCAGCGAATTCGATTTGATCCTTGGCAACCAGATGCACCACTTTGTCATTCCCACTCCTGGAGAGCACTATGTGGCCAACGCCTTGATCGCAGTCGGAGTAGGGTTGGAGCTAGGGATCGACATCGAGCTGATCAAGCAGGGCATCGCAACTTTCAAGCTGACCAAGAATCGCCATGACATAATCAAGCTTGAAGGTCTGACGATCATTGATGGCAGCTACAACAGCTCAACCGATAGTCTAAAGGCCAGCTTGAAAATGCTGGCGGCGTACAAGAACCGAAAGATCGCGGTTATCGGTGACATGCTTGAACTCGGCGAATATTCAAGAGAGCTCCACAAGGATGTCGGTGATTATCTGAATGAATTGAATATCGATATCGTCTATACGGTTGGCAAGGAAACAAGCGTCATCCAGGATTCATACCGCGGGGTTGTTTATCATTTCGATAACAACGAAGAATTGTTGGGTGATTTAATCGATACGCTTGAATACAATGATGTTGTCCTGATAAAGGGTTCAAATTCCATGAAATTAAAAAATGTGGTCGAAGGATTGGTGAAAAAATATGGGGAAAACTAAATTAATCTTAATGTGCGGAGGTAAGTCGAGCGAACACAAGATTTCGCGGCTTTCGGCAACCTCGGTCTTGAAAAATATAAACAAGGACAAATACCGGCTCACACTGGTAGGAATCGATCTTGATGGTGGCTTTTACGAGCTTGATCCAACTGTCGACTTAAACAGCAAGCAATGGCTCGATGGTGCCCGGAAAATAACTGACATCTTCGAGCTTCTCAAGGCCAATGATGTGGTCTGGCCGATGCTTCATGGTCTTTTTGGAGAGGATGGGACAATCCAAGGGCTTTTTGAATTGGCCGATATCAGCTATGTCGGATGCAAGGTTCTTGCCAGCGCTGTTGCGATGGACAAGATTTACACAAAAAAAGTCCTGGACAGCGCCAACGTCCCACAAACGCCATCGCTGTATGTCAAGAAACTTAAAAACGGCCAGCTTGTGGTTGTCGACGACGAATTCGATTTCCATCCGAATATCGAAGAGATAATCGAAGACAAGCTTTCATTCCCTTGCTTTGTCAAGGCCAGCCGTCAAGGAAGCAGCGTGGGTTGCTACAAGGTGAATAAAAAGAGCGAATTGATGGAAAAATTGGAACAGGCAAGCTATTATGATGACAAGGTGGTAGTTGAAAAGGCAATCAACTGCGTCGAACTTGAAGTCGGGGTCATGGGCAATGACGAAGTGGTCGTATCTCCTGTCGGGCAGGTCATGCCCCATGGGGAATTCTACACTTTCGAATCCAAGTATGAAGACAGTGAGTCGAGCACGGTTATTCCTGCGCGCGTCGACAAAAAGATCCAGGAAGACATCCGCGCCCTTGCATTGAGAGCTTATCGGGCTATTGATGGCTCAGGCTATAGCCGGGTTGATTTTTTCCTTGATCAGGACACCGGAGCGGTATACCTCAATGAGATCAACACCTTGCCGGGATTCACCAATATTTCCATGTTTCCGATGCTGATGGCGGCAGCAGGTTACGATTATCCCACATTAATTGATGAATTAATTGGTTATGGAATGGAAAAGTAAGCTAATTTAGCATATTCATAAATTACGTTATTAAAATTTTAATTTGAGTAAATTTTTAAAAAAATCGGTTGACTTTTTGTACCGGCACGTATATCATGTTTTTAACAACCTAAACGCATTGAAGGGGAATAGTAAATATTCTTTGAAGCATAGAGAGAATCTGGATGGTGGAAAGATTCGTGAGAAGCATATTGAACTCGTCCTGGAGTGGAGCGCTGAAATACAAGTAAGCTGCTACGATTGGCTACCGTTATAAAGCTAAGGTATTTTTTACCTACTGAGATTGATATTGTGAGATATTGATGAATCGAGGTGGAACCACGAAGTGTATAGCTCTCGTCCTCAAAACGCATTGTTTTGTGTACGAGAGTTTTTTTATAAAGATAAAGGAGTAATAATATGATGAACTATCAGAAATATAAACGCTTTGAACCAATCAAAATGGCAAATCGGACTTGGCCGGACAAGGTTATCGAAAAAGCCCCGAAATGGGTCTCGGTAGACTTGCGCGATGGCAATCAAGCTTTGGTCACGCCGATGAAAATTGAAGAAAAAGTGGAAATGTTCCAATTATTAGTTGACATGGGCTTCAAGGAAATCGAAGTCGGCTTTCCTTCTTCTTCACAAATCGAGTACGATTTTTTAAGATTGTTGGTTGAGGAAAACCTGGTACCCGATGATGTGACTATCCAGGTTCTGACCCAGGCCCGGGAACACTTGATCAGAAAAACATTCGAAGCTTTGGAAGGATTGCCTCGGGCGATTGTCCATATCTACAATTCGACTTCGACACTGCAGCGTGATGTGGTTTTCAACAAGTCGAAAGAAGAAATAAAACAGATCGCTATCGACGGCGTCAAACTGGTCAAGGAGTTGTCACAGGAGTTCACCGGAGAGGTCATCTTGGAGTATTCACCGGAAAGCTTCACCGGAACCGAACTCGACTATGCAGTAGAGGTCTGCGAAGCGGTGATGGATACCTGGGGTGCAAGCAAAGAAAACAAAGTAATCATAAACTTGCCATCAACCGAAGAAAAATCGACTCCGAATATCTATGCCGACCAGATTGAATATATGTGCAACAAATTCAGTGATCGCGAACGGGTAATCGTTTCATTGCATACCCACAATGACCGCGGAACCGGAGTTGCTGCCAGCGAACTTGGTATCATGGCCGGAGCTGACCGTGTCGAAGGGACATTGTTTGGCAATGGTGAAAGAACTGGGAACGTGGATATCGTGACCTTGGCTTTGAACTTGTTTAGCCAGGGAATCGATCCGGAATTGGAATTGAGCAATATCAACGAAATCAGACGTGTCTTTGAAAAAGTCACAAAAATGGAAGTCGGACCACGTCATCCCTATGCAGGAAAATTGGTGTTCACCGCATTCAGCGGTTCACATCAGGATGCCATCAACAAAGGGATCCGCAAATATCATGAGCGCCAAAGCCAATATTGGGAAGTTCCGTATTTGCCGGTTGATCCAAGCGATCTTGGACGGGCTTACGAGCCGATTGTCCGGATCAATTCCCAATCGGGAAAAGGTGGAGTGGCATTCGTGCTTGAAAGCATGTACGGCTTCCATCTGCCACGGGGATTGCAGATTGATTTTGCCAAGTTGATCCAGAACATTTCGGAAGTTGAAGGAGAGGTTTCACCGGAACGGGTCTATGATACCTTCGTAGACAACTATGTTGAAAATACCAATCCTTATAAATTCGTATCTCAAAAATTAATTGATATTTCTGAAGAAGGTGAATATGAGCGCAAAGCGCTTGTCGTGGTCAGCCACGACGGAAAGAACATCGAGTTGGAAGGTTACGGAAACGGGCCGATCAATGCCGTCAAGGACGCTTTGAACAAGCTTGGTGGCGTCTACGCCCATTTGGTCGACTACAGCGAACATGCTCTTACATCAGGTTCGTCTTCAAATGCCGCTTCATATGTCTTGTTGCGTGAAAAAGGTTCAGCTAGACAGGAATACGGAGTCGGGGTTCATCCGAATATCACCACGGCAACCACCATGGCGATCATCTCGGCATTGAATCGTCTATATCAGTCTAAAAAAGGAGATTAATTATGGAAGAACGTTTTGTATTATCCATCCTGGTGGAAAACAACCCCGGTGTCTTGTCTCGGGTATCCGGATTGTTTTCGCGCCGCGGCTACAGCATTGATTCCCTGAGTGTCGGAAAGACAACCGAGGAAAATATCTCGCGGATGACTGTGGTCGCTCGTGGTGATGAATATGTCTTGGATCAGATCCAGTCGCAACTATCCAAGCTGGTTGAAGTGATTGAGATCATCCGTTTGCCTAAGGATGATTCGGTTTATCGGGAATTGGTTTTGATTAAGGTTTCAGCCGATGCAAAAACGCGCGGTGAAATCATCTCGATAGCAGATGTCTTCAGGGCAAATGTAATAGATGTGGCGCCAGAATCGTTAATTATTGAAGCTACAGGCGATATCAATAAAATTAACGGATTAGTGGCGATGATTAAAGGTTTCAATATCGTTGAGATCGTGCGGACCGGTTTATGCGGAATGCTGCGAGGAGTCAATGATTTTGATATAGATTCTAAAAATTAACAACGGAGGGTACATTAGAAATGGCTAGAATTTTTTACGAATCAGATTGCGATTTAAGTAAGTTAGATGGAAAAACAGTTGCGGTAGTTGGGTACGGTTCTCAAGGACATGCACATGCTCTAAATATGAAAGAATCAGGTGTAAACTGCATTATCGGTTTATACGAAGGTTCAAAATCATGGAAAAGAGCTGAAGAACAAGGATTTGAAGTATACACAGTAGCCGAAGCGACTAAAAAAGCGGATATCGTTATGATCTTGATCAATGATGAAACTCAAGCTCGCGTTTACCGTGAATCAATCGAACCAAACTTGGAAGAAGGAAACATGATCATGTTCGCTCATGGTTTCAACATCCATTACAACCAAATCGTTGCTCCAAAAGGTGTTGACGTTACTATGGTTGCTCCAAAAGGTCCAGGTCACACAGTTAGATCTGAATACCAAGTTGGAAAAGGTGTACCTTGCTTAGTGGCTATCCACCAAGATGAAACAGGAACAGCATTGGAAACAGCTTTAGCTTACTCATTGGCTATCGGTGGAGCTCGTGCCGGTGTATTGGAAACTGATTTCAGAACAGAAACTGAAACAGACCTATTCGGTGAACAAGCGGTATTATGTGGTGGGGTTTCTGCCTTGATGCAAGCTGGTTTCGAAGTATTGGTTGAAGCTGGATATGATCCACGTAACGCTTATTTCGAATGTATCCATGAAATGAAACTGATCGTTGACTTGATCTACCAATCAGGATTCTCAGGAATGAGATATTCAATCTCGAACACTGCTGAATACGGTGACTACATTACTGGACCAAAAATTATCACTAAAGACACTAAAGAAGCTATGAGAAAAGTGTTGAAAGACATCCAAGACGGAACTTTCGCTAAAGACTTCTTGTTGGATATGTCTCCAGCTGGCGGACAAGCTCACTTCAAAGCTATGCGTCAAATCGGTACTGAACATATTTCAGAAGAAACCGGTGAAGAAATCCGTAAATTATATGCTTGGTCTGACGAAGACAAATTAATCAACAACTAAAAACAACGCACACTTTTGTGTGTTGTTAGTGGGGAGTAATTATTTACTCCCTAGTAGTAACCCACAAAAAAGGAGGAAAATATTAATGGGAATGACCATGTCACAAAAAATCCTAGCAAAACATGCCGGATTAGATAAGGTAGTTGCAGGACAGTTGATCGAAGCGAAACTTGATGTTGTTATGGCTAACGATATCACTGGACCGATGGCGCTGCCAATTTTCAAACAAATGGCGGATAAGGTCTTTGACACTGAAAAAGTCGTTTTGGTACCTGACCACTTCATGCCGGCTAAAGATATAAAATCGGCGCAAAACGCAAAAGATATAAGAGAATTCTCACATAAGCAATGCCTGAAGAACTATTTTGAAATCGGACAAATGGGTATCGAGCATGCCTTGTTGCCGGAAAAAGGAATTGTCGTTGCCGGCGAGTTGATCATCGGTGCGGACAGCCACACATGCACTTACGGAGCTCTGGGCGCTTTTTCAACCGGTGTCGGAACTACCGATATTGCCACCGGGATGGCAGTTGGCGAACTTTGGTTCAAGGTTCCTGCAGCAATCAAGTTTGTCCTGAGTGGAAAACCGAAAAAATTCGTCTCTGGAAAAGATGTCATCTTACATATTATCTCCTTGATTGGCGTCGATGGCGCTTTATACAAATCAATGGAGTTTGTCGGTGAGGGGATCAAGAACCTCTCGATGGATGACCGTTTCACCATCGCCAACATGGCAATCGAAGCCGGCGCAAAGAACGGGATATTCGAAGTCGACGACCAGACGATCGATTACATTCAAAAACATTCAAAAAAATCATACGAAGTTTTCAAGGCTGATGAAGATGCGATCTACGAACAGGTTATCGAAATCGACCTGGGAGCAATCAGGCCGACCGTGGCGTTCCCACACTTGCCTGGAAACGGCAAGACGATAGATGAAGTCGAAGCGATGGAAAAGATCGAAATCGACCAGGTTGTCATCGGGTCTTGTACAAACGGGCGAATCGAAGATTTGCGCAAAGCTGCAGCGATTCTAAAAGGACATCAGGTCAATCCTAACGTCCGCGTCATAGTCGTTCCGGCCACTCAAAAAATCTACCTGCAATGTGTCATGGAAGGGTTGACGGAAATTTTCGTGAATTCGGGATGCACATTCAACACTCCAAGCTGCGGACCTTGCATGGGTGGCCATATGGGCGTCTTGGCGGCTGGTGAAAAATGCGTTTCTACCACAAACCGCAACTTTGTCGGGCGGATGGGCCATGTCGATTCAATGATCTACCTGGCATCCCCTGAAGTGGCAGCCGCTAGCGCGATTGCCGGTTATATCGCAAATCCTGAAAAAGTGGAGGTTATCTAATGGGTAAAGTTTATAAATACGGAGACAATGTCGACACTGACGTTATCATTCCGGCACGATATTTGAATTCTTTTGATGCTCAGGAACTTGCCAGCCATGCGATGGCTGACATCGATGCGTCTTTCGCTTCGACAGTCGAAAAAGGCGACTTCATCGTTGCCGGGAAGAACTTCGGATGCGGTTCATCCCGCGAGCACGCGCCACTTTGTCTGAAGACGGCTGGGGTGCAATGTGTAATTGCAGCTTCATTTGCCCGGATTTTCTACCGTAACTCGATCAATATCGGTTTCCCGATTCTCGAGTGCGAAGTGGCAAGCAAGGATATCGAGGCCAACGACAATATCAGCGTCGATTACGATACGGGAATCATTACCAACCATACCAAAAACAAGACATACCAGGCGCAACCGTTCCCTCCATTCCTGCAAAAAATGATTGAGCTCGACGGTCTGGTAAACTATGTCAAAGCTAAAAAAAGAGGTCAGTAATGAAGGCGAATATTGCAGTTATCAAAGGTGATGGAATCGGACCGGAGATTGTCGATGAGGCAATGAAGGTTCTAAGAGCCATTGAGAAAAAATACAACCATCAATTCGATTTCACCCAGATTCTTATGGGCGGGGCTTCGATTGATGCCTGCGGCGTGCCCCTTAGCGATGAGGCCTTGGCGATCGCCAAAAAATCCGACGCGGTCCTGCTCGGATCGATTGGTGGCGACACCAACACCTCGCCATGGTACCAGCTTCCTCCAGAACTGAGACCGGAAGCGGGATTGCTGAAAATCAGAAAGGAATTGGGCTTGTTCGCTAACCTGCGCCCGGCCTATCTGTATGAACAGCTGGCCGATGCTTGTCCGATAAAGCCGGAACTGATCAAAGGTGGATTCGATATGATGATCATGCGTGAGCTTACCGGTGGTCTGTATTTTGGTCAACGCTCGACTGAAATGGAAGATGGACAGCTGGTTGCCCGTGATGCCATGAGCTACAGCGAGTCAGAAATCCGCCGGATCGCTTATCGTGCATTCGATATCGCAAGACTTAGAAGAAACAAAGTAACGTCTGTGGACAAGGCCAATGTTCTTGATACTTCAAGGCTATGGCGCAAAGTCGTCAACGAGGTTGCTGTGGAATATCCAGATGTTTCATTGGAACATATGTTAGTGGACAACTGCGCGATGCAATTGGTCAAGAATCCCCAGCAGTTTGACGTCATCCTGACCGAAAACATGTTCGGGGATATCCTCTCCGATGAGGCCAGCATGATAACCGGTTCAATCGGGATGCTTTCAAGCGCAAGTCTTAGAGAAGACAAATTTGGAATGTATGAACCGTCACACGGATCTGCTCCGGATATCGCTTCAATGGATAAGGCCAATCCGATTGCCACGATTCTCTCGGCCGCAATGATGTTACGCTACACTTTCAATTTGGTTGACGAAGCCGCCGCTATTGAAAAAGCGATTTATGATGTTTTGGAACAGGGATATCGCACAGTTGATATTTTCGCTCCAGGATGCCAACAAGTCGGTTGCCGTCAAATGGGTGATTTAATAGTTGAAAATCTAGGAGATTAATTATGAATAGTGATAATATAAAATTAGGACCGCAAAGAGCGCCCCATCGTTCGTTGCTTAAGGCTGACGGGTTTATCGATGAGGAGTTGAAACGACCATTAATCGGGGTGGTAAACTCATTCAATGAGATTGTTCCAGGTCATATCAATCTGGACAAGATCACCGAAGCGGTAAAAAAAGGAATCTACCTGGCAGGTGGGGTTCCGGTTGAAGTTCCAGCGATCGCTGTTTGCGACGGGATCGCCATGAACCATACCGGCATGAAATATTCACTGGTAACCCGGGAACTTATTGCCGACAGCACCGAGTGTCTGGCGACAGCCCATCAGTTCGATGGTCTGGTTATGGTTCCTAACTGTGACAAAAACGTGCCTGGTTTGCTGATGGCGGCTGCCCGTGTCAACATTCCGACAATCTTTGTATCAGGGGGACCGATGCTTGCCGGTAAAATGAGTGACGGTTGTAAAACTTCACTTTCTTCGGTATTCGAAGCCGTGGGGCAATTCAATGCGGGAAAAATCGCGCTGGAAAAACTTACTGAATACGAAGAAAAAGCATGCCCATCATGCGGCTCATGTTCAGGGATGTTCACTGCCAATTCCATGAACTGTCTGACTGAAGCCATCGGGATGGGGCTTCGTGGAAACGGAACGATCCCTGGGGTTTACTCTTCAAGAATCCGACTTGCAAAAATGGCAGGGATGCAGATCATTGACCTGGTAAAAAAAGACATCCGTCCATTGGATATCATGACCAAGGAAGCCTTCGAAAATGCCTTGACAGTTGACATGGCTTTGGGATGTTCGACAAACACAATGTTGCACTTGCCAGCTATCGCTTATGAAGCCGGCGTGGCACTTGATCTGGATATCGCCAATGAAGTGTCTGGAAAGACACCGAACCTTTGCCATCTGGCGCCTGCAGGAAACACCTACATGGAAGATCTTGATGATGCCGGTGGGGTTTATGCAGTAATGAACGAATTGGCAAAAAAAGATCTGCTCCATCTTGATCTGATCACCTGCACGGGAAAAACGGTTAAGGAAAACATTTCGGGGCATGTCAATACAAATCACGACATCATCCGTCCGATTGAAAATCCATACAGTGAAATCGGTGGGATTGCCGTATTGAAAGGCAACCTGGCACCTGATGGATCGGTTGTAAAACAATCGGCAGTTGCTCCAGAAATGATGCAACATACCGGTCCTGCTCGAGTATTCGACTGTGAAGAAGATGCAATCGATGCGATCAGAGATGGAAAAATCGTTAAAGGTGACGTTGTCGTAATCCGATACGAAGGGCCTAAAGGTGGTCCGGGAATGCGCGAAATGCTTTCACCGACCAGTGAAATCGCCGGAATGGGATTGGATAAGGACGTGGCATTGATCACCGACGGACGCTTCTCAGGAGCGACTCGCGGGGCAAGCTTGGGTCACATTTCCCCTGAAGCGGCGTTAGGTGGACCAATCGCGTTTGTCCAAGAGGGCGACATGATTACAGTAGATATCACAAACCATCGTCTAGATGTCGATATCACCGAAGAAGAATTCGCAAAAAGAAAAGAAAACTGGGTTCCTAAAGAACCTAAAATCAAAAAAGGTTACTTGGTTAGATATGCCGCTCAAGCTACATCTGCAGCGACAGGGGCAATTTTAAAAGCAAAATAAGAAGGAGGATATAATATGGAATTAAATGGTTCAGACATTATCATCAAATGTCTTATCGAACAAGGCGTTGATACGATATTCGGTTACCCCGGTGGAGCTATCCTAAACGTCTACGACAGCCTGTATAATCACTCCGACAAAATAAACCACATCTTAACATCACATGAACAAGGAGCAGCCCATGCGGCTGACGGTTACGCTCGAGCGAGCGGAAAAGTTGGTGTCTGTTTCGCGACTTCAGGACCAGGGGCAACGAACCTGGTCACAGGTATCGCGACGGCTTTTCTGGATTCGGTTCCTTTGGTTGCCATAACTGCCAATGTAGGGCGTTCGCTGCTAGGTAAAGACAGCTTCCAGGAAATCGATATCCTTGGGGTTACGATGCCAATCACAAAGCATAATTTCATCATCAAGGATGCCCGGGATCTGGCTCCGACAATCAGGAAAGCATTCCAGATTGCAGTTGAAGGCAGACCTGGTCCGGTATTGATTGATGTGACCAAAAACGCGACAGCCGAAATGGCCGAATACGAGCCGGTTGAGCCTGAATTCATCGATTCTAGAGGTTATACTTATTCGCCTGAGGATATTGAAGAAGCTTTGAGCATGATTCGCCAGTCAAGCAAACCGATGATTTTCATCGGAGGCGGGACAGTTATCGCCGGAGCGAACGATGAACTGCTGGAATTTGCTAACATCGTTGATGCTCCCGTATGTGACTCTCTGATGGCCAAAGGTGCCTATGACACAACAAGACCACGCTATACGGGAATGTTGGGGATGCATGGGACTAAGGCGAGCAACTTGGGTGTTTCCCGGTGTGACTTGCTGATTGCCATTGGAACCCGTTTTTCCGACCGGGTTATCGGGAATTCGAAACATTTCGCATCCAATGCCAAAATCATCCACATCGATGTCGATGCGGCTGAGATAAACAAAAACATCAAGGTTGATTTGGGGATTGTCGGCGATGCCCGCAAGATTATCAAAGATATCAACAGCCTTCTTGAGCAGCAGAACCATCCGCACTGGATGAAAGAAATCCGCGACTTGAAGGATAATTTCCCGATCACTTATCCGCGTGGCCTTACCGGTCCGCTAGTAATCGAAAAAGTCAGTGAGATGACCAACAATGATGCGATAGTCGTTACCGATGTAGGACAGCATCAGATGTGGGCGGCTCAATTCTATAAGTTCAAGTTCCCCCGCCAGCTGATCACTTCAGGCGGTCTAGGGACAATGGGATATGGTCTAGGAGCGGCTTTAGGTGCCAAAATGGCCAAGCCGGAAAAAACCGTAATAAATTTTGCGGGAGACGGCTGTTTCAGGATGAATCTTAACGAATTGGCTACTGCCAGCCGTTACAATATCCCGATAATTGAAATTGTGCTTAACAATCAGGTACTGGGAATGGTTCGTCAATGGCAGGACTTGTTCTATAGTCAAAGATACTCGGCTACGGTTTTCGATGACAAAGTCGATTTTTGCAAAGTTGCCGAAGGTCTGGGGTGCAAGGCGTTCAAGGTCGAAACCGTTGAACAGCTGGAACCTGCAATCGCCGCAGCCTTGGATCATGACGGTCCGGTTGTGATTGAGTGCATGATCGGCAGGGACGAGAAAGTCTGGCCGATGGTTGCACCAGGCAAAGCAATATCCGAAGTATTCGATCAAAAAGATCTAGAGTCTAGATAAGTTATCTGAATAAGATAACTTATTTTTTTTGGAAGGATTAACGTTTAATATGAAAATTACTACATTCAAGAATTTCAAATCACTGTTGCTGATTATCGGGTCTGCTTTGATGCTGGCTCTAGCCACAAATACTCTCATCCAGGGCTCGATGATATTGTCGGGAGGATTCATGGGAATCGCGCTGCTGACAAATCTTGTCAGCAATTCCTTAGGGTTCGAAATACCGACATACATTGTGCTGCTGGGGCTCAATATCCCGGTGGCCTTGTTCTGTTACCGGGAGATATCGCCGCGGTTCACGATTTTTTCATTAATCCATGTCGGATTGACATCGGTATTTTTGCGTCTGATTCCGGTGGTTCATGTGGTCGACGACATCCTGCTAAAGGTTGTCTTTGGCGGATTTTTCTTCGGGATAGCAATAACCATAGCTTTAAAGGCTGGCGCGTCTTCAGGCGGAACTGACTTTATAGCCCTTTACGTATCGAACAAGACGGGAAAGGAAATATGGAACCAGGTATTTGCCTTCAACATCCTGATCATGCTTGTGTTCGGCTACCTGTACGGGGCGCAGCCGGCGGGGTACACGGTGCTGTTCCAGTTCATATCGACCCAGACGATTTCGCGTTTCCATACCCGCTACAAACTGGTGCGGATGGAAATCGTTACGGCCCATCCCGATGGGGTGAAGCGGGCCTTTTTCCAACATGCGCGCCATGGGATTACGGTGTTTGACTGCCATGGGGGATATTCGAACAAGAAGTTCGCGACTCTTGTTTCGGTTGTGAACTCATATCAGGTCGATGAGATCATCGACGCCTTGGTCGGAGTGGACCCTGAAATCATCGTCAATACAACTAAAGCGCTTTCTTTCCAGGGGCGGTTCTACCACGCCCCGATCGATTAGAACAACACGCAGATGGCTTTCAAACCTGTTATTTCGGATTTGGACAAATATATTGCCAGGGCTTAATAATATTCTAAAGAATATCTTGAAATATATGTATTAAACGGCTTTTTTACGCAATTAAGCTGTTGAAATGTACATATCGAGATGATATAATTCACTACATGGAGGACTATAATAATGGATAAAAAAACTATTAAAGATATTGATGTTGCTGGCAAAACAGTATTGTGCCGTGTTGACTTCAATGTACCAAGAAGCAAAGAAACTGGAGAAATCACAAATGACAACCGTGTGGTTGCGGCTTTACCTACAATTAACTATCTAATTGAACAAGGACCTAAAGCTATTGTTTTATTTTCACATTTGGGGAAAGTTAAAACTGAAGAAGACAAAGCTAAAAACAACCTTGCAGTTGTAGCTCCTTGTCTGGAAAAACATTTGGGACGCCCTGTTAAATTCATCAACGCTACTCGTGGTGAAGAATTGGAAACAGCGATCAAAGAAGCGACTGATGCGCAAGTTATCTTAGTGCAAAACACTCGTTATGAAGCTGGGGAATCTAAAAACGATCCTGAATTAGGGAAATACTGGGCTTCATTAGGGGATGTCTTTGTTGAAGACGCATTCGGTTCAGTTCACCGTGCCCATGCTTCAACTGCAGGTATTCCAGCTAACTTGCCAAGTGCAGTAGGATTCCTGGTTGAAAAGGAAATCGCTTATATTGGTAAAGCTGTAAACGATCCTGAAAGACCACTGGTTGCAATTTTAGGTGGAGCGAAAGTTTCTGACAAAATTGGAGTAATCGAAAACTTGTTGAACGTTGCTGACAAAATCATCGTTGGTGGAGGTATGTGCTATACTTTCGCTAAAGCAATGGGACATGAAATCGGAAATTCATTATTAGAGGAAGATAAAATCGATTTGGCAAAATCATTTATCGAAAAAGGAAAAGGGAAATTGATCTTACCAATCGACTCAATTTGTTCAGACAAATTCGGTGTTGATGGAGATATCAAAGAATGTGGAGCTGATGTACCAGCCGGATACATGGGACTTGACATCGGTCCTAAATCAATCGAATTGTTCGCTAAAGAATTACAAGGTGCTAAGACTGTAATCTGGAACGGACCAATGGGTGTGTTCGAATTAGAACCATTCGCAAAAGGAACTATCGCTGTATGTGAAGCTTTAGCTAACCTTGAAGGTGCAAACACTATCATCGGTGGTGGGGATTCTGCAGCTGCTGTTATGCAACTTGGTTATG
Organism: Erysipelotrichaceae bacterium; assembly: GCA_028698185.1. Classification (GTDB taxonomy): domain Bacteria; phylum Bacillota_I; class Bacilli_A; order Erysipelotrichales; family Coprobacillaceae; genus JAQVDW01. The sequence continues at coordinate 21,394 of JAQVDW010000002.1, read as the reverse complement.
CTGACCGCGTAAGCCACATCTCAACTGGTGGTGGAGCTTCATTGGAATACATGGAAGGTAAAGTTCTTCCAGGTATCGCTGCGATTGATGACAAATAATTAGAAAAGGATAATAGATTAATGAGAAAACCAATTATTGTTGGAAACTGGAAAATGAATAAAACTATCGCTGAAACAAAAGAATTTGTTGAAGCGGTTGATGGAAAATTGAATGACAAAGCTACTTGGGGAATTGCTGCTCCATATCTGGCATTACAAGCTGCAAGAGAAGCTGCTAAAAACCTGGTGATTTCTGCTGAAAACTGCCATTTCAAAGATAGCGGTGCCTTCACAGGTGAAATCAGCGCTGACATGTTGAAAGAAATCAATATTGAATGGGTTATCCTGGGACACTCTGAAAGAAGACAATATTTCGGTGAAACTGATGAAACAGTTAACGCTAAAACTTTGAAATCTTTGGAAAAAGGATTGGCTCCAATCGTATGTGTTGGGGAAACTTTGGAAGAATACGAAGCTGGTACAACTAAAGATGTATGCAAAACTCAAGTTACTGCTGCATTCAAGGATGTTGCCGCAGAAGATATGGAAAAAGTTGTAATTGCTTACGAACCAGTATGGGCAATCGGAACAGGTAAAACAGCTACAAACGAAATCGCTCAAGACGTTTGCGCGTATATCCGTGAAGTTTTGGCTGCTATGTTCACTCAAGAAGTGGCTGACAAAGTAAGAATCCAATACGGTGGTTCAGTTAAACCTGAAACGTTAAAAGAATTATTGGAACAACCAGATATCGACGGTGCTTTGGTTGGTGGAGCTTCATTGGAAGTTGCATCATTCCTAGCAATGGTTGAAGCTTTAGCTTAATCCTATCAAGAGGTGATTTTTCACCTCTTTTTATGTTGCGCGAATTCACAGGATGAAAAGGAGCACAAGTTTTTTTCAAAATTTGAAAAAAGTAAGGGCAACCACATTGATGTGCTATAGTAGGGCTTACAGGATAGTTATTGATTTTTCAAGCTAAACCTACATGAAGACTCGAGCCGTTTTTGGTTTGTTTTTGTGTAGGTTTTTTTATGGAGGCAGAATGATAATAGACAAGATATTGAATAACAACGTAGTTGTGGTTGTCGACCAAGACAACAAGGAAAAAGTGGTAATGGGGCGGGGCATCGCCTTCAAGAAACGTCCGGGGGACAGTTTCGATGACAATCAGATTGAAAAAACCTTCGAAATGTCGACCACGGCGTTGGGTCAGTTCGAAGAACTGCTCAAGGATATCCCGATGGAATATTTCCAATTGGTTGAGGAAGTTGTCGAATACGCAAAACTCAGTCTCGATACGAAGTTTTCCGATCTTATATATGTTTCCTTGGTTGATCACATCTATTCTTGTTTGAAACGTTATCAAGAGGGTATAACTATCAGCAATGCCTTGCTGTGGGAAATCAAAAAGTTCTACCCCAATGAATATTTGGTGGGGCTCTATGCTCTGGACCGCTTGGAATCCTTGGGGCCACGGTTGCCTGATGATGAGGCCGGATTTATTGCCTTGCACTTTGTCAACAGCCGGCTTGATGGCGATCATACCAATCCTGAAGAAGTTATAAAGATTATGACCGAAGTGACCAATCTGGTCCGCTATTACTTCAAGATCGAACTTGATGAGGATAGTGTCTACTACTATCGCTTCATCACCCATCTGAAGTTCTTTGCCCAAAGACTAATCACCAAGCAGCAGCCTTATGGCGATGACAGCGACTTGCTCGAAGTCATCAAGGTCAAGTATCAGGCAGTTTACAACTGCGTTTTAAAGATTGCGAGTTATATCAAGGAAAAATATGACTACCAATTGTCAAGTGACGAACTACTCTATTTGACGATACATATCGAAAGAGTTGTTTATAAATCGGCGCGGGAAAAGGAGGAAACAAGGAAGTAGCGTCAACAGTTTCAATGGATGGTTACATTAAGTTGGCCAAACCTTCATATTTCATAAGCTTAGAAAATGGAGGAGATTTAATATGAGTAAATATGAAAATTTAGCAAAAGAGATTGTAAAAAATGTCGGGGGTCAAGAAAACATTATTTCTTTGGTCCACTGTATCACCAGATTGCGTTTCAAATTGAAAGATGAATCAATCGCAAATGATGACGTGTTGAAAAACATGGATGGGGTTGTTACTGTCATGAAAAGTGGCGGACAATACCAAGTAGTTATCGGGAACCATGTTCCTTACGTTTATGAGGATGTGTGCAAAGTTGCCAACATATCAAGCGACAAAGTCAGCGAAGAACCACAAGAAAAAGGAAGCCTGTTCAACCGTTTGATCGATGTTATCTCAGGTTCATTCCAACCGTTCCTTGGTGCACTTTGCGGGGCAGGGATGATCAAAGGATTGAATGCCTTATTCATCTTCTTGGGTCTTTACACTGCAACCGATGGAACTTACATGGTTTTGAACGCAATTGGCGACAGCGTTTTTTACTTTTTGCCAATTATTTTAGGATATACTTCAAGTAAAAAAATGGGATTGAACCCAATGTTGGGTATGGTAATCGGTGCGGCTCTTTGTTACCCGACTATCCAGGCGTCAACTTTGGCAGCTGGAGAACCAATCGGTCAAATCTTCGGTTCGCCTTACTATGCGACATTCCTGAATATGCCATTTATTGCTGGTAACTATACAAGTTCAGTGGTTCCGGTAATGATTGTCGTTGCTTTGGCGGCAAGATTGGAAAAATTAGGAAAAAAATTCATTCCTCAAATGATTCAAACTTTCTTCGTGCCTTTATTTGTATTGGTTGTTGCTTTGCCAATCGGGTTCTTATTGATTGGCCCTGTAATTTCTTATCTGACATTGGCGGTAGGAAACTTCTTCTTGTCAGTATCTGAATTCTCACCATTGCTTTTAGGTGTCCTGGTAGGTGGCTTCTGGCAAGTATTGGTAATCTTTGGTTTACACTGGTCATTGGTTCCGTTGGCTATGGCAAACTATGGAAACTACGGCTACGATGTTGCCCTAGTTGGGATGTTTGGCGCTTCATTTGCGCAAACTGCAGTAGTTGGAGCAATGTATTTCAAACTTAAAAACAAAAAAATTAAAGAATTGTGCTTGCCTGCATTCATTTCTGGTTTGGCTGGGGTTACTGAACCAGCTATTTATGGTATCACTTTAGCTCGTAAAAAACCGTTCATCATTTCTTGTATCTCAGCAGCAGTTGCCGGTGGAGTTATGGCAGCGATGGGGGCCCGTTCTTATACAATGGGTGGTTTGGGAATATTCGGTGTTGTAAACTACATCAATACTTCTACTGGAGATGCTTCAGGGATGTATGCCGGTTTTGCGGCAATCGCAATCGCGATGGTTCTTGCTTTCGTTCTAACTTTTGTCTTCTGGAAAGATGACAGCGTTAATGAATCGGTTGATGTGAAGATCGAAGACAACAAAGTAAAAGTTAACAAAGAAGTTCTTGTTAGTCCAATGCAGGGGAAAGTTATTCCTTTAAGCGAAGTAAAAGACGAAGCGTTCTCGATGGGTGCTTTGGGAAAAGGTGTCGGAATTGAACCTACAGACGGAAAAGTTGTCTCTCCGGTAAACGGAACAGTTACAGTTTTATTCCCTTCATTGCATGCGATCGGTATCACTGCCGAATCTGGCGTTGAAATTCTGGTTCACGTGGGATTGGATACAGTTCAATTGAACGGCGAAGGTTTCACGGCTCACATCAAACAAGGTGATAAAGTAACTGTAGGTCAACCGTTGGTTGATGTCGACCTGGAATTCGTGAAATCTAAAGGATACTCGATCCAGACTCCAGTAATCATTTCAAACAGCAACGATGTTCTAGACGTGGTTGAAACGACTAAAAACACTATCAGTTCAAGCGATGAATTGATGACAGTATTGCTTTAATAGAATAATTATTTCAAGGAGATTAAAATGAGCTTACCAAAAGATTTTTTATGGGGTGGGGCAACTGCCGCCAACCAATATGAAGGAGCATGGGATGTCGATGGCAAAGGGCCTTCGACTTCCGATATGTGCACCAACGGTTCACATACCGTAGCTAAAAGAATCACGACAACAATCGAGCCGGGAACACTTTACCCTTCTCACGAAGCGGTGGATTTCTATCACCATTACCAAGAGGACATCGCTTTGATGGCCCAAATGGGATTCAAGGTTTTCCGTCTTTCAATCAACTGGACAAGAATCTTCCCGACAGGAATGGAAACTGTGCCAAACGAACTGGGATTGGAATTCTATGATCGCGTATTCGACGAATGCGCCAAATACGGAATCGAGCCATTGGTTACAATGTCTCACTACGAACTTCCTTATGCCCTTGTTGAAAAATGCAACGGGTGGGAAGGGCGCGAAGTAATTGAATACTTTGTCAACTATGCCAAAGTCATTTTTGAACGTTACAAGGACAAAGTAAAATACTGGCTGACCTTCAATGAAATCAATGCCGGAACTATGTCTTTGGGAAGTGTATTGTCAACCGGAACTGTCAAAGGTTATACCGGTCCGATCACTGAAGTGCCTGACAATGCCCAAGCGCGTTTCCAAGCGCTGCACCATCAATTTGTGGCAAGTGCCAAAGCGGTAAAAATCGGTCACGAAATCAATCCGGATTTCAAAATCGGTTGTATGATTGCCCATATGACGCTGTATCCATTTACATGCAATCCTGATGACATGTTGAAAGTGCAACAGGAATGGAATATCCGCAATGACCTTTGCGGTGATGTCCATGTAAAAGGTAAATATCCATACTTCTTCAAACGTTTCTGCAAAGACAACGGGCTTACAATCAAAATGGAAGCCGATGATGAAACAATCCTAGCTCAAGGAAAAGTTGATTTCTACACATTCTCTTACTACATGTCGATTTGTGAAACTGCCGATAAGTCAGCTCAAGGTGGCGAAGGCAACCTTATTGGTGGGGTCAAGAACCCTTACCTAGAAGCAAGTGACTGGGGATGGCAAATCGATCCAAAAGGATTGCGTTACACGTTGAATCACCTTTATGACCGTTATGAGGTGCCGTTGATGATCGTTGAAAACGGACTTGGTGCATTCGACAAAATTGAAGCTGATGGAACGATCGATGACAAATACCGCATCAACTATCTCAAAGCCCATATCGAGCAAATGAAATTGGCTGTCGAAGACGGTGTCGACCTTATCGGTTACACACCATGGGGATGCATTGATCTGGTCAGTGCGTCTACCGGTGAAATGGCTAAACGTTACGGTTTCGTCTTCGTTGACAAATATGACGATGGAACTGGAACGTTGGAAAGAAAGAAAAAGAAATCTTTCGACTGGTATAAAACCGTTATTGCCACTAACGGCGAAGAATTATAATAAAACAACCTTACTTATCTGATTGGAGAAGTCCCCGAAAGGGGACTTTTTACCTGGATTAAAAAAACGGGTAAAGCAATTAGTATGAAATAATCTATTATTTTTACAAAAGTACTTGCAAATCAGAACATTTGGTGTATAATACCTAATTGTCACAGTATGCAAATATTGTGCTTGTCAATCGGCGTGGAAGGACGAAAGTCCACTTGACCACAGCACCGACAGTAATAAAATAAGGAGGAATGTCGCGTGAGTAAAAAAATCGTGAGAGTAATGAAAATTCAATTCCCAGCAGGCGGAGCTAAACCAGGTCCAGCTTTAGCGGGAGCCGGAATTCAAATGCCTAAATTCTGTACAGCTTTCAATGATCAAACTAGAGAACGTGCTGGAGAAACAGTACCTGTAGTATTGACTGTATATGATGACAAGGATTTTTCTTTCGTATTAAAGACTGCACCATGTGCGGAAGTTATTATGAAAAAAGCTGGAATCAAAAAAGGTTCAAGCAAATCTGGTTCAGAGGTAGTTGCTACCTTGACAGCAGAACAAGTTAAAGAAATTGCTGAATACAAAATGCCAGACTTAAACGCTAACACTATCGAAGCTGCAATGAAAATTGTTGCCGGAACATGTCGTAACATGGGTGTTAAAGTTACTGGAATGGAAGCATAATAAAAATCGTCATACGTGGAAGGAATATTCCGCTTGACCACATAGGAGGAAAGTAAATGGCTAAAAAAAGCAAAAGATATAACGAAGCTGCTAGTTTAATCGAAAAAGGTAAAGCTTACCCAATCGCTGAAGCAGTAGAGTTAGTCAAAAAAACAAGCAGTGTAAAATTTGATGCGGCTATCGACGTTGCATTCAATTTAGGATTGAATACCAAACATGCTGACCAACAATTGCGTGGGGCATTGGTATTACCACACGGAACAGGTAAAACTAAAAAAGTTTTAGTTGTTACTGAAGGTGAAAAAGCTCAAGAAGCTAAAGATGCTGGAGCTGACGTAGTAGGTGGCAAAGAAATCTTAGACGAAATCCAAAAAGGATGGTTGGATTTCGATGTTATGATCGCTACTCCAGACATGATGGCACAATTGGGACGTTTAGGGCGTGTTTTAGGACCTAAAGGTTTGATGCCAAACCCAAAAACTGGTACAGTAACTATGGATGTTGCTAAAGCAGTTCAAGAAACAAAAGCTGGTAAGGTAACTTACCGTACGGATAAAGAAGGAAACGTTCATTTAACATTCGGACGCGCATCTTTCGAAGATCAAAAATTGGTTGAAAACTTTAACACAATCTTAGAATTGATCGTTAAAGCTAAACCAGCAGCTGCAAAAGGTGTTTATATCAAAAACGTGGTAATCACATCAACAATGGGACCAAGCGTTAAAGTGCAAACTGTTTAAGCAGCTTATTAAATTACCGCAATCAATATACCCAAGACAGCAACAGGGAAACCTTAATTCGTTGCCGAGGTGTTAGAAACAAATTCTAAACTCCTGGGCTGACTGGGAGTTTTTATCTGCAAGTATATTGTTGCATATATAAAAAAATATAGGAGGTGTAACGATGTCAGTTGAAGCAATCAATCAAAAAGCTCAAGTTGTTGCTGAGATCAATGAAAAGTTAACTGGTGCTACTTCAGCAGTGGTTTTCGAATATCGTGGATTATCAGTAGCTGAGATCACACAACTGCGTAACGAATTACGTAACGAAGGCGTGGAATTGAAAGTTTACAAAAACAACTTGGTTTCAAGAGCAACTGAAAACACAGTTTACGAAGGTCTTAAAGATTCATTAAAAGGGCCTAACGCGTTAGCATTCGGTGCACAAGACGCTGTAGCGCCTGCGCGTATCTTAGCGAACTTCGCTAAAAAACACGATGCATTGGTTTTAAAAGCCGGTGTTGTTGAAGGTAAGTTGTTACTTACTGATGAATTGAATGTAATTGCTAAATTACCTGGACGCGAAGGAATGTACTCAATGTTACTTGGTATGTTACAAGCACCAGTTAGCAAATTTGCCCGCGTAGTAAAAGCTGTTGCTGATGCAAAAGAAGCAAACGGTGGAGCTGTCGCAACTGCTGCTGTAGAAGCAGAAGCAGAAACTGTAGAAGCAGAAGCTGCTGCAGAATAATCTAAATAGAAAATTTAAGGAGAATATAACCATGGCAAAATTAACACATGAAGATATCTTGGCTTTCTTAGAAGAAGCTACAATCTTAGAATTAAACGACTTAGTAAAAGCAATCGAAGAAAAATTTGACGTAACTGCTGCTGCACCTGTAGCTGTAGCTGCTGCTGGAGCTGAAGAAGCTGCTGGTCCATCTGAAGTAACTGTTACTTTGACAGATGTTGGTGGTAAAAAAGTTGCTGTAATCAAAGCGGTACGTGAAATCACTGGTTTAGGTTTAGTTGAAGCTAAAGGATTAGTTGACAAATTACCTGCAGCAGTTAAAGAAAACATCAAACCTGCTGAAGCTGAAGAAATTAAAGCTAAATTGGAAGAAGCTGGCGCTACAGTAGAAGTTAAATAATTATAACTTTAAAACAAGGTCCCTCGGGGCCTTTTTTGTTGGAGGTAAGGATTATGTCGCACTATTATACGAAAAACAGCAGCCTGGAATCAAATCGTCAATCATTCATATTCACTTATGACAAATTCGATTTCCATTTTACAAGCGATATCGGTGTGTTTTCAAAAGAATTCATCGACTATGGGACCCGGGTTCTTCTCAATGCAATCACGGTTGAGGAATCTTATGGGTCGTTACTTGATGTTGGTTGCGGTTATGGTCCGATTGGAATATGTTTGAAAAAACTCTACCCGCAACTTGCGGTTACAATGGTTGATGTAAATGATCGGGCAATCGAACTTGCCAAATATAATGCCGGACAAAACGGTGTTGAGGTTGAGGTGTTCGAGTCCAATTGCTACGGGAATGTTGGGGCCAGCTTTGATTTGATCGTGACCAATCCCCCTATCCGGGCTGGAAAAGAGATCGTGATGGACATTATCGTCAATTCGTTTAGCCACCTTAATGATGGCGGCTCATTTTATGCCGTCGTCCAGAAGAAACAAGGTGCTGGATCAATCAAAAAAGCCCTGGGGTCGGTGTATGGCAATTGCGAAGTGGTTAAAAGGGATAAGGGTTATTATATCCTGAAAGCAATTAAGTCGGTATAATCCGACTTTTTTTGTCAAGAAAAAGTTATTTTTTTTAAAATAGGCCCTTGATTTGAGCGGTTTATTGTGCTAATATTGTTTAATGCCTATTCATGGTTGCAATGAGGTTTTTGTGTACTCAAAAACAGATTTAATATATAAAAGGAGTGGCTGATCGGTGGACAACAAAATATCAATGGCGAAAAGTAAAATTATTCGCCGCAATTATTCTAGAATTAGTGGGTCTTTGGAATTGCCAAATTTGGTCGAGATTCAAACTGATTCTTACAAATGGTTTAAAGAAGAAGGGATTAAGGAAGTTTACAACGATATTTTCCCTATTACGAATTTCAACGGGACTTTGTCATTGGAGTTTGTAGATTGTGTTTTTGATGAACCAAAATATTCAGTTGCCGAAGCAAAGGAACGTGATGCAAACTATTCAGCGCCAATTCGAGCGCAGCTGCGTTTGATCAATACTGCAACAGGAGAAATCAAGGATCAGGAAGTGTTCATGGGTGATTTCCCGCTGATGACTGATTCTGGTACGTTTATTATTAATGGTGCAGAGCGGGTAATTGTATCACAATTAGTACGTTCGCCTGGTGCATATTTTGCCGACGCCATCGATAAAAGCGGAAAAGTTGTCTTCAATGGCAGCATCATCCCGTCTCGTGGGACATGGCTGGAATTTGAAAATGACGCTAAAGATATTTTAAACGTAAGGATTGACAGAACCCGTAAAATTCCGGGAACTGTTTTGTTGCGGGCTTTGGGTCTGCAAACAAATGAAGATATTATCGAGGTTTTTGGCAATCACGAATTGTTGGCCAACACCTTCGACAAGGATACCACACAAGGTACCGATGATTCCCTGATCGAAATTTACAACAAATTGAGACCGGGCGAACCTGCTACTTTAGAGGGGGCGAACAACCTGTTGTTCGTCAAATTCTTCGATCCCAAACGTTATGATTTGGCTAAAGCGGGGCGTTTCAAAATCAACCGCAAGCTAAACGTTTTGGAAAGAATCAACGGTCGGGTCCTGGCTCAGGATCTGGTGAGTGTTGAGGGTGAAGTTCTTTTGGAAAAAGGGACAAAAATCACCTCTGCAAACCTGGACGTTGTAAACAAAGCGCTACAGGCAGGTGCGCACAGACATACTATCAAGGTGAATGAAAACCTGAAATCGACAGATACGGTTCAATACCTTGATGTTTATATCAATTTTGACCGCGAAATCCCGATGGATGACAACAAGGTGATGCGTGTTATCGGAACTGACTTGTCACTTGATGGTAAATTCATCACGATATCTGACATTGTTGCCGCATATTCATATATGTTGAATATCTATGATATTTACAACTCTTATGAATTGTCTTCAGAAGCCCGCGTAAACTCGATGTCAAGAATCGGTTTGCTTGATGACATCGATCATTTGGGTAACCGTCGTGTCCGTTCGGTTGGTGAATTGATCCAAAACCAATTCAGAATCGGTCTTTCGCGTATGGAAAGAGTTGTTAAAGAAAGAATGACAACCAACCAGGAAGAAGCTATGACACCGCAAAAATTGACCAATATCCGGCCATTGACTGCGGCAATCAAGGAGTTCTTCTCGTCTTCACAGCTGTCACAATTCATGGATCAAATCAATCCGCTTGCGGAACTTACGAACAAACGTCGTCTTTCTGCGTTGGGGCCTGGTGGTCTTTCACGTGACCGTGCCGGTTATGAGGTCCGTGACGTCCATCCGTCTCACTACGGCCGGATCTGTCCGATTGAAACGCCTGAAGGTCCAAATATCGGATTGATCTCGACTTTGGCGTCTTATGCGAAGATAAATCGTTATGGTTTTATTGAGACTCCATATCGTAAAGTAAACAACACAATCATTGATGAGAGTGATATCCGTTATCTTACTGCGGATGAAGAAAAAAATTACATTATCGCCCAAGCAAAAGTGGTTGTTGGGGAAAACGGTGAATTGGTTGAAGACCAGGTAATCGCCCGTCACTTTGGTGAAAATATCCTAGCTAACCGTGAAGATGTTGATTTCATCGACATCTCGCCTAAACAGATCGTATCCGTTGCGACTTCTTGTATTCCATTCTTAGAAAACGATGATGCTACGCGTGCGTTGATGGGGGCCAACATGCAGCGGCAGGCGGTGCCTTTATTGAATCCTCACACCCCTTTTGTAGGGACTGGGATGGAACATCAGGCGGCGCGCGATTCAGGTGCTGCGGTTGTTTCAGAAGAAGCTGGTGTAGTTACTTACGTTGATTCAAGAAAAATAATCATCGCCAGCGCAAATGGTGAACGGACTTATCGTCTAGCCAAATTCGCAATTTCCAATAATGGTACTTGCATCAATCATAAACCGATTGTGAAAGTCGGTGAAAAAATCCATCAAAACCAGGTTCTTGCAGATGGTCCGGCGATGGAACAAGGCGAGTTGGCCTTGGGGCAAAACGTGCTTGTCGGTTTCATGACATGGAACGGTTACAACTATGAAGATGCGATCATCATGTCTGAAAGACTTGTCAAGGACGATGTTTATACATCAATCCATATCGATGAATATGCAATCGAGTGCCGTGACACAAAATTAGGCCCAGAAGAGATTACCCGCGACATCCCTAACGTTGGGGAAGAAGCCCGCAAATATCTCAACTCGGACGGTATCATCATGATCGGTGCTGAGGTTAAAGAAGGGGATATCCTTGTCGGTAAGGTAACTCCTAAAGGTCAGGCTGAACTTTCAGCTGAAGAAAAACTGTTGTTGGCGATCTTTGGTGAAAAATCACGCGAAGTCAAAGACAACTCGCTACGTGTTCCACATGGTGGGGCAGGTATCATCCACGATATCAAGGTATTCTCTCGTAAAAACGGTGATGAGCTGCAACCTGGAGTAAACAAGGTAGTAAAAGTTTACATCGTTCAAAAAAGAAAGATATCCGAAGGGGACAAGATGGCGGGACGCCATGGAAACAAAGGGGTAATTTCGCGAATCTTGCCTGTTGAGGACATGCCTCACTTGGAAGATGGAACACCTTTGGACATCATGTTGAACCCATTAGGGGTACCATCACGTATGAATATCGGGCAGGTGCTTGAATTGCACCTTGGTTATGCATGTCGTGAACTTGGAATGTATGTGGCGACTCCGGCCTTCGACGGACTGAATCGACAAGATTTGGAAGCGGCAATGGAAGAAGCGGGTATGTCGAAAGACGGTAAACAGAGTGTGATTTCCGGAAAAACGGGAGAATATTTCGATTCTAAAATCTCCGTTGGGGTTATGTATATGATCAAGTTGGCCCACATGGTTGACGATAAATTGCATGCCCGTTCAGTCGGACCTTACTCTCTGGTAACTCAACAGCCGCTTGGTGGTAAAGCTCAAAACGGTGGACAAAGGTTTGGGGAGATGGAAGTTTGGGCCCTTGAAGCATATGGGGCTGCCTATACTTTACGTGAAATCCTTACTGTCAAATCCGATGACGTTGTCGGTCGTGTAAAAACGTATGAAGCAATCGTCAAAGGTATGCCACTGCCAGAACCAGGGTTGCCAGAATCATTCAGAGTATTGAAGAAGGAATTGCAAGCCTTGGCTTTGGACTTCAGATTACTCGATGATGAAGGAAATGAAGTAGGTATGCGCAATATCGAGGATGAAGAACGTCGTTTCCCTAAATCGATTGACCGCGATACCCATAGAGAAGAAAAAATAGAAGAAGATGAAGAAGAAGATTTTGAAGAAGATATTGACGATGAGGATGATGACTTCGATGATGAAACTTCGGATTTTGATGATTTAGATGAAATTCTTGATGATTCTATTGATGAAATCGACTTCGACGAAGAAGACGATGAAGAAGAAGACGAAAGTGATTTATAGGAGGGAATTTGATGGCAAGCAATAACAATTTCTCATCAATTCAAATAGGTTTAGCATCTCCTGACAAGATTCGGGAATGGTCATATGGTGAGGTAAAAAAACCTGAGACTATCAATTACCGTTCTCAAAAACCAGAAAAAGATGGTTTGTTCTGTGAACGAATCTTTGGTCCTTCAAAAGACTGGGAATGTAGCTGTGGGAAGTACAAAAAAGTTCGTTACAAGGGCGTTGTATGCGACCGCTGTGGGGTTGAAGTAACCAAAGCAGCGGTACGCCGCGAACGCATGGGGCATATTGAGTTGGCAACCCCTGTTGCCCATATCTGGTATTTAAAAGGGATTCCATCTAGAATGGGTCTTGTCCTGGATATGTCTCCAAAGCAACTTGAAGAAATCATTTATTTCGTTTCTTACGTTGTTGTTGACCCGGGAACCACTCCTCTGGAATACAAACAGGTTCTTGCAGAAAGAGATTACCGTAAATGTCTTGAACAGTTCGGCGATACTTTCGACGCTCAAATCGGAGCGGCCGCAGTAAAAACATTGTTGACCCAAGTGGATTTGGAAGCGGAATTCAATGAAATATCTGCTGCCCTTAAAGAAGCTCAGGGACAAAAAAGAACAAAATTATTGAAAAGATTGGAAGCGATCGAAGCTTTCAGATCTTCATCAAATGATCCTGAATGGATGATCATGGATGTTCTTCCGGTCATTCCTCCTGATTTGCGCCCGATGTTGCAACTTGATGGTGGTCGTTTCGCGACTTCAGATCTTAACGATTTATACCGCAGGGTAATCACCAGAAACAACCGTTTGAAAAAACTGTTGGAACTGGGGACGCCTTCGATCATCGTACAAAATGAAAAGCGGATGCTTCAAGAAGCGGTTGATGCGCTGATTGACAATGGACGTCGTTCAAAACCTATCACCGGTGCCGGAGGGCGGGCGCTCAAATCGCTTAGCCACTCTCTCAAAGGGAAACAAGGGCGTTTCCGTCAAAACCTTTTGGGTAAACGTGTTGACTACTCTGGACGTTCGGTAATCGCGGTAGGACCTACTTTGAAAATGTACCAATGCGGGATCCCACGTGAGATGGCATTGAACCTGTTCAAGCCTTTCGTAATCCACGGTCTTGTTGAACGCGAAATCGCCAGCAACATCAAATCGGCTGAACGTCTGATTGACAAAATGGATGACGTCATCTGGCCGATTGTCGAAGATGTCATCAAAGAACATCCGGTCCTGTTGAACCGGGCGCCGACATTGCACCGTTTGGGTATCCAAGCCTTCGAACCTAAATTGGTTGAAGGACGGGCAATCCGTCTTCACCCATTGGTTACGCCAGCTTTCAATGCCGATTTCGACGGTGACCAAATGGCGGTCCATGTACCTTTGGGACCAGAAGCAATCCAGGAAGCGCGTCAGCTGATGCTTGGTTCAAGCAATATCTTGGGGCCAAAGGACGGAAAACCAATCGTTACCCCTTCTCAGGATATGGTCCTTGGTAACTATTATCTGACTTTGGAAGACAAAGGTGCCATCGGGGAAGGAACTGTTTTCGTCGATCGTAACGAAGTTCTTCAAGCGTATTATTCGAAGACGGTTGAACTCCACACCCGTGTGGCTATCCGCGCTTCAAGTTTGAACAATGTCACGTTCACTGACGACCAAAACAACTCTTACCTGATCACTTCGGTAGGTAAAATAATCTTCAATGAGATTTTCTCAGGGCAATTCCCGTTCATCAATGACGGTTCCCAAGAAAACCTTATTGCAACACCGGACAAATATTTCGCTCCAATGGGGACAAATCTCAAAGAATTTATTGAAAACCAGGAAATCATCAAACCTTTAGGAAAGAAAGCGTTAGGAAAAATCATCAACGAAATGTTTAAAAATCGTCCGATGAGCGAAACTTCTACAATGCTTGACAAACTTAAAGATCAAGGTTTCTACTACTCTACAATTGCCGGAATCACAGTATCGATTTACGATATCCAGGTTCCTGAAGAAAAATATGAACTGTTCCATGTGGCCGATGACCATCTCGATATGATCAACAATTTCTATGCAAAAGGTCTTTACACCGAAGATGAACGTTACAACTCAGTAATCAAACTTTGGTCAACTGTAAAGAATGACGTTCAGGAAATCGTACGTAAAGAGTTCGAGGCTGACGATCGCAACCCGATCTTCATCATGTCCGACTCAGGTGCCCGTGGATCGTTATCAAACTTTACCCAGCTTGTTGGGATGCGTGGTCTGATGTCGAATACCCGAGGGGAAGCGATGGAAATTCCAATCAAGTCTTCCTTCAGGGAAGGTCTGACCGCATCGGAATTCTTCCAGTCTACCCATGGGGCCCGTAAAGGTTCTACCGATACGGCTCTTAAGACAGCCGATTCAGGATACTTGACAAGACGTCTTGTTGACGTTGCCCAAGAAATCATCATATCGGAAGAGGATTGCGGAACTGACCGCGGACTGGTTGTTACTGCATTATTGAATCCTGATGACAAGAACGTGGTTGTGCCACTTTACGACCGTCTGGTTGGCCGCTACTCTTGCAAAAACATCTACCATCCAATAACCAATGAATTGATTATCGCTGCCGATGAATTGATTCTGGAACAATCCGCAAACGATATCATCGATGCTGGTATTGAAGCGGTTGAAATCCGCTCGGTTTTAGGATGTGCTTCTAAATCTGGCGTTTGTCAAAAATGTTACGGTAAAAACCTAGCCACTGGCGAAGTCGTTGAAGTTGGTGAGGCAGTTGGTATTATGGCCGCCCAATCTATCGGTGAGCCAGGTACGCAGCTGACCATGCGTACGTTCCATGAAGGTGGGGTAGCCGGTGGTACCGATATCACCCAAGGTTTGCCGCGTATTCAGGAGTTGTTCGAAGCGCGCAATCCAAAAGCGAAATCATTGATTTCCGAAATCAAAGGTACTGTCATTGACATCATTGGCAGCGACCATGAACGTAAGGAAATCGTTGTTGCCAACAATCTGGAAACTCGCAGCTATTTAGCACCTTACAGTGCCAAACTTTCGGTAAGTATCAATGACGAAGTAGTCGTTGGACAAAAGCTTACCAAAGGTTCAGTCGATCCTAAGGAACTGTTGGCGGTAGCCGATATGGAAACTGTCGAAGAATACATCATCCAGGAAGTTCAGCAAGTATACCGACTTCAAGGGATTGAGATTTCAGACAAGCATATCGAAATCATCGTCAAACAAATGCTCAAGAAGATGATCGTTGTCGAAGGTGGAGATACCAATGTCCTGCCGGGTACCCATGTCAATGTGACTACGTTCACCGAGTTGAACAAGGAAACTCTGGCAAAAGGTAACCGTCCAGCCGTAGGTAAACCGATGCTTCTTGGGATAACCAAAGCCTCATTGGAAACTGATTCATTCTTGTCTGCCGCATCATTCCAGGAAACTACCAAGATTCTGACAGATGCTGCAATCAAAGGCAAAGTGGATCACCTCAAAGGATTGAAGGAAAATGTCCTGATTGGAAAACTGCTTCCAGCCGGTACGGGTATCCGTGGTCCGTTGGTGGATCCGAATGAAGTTGTCGAGGAACCAAAAAATACCTTGACAGATCTTGATGCTCCGGATATCGATTCGTTCCTGCAATCATATGAACAGATCGATACAGACATCGACTTGGATTAATAATCAATTAGAACCTCTGATTTTTTGGAGGTTCTAATATTTTTTTAATATTTCAATAATTATATTGACAATATCAAATAAATATTGTATATTCACATAGGTGTCTACTTTAGACATAAATTGAATTTAATAAAGTGAAACACCCGGAATTGTGTGTTAGATTCGAAGAAAGGAGATAAGAAATGCCAACTATCAATCAATTAGTTAGACAAGGTCGTTCAGACAAAACAAGTAAATCAAAATCACCAGCGTTAAACAGAGGTTTCAACTCAATTGCTAAGAAATCAACTCTTACAAGCTCACCTCAAAAACGTGGTGTTTGTACACGTGTTGCTACCATGACACCTAAAAAACCAAACTCGGCTTTACGTAAATATGCCCGTGTTAGATTATCTAACGGAATGGAAGTAACAGCATATATTCCAGGAATTGGTCACAACTTGCAAGAGCATAGCGTTGTGTTGATTCGTGGAGGACGTGTTAAAGACTTACCAGGGGTTCGTTACCATATTATTCGTGGTACAATGGACTGTGCTGGGGTTAACAACCGTAAACAAGGTCGTTCATTATACGGAACAAAAAGACCAAAAGCTTAATTAAGCGAAATGTTCAGTAAAATTTAAAGAAGGAGGATATAGTAATGTCAAGAAAAGGACGTATTGGAAAAAGAGATGTATTACCTGATCCGGTGTATAACTCAAAAACAATTACTAAATTAATCAACAACATTATGCTTGACGGTAAAAAAGGTGTTGCTCAAAACATCTTATACGAAGCATTCACTAAAGTTGAAGCTAAATCAGGAAAACCAGCAATGGAAGTTTTTGATCAAGCAATCAACAACATCATGCCAGTTTTGGAACTTAAAGTTAGACGTGTAGGTGGGGCAAACTACCAAGTGCCGGTTGAAGTATCAAACGAAAGACGTATGACTTTAGGCTTAAGATGGTTAGTTAACTATTCTCGTTTGAGAAACGAATCAACTATGATTGACCGTTTGGCTAACGAAATTGTTGACGCATCAAACGGAACAGGTGCTTCAGTTAAGAAGAAAGAAGACACTCATAAAATGGCAGAAGCTAATAAAGCATTTGCACATTTCCGTTGGTAATATAAACAAAATAAGGAGAAAAATATGGCACGTGAATTTTCATTAGAAAACACTCGTAACATTGGTATCATGGCGCATATCGATGCCGGTAAGACTACTACTACAGAACGTATTCTTTACTACACTGGTCGTATTCATAAAATTGGAGAAACCCATGAAGGTGCTTCTCAAATGGACTGGATGGAACAGGAACAAGAACGTGGTATTACCATCACATCGGCTGCGACTACTGCACAATGGAAGGGTCACCGTGTAAACATTATCGATACACCGGGCCACGTTGACTTCACTGTCGAAGTAGAACGTTCATTACGTGTATTAGATGGTGCTGTTACCGTTTTAGATGCAAAAGCTGGGGTTGAACCACAAACTGAAACAGTTTGGCGTCAAGCTACAACTTACAAAGTTCCTCGTATTGTATTCGCTAATAAAATGGATGCAACTGGAGCGGACTTTATCATGTCAGTTGAATCGTTAGATAAGAGATTGGGAGCAAACGCTGTTGCCATTCAATTGCCTATCGGTGCTGAAACAGAATTCGAAGCTATCATTGACTTGATCAAAATGAAAGCTGTCTACAATAAAGACGATGTTGGTACAGAACAAGAATACCGTGACATCCCTGCGGAATACCTTGAACAAGCTGAAGAATACCGTGCTATCCTGATCGATACTGCAGCGTCATTCGATGATGATTTGATGATGAAAGTATTGGAAGAAGAAGAAATTACTGAAGAAGAAATCAAAGCCGCTATCCGTAAAGGTGTATTGGCCGTTGAATTGTTCCCAGTACTTTGCGGTTCTGCTTATAAAAACAAAGGTGTTCAGTTGATGTTGGATGCGGTAATCGATTATTTGCCAGCTCCTACAGATATCCCTGCCATCAAAGGTGTTGGTGAAAAGGATGAAGATATTGAAAGACACGCCTCAGATGACGAACCGTTCTCTGCTTTGGCTTTCAAAATCATGACTGACCCATTCGTAGGAAAACTGACTTTCTTCCGTGTTTACTCAGGGACAGTAGATTCAGGTTCTTACGTATTGAACTCGACTAAAGACAAAAAAGAACGTCTAGGTCGTATTCTGCAAATGCATGCCAACAAACGTGAAGAAATCGATCGCGTTTACGCTGGTGATATCGCAGCGGCAGTAGGTTTCAAAAACACTACTACTGGTGATACTATTTGTGATCCAAACAATTTCGTAATCCTAGAAAAAATGGAATTCCCAGAACCAGTTATCGAATTGGCAATCGAGCCAAAAACAAAACAAGACCAAGACAAATTGGGATTGGCTTTGTCTAAATTGGCTGAAGAAGATCCAACTTTCAGAACTTTCACAAACCCTGAAACTGGTGATACAGTTATCGCCGGGATGGGTGAGTTGCACTTGGACGTCATCGTTGACCGTTTAAGACGCGAATTCAAGGTAGAAGCTAACGTTGGGGCGCCTCAAGTTGCTTACCGTGAAACAATCACATCAGGAGCTGAGTGTGAAGGTAAATACATCAAACAATCTGGTGGTCGTGGTCAATACGGTCACGTATGGATCAAATTCGAGCCTAACGAAGGTAAAGGATTTGAATTCGTTGACGCAATCGTCGGTGGATCTGTGCCAAGAGAATACATCAACTCAATTCGAGTTGGGGTTGAAGATGCATTACAAACTGGTATCGTTGCTGGATACCCAGTATTGGATGTTAAAGCAACTTTATTCGATGGTTCATATCATGATGTCGATTCATCAGAATCTGCTTACAAGATCGCTGCATCAATGGCTCTAAAAGCTGCTGCTAAAAAATGTGATCCTGTAATATTAGAACCAATCATGGCCGTAGAAGTAACTGCTCCAGCTGAATACTTAGGTTCAGTAATGGGTGACGTTTCATCACGCCGTGGTATGATTGAAGGACAAGAAGAAAGAGGTAATGCGATCTTAGTTCAAGCATCTGTGCCTTTATCAGAAATGTTCGGTTATGCTACTGACTTACGTTCATTCACACAAGGTCGTGGAAACTACACTATGATCTTCAACCGTTATGAACCAGTACCTAAATCAATCAGAGAAGAAATAATCAAGAAAAACGGCGGAAAATAATTAAATAATAATGATTTTGTACCTTTAATTCTTGATTTTTCGATAGATTTGACTTAAAATTACGTTATACCAAATATTAGGAGGAAAAAGCTTAAAATGGCTAAGGAAAAATTTGACCGCTCGAAAGCGCACGTAAATATTGGAACTATTGGTCACGTTGACCACGGTAAAACAACTTTAACTGCTGCTATTACAACAGTTTTGTCTAAAGAAGGAAAAGCAAACGCAATGGATTACGCTGCTATCGATGCTGCACCTGAAGAAAAAGAACGTGGAATCACAATCAACACTGCTCACGTTGAATACCAAACAGATGCACGTCACTACGCACACGTTGACTGTCCAGGCCATGCAGACTACATCAAAAACATGATCACTGGTGCTGCACAAATGGACGGTGCTATCTTAGTAGTTGCTGCTACTGATGGACCAATGCCACAAACACGCGAACATATCTTATTGTCTCGCCAAGTAGGTGTACCTTACATTATCGTATTCTTGAACAAATGTGACATGGTTGATGACGAAGAGTTATTAGACCTAGTTGAAATGGAAGTTCGTGAATTATTAGATGAATACGGATTCCCAGGTGATGACACTCCAGTTATCCGTGGATCTGCATTAAAAGCATTAGAAGGTGATCCAAAATGGACTCCAGCTATCTTAGAATTGATGGAAGCTGTAGATACTTATATCCCAACTCCAGAAAGAGATACTGACAAACCATTCTTGATGCCAGTCGAAGACGTTTTCACAATCACTGGACGTGGTACAGTTGCTACTGGACGTGTTGAACGTGGAACTTTGAAATTGAATGACGAATTAGAAATCGTTGGTATCAAAGAAACTCATAAAACAGTTGCTACAGGTATCGAAATGTTCCGTAAATTATTAGATTACGCAGAACCAGGAGATAACGTAGGGGTTTTATTACGTGGTGTCAACCGTGAAGAAATTATCCGTGGTCAAGTATTAGCTAAACCAGGATCAGTTACTCCTCATAAAAAATTCAAATCTCAAGTATACGTTTTATCAAAAGAAGAAGGTGGACGTCATACTCCATTCTTCGCTAACTACCGTCCACAGTTCTACTTCAGAACTACAGACATCACTGGTGTAATCGAGTTACCAGAAGGTGTGGAAATGGTAATGCCAGGTGACAACGTTGAAATCATCGTTGAATTAATTCACCCAATCGCTATCGAAAAAGGAACTAAATTCTCAATCCGTGAAGGTGGTAGAACAGTAGGTTCAGGAAATATCTCTGATATTATCGAATAGTATTTAAAAGGTTGTGACTAATAAAGAGAAATCTTTATCAGCCACTCCTTTTTTTTGTTTGAACCGGATTTTTTCAAAAATTAAAAATGCATAATATAAGTACGGTACTTATTGATTTAACGCTTGAGATTTGATAAAATGTAAGGGTAAACAAAAGATAAGGAGAGATTTAAAATGGATCAAAATGAACAAATAATCATAAACTTAATCGTTAACGCAGGTAGCGCACGTAGCTCAGCTATTGAAGCTATCCAATACGCTAAAGGTGGAGAAATCGAAAAAGCTGAACAATCTTTACAAGATGCTAAAGAAACAGTAAATGAAGCTCACCATTCACAAACTGAATTAATCCAAGCTGAAATCCGTGGCGAAAAAACTCCATTAAACTTATTAATGGTTCATGCTCAAGACCACTTAATGACTGCATTGGTAGTAATCGATTTAGCACAAGAATTCATCGACTTATATAAAAAAGTTGGATAGTCGTAAAAGATCAGACCTCGCGCCTGATCTTTTTTGTACCCTTAATATTGTTGAAACCGGCCTGTTTGCTGACGGTTATTCATTACCTATCCCAATAAATGCAGTAAATTCAATTTCATCGCTTCGCGGCCGATTGTGGACTGTATGAAATTAAAATTTTATTTCCCGTATCCCCTTGCCAAGAGGATAGGGATGTGGTATATTGATTGAGCGCTAAAAAGCAAACGGCGCTATGATAGACAGCTGGATAAAAAAGTCAAAAAAGATGTTGACTTAAGCGGCTGGAT
>JAQVDW010000037.1:9442-14085 GCA_028698185.1 Erysipelotrichaceae bacterium | reverse complement strand
CACACCTGTTCCCATCCCGAACACAGAAGTTAAGCATCATAACGGCGAAGATAGTGCAATGTGCGACAATAGCAAGCTGCCAGTTTGACACGAAGGACGGAAGTCCTTCTTTTTTTTGCCTTCAAGGGCAAAGAAAAGAACCGGCTGGCGCCGGTTCAAGGAAGAGAGTTTTAATATATTATTTAGGGAGAGAGATAAGGTTCAATCACCTTACAAGTCAAATATAAACCATGGAGATGAACTCAATATTAAGTGATTGTGGTAAATTGTGATATATGATGGCAAATAATTTGTTGACAGGATAGATATATTGCGGTAATATAAATTGTGCAAGTAGTGTGTTACTGTTAAATCAGGCATTAACTATATTCGAAAAGTGGATTTTTGCGTACTTTTCAATATAGTTGATGCTTTTTTTTGGGCCCAAAGTACCGCTGCTTATATTGTTTATAGATTATCAGATAAATTTATAGGGAGATAAAAAATGAAAGATAAATCTTTTGCGATTTTACAAAGAGTCGGAAGAAGTTTCATGTTGCCAATCGCGATTTTGCCAGTGGCGGGATTGTTGTTGGGTATAGGGGGATCATTCACGAACAAAACTATGATCTCTGCTTATAATTTGGAAGGGATTTTAGGTGAAGGAACGGTTTTAAATGCCTTGCTTTCAGTTATGTCTAATTGCGGTGATATAATTTTCGCTAACTTGCCGATTATCTTTGCCATGGGTGTGGCTATCGGGATGGCTAAAACGGAAAAAGCGGTAGCGGCTTTAGCGGCAGCTATTTCATTCTTCGTCATGCATACTGCGATCAGTACGATGGGAACTATCACTGGTGGTTTTGCCTCATTGCCTGATGGTTCGGTTACCACTACAGTGGGAATCCAAACTCTTCAAATGGGTGTTTTCGGCGGAATCATCGTCGGTCTTGGAGTATCTTATCTTCACAATAAATACTACAAAATCCAACTACCTCAAGTATTGTCTTTCTTTGGGGGAACCCGGTTTGTACCAATCGTATCGGCGGGAGCTTATGTCTTAATCGGGATGACCATGTTCTTCGTCTGGCCATATATCCAATCGGCAATCTACTCACTTGGTGATTTGGTAAGAGGTACTGGTTATTTTGGAACATTCATTTACGGAGTAATTGAAAGAGCATTGATTCCTTTCGGTCTTCACCATGTCTTCTATTTGCCTTTCTGGCAGACTGGGGTTGGGGGAACGATGATGGTAGATGGTAACCTTATCGAAGGGGCCCAAAACATTTTCTTTGCCCAATTGGCATCAGGAAACACTACTCAATTCTCGGTTGAAGCAACTCGTTTCATGGCGGGTAAATTCCCATTCATGATCTTTGGTTTACCAGGTGCGGCTTTGGCGATGTACCATACAGCTAAAAAAGAGAAGCGTGAAGTTGTTGGCGGATTATTGATCTCGGCGGCAATTACCGCAATGTTGACAGGTATCACAGAGCCGATCGAATTCACTTTCTTGTTTGTGGCACCATTGTTATACGGAATGCACGCAGTGTTGGCCGGTTTGTCATTCATGCTGATGCACATTTTCAACGTTGGAGTGGGGATGACATTCTCAGGGGGAATCATCGACTTGTTCTTGTTTGGTATTCTTCAAGGCAATGACAAAACAAACTGGGTTTGGGTAATCGTTGTTGGTCTTGTTTACTTCGTGGTTTATTATTTCTTATTCAAACTGATGATTGTTAAAATGAATTTAAAAACACCTGGTCGTGAAGATGAAAGTGAAGAAACAAAATTATATACTCGTGCTGACTTTGATCAAAAAACTGGAATCAATTCTTCGGTAGGGTCAGGTTCACAAGCTGAATCTTCAACTAACGGTGCGGATAGAGTTTCTCAATTGATTGAACAAGGTTTAGGTGGCGGTGACAATATCGCTGATATCGATTGTTGTGCGACTCGTCTTAGAACAACTGTCATCGATGAAACCAAAGTCGATGAAGCATTGTTAAAGCAATCAGGTGCAGCCGGTGTTGTAATTCGCGGTAAGGGGGTTCAAATCATTTACGGACCTCAAGTTACAGTAATCAAAGCAAATTTTGAAGAATATTTAGGTAAATAAAATGAAAAAGTACGTGGCCTACATTATCGATTTGGCGCTCTATATTGGTGTGACTTCATTATATTATTTGTTTTTCCAAGTATTTTTAATGGAGAATAATATTTCTAAATCTTACTTCATGATCGTTTGTGCTATAATATCAATGATATATATGACCACCATCTTTCCTCACCAAACAAAAGGCCAAACAATCGGAATGTATCTTACCAAGATAAAAGTCGTTAATCGTGATGGCAGTCCCCGTACTTATTTCCAATCATTTATTCGGGAATTGGTTCTGAAATTTTCAATGGGCCCTTTCTTCATGATAATGACATTGGCTTATTTGGTAATCTGGAACGGTGTGATCAAACGCGATTTTAGCCGGGATTTGCCTCATGACATATTCCTCAATACTAGGATAAAGGAGATTTAAAATGGCATTTTTTAAAAGAAAAAAAACAAATGTAATGGAAGTTAAAGCGCCGGTAAACGGACTGGCAAAAAACATTGAAGAAACACCTGATCCGGTCTTCTCACAAAGAATGATGGGTGATGGTATCATCATCGAACCGACTGACGGAAGATTGGTTGCTCCAATCAAGGCCGAAGTATCTTTGGTGTTCCCAACTCTTCATGCGGTAGGTTTAAAAGCTGAAGACGGAACTGAAATATTGTTGCACTTCGGTCTTGAAACAGTAGCCTTGAATGGTGAGGGTTTTACAAGCCATATCGAAAAAGGACAAATCGTTAATCCTGGGGATTTACTGATCGAAGCGGACTTGGATTACATTCGTAAAAACGCCACAAGTGATGTGCTTATCATGGTTTTCACAGCTCTTAATGAAGGAAAATCATTGGAGTTCAACTATGGTCAAGTAACCACTAAAGATGTAGTTGCAAAAGTAAAATAATGTATCTTATCCTCCGTGTTTTAAATAATTCCTGCGTTTTAGTAAAAGATGAAAATAATGTTGAAATAATAATTCTTCACAACGGTATCGGTTTTGCCAGAAAACCGGGCGATCATATCGAGAAAAGCGATGATTACCAGATCTATTCCCTGGAAAACGAGGATACAAGAAGAATTAAGGAACTAGTGACTAATACTAATCCGCTTTTTATTGAAGTTGCAGGAGAAATCATAAGTTTAGCGAAGCAAAAATTAAGTGGCGTCGATGACAAAATCTTAGTCGCTCTTGCCGACCATATCGAATTTGTGGTTTACCGCATCGAAAACGGCATTGCGATCACCAATCCTTTTTCCCAGGACATTTCAATATTATTCGAAGATGAATATGCAGTTGCCTTAGAGGCAAAGAAAATTATTTACGAACGCTGTGGGGTTGAAATCAATGAAGATGAAGTGGCTTTTATAACCCTTCATATCCACACTGCGCTTACCAAATCAAGCAAGGTCAACAATTTCATCGAACTGACCAGAATCGTCAACAAGTATCTGGGGATCATGGAACGTGATTTTGAAATCAAGATTGACAATAATACAGTTTTCTATAATCGCTTTTTGACCCATATCAAATATATGTTGGTGCGGATTGAAAGAAACGAGGAACTTTCGGTCGATATTTCCGAATTCATTAGGCTGAAATACGAATACGCCTATTCCTTGGCGCAAAAGATATGCATCGAGATTTCCAAGAACTTCAATCATCCCCTCAATGACGCGGAAATCAGCTATCTTGCAATCCATATTGAAAGAATCAAAAACGATGAAATAGAACGCAGCAAAAAACAAGCCCGATAATCAGGACTTGTTTTTTTTTATAAGAAATTTGGATTTTAAACTGATTGGTTGGCGGCTGCAAACAAGATATATCATCGTTGAATCCCACAAGAATTGTTTTGATGGGAAAAAAAGGGAGCCACCAAGCACTTCTTCTAGTGAAGCAAAACATCCTTTGGTGCAGTGCGTGGATGCTTCGCTCCTGTCTCAATCTTCTCAACAAAAATATGCGGTCTCTCCGAAGCCGGATCTACATTGTCAAAATATTTTTTGCTTACCCAATGAACCTATCCATATTGGCAAGGCTACTTCCAAGTTCTTTCATTGGCTCTTTTGACTGTGGGGGATTAAACGCAGGACCATTCATCAATGGTATTTCAATATCGGTAACGATGCAAGCTACGTATTCTCTTTTAAGACCACACGTAGTCTTGACTTCCAATAAATAATCCGAGCTATTCGGGGATGCTTTTGAGTTCAATTATTCATGTATCTTTGGTGTGGTTTTTCCTAGTTGGCGGTAGGTGAAGCTAAACATAATTGCGGTAGTAACTACGGCTATGAAGTCAGCAACCGGTTCCGAGAGAAAGACTGCCATACTTTTGTTTTCGAAGAACAAAGGTAGTGTGAAAATCAGTGGAATCAGCAGCAAAACCTTACGCAGCAGTGCGAGAAACAGACTGGATCACGCGTTGCCCATTGCAATAAAGGACTGCTGGCAGGCAATTTGAATACCAAACATACATGAAGTTGCCATATAAATGCGAAGTGCCCATTCTGTGAAGACAATCAGTTCCTGTGTGTTTGCAAAGATTC
>JAQVDW010000037.1:0-9342 GCA_028698185.1 Erysipelotrichaceae bacterium | reverse complement strand
GCGTTGCCCATTGCAATAAAGGACTGCTGGCAGGCAATTTGAATACCAAACATACATGAAGTTGCCATATAAATGCGAAGTGCCCATTCTGTGAAGACAATCAGTTCCTGTGTGTTTGCAAAGATTCTTATCAAGATGAGCGGTGCAAACATGCAGATAGCCCACACAGTAGTAGAAAAAATCACGCAGCTAATAAGTAGGAGGCGGAATGTTTTTTTAACACGTTCCATGTTTCCGGCTCCATAGTTGTAGGACATGATAGGCTGTGCACCTTGGGTAAGTCCTTGTAACGGTAATATTGAAAATTGCATTATGCTAGTCAAGATAGTCATGGCCCCGACGGCAATATCACCACCATATTTTAGCAAGCTGAAGTTAAAGCAAACAGCAATAACCGCTTCGGTAAACTGTATGATAAATGGTGAAATACCAAGAGCCAGACAAGGGAGCATAATGTGCTTGTCGAAGCGGATGTCTTCTTTTTTGATTCTGAGTATGGATTTTTTTTGAAGACAGGAAGTACAAAACCCAAACACAAGAAATGCATTGAGAGAGTATCGTCGCCAGGGCAGCACCCTTGACGCCCATATTTAATCCGAAGATTAGGATTGGGTCGAGAATGATATTGGTGATAGCACCGATAGTCACAGTAAGCATACTGGTCTTCGCAAAACCCTGAGTGGCGATAAAGGGGTTCATACCAAGGGTGATTTGAACAAAGACGGTACCAATTGCATAAGTTGTGATATAGTCACGAGCATAGCCGATTGTGTTTTCGCTTGCTCCGAATACCATTAGAATTGGGCGTGCAAACAAAAGAATTACTGCGGTCAAGGTTAACGCAATGACAATAAGTGAAAACAGAGAGTTGCCAAGAATTTTTTTGGCTGTTTCATCATCTTTGCAACCCATCATAATACCTGCACGGGGAGCACTCCCCATGCCAACCAATGCTGCGAAAGCGTAGACTGCCATAAGCACGGGCATTGTAACACCGACACCGGTAAGCGCGTTCGCGCCAATTTCAGGGATGTGTCCTATGTAGGCACGATCGACCATGTTATAGAGTACGTTAATGATTTGTGCGGCAATAGCAGGTACCGAGAGACTAAAAAGTAGTTTCCCAACGCTTTGGGAACCAAGGTCTGTGGTTTTTCTGTTCATTAAATCATCCTCCCCAAGTTGTTGGACATCTTTTTCCTTATGATGTCTAATTGAGCTTGTTCTTCCGGACTGACGCCCTCCAGCAACGCATTGCGAAATTCATCACGTGATTTTGCCAATTTGGCAAGAATGGGTTCGCAGGCAGGCGTTGTATGCAGGTGTAACACGCGTCTGTCGTTTTC
This sequence comes from Erysipelotrichaceae bacterium, assembly GCA_028698185.1. GTDB lineage: Bacteria > Bacillota_I > Bacilli_A > Erysipelotrichales > Coprobacillaceae > JAQVDW01. The sequence goes on along the minus strand of JAQVDW010000037.1, from coordinate 7,996 downwards.
CTCTTTTTTGGTTGTCAGGTAACCGGCACTTACCAACGAGTCAACGCTCTTTGCGACCAGACTTTTCGAAATCCTACGGAATTCAGCAATGTCTTTCGGACTGTCATATGGGGCATTGTTCTGCAAGAAAAGCAGGCACATTACTTCATTTTTTGTAAGCCCATAATCGCTGACGGCTTCATGACAACGTCTTAGAAAAACTTTATCCATTTTAGAAAAACTAACAAGAAAATTTTCAAAAAAAATCATAGAACTCCTCCCAAAATAGTTACTTTATATTGGTTCAATATTGAACTAATATATCTAAATCTACGTTTGTTGTCAATATGTTTTCAAAAAGCCATGCATTATCAGGAAAATACAAACAGCACTGCAATGGTTTACCTTTGCAGTGCTGTTTTAACATATCCAGTTTGCTCGACCCAGGATTCGCTAGATGTGTTTATGACTACTAACGTTTATCCGGGTGCCTATTTTTTTACGAAAAATGTGTATTTGACTTTGTAGAACAAGATGATGCTTGCGAAGATGAAGGTGATGGCGTTGGCTCCGATTACCGGAAAGTCTCCGATATTGATCCCATGGACGAACCATAGGAATACTCCGGTTACAAACATCACGTACATTCCCAGTGAAATCCCGCTGGTGTCTTTTGTCTTGATTACTTGAATTGCTTGAGGGACAAATGATAAAGTTGTCAGCACTGCGGCAATGGTTCCGATCATATAAATCTCCTTTAATGTATAATTCAGTCAATATCGAAAGCGGCGATGAAAATTAAAACAAAACCGCCCGACCTGGCGCGAAGATGTACTTGCCCGCAAATTAAACCACAAATCCCCGAATATATCGAAATTTTTCAAAAAATGAAAATCTATTTGGAGATCCGTAAAGTTTCCTTGGTGGCGCAGATTTTGTCGGCGAGGGTTACGACGATTCCGATTTTCGTAGTCGGTGGAATCGGGGTCAATGGGAACATGTGACGTTTGATGGCGTTTTGGATTTCCCGGTCGACCTTATAGTCGCGCAAAGCATTGTCGCTTGCTTTTTTTCCGTGGAAAAAACCGTGGAGGTTGTGGTTCTCGTCCTTGACGTGCCAGTCATACAGGTAATAATCATGCAACAAGGCGGCGATGATCAGACGGCGGTGGTCGATAGTCATATTCAGTTTTTCGGTTATCGTAACACTCATGATGGCGACGTCGCGGCAATGGTCGGCCACGGTTTTGGTCCCGTGGGCGATGAACGTTTCAAGCATCCGGTAGTTGCCTGTGTCACTGAGTTCGATTATTATTTCATCTATTAGTTTTATCATAATTTCATTTTAAATGTTTCATACAAACTTGCAAGCATAATGTTAATTTTTTTGATATGCCACAATTTTGTCAAATCCAAAGACTATAATATGATCAGGAGGTAGAATATGGGACTATTTATCATTATCGGGATTTGCTGTCTGCTTTATCTGCAGTTTGGTGAAAAAAACAATGGATCTACGCTGGATGCCAACGATATTCTGATGAAAAAATATTTGAACAATGAAATAAGCGAAGAAGATTATTTTCACAAATTGGATGTCATCAACCGAAAATAGGAGGAGTTGTTTATGATGTTTTATGAGTATGGCCGTCATCCGTTTGGATATATGACAGGCGACAACTGGGAACTGTTCTTTCTGGGACGCCATTTGATTGGAATCGGGCTGTTGCTGCTGGCCGGCTGGGTCATCTACAGGATTGTCAAGAAAAGAAAGGCCGACAAATGCAATAGTGGTGCACTGGATGCTTTGAAAATTCTTTATGTAAGTGGTAAAATTGACGAAGATGAGTATCTCTACAAAAAAGAGGTGCTTGCCCGCAAATAGAGATAAAGGAGCAGAACAATGCATCGAATACTTGTTGTTGAAGACGAAAAAGAGATAACCCGGATACTTTCAAAGTATCTTGACCGTGAAGGGTACCTGTACGATATATGTCATGACGGATTTTGTGCTCTCGAACTGTTCGCAAAAAACAAGTACAGCCTCGTCCTACTTGACATAATGATGGATGGTATCGACGGCCTTGAAGTGCTCAGACGGATCCGGGGGATTTCGAGCGTTCCGGTCCTGATGACGACGGCCCGGATTCAGGAAGCAGACCGGCTCAAGGGATTCGAATATGGAGGAGACGATTATGTGCTCAAGCCGTATTCGATGAAGGAACTCATGTCGCGAATCAGGGTTTTCATCAGCAGGGTATACGGCACCAATGAAAGTATGACAATCGGTGATTTGAAGATCGATTTCGACCAGAAAGATGCATACGTCCAAGGCAACAGGATGAACCTGTCCCGGGTCGAGTACGGGATACTGGAAACCCTGATGAAGAAACCGGACCGGGTTTTTTCACGGGAACAGCTTATCGAGGCGGTCCTTGGCTACGATGCGACAATCGACAACCGCTCGATTGACACCTATGTCAAAAGGATCCGCAAGAAAATCGAAAAAGACCCCAAAAATCCAAAATATCTGATGACCAAATACGGCCTAGGATATTATTTTGCAGGTGATCGTGATGAGAACTAGAAAAATCAGAATCCGGACCCTGATGCTGGTATTTTTGATTTTCTTCGCTTTGGCCCTCTTGCTTTTGGTGACTTTGCTTTTTGGCAACATGTTTTCGAAGGGGTTCGAGATGGAGTTCATCCGGCCCCACCATGGAATGGCGGAAATGATCGACCTTCTCGATGTCAATGCCCTGCTGCTTAAAATCGGCATCAAGGCGGTGGCGGTTGTCCTGGTCGTTGCCACGATCGGGGCGGTGGCGATCAGCCGGATGCTAAGCAAGGATATCGTCAAATCGACTAACCTGGCCAAAGGGATAGTCGATGGAAATTTCGCTCCCGAGACATCGCGGATTGCGGAGCTTGACGACCTCAACGACAGCCTTGTGGACATAAACACGCGTCTTAACTTAAAGAACCAGAACCGCAAAAGCATCTATGACCAGTTGTATCATCAGTCGTTGACCCCGATTGCAATCATCAAGAACATCCTTGAAGGGGTTGAAGACGGGGTTATGGAGATGGACAACCAGGAAATCAAGGCCTGCCAGGTTCAGCTCGATAACCTACAGGAACTCATCGACAACATGGGTCTGATTGTCGATGGCCAGCTTTATGAGGATTTGTTGAAAATTGAAACATTCGACCTAGGTCAGCTCGTAAGAAGGATAGTGAACGGCTATCGCACCGGCTTTGAGAACAAAGGCATCGAGATCACCCTGGCCAATGACCAGAAGGTCATGATGAACAGCGACCGGTTCAAGATTTCCCAGGCCATATACTCCCTTATTTCCAACGCCTTGAAGTATTCAAACGCCAATACCACCGTCGAGGTCGGCTATTACCTCCGTGGAGAAGGGGTAATGATCAATGTCAAGGACCAGGGCAAAGGGATAAAGACAGAGGAATTGAAACATGTGTTCAAGGCCTATTACCGGGGCAGCGATGCCATGGGGATTCCCGGGCAGGGGATCGGACTCTATTTGGTCAAACAGAATATCGAATCATGCAAGGGCACGGTAACAATCCGTTCATCATTGAATGAGGGGACCATTGTTTCGATATATTTGCCATTGAATTACAACAAGGGCTAGAAACTGCCCTTTTTTGTTTGCCCTGGTTTGCGATATCCATTGACACGCAATATCGACAATGCTAAGATACAGTTAGCCTACTCTAACAAAAAGGTGGATTATAAGATGAAGACATTAGATCAGATTGCAGTCGGAAATATCGCGATTGTCAAAAAAATACATGGTGAAGGGGCAACCCGGCGGCGGATCATGGATATGGGGATAACCAAGGGCGTCGAAATCAAGGTGCGGAAATTCGCACCGTTGGGAGATCCGATTCAATTGTCGCTGCGGGGTTATGAGCTTACGATCCGCAAGGATGATGCAAGAAAAATAGAAGTGGAACAGGAGAAAAGATGATGGTCAAAATCGCATTAGTCGGCAATCCCAACAGTGGCAAGACCACTCTTTTTAATTTGTTGACCGGTTCGAGTCAGACGGTGGGTAACTGGCCAGGGGTAACTGTTGAAAAAAAATCCGGCAAAGTCAAGAACCATGAGGACGTATATGTCGATGATTTGCCGGGTATATACTCGCTGTCGCCTTACACCCTTGAGGAGGTTGTGGCGCGGGATTATCTTGCAAGCGAGAAGGTCGATGTCATCATCAACATAATCGACGCGACCAATCTCGAAAGGAATCTCTATCTCTCTACCCAAATATTTGAACTGGGGATTCCGGTGGTCATGGCGTTCAATATGATCGACGTTGTCCGCAAAAATGGCGACATCATCAATTTGGAAAAACTCTCGGAATCATTCGGGGTCGACATAATCGAGATATCGGCGCTCCACGCCGAAGGAATCGACAATGTGGTCGAGCGGGCCCTGCTGCGGGCGCAAGACGGACGGTTGCCAAAGGAGCCCCGATACTCCGGAGAAATGGAACACATCATTGCCCATGTCGAGGATATCGTAGCCTCTTACAATGACTCGGAAAATATCAACCGTTACCTTGCGATCAAGGTTTTGGAAAATGATGCTCTGGTGCTCAAAAAACTAAATCTGGACAAACGGGATCTCGACAGGATTTCCCGGATGGTCGACAGGGAACAGTCCCGTCTCGATGAGGACATGCAGTCGATAATCACAAATGAAAGATATAATTATGTCACCAAATATACAAGCAAGTATCTCATCCGGATGTCCGACACCCGGGAATCGTTGAGTGTGCGCATCGACAATGTAGTGACCCATAAATACCTGGCGATTCCGATTTTCATCGCCATCATATTTTCCATATATTTCATAGCGATCTCGACCATCGGGGCCTGGGCCACTGATTTCACCAATGATGTGATTGTCGCAAAGTGGATACAGGGCGGACTGACCGCGTTGTTTGGTGCCTGGAATGTGTCGGCGTGGATCCAGGGGCTGGTGATCGATGGAATAGTTGGCGGGGTCGGTTCGGTCATCGGCTTTGTGCCCCAGATCCTGGTCCTCTCGTTTTTGATGGCTGTCCTTGAGGATATCGGCTACATGGCCCGGATCGCGTTCATCATGGATAGGGTATTCAGGCGCTTCGGGCTTTCAGGAAAGTCAATCATCCCTTTGCTTATTTCAACTGGATGCGGCGTTCCGGGAATATTGGCGACCCGGACAATCGAGTCGCAGCGGGAACGGCGGATCACGATAATAACCACAACCTTCATCCCCTGTTCGGCGAAGATTCCGATAATCGCACTCATTGGAACGGCCGTTTTCAATGGGGCTTGGTGGATCGCGCCGACCGGTTACTTCGTGGGTATAATGGCGGTCGCCGTTTCGGGTATAATTCTCAAGAAGATGCGGCCATTTGCCGGCAGTCCGGCACCATTTGTCATGGAGATGCCGACCTATCATCTGCCATTGATGGAAAATGTCATTAAAATCACACTTCAACGCGGTCTGGAATTCGTAAAAAAAGCGGTGACGGTGATCCTGCTGGCATCAGTCGTCCTCTGGTTCTTGCAGGCCTTTGGCTTCCAGAATGGCCAGCTGGCAATGGTGACCCAAAACAGCGAAAGCCTTCTGGCCGATATCGGGAACCTGGCGGCGCCGCTGTTTGAGCCTCTTGGCTTTGGCAAGTGGCAGGCAACAATCGCGACATTCACCGGCTTAATCGCCAAGGAGAACCTTGTTTCGACCATCGGGGTCGTATATGATTTTGGCAATGGTGCCGGGGCATTTGGCGAATTCACAAAAGATTACAGTTCACTCCAGGCCTTCTCGTTTCTGCTTTTCAACTTGCTGTGCGCCCCTTGTTTCGCATCGATCGGGGCGATTTACCAGGAGATGAAGAGCCTGCGCTGGACGGTGTTCGCAGTGAGCTACATGACGATATTTGCCTATGTGATAGCGATGGTTTTCTATCAGCTTGGAACATTGATTGCCGGTGGTGGGTTCACATACTTAACGGCAATTGCGATATTTCTGGTTGCCCTGTTGGGATATCTATTCTTCAAGAAGGCACCCAGGACGGTTTAAAAGGCTTGCAGCAATCTGCAAGCCTTTTAATTTCGATCCATACAGTAGCCAATCAGGTTGGTCGGAATGGCAATGATTATGATCATCCAGATGGTCAGTGCGAGAATCGATGCCATGTCCAGGTTGATCCGGGCAAGATACAGCAGGCTGCCAACCCCCTTGGATGATGAGATGAAGATTTCCGCCATTACCGCAATCTTGATGCTAAGAGGCAAGGCTGAATTGATGGCTGCCAGGAAATTGGACTTGAGCAAGGGAATCACAACCAGATGGAGGTTGGAAAACCGGGACGATCCAAACAATCTTGCGACATCCAGGTATTCACTTTCAATCGCCAGATAACCGTTAAGCATATTGTAGTAGAAAATCGGCAAAGTCATCATCAGGATGATAAGCAGCAAAGAGGTGAATGAACTGAACCAGACAATGATAATCAGGATGTAGGAAACTTGGGGTACGGTCTGGAATATCTTGATCAGCGGATCGAGGTATTCGCGGACGTTCTTGTTGTAACCTGCAATCAGCCCCAGGACGCTTCCAATCGCCAGGGCACAAATGAATGCGATGGCGACCCGGTATAATGTTGCCATAAGGCTTACATAAAAAGATGGCGAGCCAATCAGTTCAGCCATCTTTTCGAGCACAGCCAATGGGGAAGGAAGCAGGACTGACTTATTTATGGCGACACTCGCCATCTCCCAGATGATGAGTATTGCCAATATCGAAATCAGCCGGCGTTTCATCTATTTAACGATCATCGACTCGTCAAAGCTGATGTTGAATATCGCTAAGAAGTTGCTGATTTCGTCCTGGACATCACTTGCAGGTTTATAAGTGATGTTTTGGTTTTCGATTGAGCTGACCACCAGACCGGCAGCCGGCAGTTTCAATGCATCAACGGTGATTTTTTCGAGGTATGTTGCCAATTCGGGATATCCGTTGTTGTTGAAGGCCGAAAGCTCATCGAGTACGGGAACCACGTTGGTACCGTCTTTGACAAAAACCGCAGCCTGAGGATATCCACTCGCGCCAGGATATTTTTCTTGGAGGTCGGTAATGATCTTGAAGTCAACTCCGATTTCTTTCCCTTTTTCAATTGTCGCTGTCGCCATTGGTTCAGCCAGAAGCCCGACCTTGGCATTTCCTGCAAGAAGTTGTTGTTGAACACTTGTGGCTGATGAATAGTATACTGGAGTCAGGGTCGTCTGGATGCTTTCGAGTTCGACGATTTTGCCAGGAACCGCACCTTCGCCAAACAATGCCAGTTCACCAGTGGAATTCAGATCGTCTTTACTTGTTCCCACATAATACAGGTTGCCCCAGGTAAGGACTCCGGCCAACTTGTAATCGGTTTGTTCCTTCTCGATCAGAGCGCATCCAAGATTTATGGGAGCAACGATGATGTCATACTCGCTGGACTCTTTGACGAATTCCGCCTGAAGCATATCTGGTCCGTCGACGATATCCAGTTTTCCGTTTGCGGTTATATCCTCGTATTGGGATACAAAGGCGATGGTTGGCGCACCGGCTGGAACAATGACATTGTAGCTCGAGGGGCTGCTGGTTGAACTGCAACCAAAAGATCCCAAGGCCAATATGCTACCTAAAAATAAATTTCTCAATTTTCTCATGTTAAACCTCCGTTAGTTGTATATGTAAATTTTATCACAAAAGAAGCTCTCGCAATAGCCAAATCTAACAAAATGCAACCGATATCAAAAATGGACGGGTTGGCAATTATTGAAAATCGGTCATGTTATGCGATTTGCCCGAAAAAATATCCGTATTCCCCTTGCCAAGAGGATAGGGATGTGGTATATTGATTGAGCGCTAAAAAGCAAACGGCGCTATGATAGACAGCTGGATAAAAAAGTCAAAAAAGATGTTGACTTAAGCGGCTGGATGTTGTAAGAT
>JAQVDW010000010.1 GCA_028698185.1 Erysipelotrichaceae bacterium | reverse complement strand
ATTACAAAGCATCTGACGACCCGGCAAATGTCGGGTTTTTTTGTTTGCCAGTCTTAATTACGGGTTAAGAGTTTAACGGGGATTATACACAAATACCTTTGAATTTATAGCGATAAATTGTTATAATAGACATGTTATCAGCTTAAAGGAGTAAAATATGGCAAATAATGATACAAACAACGAGTTAGAAAACAACAAAGAAAATATGACAATTGTCGATTTGCAAGACCAGATTGGTGAGGATATCGTGGTCGAGCAGTTTGACGGCCAATATCAAGGGGAAGTTTTGCCTTTTAGCACGACCCCGCAAGTCAAAAAAGTCGGCTTTTTCAAGAAGATAAAATCAGTATTTGACGATGAAAAAAGGGAGCTCAAGGAAACCGGGGCTCTGGCTGACAAAATCATCGCCCTGGAAGAAGAGTATGCGGCTTTGAGCGACGACCAGCTCAAAGCCAAGACAGCTTCTTTCCAGGAGGACATCGCCTCAGGCAAGAAACTTGACGATATCCTGGTTCCCGCTTTTGCCACCGCCCGTGAAGCCGCATGGCGGATCTTGGGGCTCAAGGCCTACAAGGTTCAGCTTATGGGGGGGATGGTTCTCCACCGCGGCGATATCGCCGAAATGAAGACCGGTGAAGGGAAGACCCTGACCGCGATTTTCCCGGTATACCTCAATGCCCTGGAAAAACGGGGAGTCCATGTGGTTACGGTCAATGACTACCTTGCCGGCCGCGACAAACAAAGCAACGGACAGGTGTTTGAATTCCTTGGTCTTAGTGTCGGGTTGAACAAGCGCGAGCTCACTCCGGCCCAAAAACGCGAAGCCCACAACTGTGATGTCACTTATACGACCAATGCCGAACTTGGATTCGACTACCTGCGTGACAACATGGTCACCAGACTTGAAGACAAGGTGCTGACCCGGGGCTTGAATTTCGCCCTGATCGACGAGGTCGATTCGATCCTGATCGACGAATCCAGAACGCCGCTGATCATCTCGGGCGGGAAGAAAAACACAGCAGCCCTTTATCTCCAAGCCGACAAGTTCGTCAAGGGGCTGACCGACCAGAAGGATTACGAGGTCGATTTGGAAACGAAGACATGCACCCTGACCGCGGCGGGTATCGCCAAGGCGGAACGCAAGTTCAAGATCGACAACCTTTACGATGTGGCCCACACTTCGCTGGTGCACCATATCAACCAGGCGCTCAAAGCCAACTACACCATGACCCGCGATGTCGAATACATGGTGGCCACCGATGACGGCAGCCGTGATATCAACAACGCCAAGATCATGATCATCGATTCCTTCACCGGACGGATCATGCCAGGAAGAGCTTTTTCCGATGGCCTCCATCAGGCAATCGAAGCCAAGGAAGGGGTGCCGATCAAGGAAGAAACCGAGACCCGCGCCACTATCACCTACCAGAACTTCTTCCGTCTTTTCAACAAGCTTTCGGGGATGACGGGAACCGCCAAGACCGAGGAAGAGGAATTCTTGAAGATCTACAACATGCGGGTCATCGAGATTCCAACCAACCGGCCGGTCATCCGCGACGACCGCAACGACAAGATCTTCTCGACCAAGTCGAACAAATACAAGGCATTGATCAAGGAAGTCCAACGCCGCAACTCTTATGGTCAACCGATCCTGATCGGGACGGTATCGGTGGAAACTTCGGAAATCCTGTCGCAGATGCTTCTTAAAAAGAAAATCCGCCACAATGTCCTCAATGCCAAGAACCATGCCAAGGAAGCGCAGATCATCGCCAACGCCGGACAAAAGGGAGCCGTGACCATCGCCACCAATATGGCAGGCCGGGGAACCGACATCCGTCTAGGTGAAGGCGTAGCCAAGATCGGCGGTCTGGCTGTCATCGGTTCGGAACGCCATGAATCGCGCCGGATCGACAACCAGCTCAGGGGCCGTTCGGGACGTCAGGGGGACCCAGGTTATTCAACCTTCTATGTCTCTTTTGAAGACGATCTGATGATCCGCTTTGCCGGGGAGAGACTGCAAGGATTCGCCAAATATCTCGAAGACGATACTGCGATTGAAAACAAGATGGTATCCAAAGCGATCGAATCGGCCCAGATGCGGGTCGAAGGTCAAAACTTCGATGCCCGCAAGCATGTCCTCGAATACGATGATGTGATGCGCCAACAACGCGAGATCATGTACAAGGAACGTGATGAAATCATGGCCGCTACCGATGTCAAAGACATTGTCAAAATGATGTTTGAGACGGCGGTGGGACTGACTGTAAGCCAATGCACCGATGAGACGGGGACAATCGATGTCGCCAAAGCGGTGGAACAGGCTTCCAAACAGTACGCCCTGTTCGCCAAGCTGACCGTGCCGGCCAACACTTTGAGCAAGGACCGCGAAAAACTCATCGAGGTGCTGGTCGACGAACTTTTCGAGATCTACAATTCCCGCTTTAGAAGCGACCTCGAGCCAGAGGCGCGCCTGCGCTATGAACGCAATGTGCTTCTTGGGGTGATCGACTTTTCATGGATCAACCATATCGATGCCATGACCAAACTGCGCAACGGAATCTACCTTCGCGCCTATGCCCAAAGAAACCCGCTGGATGAATATACCGAAGAGGCATTCTACATGTTCGAACAGATGACCAACGCGATTGCGGTGGACATCGTCCGCAACATCGTCCACATGGGAATCCGTCCTGGCAGCGACATCGAAAACCAAATCCCTCATATCGAAAAGGAACTTGATTTTTCCTGATGGAAATGTTTGAAATAAGAAATGGGCTTGATCAAGCCCATATTCTATGCGACAAGCTCAAGGATTCGCTCGACATCGACGGTCTGTCTCGGGAGATTGAGGGTCTCGAGGTGGCGACGATGGATGCGAACTTCTGGAGTGATCCTGTCCAGGCCCAGAAGATCGAAACCAAACTGCGGGCGATGCAAAAAAAATACCAGTCGTATGACGACCTGGTGACCACCCTGGTTTCTTTGGAGGATGTCTATGAACTGCTCACGCTCGAAGACGATCCCGACTTCAAGGCGGCCCTGGAGAACGATTATCTGGAATTTGCCAAGAAGCTTCACGACTTTGAAAACGAGCTGCTTCTTTCGGGCGAACACGATGCCGGCGATGCCATCGTGGAGATCCATCCTGGAGCCGGGGGAACCGAAAGCCAGGATTGGGCGAGCATGCTGTTGCGGATGTACCAGCGCTACGCCGACAAGAAGGATTTCAAGGTCGAGATCCTCGATTATCTTCCTGGCGAGGTGGCCGGGGTCAAATCGGTGACCTTCAAGGTTTCCGGCTACAACGCCTATGGCCTTTTCAAGGGGGAAAAAGGGGTGCACCGCCTGGTGCGCATCTCCCCGTTCGATTCGGCAAAACGGCGCCACACTTCCTTCGCTTCGGTCGACGTGATGCCTGAAATCTCCCAGGATATCCAGATCGACATCAATCCGGCCGATCTGCGCATCGACACCTACCGCTCTTCGGGAGCCGGAGGACAGCATGTCAATACGACCGATTCGGCCGTGCGGATCACCCATATCCCGACCAATATCGTTGTCGCCTCCCAGGCGCAGCGTTCCCAGATAAAGAACCGGGAAACAGCGATGATGATGCTCAAAAGCAAGCTGTATGAAGCGATGCTCGAGCAACAAGCCGACCAGATCGACAAGCTCCGGGGCGAGCAGAAAGAAATCGCCTGGGGCTCGCAGATCCGCTCGTATGTCCTGCATCCTTACTCGATGGTCAAGGACCACCGGTCGCTTGAGGAAACGGCGCAGGTCGACAAGGTTCTCGACGGCGACCTTGACAGCTTCGCCTATGCCTACTTGCAACATATGGTAGGCGGTGGCAGCGATGACTAACAGTCTTGGCAAAATGGGCCTGATGGTTCTGGGCAATGCGCTTCTCGCCCTGGGGGTCGTGGCTTTTGTCAAGCCGTTTGGTTTCATCCTGGGTGGGGCGACGGGAATATCCTTGATTCTTAGCTACTACACCCATTTGCCTTACTATATCTATGTCTATGCCTTCAATATTGTGGTCTTCGTGGTTGGCTATTTCGTTCTGGGGAAGAAATTCGCCATGGGAACGGCCCTGGCCACGGTCCTGTTTCCGACATTTTTGACCTTGCTCGAAAAAATTCCCGGAATCGCGAACCTGACCGATGACCGCCTGCTTGCGGCATTTTTTGGAGCCATTTGCATCGGCGGAGGGGTCGGACTGGTCATCCGCCTTGGTGCTAGCACCGGGGGAACCGACATCCCGGCGATAATCATCGCGAAGAAGACAAAACTTAACCTTTCGGTGGTGATCAATTCGCTCGATATCGGGATATTGTTGTTCCAGTTCGCCTTTTCCAACAGCGAACAGATACTCTATGGTCTTTTCATTGTCATCTTGAATTTCTACATAATCGACAAGGTCATGCTTCTTGGCACTTCGAAGATCCAGGTCCAGATCATTTCACCGAAATATCTGGAGATCCGCGATGCCATCTACCGCGATATCGACCGGGGCTGCACCCTTTACAAGATCACTACGGGGTTCAAGCAGGAACAGTCATATGCGGTCATGTCGGTGGTGACCTACCGCCAGATCCACAGCCTCCATGAGGTTGTCCTGGACATCGATTCCACGGCTTTCATGATTTCCAATGAGACCCACAGTGTCAACGGCCGGGGCTTCACGCTGCCTGACATCATAATTGAGGATAAATGAAAAATGAGCCGATCGGCTCATTTTTTTAGTATCAGTTGTTCCAGGATTTTGCTTACGCCGTCCTGGTCGTTGGTATATTGACTTGTCTCATATATGGCTCTAAGATCACCAGGCGCATTGGCCAGCAGGATGCCCCGGCCGACCGCGCCAATCATCGGTTCGTCATTGTAGTTGTCGCCAATGGCGATGGCTTGGTGGGCTTCCAGGCTGTAGTACTCTAGAATCAGCCGGATTGCTTCTTGCTTGGAAGTTCCCTTTGGCATGATTTCGACATAGTCCGGTTTGGATTTGACGATGGTCACCTGGTCGCGGTAATTTTGCAGCGATGCGGTGATCGCATCGATATCATCCAGGGAGGAAATCACAAGAAGTTTGTTCACGTTGGAAAGATCCGTCTTGGAAAAATCGACAACCGATGGCGTGATATTGGTGATTTGCGCCTCGTTCTGGCTGTAGATGTCATTCTTTTCGATGTACCACTCGTCCGATTGATAGATGGATAGATGGGCCGTTGTGTCCTTGAGCGCGGCCGCGATATCTTTGACTAAATGATACGGGATGGTGACGTTGTTGATGATCCGGTCGTGATGGAATATGTATGCCCCGTTGTAGGCGCATATCGGACAGTCGATTCCCAACTGATCGGTAAAACAGGTTATGCCTTTAGGCATCCGGGCCGAAACGGCGATAAAAGGCACTGGCAGATTTTTTATGGTATTGGCGTTGCTGGTCGACAGCTGATGGTTTGAGTTCAACAACGTTCCGTCCAAATCGCAAAAAACTATCTTGTAATTCATTGAATCATCTCCTCAACTAAATTATAATGGTCTAAATCCAAAAATATAGTGACAATTATCAATTGTTGCCGTTATAAATGTCATATATAATGGAAAAAAAGGGAGGTAGCGACAAATGCGGGCATTGATTAAAATCATGGTTGTCATCAGCCTGATGTTTTCCGGCTTGATATTTTTATCATATACAGATTACTCCAAACTGTCGCAGCAAAATTTTTTAATTGGTGCGACCTATATGGAACTCGACAAGTCATTTTTTCAAGTCATCAATAATGAAATTTCCAAAGCTGTCCAGGCCAAGGGGGACACCATAATCACTTTGGATGGGTGTTTGGACAGTGAGCGGCAAGAGGAGGAAATATATTATCTGATCAATCAAAACATCGATCTTTTGATTGTCAATCCAGTTGATGCCTCGAAAATTGAGCCGGCACTGCAGGCGGCCAAAGCGGCCAACATTCCCATTGTCCTGGTTGATTCAACTATCTCCGACCCGGAACTGTACGATTGCCTGGTTATTTCCAATAATTACAATGCCGGAATCAGCTGTGCCAAGCATCTGACCGCTACGCTTGACCAGGCAAACATCTTGATTCTTGAACATCAGCAGGTTATTGCGGCAACTCAGCGGATTGATGGCTTCAGGGATTATCTTGCCGGTAAAAATCAATATCGGATTTCTGCGGCTCTTGATTGTTTGGGCCAGACGGACCGGGCCTATGAGCTGACCAGTGGCTATTTGCAAAAAAACCGGAATATCGATGTGATTATGGCCTTGAACGACACGGCTGCCTTGGGGGCCCTGGCCGCGGTGGAACAGCAGGGATTGAATATCCAGGTATACGGGGTCGACGGTTCACCGGAAATCAAAAAGCTTCTGTTGTCTAATCCCAACATTATGGCCACTGCCAGCCAATCACCACAACAGTTGGGCAAACAGGCCATCGCCAATGGATACAAATTAATCTACAATGAACCGGTGATTAAAGATTTCTATCTGGGCACTGAATTGATCACCAGGGAAAATGTCGCCCAATACAACATCATGGGGTGGCAGTGATGAAGCTGATCAAATATGTCAACCTGCGCAACATCAAATACCTGATGCTTATAGTCAATTTCATTGTCATAACCTACATGGCATGGATTATCCTTTCAACCACCAATTATGTGGTAGCCAATTCTTTGGCGACGGTGTTTTTGAGAAACCTCGAGTACTTGCCTCACCGGCCCGAGGTAGTCTATTTTGCGACAACCATTTTGTATCTTTGCCTTTTTTGCATCATCATTTATTTTGAAAACCAGAAAATGAATCTCAACCAGGCCATTGTCACGATTATCGGTGAGCTGATCATCTATTTTTTAATCGGCTACTTTATCTACTTTGGCTACACCGGGTTGATTCTGGTGATCTTTGTCGACTTCATCTCCAAAATCAACAAGAACCACAGCATTCCAAGTTTTTTGGTAATCATGTTCATCATTTCAACCTTCTCGCGCTATAACATGATTTCGACCTTGGTCAAGATTCCAAGTTTCACTAGCTATGTGGAATTCAATCCCGGGGCAAGTGTCAATTCAATCAATTTTATCATGAGCATCTTTGACGGTATCAATTTCCTGCTTTTTATTATTTATCTATTGGCCTTTATCACCCATCAGATCCAGGAAAACGAACAGATTTCCAACGAACTGGTGATGATCAACTCGGTTAATGAACAACTCAAGGTCTATGCCACCTTGACTGAAAAAATTGGAGAGAACAACGAACGGAAAAGGCTGGCCCGGGAGCTTCACGATACCCTTGGCCATGCCTTGACCGGGATTTCAGCAGGGATTGATGCTTGCATCACTCTTATCGATGTCGATGTCGGCGCCACCAAAAAACAGCTCGAAACTCTTTCCAAGGTGGTCCGGGTGGGGATTGGCGATGTCCGCAATTCATTGTTGAAGCTAAGGCCCGATGCCTTGAAACAGAGCAGTCTTAAGGAAGCTTTGGCTAAGGTTTGTGAAAATTTCCAGGAAGCCAGTCAAATCAAGATCGCTCTTGATTACAACCTGCCTGATCTGGATTTGGACAATTTGCGCGAGGACGCAATCTTCAGGACAATCCAGGAAGGAATCACCAACTCCAAGCGCCACGGGCAGGCAAGTGAGGTCAACATCTCCGTGAACAAGATAGAAAATGAAATTGTGATCATCATCAAGGATAATGGCTTCGGTTGTAAAAAGGTCCAGGAAGGCTATGGCATCAAACAAATGAAAGAGCGGATCCAGGCCCTGAATGGCTCGGTCTTCCTTGATGGGAATGATGGTTTTTGTTTAAGTGTGACATTGAAAATTTAGGGGGAATTAAATAATGATTAAGGTAATGATAGCTGACGACCAGGAACTGATCAGGGAATCGCTGAAGATTGTTTTAGGATCACGAAGCGATATCCAGATTGTCGCCACCGCCAAGGATGGCCTTGAAGTACTTGATTATATGCGGCTCAATCCCGCCGACGTGATTTTGATGGATATCCGGATGCCAAATATGGACGGGGTTTTGGCCACTAAGGAAGTCAAGGAGATTTATCCGGATACCAAGATAATTGTCCTGACGACTTTCGATGATGACGAATACGTCTTTAGCGCCTTGAAAAACGGTGCCTGCGGCTACTTGTTGAAGGGTATTTCCATGGATAAACTTTATGATTCGATTGTTGAAGTCTATGATGGCGGCGCAATGATCAATCCCGATATCGCCATGAAGATTTTGCAACGTTTTTCCAATGAAGGGACCAACAGCTCGATCACGGTTTCCAATCAGGCCAGTGCGAGTTTGAGCACTAAGGAGAAGATGGTGGCCCAGCAAATCGGGTTTGGTCTGTCCAACAAGGAAATCGCTGACAAGCTCCACTTTTCATCAGGCACTGTGCGCAATTATATTTCTATTATTTTAAACAAGCTCGAATTGCGCGACCGGACCCAGGTTGCCATTTGGGCGGTGCAAACAAATCTGATCAACGAGGATTTTTCCAGTGAAACGTAAGCTTCTGATCATTCCGTTGATTGTGATCATTGCCATGGCCAGCTATTACTATCACTATCTCCAACGGCCCGACAAGCTGACAATCGGACTTTTTGCGGGCAACCCATGGTCAGACACCAATTTCAACATCTACGATGTCATCGACGAGGTGATTGAACAGTATCAAGCCCGCTATGGCATTGAAGTGGAATATGTTTCGGGAGTTTTGCAGGAGGACTACTCGAATCACCTCAATTCATTGATTGTCGCGGGCAAGGAACCTGACATCTATCTGATTTTTGAAGAAGATTTTACGACTTTGGCCAATACCGAGGCGCTTGTCAGACTCGATGGTCTGATCGCCAGGGATGGTAATTTCAATCTTGACAATTACTATCAGGCCCCCCTAAAGGCCGGTGAATTCAATGGCATCCGTTACGCTCTGCCTGTTGATTGCAATCTTGATTTGCTTTTTGTCAACGAGACCTTGTTGGAACAAGAAGGGATTGTGATTGATGACCAGCTTGATCTGGATGAATTTTATCACATTTGTCAACAGGTAACCAAGGATACCGACAATGATGGCGTCATTGACCAGTTTGGCTGCAGCAATTATGATCTGGCTGATATCCTGAGTGCCTTTGGGATTGATTTTTTTAGTCAGGGCGACTTTTTCATCGATCTTGACAAAACCAAGGCGGCTTTGGAGTACTTCAAGAAACTAAATGCATTGAACGGCCGGTCCAGCGTCAGTCTCGATGATTACGACCTGGGCCATGTGGCCTTTGCGAAACTCCCTTTTTCCCAGTTCAGGACATACCGGTTCTACCCGTACAATCTTACCAAATACTCGACGTTCAAATGGGACTGCATCAATTTGCCCAGCGAGACCGGGAATTCCGGCCGGATTGATACCCTTTTGGCTGGCATTTCCGCCCGGGTGCAAAACAAATCGGCAGCTTATAATTTTATCAAACTCTTGAGCAACGACGCTCAGGTGCAACAAGATTATTTTGCCACTTCGCAAGGAATCTCGCCCCTTAGCAGTGTGGTCAATTCGCTGGCAACGAGTACACTTCTACATGAACAGTCACTCGATGGAGATTTTGCTTTGCCGGTAATTGACCGTGCCATGACCCAGGCTTTGATCAGCAAAAAAATCCCCAACTATGATTTTCTCTATTCCCAGGCGATTGAAAAGCTCAACCAGACCTTGAGAAGCGATGAGGATATTGACTTGGTCTTGATCAACGTTCAAAAGGAAATGAATGAACTGATGATTCAAACAAATAAGTGATGATTTAACAGTTGAGAAGCTGATCTGGATAAAATCCAGATCAGCTTTTATTTATGACCGGTTATATTTTATCCAGGCAGCTCCAAATGAATGGGAAATTGTAAAAAAACGCCAATTTAAGCCTTTTTATGACAAATGTAAGGGCGGTTTCATTACATAAGTAGATTACTTATGGCTGGAATTTATACTAAAATACCATTGTAAGCGATTGCTTAAATAATGAGAGAGGAATAGAAAATGAGAAAAACAATTAAGATTCTTACGAGTTTTGGACTGGTGTTGTCCATTCTTTTATCCGACTTGACAGTTGCCAATGCCTTGGATGAAGAAATAACAAGTGTCCTTGATGGCACCTTTGATCAAAATGAATTTGTGACCAATTTGATATCTCCATCTGGCGACAGTTCTTGGATCATGAATCAAAGTGGAGCCACATGCGATTCCCAAGGTGATTCGTTTTTAGTTAGTGAAAGCACAGGGGATAACTTTGTTTATGAAGCCGATATCAGGTTCAATGAGCGAAAAGGGGCGGCCTCATTGATATTTAGAATAGATGGCGGTTTGGATAACAAAAACATGTATGTCGCCAATTTGAATGGTGAGACCGGTGCTGCGAGGTTGTTTAAGTTTGAAAACAATCAAGCAATTGATCTGGCCCGAGGGGAAAATGCGAGTTTAAATGATGCCAACGAGTATCATTTGAAAATCACAGCGATTGACAAACACATGGTTTATTATATCAATGGTGAACTGATCATCAACACAGCGGATTATACTATGAATGAAAGCGCCGCTGATTCTCATTTTGGCCAAAATGATGTGATCGATAGCGGCAAATTCGGATTATTGACTTGGAATGGGAATGTTTCCTATCAGAATGTAAACTACACTCCGATTGATTCTAACAACAGTCCGGAGCTCACCAATTTGGCTGTTTCCAGCGTTGATGGCGAGGTTGACAAACAAATCCAGTTCGCACCAGGTCAATATGTGTACATTGCCTATGTAGACAATGCGACCACAACAGTCAAATTGGCTTATGGTATTAAAAATGACAGTGAGGTTGTTGCGACCGACACAAAGGGTGAAATTGTCGATTTGAACAACTTGGCCATTGATGGCGATTTGACGACTTATACGCTGACCGTTGGAAATGGCAATGCAGAAGTTGTTTACCGAGTTCGAGTTCATAGGATGCAACCAGACGAGTCCTACTATAACGAAGACTACCGGGGCCAGTACCATTATTCCGTAAAAGACGGCTGGGCCAATGATCCCAACGGGATGGTGTACTATAATGGTGTTTATCATTTGTTTTACCAGTATTACGATGGACCACAATGGGGGCCGATGCATTGGGCTCATGCAACCAGTACGGATATGATTAACTGGTCGGAAGAACCGATTGAATTTTATCCTGATGAATATGGAACAATGTTTTCAGGTTGCGCAGTAATTGCCAATCATGAAACCGCACCGGACATATTCTTGGAAGGTGAAGAAGGTATTGTGTTTTTGATCACCGCCAATGGGACAAATGGTGGTGACGGGCAAAGAATAATTGGTGCCTATTCCAAAGATGGAGAAACTTTCCACAAATATGAAGAAGGAAAAGTTTTGCTTGATTGGAAAGATGATGTTTTAAACAGTCCGGCATTTAGGGATCCAAAAGTATTCCGATATGAAAATAAATGGTTCATGGTGCTTGCCGGCGGGCCTTTGCGTATCTACTCTTCAGACAATTTGGTTGATTGGGAATTGGAAAGCGCCTATGGCGAACTTCACACCGAATGCCCCGACTTGTATCCGATTTCCGTTGAAAATGTCGACGGCATTAAAACTGGAGAGATTAAATGGGTTTTAAATAGAGGCGGTCGAAAATATAAAATCGGTGATTTCCAAGAAGTGAATGGGAAGTGGGAATTTGTCCCCGATGCGCAATATGCAAGTCCCAACGCTGAAGGGATGGGTAATGAAGATAATGATGGAATCATGAACTTTGGGATGGACTCTTACGCGGCCATGACTTACTATTTCGGCGATTTTGGAACAAAAAGCGATTTTAACGAACAGAAAATCATCGCTATGAACTGGATGAACACATGGGACAGTGGATTTTGCAATGCCATCCCAGAAGCCAATGGCAATACGGTGTTTAATGGAACTTTTAACTTGCAATGTGAACTGGGAATTGTCAAAGATGCCAACAACAATTACTTTTTGACGCAAAACCCAATTGAGGAATACGCTACCCTTAGAAAAAATGAAAGTTCGATAGAGCTTGATAATGTTGAAATCACAAGCAAAAACAATGTTTTATCGGATTTTAGCGGGGACAGTTACGAGATCATCGCGAATATCACACCCGAACAAGCTACAAGCGAGGTTGGGTTCAAAGTTCGCACTGGCGGGGATGAGGAAACCGTCATCAAATACACCCTCACTGACCAGCTCCTCACTGTTGATCGCAGCCAATCGGGAATTCTGGTTGTTAGCGACAACCGGGTCAATGTCAACAGCCAGAAGGTCACCCTTAATGATGATGGTTCGATTGACTTTCACATTTTTGTGGACCGGAGTTCAGTCGAGGCGTTCTCCAAAGGTGGCACCGTGGCTGGAGCAATGCAAATTTTTTCAAACCCTTTAAGTCAAGGGGTTGAAGTATACAGTGAAGGGGGCCGCTCTTATGGGGACATCACGGTATATGGGATTAATACGATTTGGCAAGACAAGCTACAACCAACAGCACCGTTGACAATAGGGTTGAACCACACGGAACTGACCGGTTACGTCAAAGACACATTCACCTTGACAAGCTGGGTGAGCCCAAGTGAAATCAACCAGGATGTTATTTTTAGCACGGACAATCCTTCCGTGATTAAGCTTAATGTTAAAAACAACACTGCCAAGATCAAGGCGAAAAAAGCCGGGAGCGCCACAATCACTGTTGCCAGCAAGCTTGATCCGACAATAAAAAAAGAATGTGTTGTAAAAATCTATGAAAACAATTTTGTGACAAATCTTCAGGATTTCCAGATCATGTCCGGAAGCTGGATTTTTGATGATACTGTATTGACGGGAAGCCATAATGACAACGGCTTCATCTATGCCAATAAAATGGAAACTGATGAGTACATTTATGAGATTGATGCTAGTTATGAAACTGGAATTTTGAATTTCATTGTGCAGGCACAGTCAACTAACGCCTGGGACGGTTGTTATTCGGTACAGCTCAATGGTACCACAGTCAGATTGTTTGATTTCAAGAATGATTATACTTTTGCAAGTGTTGACACCCTTGTCCGCCCGGAAGACAATAAATACCATTTGAAGATTACGGTTTCTGGCAGCAACATTATTGTTGCGGTAAATGGCAAGGAATACATCAACCGGACCATCGTGGAAACGGACCGTCAATATGCCAGCGGGTATGTGGGGTTGGGATTGTACAATGCCTCCGCGCAATATCAAAACTTTTATGTGACAACCCAAGCAGGCAACTAACTGTCGGGCCATTGGAAAAACAAAGCAATTTTCAACGCCCAAGCCGGTGATATCCGGATTGACTGGGCCGGCGGGTTTGTCAATGTTGGCAATCCCGTTTGCCACAAGGCAAAATTGCTGCTGGTCTAGGTATCGCTGTGAATATGGTCGTCCGTATTCGCGACGGTTTGAATTTCTGGTTGGAAGCAAAATGGATTATCAGGAATATACCAATGAAAGTTTTTCAGGATCATTGGACAGGATCCCATATGCCAAAGGCAAAAAGCTGTGATTGATCGCATGGAGCCTTTGGTAAATCTTTACACGGGGCAATTCCTATTTCATGATTATTAGTTTGAACAGCGAAATTAAAAAAGGTGACTAAATTCAAATGATTTTAGTCGCCTTTTGCCGTAAAAAACATTTCCAGATTATTTCAAGGACCAAATTCAGGCACTTGATCCGGTGTTTCCAACGAAAGCCAGACTGAATTAAGACCCTGGCACAAATTCCAATTGTGACTTTTGTCATGGCAATTGGTGATATCGGTAATCGAATCATGTTACTAATTCCAGTAGTTAAAAAGTAAGCGCTATTATAAAATTGTTGTTGTCAGGAGGGAAGATGATGAAATATGTAGTTATGGTGACCCACGGCAAAATGGCTGCGGGAATCAAGGATAGCTTGGAAATGCTTGCGGGGAAACGCGAAGAAGTACTGGCCTTAGGCTTGCTTGAAAGCCAGGGGGCCGATGAGTTCAAAGCGAATCTGGCAAGTATGCTTGCGGGCGTAAGCAAGGATGACGAATTGATTGTATTGGGGGATATTATCGGCGGCTCGCCGCTATCGACGACTTTGAGCTATCTCGATGAAGCCAAGCTTCTCGAGCGGGCAGTTGTAATTGGGGGAATGAACCTGCCACTGGCTTTGAGCTGTGTCCTGATGAAGGATACGATGCCGACTGATCAGCTGGTGTCAACAATTATCGCCGAAGCGACCGGTTCAATCAAGGAATTTGTGCTGGAAACAGGACAGGAAGAAGACATTTAAAAGGAGAGAGAAAAATGGCAATTTCATTTATTCGGATCGATGACCGGATGATCCATGGCCAAACGGTGACTCGTTGGTCACTGGAATATCCATGTGACGGGCTGATCGCTGTCAACGACAACGCCGCCAACAATTCGGTTTTAAAAGCTGCCTACAAATCGGCCAGCGACAAAAAAACATTTGTATGGACCTTGGACGAGTTCAAACAAAAGGCGCAAAAAGTTTTGGAAAGTGATTCCCGTTATTTTCTGATCACGAAAAACCCGATCGATCTGGAAAAAATCCTGGTCGAACAGGGATTCGTTCCGGGAATCAAGGAAGTGGTCGTGGGGCCTTGCAACGACCGCGAAGGCGCGATCAAGCTGGGCAACAACCAGTCGATCACCCCTGAAGAGGCCGCAGCTTTGGAAAGCATCATGGCGGCGGGCTACAATATTGAATTTGCGCTGATCAAGGAGGCCGCAATCGGCAACTGGAGCAAATTCAGAGGAAAATTCGGTTACTAGAAAAGGAGAGAGATTATGGAAATCAGCTGGTTACAAGCCGCATTATTGGGATTATTCGCCTGCCTGTCATCAATGCCGGGACTTGGCGGAACAACTTTTGGGAACTACACTTTGGGAAGACCTTTGGTGGCCGGAATGGTCGTCGGAGCGATTTTGGGCGACCTTCGCACCGGTATCATGGTCGGGGCTGCGATGCAGCTGGTATATATCGCCTTGGTAACACCTGGGGGAACTGTCAGCGCCGATGTTAGGGCGGTGTCTTATATCGGGATTCCCCTGGCGATGGTGGCGCTTAAGGCTTATGGTCTTGATCCCGCTGCCAGCGACGGTGTTTCATTGGCAACCGGATTCGGGGTGCTGGTTGGTACGGTCGGTACCGTATTGTTCTATCTGACTGCGACAATGAACCTTTTATGGCAGGGGATCGGATGGAACGCGATTGAAAAAGGGAACTACAAACAGATCTATCGGGTCAACATGCTTTATCCTTGGGTTTCCCACATTCTTTGTTCATTCATTCCAGCCTTGATCATGTGCCGCCTGGGGGCACCGGCGGTAGATGCCATCAAGATGTATCTGCCAATGGACGGTCTTGCGATGAAAACAATCTTCACTGTCGGATCATTGCTTCCGGCTGTCGGGGTTGCCATCTTGTTAAAACAGATCTGTCTTAAAGCGACTGACTTCATTCCATTTTTCTTCGGCTTCACTTTGGCTGCTTCAATGGGATTGAACCTGGTAAGTGCCACTGTCATTGCCGCGATGTTCGCTTTTATCAAATACGAAATCAAAACTGCCAAACTTGCAACGAAATTCGCCGGTGGAGCTACTGACACCGACGAAGAGGAGGACATCTAGAATGGAAAAACAACTAAGCAAAAAAACCCTGAACAAATCGTTCTGGCTATGGTTTTATGGCAATCTGACATGCTTCTCTCAAGAACACATGCAGACATTCGGTTATCTTAGCGCGATGCTGCCAATCTGCGAGGAACTTTATGCGGGTGAGCCGGACAAACTGGCCCGCTCGATGAAGACATACACCGCCTTTTTCAACACCGAACCGCAAATCGGGGCGATCGTTGTAGGTGTGACTGCCGGTCTTGAACAGGCCCGTGCCAACGGGGAACCGGTTGATGATGAAACAATCAACGGTCTTAGAGCCGGTCTGATGGGGCCATTGGCCGGAATCGGGGATTCGCTGATCGTCGGTACTGTAATTCCGATCCTGCTGGGAATCGCGCTTGGTCTTGCCAGCGGCGGTTCGATCATCGGGCCACTGTTCTATGTTGTGACATGGAACCTGTTCGCCCTGCTGGGGATGCGCTTTATCTACTTCAAAGGTTACCAGCTTGGGGGAAAAGCGGTGGAAATCCTGGTCGGGGAAAAAGCCCAGGCCATCCGTGAATCGATCCAGATTGTCGGAGCCATGGTCATCGGAGCGGTTGCCGCTTCATGGATCAATGTCTCGACAGCTTACAAGATGCTTGATGCCAACGGGGAAGTCATCGTCGATTTGAACAACTCATTGAACTCGGTCTATCCTAAACTGCTGACTGCGGTGACTGTGGTCATCTGCTGGTGGCTGATGTCAAAACGCAAAATCTCGCCGACCAAGGTGATGGGGATCCTTGTTGTCGTGGCTTTTGTGGGAGTGTTGATTGGTTTCTTCAATCCGGGATTGCAATACTAATCATATGGACGCAACTCCATCAATTTATCAGCAGCTCAAGTTCCACCAGATCATGGTCGGGCGCCTTAAAATCTGGCTTCTTGACTGCCTGATTGGGATGTTCCTGGCCTTGCTGGGAATGCTTGTCGCTCGCCATCATCCAAACCTCACCATTTTCTTGGGGATCGTGGCTGGTCTTATGGCCAGCGCCAGTCTGGTTGTGGGCTATGGGATTTACCGGGGGCAACAAAAATTCAATAATATTCTCAATAACCAACGAAAAAGCTGAGGCGGATTACCTCAGCTTTTTTTTCGCGATCACCTGTTCTTGATAACTGTTGGACACTTTCCGGGGGGCTATCTGTTTGATCGGCTCGGTTTCGAAATATGTCTCGACATAGCCGCAGCTTGGGCAGTAGGCGCACTTCAAATGGTGGGTCGCCTTGGTGTAGTCGTCCCTGTCGATGACCAGCTCATGACAAAGAAGCAGGTGGTCATGGCTGAAATTGAGGTGGCAGTTTTCCAGCATGGGCGTCTGGCACCTTAAACATTTTCTCTCCATGGTACACCCTCCTTTATTTGATTATAGCACAAAGAGTGCCGGGTTTAAGTTCAAATGTGTTAAATTGAGAAATCTTGTGGAAAATGTTGTTTGAAAAAATTAATTTGTTATAATAGTGTAGTAACAAAAAAGGAGTCTAAAATGATAAGATTAGAAAACGTATCTAAAACATATAACCGGGGCATCCGGGCTTTAAATAATGTTTCATTAACGATCGATTCGGGCGAATTTGTCTATGTCATCGGAACGACTGGTTCCGGGAAATCGACATTCATCAAGCTGTTGTACCGGGAAATCAAGCCCACAACCGGCATTGTCGAAGTTGTCGGTCTTGACGTCGCCAAAATCCCGAACCGCAAAGTGCCTTACTTCCGCCGCAATATCGGCGTGGTTTTCCAGGATTTCCGGCTCCTGCCAACCAAAACCGTCTTCGAAAACGTGGCCTACGCCCTGGAAGTGATCGACACGCCTCGCCACGAGATCCGCAAACAGGTGCGCCAGACTCTTGACTTGGTGGGACTTGGCGAAAAGATCAACGCCTTTCCCCATGAACTCTCAGGCGGGCAACAGCAACGCGTGGCGATAGCCCGGGCCATCGTCAACAATCCAAAACTGCTTATCGCCGACGAGCCGACCGGAAATCTCGATCCGGACACTTCGGTCGAGATCATCGAGCTGCTCGAAAAAATCAACCAGTCAGGAACTACTGTCTTGGTTGTCACACATGACCGGGAGGTTGTCCAGTCGAACAAGAAGCGGACAATCGTAATTGACAACGGTTATATCGACAGTGATACAAGCACAGGGGGATATGGAATATAATGCGTGAATTAATAAGTACATTCAAGAATCTGCCGCGCCATTTCAAGACTGCGCTGCAAAATTTAATCAGAAACAACGTCATGTCGTTCTCGTCGATCTTTGCGGTCACCATCACTCTGGCCATGATCGGGATCGTCGGGCTGGTGGCCTTCAACGTCCAGGATATTTCCAGCTCGATCGAAGATGAGATCAGCATCTACGTCAAACTTGACCGGACCATCGACGACGCCCAGGCCGAGGCGGTCGGTACCCAGATCTTGGCTCTAGACAATATCGCCAATGTCGAATACTCGTCTAAAAGCGCCGAGCTTGACCGGTTGATCGAATCCCAAGGGGAAGCCGGAGCCGCACTATTTGAAAGCTACCGCGAAGACAATCCGTTGGGAGCGGCCTATACGGTAACGGTTACCAATCCCGATCTGATCGGGCAGACTGCGCAAAAAATCACCGCAATTGAAGATGTCAACACTGTCGACTACGGTGGCGATTCGACTACTGATCTGATCAAGACCCTCAATACTGTGCGTAACGGCGGAACGATTTTCGTGGTCGCATTGGGAGTCATCGCGCTGTTCATGATCGCCAACACAGTCAAGATCACCATCGACACCCGCAAGACCGAAATCTCGATCATGCGGATGGTCGGGGCCAGCAACTGGTATATCCGGATTCCGTTCATGCTCGAGGGCATGCTTATCGGTCTGGTCGGAGCCATCCTGCCTTGTGTCATGCTTTTTTATGGCTATGACTACATCTACAAAATCACCAACGGCATGGTCGTGACCCAGATGCTCTCACTTGTTGAACCCGGAGCGGTCATCGTCCAGCTTGTTCAGGCCCTGGTTGGCCTTGGAGCCGGAGTCGGAATTATCGGCTCATTCATCTCGATCCGCCGTTACCTGAAGTTCTAATGAGCAAGCGCACAATCAAAAGGCGCTGTTACCAGGAACAGCTCGAACACGAAATAATATCGGTCCAGACGGTCCTCAACAAGATCATGAAACTGCCGATGTATGAGAATATCGACCAGGAATATCTCAAGAAGGATCTGATCCAGTCCCAGGTCGACCTTGAGCTGGCTTTGGCGGGACTCTGCATCATCCTGCGCAAGATGCATGAGAACAGCTTCCTGCGGCTTGATCGCCGTATCCGCGAGGACATAAATTCGATTATCCATGCGAACCGCTTCGAAATGCAAAACCAGGATCTCATCCAGGTCCACTCGCAGCAGGGATATGAGGAAGTCCGCGTCTCGCAACTTCTCAACTATTCACGAAAATTCATCGAGGAATCATAGCCTTGCGACAATATACAAAAAGAGGATTCATGACGAATCCTCTTTTTTTTGGCATATTGCCGCAGATCATGGGACGAATACCCCGATTTTAAAAACCATTCCCGCGATTCATCCGGAACGGCCACTGCGTTGACCGATCCGCATTTGATCGGGTGGTATCGTTCGCGATTTGGATGATTCGAACCAGGAGGAACCTCAATCGCTTCGGTGACTTGGCGATCAGGAAGCATCCAATTTCCGGTTATCCCTGGATGAAGATGATTCTGGTGCATTCAAGGTCTGGTTGGGGCACCATGGGGAAATGGTCCAGGCCATCAGGAAAGCAAAGGGCGTTAGTTAACGATTGTCGATTTTTTCGAGGTACATGTCATGGTTGGCCATCCGGTTGAATGCAACCTGGTGCCATGGGGTGTCGGGCTGACCGTAATTGACATAAGGGTCAATCGAGATCCCGCCTCTTGGGGTGAATTTCCCCCAGACTTCGATATATTTGGGGTCGAGAAGCCTGATGAGATCCTTCATTATGATATTGACGCAATCCTCGTGGAAGTCACCATGATTGCGGAAGCTGAACAGATAGAGCTTGAGCGACTTGCTTTCCACCATCTTGATGTTGGGGACATATGAGATGTAGATGGTCGCAAAGTCGGGCTGGTTGGTGATCGGACAAAGGCTGGTGAATTCAGGGCAGTTGAATTTCACGAAATAGTCGTTTTCCGGGTGTTTGTTGTCGAAAGACTCGAGGACGCCCGGGTCATAGCTGGTGGGATAGTTGGTGGACTGGTTGCCAAGGAGCTGGAGATTGTCGTTGGCGCGGTCAGACTGATTCATTTGTTTCTCCTTTCAATGCGGGGTCGATGGCGTTGTTGGCTGAAAATGCCTGCGCCCGCTGGATGCAGGTTCCACACTTGCCACAGGGGATTTGTCCACCCTGGTAGCAGCTGTAGGTAAGATGGTAAGGTGCGTTTAGTTCCAATCCCAG
Source organism: Erysipelotrichaceae bacterium (assembly GCA_028698185.1). Taxonomy (GTDB): domain Bacteria; phylum Bacillota_I; class Bacilli_A; order Erysipelotrichales; family Coprobacillaceae; genus JAQVDW01. Next base: position 34,320 of record JAQVDW010000010.1, on the reverse strand, counting down.
TTTGACGACTTCTTCCTTGGTGTTGGCGACAAAAGGCGCCTCGATATGGACCTGCTTGCCACTGCCCAGGTAGATCGCCTGGTTCATCGCCTGGTTGAAGGCGTCTGAACAGTCGGGATAGGCATCGCCGCTGGCATCGTCCTGATGGGCTCCGTAATAGATGATCGAGCATCCGTCGATGATGGCCAGGGAAGCGGCCGACGAAAGGAACAGACCATTGCGAAAAGGGACGTAGGTCGAAACCGGTTTGCCCTCAGCCTTGGCAAGCTGGGTGGCGTAGGACTCTTCGGGAATTTCCTGGGTGGAACCTTTGAGCAAGGAACAGTCGCTGTTTTTGAAAATCGGGGTCAAATCAAGCTGGCGGTGTTCGATCTGGTAGTAGGCGGCGACATTGGCGGCCGCGGTGATTTCCCGGTCGTGTTTCTGGCCATACCAGATGCTCAGGGATATCACGTTTTCTTTTCCGTATTTTTCTATCGCCAGGGCAAGGCATGTTGTCGAATCGATGCCGCCGCTGGAAAGTACCATTACTTTTGTCATCTCGTTTACCTCTGGATTTCCATCAGGAATTTGAGCTGGCTGTTCTGGTCGTTCTGGAAACGGCCCCGCCAGGTGTTGGTTATTGTGGAGCTGGTCACATTGGAGATACCCCGCGCGGTCATGCAGCTGTGGCTCGCCTTGATGGCGACCGCCACATCAGGGCTGCCAGTGACCATCGTGATGACCGTGGCGATGTCGCTGCCGATGCGCTCCTGGAGCTGGAGCCGTTTGCACACCATGTCGACGATCCGGGCGATTTTCGACAACCCGATGACCTTGCCGTTGGGAATGTAGCCCACGGCGATCTTCATGTCGTACATCAATGCAAGATGATGCTCGCAGTAGCTAAAGGCGGAAATGTCCTTGACGATGACCATGTCCTGGGCAGTGCTAAGGTCAAGGTCGTCGCTGAAGGTCTTGTCGAACATTGTGGCGATTTCCTGGTTGCTGTAGTTGATTCCCTCGAAAACCTCGCTGTACATTTTTGCCACCCGCTGGGGTGTCTCCTTGAGGCCTTCGCGCTCGGGATCCTCGCCAATCGCCTCAAGCAGGCCCCGGATGTGGTATTCTATTTTTTCTTGGTCTATTGCCATGGTTATACTCCTTTTGTCTGGGGGTCCCAGATGTATTTGTGGATCTGCAGCTGGACCTTGACCTGCATCATTCCTTTTTCAAGCAGCCATTCGACTAGCTTGTCGCTACTCACTTTGCCATAGACCGGAGAGAAAATCACGTTGGTCAATCCGGTCAGATCATGGTCGTTCACGATCGAGCAGGCTCTGTTGAAGTCCTCAAGGTCACCGATCACGAATTTCACGGCGTCGCCTTTTGTCAGATGGGCATAGTTGTCGAGCCGGTTGTGCTGTTCCATCAGGCTGCCGGGCAGCTTGTAGTCCAGGGTGAAGATGAATGGAACATTGTGGCTCTTGCGGTAGGCGGCCAAGGCGGCGATTTCCACCGAACCGTTCGTTTCGATTTCCACCGTGCAGCCTTCGATCGAGCAGATGCTTTCAAGCAGGTGTTCCATATTGGGCTGAAGCAACGGCTCGCCCCCGGTCAGGGTCACGTGATAAACACCGCTGTCGATCACATAATCTTTGAGCTGACTGGCTTCGAGTCGCTCGCTGGCGCAATCGGGATTGTTGGCATACAGGGTGTCGCAGTAGCTGCAGGCCAGGTTGCATCCGGCAAACCGGATGAAGACCGCGGGATAGCCCTGATAAAGCCCTTCGCCATTGATCGAGACGAATTTCTCGACTACAGGATAGGTTATCGCCATCATCAGGCCTCCTTGTAGATGGCCTGGTTGGCCGGTGTTTCATAAATGGCCACCTGGTCCACGTCAAGACCGTGGCTCTTGATCTGGTGATAGAAGTAGTAAGCCAGCCGTTCGGCTGTCGGCTGGAAGTCGAGCTCGCGGATCAGGAAGTTCGACAGGCTTTCCAGGGCCCTCTGGTCAAGACTGCCCTTTTTGATGATCAGGCTGTGGTCGAAGTAGTCGACTTCCTTTTTGACAATCGCCTTCAATTCCTTGAAATCGACGACCATGTCGGTGCACGGTCCTTCCTTGATCAGGTCGCTTGATTTGATGGTCACGATGATCTTCCATTGGTGACCATGGATATTTTGACATTTGCCTTGATATCCGCTAAGAAAATGAGCGGCGTCAAGGCTGGTTTCTACTGTTAGATAGTACATATTTTCTCCTTTACATGAAAAAAACAGCCAATCCGGGCTGCAAATTTTTCCCAAAGGAAAAATAAGCCCGAGTTTTGTTTTGAGACAGGATGGTGCAAACGAACTGTCTAGCCATATATTATAGGGGATTGCCCCAAAAGTCAAGCAGTGATTGTTTCAAAAGAAGAACTATCGGTCAAAATCATGAAATGGATAAATCGGCATTGACAATTTTTGAATATTAAGATAAAAAGTTTGAAAATAGGGCTATTTAATGATATCATTTACTAGAAAAATTGGAGGATTAGTAAATGAAAAAAAGACCGATAGTATTATGCATTATGGATGGTTACGGTTTGGCGACACGCCTTGATGGCAATGCGGTCAAACTGGCAAATACACCTAATTTGGATGATCTAATGACAATCTACCCGACAACTACGCTGCATGCCAGCGGTGAGCAAGTGGGATTGCCAGAAGGACAAATGGGGAACTCTGAAGTAGGCCATTTGAATCTTGGAGCCGGAAGAGTCGTTTATCAGTCTCTTACATTGATCAACAAGAAAATCAAAGACGGTAAGTTCGCGTCAAACGAAAAGTTCGTAAAGGCATTCGAAAACGCCAAAGCAAACAACGCCGCTTTACATATCATGGGATTGCTTTCTGACGGTGGGGTCCACTCGTCAAATGAACATATCTACGCATTGCTCCAAGCTGCCAAAGATGCGGGAGTCAAAGATGTCTTTGTCCATGCATTCCTTGACGGACGTGACGTGGCGCCTGATTCAGGAGCGATGTTCGTTGAGCAACTGGTAGCGAAAATGGCGGAAATCGGAATCGGTCAAGTGGCTTCGGTTTCAGGACGTTACTATGCGATGGACCGTGACAAACGTTTCGACCGTGTCGAATTGGCTTTCAACGCGATGGTCAATGGCGAAGGCGAATCATTCAGTGATCCGGTCGCTTTCGTTCAGGATTCATATGCGAAGGATGTTTATGACGAATTCGTCATCCCGGGGTACAACTCTGCTGTAGCCGGACAAATCAAGGCCAACGATTCGGTGATCTTCGCCAACTTTAGACCTGACCGCGCCATCCAGATCGCGACAGTCCTGACCAACCCGACTGCTTACGATTACGAATACAAAAACGTGCCGGCCAACCTGACTTTCGTTTGCATGATGAAATATGCGGACACAGTAAACGGGGAAATCGCATTCGCCCTTCCAGTGCTTACCAACACATTGGGTGACTACCTGGCTGCCAAAGGATTCAAACAGCTGCGTATCGCGGAAACTGAAAAATATGCCCATGTGACATTCTTCTTCGACGGTGGGGTCGACAAGGAAATCGAAGGTTCAACCCGCGTCCTGGTCAACTCGCCAAAAGTGGCAACTTACGACTTGCAACCGGAAATGTCGGCTTATGAAGTAACTGAAAAACTGTTGGAAGAACTTGACAAGGACATCCATGATGTCATCATCGTTAACTTCGCCAACTGCGACATGGTCGGACATACCGGAGTCATCTCGGCGGCAATCAAGGCCGTAAGCGTTGTTGACGAATGTGTCGGAAAAGTTTACGACAAAGTGGCTTCACTCCATGGAACGATGCTGATTACTGCCGATCACGGTAACTCGGAAATGTTGCTTGATGAAGACAACAACCCATATACCGCTCATACAACAAACCTGGTTCCTTTGATTGTTACAAACACTCATCTCGAACTTAAAGAAGAAGGTAAATTAGGTGATTTGGCGCCGACAATCCTGCAACTTTTGGGAACTGAAATTCCTGAAGAAATGGATGGCGAATCATTATTAAAATAAAACTGTTGGTTGTCCTGGCAATCATGGTGATATTGAGTGGATGTCAAAAGACATCCACTATTGCTATAGAAAAAAACGACCAGTATCCAGATATCACCGAGGTCGACTACCAGACCATCCAGGAACTCAAAGACGCCAATGAACCTTTCGCATTGCTTATCGGCCGGCCAAGCTGCCAGGACTGCCGCGAATTCTTCCCGATTGTGGAAGCCTACCTTCAAGACAACCCGGGAGTCTATATTTACTATTTCAATATCCAGGAATACCACGACAAGGCCAGCCAGGGCGAGCTCGACCAGAAGGATTACGACATCCTAAAGGCCGAACTTGATTTTAACTGGGTGCCGACGATGGTCCTGGTCAAGGGCGATGAGATCGTCGCCAAATATACGTATCTGTCCAAGGAGTTTTACCAATTGGACGACGCAGATGAAAGAAAAAAAGAAAAAGAAGTGTACGTCCAGGAATTTTACGACTGGATGGCCAAGATATTTAAGTAGGTGATACAATGAAAAAATGTCCCAGATGTCAAAAAGACATTTCCGATACGGACCAGAAATGCCCGCACTGCGGCTACATATTAGGATATCGAAGCGAAAACAATCAGCCCGGGCCCCAAGCGCCCAGACGCAGGGTCAGCTTTGTCCAGCGGATTATTTTCTATTCCCTGATTGCCGGCTTCGTGTTTGGACCTTCATTTTTCAATATGTACAACAACAGTTCCCGGCTTTCTGGCCTGGTTGATGACCAGAGCATCAACGCCGATGAGGTGCCCTTGTATGTCTATACAAGCATGGAGGCCTATCAGGGCGATTTCCCTGAAAGCGTCCTGCCAGGCAAGCTTGCCGCTTTCCAAAACGGATTTACCCAATATCTTGACGAAATGGCAGGAATGATTGTGGCATCCAGCACTCAGGTGACGATCACGAACACCAGCACCGCCTACGCCATGGCCAAATACGACATCGAAGTCGCCGGCCAGGGTTATTCACTCGAACTCAACTACAACAGTGGCAACGATACGAGTTCCATGGAGCTTGCAACAAGCCGATATGGCATACTTGACCTGGCGGCATTGAAGCTTGAGGGTGACAACAACATAGTCTTCCAACAGTTATCAAGCTATCTTGGTGTGCAAAGCGTCCCTTTGTACGAAGAGCTTGCCGGAGAGTTCAACGCCTTGCTGGATAAAAGCCCACAAGACGGGACACCCGGGCGCTATGGACTGGGTGTCACAATGCACAACAACGGATCGTTGATGCAGGCCTATTACGCCACCGACCTTGTCACTGGGGGCGATAATCCCGGCTATGTGCTCGACTTGAAGTTTGGTGGCAAGATAAACGAGAGGGTTTTAGGTGAACTGCGATGAAAAAAATACTTTTTTGCGACCTTGATGGAACCCTGGTGGAAAAAAACAGCCTGATCGAGGCTGACATTATCGACAAGATCAGGGAGTTTAGAGAAAACAACATCTTTGTGATCAACACCGGCCGCAACATCGACGAGGCGGCGGAGCTTATCAATAAGGTCAGGATGCCTTTCGATTACATGATTCTCAACAACGGCGCCCATATCATCGACAGCCAGTGCAACGATCTGATGAAAAATGTGATCGACCGGGAAACCGGACTGGCTGTAATCGAGCTGATCATGGGTTACGACAATCTTGAAGCCTCATTTTACAATGGCGTCAGGACCTATATTTTAAAAGAAGGCGTCACCCACATCCTTCAAGACGGAGAGTTTGTCGCGGTGGACGCGGACTTCTGGCAGACCGCGAAGGATTCTAGCCATTTCGAAATCATCAACTGTTCCCAGGCCGACCGCGGGCTGGAAACCGTCTATGAGGTGATTTCACGGCTGGAGCAATACGATGTCAGCTGCAATCTTAACGATATCTATCTCGATATCTCCTACAAGGGGGCGACCAAAGGTTATGGCGCCAAGACCCTGATGGATATGCTCGATTTCAAAGGCATCTCGTATGGCATCGGCGATTCCTACAATGATATTTCAATGTTCCAGACCGTCGACCACGGAGCCACCTTCCATCACTGCCTTGACCAGATCAAGGAAAAAGCCGATCTGGTGGTCGCATCCGTGAGTGAATTATTAAAGAAAGTTGAGGATTAATATGGGATTTCAAGACAAATTCCGCCAGGTAGTGCCCTATGTGGCGGGCGAACAGCCGAAAATGGCGAACCTGATCAAACTGAACACAAATGAAAATCCCTATCCGCCTTGTACAGAGGTGGCTGAGGTATTGAAGAACTTTGATTATGAGATATTGCTGAAATATCCAAACAGCGACGGCTATGAACTCCAGGTCGCCCTGGCCGATTACTACAAGGTAAAACAGGAGCAGGTGTTTCTGGGCAACGGTTCCGACGAGGTTCTGGCTCTGATATTTTTAGGCCTGTTCAACGGGGCGGATCCGATATTGTTCCCGGACATCACATATTCGTTTTATCCGGTGTACTGCGATCTTTACAAGCTTAGCTACAAGACGATTCCCGTCAATGAGGATTTCACGATTCCATTCGAGCAGTTCAACCAGAAAAACAGCGGGATCATCTTCCCGAATCCCAATGCGCCAACGGGAATTCTTGCCCCGTTGGAAGCAATCGAACAGGTGCTTGAAAACAACCCCGATTCGATCGTTGTTGTCGATGAGGCCTATATCGATTTTGGCGGTGAAAGCGCCCTGGCGCTCCTTGACAAGTACGAGAACCTGCTGATAACCCAGACATTCTCGAAGTCACGTTCACTGGCGGGCATCCGTCTTGGAACTGCAATCGGAAGCCCGGTTGTCATCAGACAGCTCTACGATATCAAGAACTCCTTCAACTCGTATCCAATCGACACCATCGCCAAGGAAATCGGTGTGGCTTCGGTCAAGAACAGCGATGACATGTTGGAAAAATGCCAAAAAATAATCAAGACCCGCGACAACACCATGGCAAGATTGCGCGAGCTTGGTTTCCAGGTTCTCGATTCAAAGGCGAATTTCATCTTCATCAGCCATGGGACGATCCCGGCTGAGGAACTTTTCAACGCTTTGCGCGGGGTGGGAATAATCGTGCGCCACTTCAAGGCGGACCGGATTGAAAATTTCCTGCGGGTTACCATCGGCACCGATGAACAGATGGCCAAATTCCTCGAGTTCGTGGAAGATTATTGCAATAAAAAAGGAGTCTGAGGACTCTTTTTTCTTGGAGGAAATGCGATTATGGAAGCTAGAAACAGAATTACGGTCCTGAAGGAGTTGGCCAAGGCTTTTTTTGCGATCGGGACTTTCAGTGTCGGGGGCGGCTACGCCATGCTCCCGCTCCTTGAAAGGGAGCTGATCGAGAAGCGGGGCTGGCTTGACGAACCGACCTTGCTTGACTACTTTGCGATCGGCCAGTCGACCCCGGGCATTATTGCCATCAATACCGCCACCATGGTGGGCTACACCCAAGCGGGCATCCTGGGCAGTCTGGTCGCAACGGGGGCGATGATTGTCGTGCCCACGATAATCATCATGGTCATCGCCACGTTTTTCACCCAGTTCGCCAGCAACATTATTATCATCAAGGCCTTTGCGGGCATCCGGGTGATGGTTGTCGTCTTGATCGCCAATTCCCTTATGAAGATGGGCCGGGCGACGCTGCAAAAGCCCCTGGCTGTGATCTTTATGCTTGGGGTGTTTGGAGCCATCGCCTTTGGTGGTCTCAATCCGATCATCCCCATTGTCCTGGCGCCGTTTTTCGCCCTGGGTCTCAAGGATTAGGAGGGCTTATGGAATACTTGTACATCTATCTGAATTTCTGCAAGATCGGTCTTTTCACCATCGGCGGGGGTCTGGCGGCCTTGCCCCTTTTGCAGGATTTCGTCTTGAAAAACGGTTGGCTGACCCTCGACCAGTTCGCCAACATGATTGCCATCTCCCAGGCGACCCCCGGACCGCTTGGTATCAATATGGCGACATATATCGGTTTTTCCCAGATGGGGGTCCGGGGCAGCCTGATCGCTACCCTTGGCATGGTTACCCCGTCATGGGTGATCATCATGATCATCGCCCGGGGCATGGAAAATTTCAAGGACAACCGCCATGTCCAGCTGTTTTTTACCGGCTTGCGGCCAGTGGTGATCGGAATCATCCTAGCGGCACTCTTTAGCATCGCGAAGCTGTCGTTTTTCGATTTTGACGGTGGCGGCTGGTCAGTCGATTTCAAGGCGGTCGTTCTTTTTGGGGTGCTGTTTGGCCTGTCGCGACGGTTGCGCCTCCATCCCAGCATCTACCTGATTATGGCCGGTTTGCTGGGGATAATGTTTTTTTAGTTGCGAATTTCCGGCTAAAAACGAGATTTTTGCCCTTTGAAAGCTCCTTGTTGAAGGCAAATCCGTCGACCCTGAGCGTTTCGAGCTGGGCTATTGAAGCTATCTTTTCATTGGCCATCGCGGCCACCATCAGCCCTCGGGCCTTTTTGATATGGGCCGATGGTCTTTTGACTTTGTTGCCGTCGAACTCCAGAAAATCGACAAAATACGCTTCTGGATGGTCGATCAGTCGGGCGAATTCCTGGGAACAAAGCAGGATCAAGCAGTCCTCGTCTTTGAGGAGGTCGTTGACTTGATGGTGGTACTCGTAGAGGTCGAGATCGGCAAAATCATCCATCGACAGACGGTAAAAGGAGATGGCGTCGCCAGGCCTTAGCAGACCATATAGCGGCGAGACGATCCGGAGGTGGTTGTTGTAGTAGTTTAGTGACTCCTGTTTGACATCGATGTTGAACTGCCTGAACACCATCCCGTCGAAAAGTTCGAAGGCGGGCGCCCTCGTTTCGTCCCGGTAGCGCTCGTGAAGCGTGGCGGCGATCTTCGCTGACACCTTGAACTGCTTTTCGAGCTCTTCGAGGCTCAGGCTTTTCAAACGGTCCAGCAGCGTCTTGGCCTTTCTGGCAAATGCCGGGGTGGCGGATTCTAATGGCGATTGGGATGCCCTTGGCATCTTCTGGGTTTTGGCGTCGCCGATAATTATTTTCATGGGATTTTCTCCTTTGGTGTGTTATAATATGAAACGGTGATAAAAATGAACAATACGATAATCATAGACAAGATTATACTCCATATGCTCGATATGGAACATTCGAAAATTACATATTCAAACCAGCTGGTGGCGATCGATGAGGCTTTGATCGAATACTATCGCAAGAAGCTTGAAAAAGTGTTTGCCAACAGTAATATTAAAGAAATTGTGGTCCCAAGTCAACATCATGTGCTTACCATGGCAAGCGACATGACTCTTGACGAGGAAAGCTTCATCACGGTTTCTTGCAAGATTGCCCAGGACATCTACGAACTTGCAAGCCATATAACGCAGATGCCAAACAGCAACCTCCTTTTTGTCGAATGCAAGTTCGATGGCGAGAAGCATATCGTGATGATCAAGCTCAACTACAAGGTCAGCCCGACCATCAAGATCGAAGAGACCGATGGCAAGACGAGTCTCAAGGTCGTCAATATCCAGAGTCTGCCACCCCAAGGTGGAGCCGTTGAGGAAGCCATCATCGTCAATGTCGAAAAAGGCCGCCTTTATCTGATTGAGAAGAAATTCGAAATCGACGGGAAGGCCGACTTCTATCTCAATGAACAGTACATCAAGGGTGAACCGAAACTGTCCGACCGCGAGAAACTGTCGCTGCTCAACAAGGCAGTCAAGAAAGTCGACAGTCAGCTCAATGTCTTCCCTGGTGACCCGGGCGTCCTGGTAAAGCAGGAGGTAATCAACGCCCTGGAAAACTTCGAGAAGGTCAAGCCTCTGGAAATTGCCCAGAAGGTGATGGCCAGCGACTACCAGGCCCAAACCGAGGTGGAGACGCTCCTTCTCGATCTGGGTTTCACATCCGATGACGAGATTGTCAACATTCCGACCTCGATCGAGAAGATGGCCCGCTGCAAACTGATTCTCGACGACCGCCGCACAATCGAGCTGCCTCTTGACGAGTATCTCAACCTGATCGATTTCAACACCCAGACAGGCAGCGACGGCAAGACCGAGCTGATCTTGAAAAACATCGAAGAAATCAAGGTAAAGTAAAACGCTGGAAACCCAGCGTTTTTTTATGCCTGAATCGGGCCTGTTATCATTTCCTGAAAACCAGTGCCCAGATGATGACCAGCACTCCAAAAAAAACAGCCTGGGCGACCCAGTCAAAAAAACAGAGGCTGCCCCCAACAAAAAGACCCGTGCCCAATGGCAGGGTAAGATTGTCGCTCCCTTTTTTGTCTGCCAGTTCGAGCAGGGCCGCCAACAATGCGGTGTTCAAGGCGATGATGAAGGCGGCTGTTGGCGCGGTTTTGCCCTGGAATATGAGGATGGCGCCGGCGGTGATGACCAATCCGGCGATAGCGACGGTCAATGTCCCGATGAAGCTTTTTTTCGGGGCTATTTTGAACGGACGCCATCTGCCCCACTTGCCACCGACCAGCGCTGCCAGCCCGTCACCGTAAGCCAAAATCAGGATGCCTGTGACGGAAATGGCCGGCATTTCCAGGATGAAGGCGGCCAGGGCCAGCACCAGGATGCTCAGGGGATAAAAGACGGTGCCCCAGCTGTCGTCGTCGCGTTCCATCGCCTTGACCAGACTGAAACGGAGTGAAAGCAGGTTGAGACCCAACAGCATGGTTGGCAAAAGGGCCAAAGCCAGGATGTCTGTGAACATCAGGCTGATCAGGATCCAGTTGCCAGTCAGGATATGGAGCATCTTGCGGGAGAGCTCCTTGCTTCTCGAAGAGAAATTGTCGAAGATGACAACTACTATCAGTGATCCAAAGACATAGATCACCGAAGCGAGCAGCGCGGTCACATTTTCCATAGGTCAGCCTCCAATCTGAAAACCTTAAAAGGATCACGTGGATCCATCCAATTACATTGTAATCCCAAGCGGGTCTTAATGCAAAGAAAAAGTCGGCAAAGGCCGACTTGTCACTGGTTGAGATAATCCTTGAGATGTCCGATATATTCCTGGCAGATCTCGTTTAGATAAAGGTTCTTGTGCTTGATGTAGCCGATCGTCATCGTCTCGTTGACGGCCAGGGGAATCGACAGATACTCGCTGCCGTTGAGTTCCTGGGAGATGATGCCCGAACATATCGTATAGCCGTTGAGCCCGATCATGAGATTCAAAATCGTGGCCCGGTCGGACACCTTGATGATCTTCTTGTTGTCGTCGATGGAGATGACCTCTTCGGCTAGAAACAGTGAATTGTCGCCCTGGTCGAAGACACAGCAGGGATAATCGTCAAGCATGTCGAGCGTTATCTTTGACAAATTCGCCAACGGATGGTCCTGGTGGAGATAGACGTGGAGCGCACATTCCACCAGGGGCACGAATTCGAGATTGGCGTCATTCAATATCCTGGTGATGATCCGCTCATTGTTGGCGGTGGTGTAGATGACCCCGAGGTCGGATTTGAAGTTCTTGACATTGTCGATGACGTCCTTGGTCCGGGTCTCGAAAATGGAGAATTCATACTGGTCGAAGGAGTGGGACTGGAGCGTCTCGACAAAGGCCTTTACGGCGAACGTATAGTGCTGCAAGGAAACCGAGAAGTACTGCTTGTTGTTCTTGGAGACAAATTTCTCCTCGAGAAGGTTGTACTGGTCGAGCACCTGCTTGGCATATGTGACGAACTCCTCGCCTTTGAGAGTCAGCTTGACCCCGCGGTTGGAGCGGTTGAAAATCGAGAAACCCACGGTGCTCTCGATTTCCTTGATCGCCGCCGAAAGGGTAGGTTGGGAAATGAAAAGCTTGTTGGCCGCTTCATTGATCGAATTGGAAGAAGCTACGGTAATTAAATATTCTAACTGGATGATTGTCATTGTTGCCACCTCTTCTTTAATCATAAAGTGAATTCAGCCAAGAAGCAAGGTTTAATTCCAGGCCGGGATCTGGTAGCCCTCATACGTGTCAAGAATCACCTGCTTCACTGCATCGGACTGGTAAAGTTCGACGATTTTGAGGTAGGTTTCATTGTCCTTGTCATCCAAGCGGGCGGCGATGATGTTGATATAGGGATTTCCCTGAGTTGCCTGTTCGACATACAGGGCGCTTTCAAGGGAAAGGCTGTTGTCATAGGCGTAGTTGTTGTTGATCACCCCGATTGCCACGTCGCTTAGCAGTGATGGGATAAGCGACGCGTCGACTTCGCTGATTTGCAGGTTGTGCGGGTTGGCGGTGATGTCGCCTAGTTCCGGGCTGTAGCCGACCGCAGGGTCGATCGCAAGCAATCCGGCCGCTTCAAGGAGCTTCAATGCCCGGCCCCCGTTGGTCAGGTCGTTGGGAATCAGAACCTTGGCATCCGCGCTGATTCCTTCAAGGCTGTCGAGGTTGTTTGAATACAGGGCCATCGGACCGAACACCGTGTCGCCGATGGCGGTGATGTCGTAACCTTTGGTCGCCACTTCGTTGTCGAGGTAGGCGTAATGCTGGAAGGCATTGAGGTCGATCTCGCCGTCATTTAGGGCCAGGTTGGGCAGAGTGTAGTCGGAAAAGTTGACCAGTTCGATGTTTATCCCTTCCTCTTTGGCGAGTCGGGCCACTTCGTCAAGGGCTTCGTTGTTTTCCCCGACAACCCCGATTTTAACCGTGTCCTTAGAGCTTGAGGCGCATCCGGTCAAAGCTACGCCAAGTGCCAATAATGCCAATAATTTTTTCATAATCTATGTCTTGCTGGCCCTTTTTGCCAGCAAATCTCCTATCTTCTGGATTAAACTGATAAACACAACTAGAAACAGTACGCAAACGATAGTCACATCCTCGAGCGAGCGCTGGTAGCCATAACGGATCGTGAAATCTCCGATGCCGCCGGCCCCCACGGCCCCGGCCATGGTCGACAGCCCGATCAGCGAGATGATGGTGATAGTTGTCGCGAGGATGATGCCCGGCAAAGATTCGCCAAGGTACACCCTGATGATCTGGAAATTGGTGAATCCCAGGGAGATGGCCGCTTCGACCACCCCCTTGTTCAATGATTCGAGCACCGATTCCACCTGACGGGCATAGAAGGGGATCACGGAAAAAGTCAGCGGGACAATCGCGCCTTTTACCCCGATCGCGCTGCCCACGATAAGCCGGGTCAGCGGGATAAGCAATGCCAGAAGGATGATGAAAGGAATCGAGCGGAAGAAGTTGGTAACCTTGTCGATGACAAAATAGAGCCAGGGGTTTTCCATGATTGCCCCGGGTTTGGTCACCACCAGGGTGACCCCGATGACCAGGCCGATGGCCAGTCCGATCAGGCTTGAAATGCCCACCATGGTGATCGTCTCGATGATGCTTTTTAAAAAATCGGGCCATAGGGTGATGATGTTCATGTGAGTACCTTCCTTTCGCTATGGATGCCCTGGCTTTCAAGATAGGCCAGTCCGGCCTCGATGTTCTGATTGGTTCCGGCAACCTTGACGATCAACCCGCCGAAGGGAACGCCGTTGAAAAGCTTGATGTCTCCCAGTAGGATCGTGATGTCAAGGTCATAGTCCCGGATCAAGGTGTTGATATACGGGGCGTTGACCGCCTTGTCCTTGAAGGTGAATTCGTAGACCAGATCGTCACTAAATAGGCCAAGCTGGTCTTTTATCTGGTCGAATTTTTCGAGATTGGAGTCGCTGTTGATGAAGCTTCTAGTCTTCGGGTTGTTGAGCAGGTCGACCAGGCCGCCCTGGACAACCACCTTGCCTTTTTCCAGGAAGATGATCTGTTGGCAGATTTCCTTGACGACATTCATCTCATGGGTGATGACGATGATGGTCAGCCCCAGCTCGACGTTGAGTCGCTTGAGCAGATCCAGGATTTCATGGGTGCTCTTGGGGTCAAGGGCGCTGGTGGCTTCATCGCACAAGAGAATCTTGGGATTGGTGGCCAAGGCCCGGGCGATTGCCACCCGCTGTTTCTGTCCGCCCGAGAGCCTTGAGGGATACTGGTCCTGGTACTCGAGCATGCCGACCTGTTCGAGCAGTTCAAGCACCTTGGCTTTGGTGGCCTGTTTGTCCCGGGTGGTGTTGGCCATCGCTGTTTCCACGTTCTGGTAAACGGTCTTGGCGTTGAACAGGTTGAAATGCTGGAAGATCATCGCCATGTCCCTGCGGACGGACTGCAACCGGGCGTTGTCGAAGTTGACGATATTTTCGCCGTTGTAGATCACCTGGCCCGTATCGGGTTTTTCTAGAAGGTTCAAGCAGCGAACCAGGGTCGACTTGCCGGCCCCCGAGTAACCGACCACGCCGTAGATCCGGCCGGTGACAAACTCGATGTCGATATTTTCCAAAGCGGTCTTGCCGCCAAATGATTTAGATAAGCTTCTGATTTCAAGCATCGCTGATACCTCCCTTGTAAAAACAGTATAACCAAAAACAAAAGGAAGTGTTAATCCAAAAATACTGGGGCTGGTTATAGCTGCAGGCTATAACAAAAAGACGGCAACCTCGCTAGAAGGTTACCGTCCTGTTGATCGCAAAATAGTGGATGCAGTTGACGATTTCATGATCGGGGAAATGTCTTTTCACGAAGTTCCGGTAGTAATTGAGCTGGGCCTCGTGGATTTCGATCAGGTCCTGGTCGCTGGAATCGCGTCTGACCTGGTCGGTCTTGTAATCAATGATGTAGATGGCCGATCCCGATACTCCCAGGGCATCGATGACTCCGTGGACGATCTGGTCGCCGCTTTTGGCCGTGATCTTCTTTTCCTGGTAGAGGTGGTCGAAGCGACAAAGCATCCCGAATAGGTCGCTTTTGACGAAGTCGCCAAACAGGCTGAAGCTCGCGTCAATCAGGTCGCTGGCTTCCCGGTCGCCTGCGAATTCGCCACTTTTGATCCGCTCGAGTTCGCTTTCAAGATCGATATTGACGTCCTTTTCAAGCAGTTCGAGCACCCGATGGATGATTGTTCCGCGGGTTGTGGCTTCAAGCCGGGCGTCTGCCTGGGTGAAATCATAGCGGTCGTAATGTTCGTCGGGGTGGTCGATCAGCCCGGTCACCGCGACTGTTTTGGGAAGCAGTCCTGAATTGATGGTGCTCAAATCGAATGTTTCGAGGCTGATCGAACCTGGCTGGGTGATTTCGTGAAGACCGGCCGGGGCCAGCGCCTCAAGGGTGGCCGATTCGAAGAAAGTTAGCGAGAATTCGCAGTCCTGGGTGTTGCTTTGGGCAAACAGGGCCTGGTTGTTGGCGTTGTAGATCATGATTTTGTTTAGTTGCCCTTTTAGCTGGTCCTCGAAATCAAGCGGGCCGCGATAGCCCACGGACCCGGTATTGAGCTGTTTGAGGATGCTTGGATGGCGGATGATGGCCATCATCGCCCAGTCCAGGTAATTGTTCGATCGGGCCAAAAAACGGTTGATGACGACATGCTCGTCAGTTTCGTCGATAAAATAGTCGTTCTGGATGGCGATCTTGGCCCAGTCCATGATCTTTTCGGGACTGGCGATCTGGCCGGTGATGATCAGCTTTTCCTTGGCCCGGGTCAAGGCGACATAGAAGATGCGCATCTCCTCATCGATCATGTCCTTCTTGATGGCCGACTTGAGCAGCTGGTGGTAGCTGTTTTCATAACGGACTGAAGCGCTAAGATGGTCTTCGCCTTCGAGCCAAAGAACCGGCCGGGTTGTCAAACCCAGACTGTTTGAAAACAGGATCTCCTCCATCTGATCGGCGCTGTTGAACTGCTTGTGGCTCGAGGCCACGATCACGACCTTGGCCTCGAGTCCCTTGGATTTGTGGATGGTCATGAACGAGACGGCGTCGGTGTCGCTTTGGGCTATCTTGCCCGGGGCGATGTCACCGTCGTTTTTGATCAGGGCCTCGATCTCGCCGGTGATCTCGATCAGGCTCAACTCCCGGTAGTCCTCGAGCAGCTCAATAAACAGGTCGATGTTGGCGAGGCGCTGCTGCCCGTTTTTCAAGGCGGCGTTGAACAGGCGGTAATCGTTATCCTCGACGAACTTGCTTATAGTCTCGTCAATGAAATGGATCCGGCTGTACTCCAGAAGATCGAGCAGGTAGCCGTGGCATTGTTGCAGTTGTTCCTGGTCGGGATGTTCCTCGAGATAGGCGGCGATATTTTCGAACAGCGATTTCTCACCCCTGACTTTCACAAGCAGGTCGGGCTTGAAGTGGCTGAAAGTGAAATTGTTGAGCAGGATGGCACCTAGGGCCAAATCGTCCTGGGGACAGGCAAGAAACCTGATAACGCTCACCAGGCTGGTGATCTCGACGCTCGAGTAGAAGCCATTGGAAAGGACAATCTGGTTGGCGATGCCCAGCTTGTCGAAGATGTTCTTGAAAATCATGATCTGGGGCATCGAACGCAGCAGGACCAGGATGTCGCTGCAACCATAGCCGGACTCGAGGAGTCCTTTAATGCGGGTTGCGACCGCCAGGGCCTCATACTCGTATGGGCTGTATTTGCCTTTTTCCTTGGCCACGAGCAGGACTTCGGTCTTATGGTCGAGTTGCGACTGGTACGAAGACGGGTCCTTGACCTTGTACAGGTCGGGTTTGAGGTCGTAGTTGAGCTGGGCGTTGGGGTCCTGGTAATATTCCAGCCCGCCGATGCTTTCATCCATGATCTGGTTGAAGATGAAGTTGATGCAATCGAGAACCGTCTTGTGGGAACGGTAGTTGTAGTTCAACTCGATGCGCTTGTTGGGATTCTTAGCCAGGGCGAACGTGTCGTACTTGCCCTTGAATATTTTGGGATCGGCATCGCGGAAGCGGTAGATTGACTGTTTCATGTCGCCGACCATGAAGCGGTTGAGCACCGGCTCTTGGACATCGCCGATCAGATCGATCAGGTTTTCCTGGATCGGATTGGTGTCCTGATATTCATCGATCATGATTTCCTTCAGGTTGTGATAGAGTTTCAAGGAAACTCCGACGTCCTTCTGGAGCAGCCTGATCGCATACTGTTCGAGATCGTTGAAATCGAGGCAGTTCTGCTTTTTCTTGAGCGCGGCGTAAACCGCCTTGTATTCCAGCGCCAGGGAGATAAGGTAGCCTAGATCCTCCAAAGAGTGGTCGGCGATCAGCTCCCGTTCCTGTTTTTGCGGGGTGACGATAGAGTCAAACACTTTTACATATTCGTCCTTGATGCCCTTTGAGAGCTCATCGTAACCTGCCTTGACACTTTCATCATAGCCCCATTTGCTCCATTGCATCCGGTAGGGTTTTTCAAGCTCGAAGCTGGTTTCGATGATCCGCTCGAGGGGCTGGGTTTTCAAACACTCATTGATCGACTGGTAGTAGCGCAAAAGGCTGTGATAGGGGCTAAGCTCCGATTCCTTCTTGTCTTCCTTGTCGAAAAAGTGGCTCAGCCCGACATCGTTGCAGTAGGTGCCCAAAAGATTCAACCGGGTCAGGCCGCACAGGCAGGCATCAAGAAGCTGGTCCTTGATGGAATCGCTCAAAGGCCCGGGGCGGTACTGGCAAAACTGTTCGTAGAAACCGGGCAGGTCGTCTTTTACATAGTTCTCGAAATCGTAGATTGTGTTGGACAGGCTCTCAAGAGCCTCGATTGTCTTTTTGAGGATATTGAAATTGTATTTCGGGTAGCGCCGCTTGAGGAATTCCTGGAACTTTTGGTCACCGGCCCAGTTTGAAAAGGCCATGTCGAAAGCGTTGTTTTTCAAAAGGGTGTTGTTGGCGAGCACCGTGAAACTGCTGTCCAGGTCGATAAGATAACCGTACTGCTCGAGCAACTCGAGACAGAACGAGTGGAAGTTGGTGATGTAGGCCTGGGGCAGAAGATCGATCTGGCGAGTCAGATGGGCCTTGATCTTCAAATCGGTAGTGGCGATGATCTCCTCTTTCAAATCTTCGCTTAGACGCTGTTTCATCTCGCTGGCGGCCGCCTTGGTGAAAGTCAGGACAACGAGCTCGTTGACATTGGTTCCTTCGATAAGCAAAGAGAGGATCCGGGATACGAGGATCTTGGTCTTGCCCGAACCCGCCGGAGCGGATACGAGAATGGAACAGTCCCTCGACATGATCGCCTCGATCTGTTTGTCGTTGCAGCTATTTAGATTCATTTTCCTTTACCTCCTTGGCCAGATTGCGGTATTCGTTGTAGAACGGGTCGAACTTGCAGATTGCCTTGTAATCGCAATACGTGCATGGTTTTAGAAACTGCTTGTCCTCGATGTCCGAGATGATCGGGGCGATGGGTATCTTCCCGGTGGCAAGATTGCCGCCAAGCTTTTCGATATACAAGATGATTTCATTCATCAGGGCTGAGAGCTGGTCCTTGCTTTTTACCGGAGCGTTGCTGGCCCAGTTGCCGCTTTTTAGCTTCCTGGCCTTGAAAGTGAGGGCCTCTTCGCTGGGCTCGACACTTTCAATCATGTCGGCAAAGTCCTCGTCAAGCAGGCCGACCATCCGCTTTTCCTTGAGCAAGACGGCCGGGTCGAGGGTTGCTTGTTTTAGAGGTTCCTTGGATTGGAGAGTCATTGGAGCGTAGTTGAAGTAGAAGACGCCTCCGGGTTTCCTTTCATCCTGCCGGGCCATCATGTACAGGTAGACCATCATCTGGATATTGACCCCCAGGACAAGGTATTTCTCGTCGAGCTTTTTGGCCGACCCTTTGTAATCGACCACAGCCACATAGTCATCGCTCACGTTGACCCGGTCGATCTTGCCATGGAGCGAGAGTTCATCGGTGGCCAAGGAAACGTACTTTTCCGTAGCCAGGATATTGCTGTGGGATATTTGATGTTGCTTGTTCAAGATCGCCAGGGTGACAACCATGTCTTCCTGGATTCTGCGCAGCAGCAGGTCGTTGTAACTAGTCTTGGCGATCCTGTTGTCGTCGGCGAACTGCTCACACAACACCTTAAGATGGGGTCCGACCGCATCGAAATCGTAGTTTTCGATGAAATCCTGGCTCTGTTCGATCAGGTGGTGGATCAGCGTCCCGGTCTGGTTGGCCTGGATCTTGCTTTCAGGCAAAGGCCGAAGCGCCCCGTGGTAGCTCAAAAAGTACTTGAAAGGACAGCTGTTGTACGTTTCGATCTGCGATGGCGAAAGCTTTGTGACCGGAAGCCCGGCCGCGATGATATCGGGCTGGTTGGAGCTGGTGTTGTACTTCTCGATCAGGGAGTTGACCACTGTCTTTTCGGTGGCGAACGTCCGGTCCAAATAGAGCGGCGCCACGAGTCGGGGATGATTGCTTTTTGCCTGGAGCGGCTGTTTTTGGAACTGGTATCGCTTGAAAAGGTTCTTGAGCACCGAGGCGTCGAGCAGCGGTTCGCTTTTCAGGTTGAACATCCCGCAGCAAAAGACGATCTTGCTTACCGAACTGGCCAGCAGGCTCAGGATCAGGCGGTTTTCCCGGTCAATCCGGTCCTTGATGGTGGGCAGGCCAAGCTGGCGCAACTCATCGTCAAGGAGGATCTGGTTGTTCTTGATTTTCTTGGGATAGACGTCCTCGTTGCATGAAAGGACGTACACCTGTTTGATTTCAAGGATTTCCAGCCAGGGGCTGTGGAGATCGATCAGGTGGACATGGTCATTGAGGATCGCTCCAGCCTGACATCCCGGTTCAATCTTGCTTAAAAGAAGATCGAAAAAATCAACCAGGTCCAGACTTGTCTGATGGCGCTTCAATCCGGCCAGCTGGCTTTTTATGTCCTTTACCTGGGGCCCGGGCTGGAAATGGGTCTCAAGCAGCAAGGTCATTTTAATGGCGTAGTTGCCAACTTGCGACCGCTGTTCAAGAGTGAAGCCATCAAGGATGTTGGCGGGCATCGCTGAGGTCTTTTTGAACTCAAGCAGCTCGTACTGTCCAAACCCGCTTTTTACAGCAGGGTTGGCAAGGAAGGCAACCAGGGCTTGTTCGTCGTTGTTGATAAGATAGTTCCTTAAAGCCAATACCGCCAGGTAGGGGTTGTTCTTGTGGCTGATTGCCCCGTTGCAGGGGATCTGGAAGTCCTCCAACACCCGGCTCATCTTTTCCTGGTCGGCGGGGTTGTTGGTGACGATCGCAAAATCACCGTATCTGGCCTCATTGTTTTTTAGCGCCTGGAAAATGGCCTGAGCCACCTGGTGGTACTGCATCGAAGCGACACCCAGGTCAAGCCGGTGATAAGGGGTGGGCAGGCTTGATTTCTGGTCGCCGTTAAAAAAGTTGGTCTCGAGATGGTTTGCCAAAGGCGAATCGCTGTAGCTGGAGTATTCGAGCATCTCGACATTCGCCAGTGTCGCCAGCGCTTTTATCAGTTTGTCCTGTCTGGTTGTATATTCCTCAAGACAGAAATAGAAATGGCTTGAGCTCACTTGCCAGTCGAGCCGGGTGGCGATCTCGTCTTCAAAGCCTAGGCGGGTCGAATCGTCAAGCGAGTCCAAAAAGGCCTCGTAGATCTTGTGGAATTCCCTGATCTTCGTTTTTGAAAGCAGACTCAAATTGCCGGGGTCGAAGTGGCTGTTATGGTCATGGGCTATCTTGATGAAATCAAGAAGTGATCGGGTGGTGGCAATCGAGCAGTTCTTGAAGGTCGTAAACTCCTGGGTTTCCAGGTATTCCTTTAAAAAAAGCAGGCTTTCGTCGCCATCGGGCAGTCTTAGATGGTTGAGCCGGTACAGGTCCTTGAAATAGGCGATCAGTTCGCCATAGGATATTATCTCGATATTGAACAGGCTGGAAGTGGCGTGCAAAAAGGCCTCTTCTATTGCCAGCTTGTCTTTGACAATCACATGGAAGGTCGCAAACGGTTCGTCGCGACTGGCCTGGATTATCCGTTTTATCGTTGTCTTGTTCAGGTTTGTCATATTTTCACCTCATGTAACATTATATCAAAGCTGCCTGGCAAAAGGAATGCCAAACAAAAAAACAGAAACCTGGTAAAAGGTTTCTATTTCAAATTATAGTTGGTCGAGTTCGGACACGAACAGGGAATAGCTCGCATCGCTAGGCATCCGCCAGTCACCCCGGGGCGAAAGCGAAACCGTTCCGACTTTGGGACCGTCGGGGATGCAGGAACGCTTGAACTGCTGGGTGAAGAAGCGGCGGTAGAACAGCCTTAGCCACTTGAGGATCGTTTCCCGGTCGTACTTGTCCTGGTAGGCCAGCATACTCTTGCGCAAGAGCTTGCGGGGCCGGTCATGCGAGCGTATGAAGTGGTACAGGAAAAAGTCATGGAGCTCGTAAGGTCCGACGATATCCTCGGTGATCTGGTGGATCGTATCTTCCTTGACAGGAAGGAGTTCGGGGGATACCGGAGTCGCCAGGATGTCTTTTAGCGTATCGGCCAGTTCGATTGACTCCACCAGGCTGGCCACATAGTCGACCAGGTAGCGCACCAGGGTCTTTGGCACAGCCATGTTCAGGGCGTACATCGACATATGGTCGCCGTTGTAGGTCGACCAGCCAAGAGCCACTTCCGACAGGTCGCCCGTGCCGATGACCAGGCCGCCGATCTTGTTGGCGGTGTTCATCAGGATCTGGGTCCTTGTCCGGGCCTGGACATTCTCATAGGTGACCGAGTGGTCGTTGATGTCGTGTTCGAGGTCAACAAACTGCGACAGGACGGTTTTGGTGATGTCGATCTCCTTTTTGGTCACGCCAAGTTCGTCCATCAGGATATGGGCGTTGTTTCGAGTCCGGCTGGTGGTCCCGAAACAAGGCATTGTGATGGCTGTGATGTTTTTGGAATCGAGTCCCATCTTCTTGAAGGCGAAGGAACACACAAGCAGGGCCAGGGTCGAATCCAGGCCGCCGGAGATCCCGATGACCACCTTGTCGATGCCGGTTGCCTTGAGCCTTTTGATCAGTCCGTACATCTGGATGTTGAACACTTCCTGGCAGCGCAGGTGGCGGTCTTCAAGGTTGCCTGGGACAAAGGGGTTCTTCGCGTAATTCTTGTCTAGTGCGAGTTCGACTGCCGGCAGGTCGAATCCGATGGTCTGATATTCGAAGCTGTTCTGGTAGGTTGTCATTTCCAGGCGCTGGCCGACCAGTTTTTGCAGGTCGATGTCGCCATAGATCACGCTGCCTTCAAACAGGGGCGATTCCTTGATCAGGCTGCCATTTTCGCAGATCAGGTTGTGGCCGGAGAAAACCAGGTCGGTTGTCGATTCGCTCGCCGCCGCACTGGCATAGACGTAGCCGCAAATAAGGCTTGCCGATTGCATCCTGACCAGGTCGCGCCGGTAGTTGCATTTGGTTGTTATCTCATTGGAAGCCGAGAGGTTGAGGATGACATTGGCACCGTTGAGCGCCAGCGAAGCGCTGGGGGGATTTGGCACCCAGAGGTCCTCGCAGATTTCCACTCCGAAGGTGAACTCGGCCATCAGGTTGTTCTTGAAGACAAACTTCCTGCCAAAAGGCACCTGTTTGCCATCAAAGGGGATTGTCGTATTAAATTCTGGAGCCTTTTCAAAGCGGCGTCCCTCATAAAACTCATGATAATTTGGGACATGGGTCTTGGGGATGAATGCGAGCAGCTCTCCTTTGAAGATGATGGCGGCGACATTGTAGATCTTGTTTGTCAGTGCCAAAGGCAGACCGACGGCCACGACCATATCCACATCCTGGGTGGCTTTGACGATCCGGATCAGCTCTTCTTCGCACTTTTGCATCAGCAAATGCTGGAAGATCAGGTCCTCAAGGGTGTAGGAGCTCAATGTCAGCTCGTTGAACACCAGGATCTGGCATTTTTCCTGGCTGGCTTTCTTGATCGTCTCGATTATGCTGGTGCTGTTTTTTACCGGATCGGCTATCGCCGTCTCGATATTGGCAGCGCCTACGCGGATATATCCATCTATCATTGTCTTACCTCCGATTTTTTTCAATTATAGCATTGTTTGACGCTGAAATTCAATATATACTTAAGTCGTTGAAGCTTTAAAAATCGGACAATCCAGGAGGTCACCATGTATCAAGTCATCAAACTCACTACCTATATCATCTGCATCATGATTTCAATGTACTCGCTTTCGTCAATCCGGTTCGACGATCTGATCCGCAAAGGTCAGGAACGTTTGTTTTATGTTTTGTTTATCATAGTCTCGCTTGTATTGGGCTACAACCTGGCGCAATTCATCTTCGATTTCACCACCATCCACTTCTAATTTGGCACAACAAACCGCGGACATCGGGACCCGGCGTCCCGGTTTGTTCAAGACAGCCGCAACTGAAAATGGTCGGATTATTCAATCTAATTTGAAAACGAAACCAAAATATGCCGGAAATAAAATTTGCTTGAAAATATCGAAGAATTTATTAATAAATTATTGCATAAGTTTTCAAACATGGTAAAATGATTAGGAAATTAATCAAGGAGGAATTACGAGTGCCATTCTCAAAGGAAATTGGTATCGATTTAGGTACTGCAAATATATTAATCTATGTCAAAGGTGAAGGGATTGTTGTCAACGAACCTTCGGTTGTGGCGATAGATGAGGAAACCAAACGCGCTTTGGCGGTTGGTCAGGAAGCAAAAGACATGTTGGGGAAGACACCTGGTCGTGTCAAAGCCATCCGTCCCTTGAAAGACGGTGTCATCGCGGATTTCCAGATCACTGAGATCCTGTTGACTCATTTCATCAACAAACTAAACCTAAAGGGGATCTTCACAAGACCGACAATTCTGATCTGCTGCCCTTCAAACATCACTTCGATTGAAAAATCGGCGATCAAGGATGCGGCGCAACGTTGTGGAGCTAGAAAAGTTTTCATCGAAGAGGAACCTAAGGTTGCAGCTATTGGAGCCGGCCTGGATATCTCAAGACCGACAGGGAACATGGTAATCGATATCGGTGGGGGAACTTGCGATATCGCGGTATTGTCATTGGGGGAAATAGTGACCAGCTCATCACTCAAGATTGCGGGTGACCGCATGGATGAGGAAATCATCAAGTTTGTCAAGGAAAAATACAAGTTGTTGATCGGTGATCGCACAGCTGAACAGATCAAGGTCCAGATCGGTTGTGCCATCAAAGGTATGTCTGACAAGACTATGGAAGTGCGCGGGCGTGACCTGGTTACCGGGTTGCCTCATACAATCACTTTGACTGCCGATGAAATCGAGCTTTCATTGCGTGAAACTTGCCAACGGATCCTGCGGGAAACCCGTATCGTCCTCGAACAGACACCTCCTGAATTGGCGGCGGATATCGTGGAACGCGGAATCTTCCTGACCGGTGGGGGGGCATTGCTTATGGGAATGGACAAATTATTGGAAGACGAATTGAACGTTCCGGTGTTTGTCGCTGAAGACGCACTCAACTGTGTTGCCAACGGTTGTGGCGTAATGTTGGAGCACCTCCATTACGTAAAATAAATTCAATGAACTGGGGCCTGCGGGCTCCTTTTTGTTTTTCATTATGGGAAAGCCGGCCAGTTTGATTTATTTTCGACTGGAAAAATGGTATAATTAGTCAAATTAAAATGAAAGGAAGGTTCATTATTGAAAAGATAATGAGTTACTTATGAATACTATTACTTCGCAGCTGTTGCTGCAACTAGCACTGATTTTACTTAATGCGTTTTTTGCGATGAGCGAGATCGCGGTCATTTCGTTCAATGACACGAAACTCGAGCGGCTTGCCAAGGACGGCAACATCAAGGCAATCAAGCTCACCCGTCTGTTGCAAGATCCCGCCAAGTTCCTGGCAACCATCCAGGTGGCGATCACCCTGTCGGGCTTCATGGGCTCGGCCTTCGCGGCCCAGTCATTTTCCCAGGGGTTGGTCGACCTGCTTGTCAAGCTTAATGTGACTGACAATCTAGGACTGCTAGAAAACATCGCGGTTATCGTGATCACCATCGTACTTTCCTACATCACCCTGGTGTTAGGCGAACTGGTGCCAAAGCGCATCGGACAGCAATATGCCCAGGAGATAGCCCTTTTTGCGGGAAATGTCATCAATGTCGTAGCCAAGATTTTTGCTCCGCTTGTCTCCTTATTGACCCTTTCGACCAATCTGGCCCTGCGGCTTTTCAGGATCGATCCCGACGCCATATCAACCGATGTTGGCGAGGAGGAAATCCTGATGATGGTCGATGCAAGTTCATCAAAGGGGATAATCGACGTGGAAGAGGCGGAAATCATCTCCAACCTCTTCAAGTTCGACGATAAGTTCGCATCGGAAATCCTGACCCATCGCTTCGATGTTGTCTATCTCGATGTCAACGATGATTTTTCCAAATGGAAGGAAACCATCGATACCAATGAGCACAATCTCTATCCGATTGTCGACGGTTCGATGGATTCGATCATCGGCGTGGTCAATGCCAAAGATGTTTACCGCACCCTTGACAAGAAGCGGATCCTGGCTGAAAAAGCCAAAAGGCCCTACTTCGTTTATGAAAACATGAGAGCCGACTACCTGTTCGCCTCGATGAAAATCAAGCAGGAGCAGATGGCTGTCGTGCTCGACGAGTACGGCGGGGTCAGCGGAATCGTCACCCTCTCGGACCTGCTTGAGGAAATAGTGGGTGAATTTGTCGAGGAATCGCTTTTCAACCAGATCAAGGAAATCCAGGAAGGGCAATGGCTTGTCTACGGTACGACCCCGGCCCAGAACGTGGACGATGTGTTAGGAACGAACTTCGCGAGCGAAAGCTACGAAACGATGGGTGGATTCATTTTCCACCATCTCGAACAGATTCCAGCAGACAACACCCAACCCGAATTTTCAATCGGGAAATACCATATCAAAGTGGTGGAAGTCAAACACCACCGCGTTATCAAAGCAATCATAAAGGAGAAAATTGATGAGTAAAGTATTGTTTTTCGATGTTGATGGGACCCTGGTCCAAAACGACAAGGGCGTCGACAAGATCCCGCCTGCGGTTATTGAAAAGTTGAATGAGATCAAGGAGAAAGGCAACCACCTGTTCATCGCCACTGGAAGGCCATACGCCTTTGTCAATGAATACCTGACATCGCTCGACTTCGACGGTTTCGTAATGGCGAACGGTTCCCATGTGATGGTCGAGGGCAAATCGATCTTTGAGAACTACCTCGGTCAAGAAAACGTCGAGGAAGTGGTCAGCTATCTTGACAGCCATCAGGTGGAATACATCCTCCAGGACAACAAGTATGGCTACTTGAAGGCTCAGTTCACGAACCTCTGGGAATTCTACCAAAGATGCAACATCAAGGAAGACCATATCATCAGCGAGTTCGACAAGGCGGTCTACCACAAGATCATCAAGATGGAAATAAGCCTGCCGGCCCATCTGGCCGATGAATTCATCGAGATGATCGACGGCAAGTTCAACTACGATTACAACGGGACCATCAATGCTTTTGAGATCTACTCGAAGGACATCACCAAGGCCCAGGGGATTGAGAAGACCCTGGCTTACTACAACCTGAAAATAAGCGACAGTTACGCTTTTGGTGATGGCTACAACGATATCGAAATGATCAAGGCAGTTGGCTGTGGTGTGGTCATGGGCAACGGAGTCGACGAACTCAAACAGATCGCCGACTATGTCACCGACGATTTCATGGATGACGGCCTGCTCAAGGCCCTCAATAAATTCTTCTAACGAAAAAAGGAACCCGCAGGTTCCTTTTTTGATTTTGAAAATACTGGTTTTCCTATATGTGACAGGTGATAAAGTAAACTAAAATCAAATTATTGTTTACAAACCTGGCCTGTGTTATACTGTGAAAAGAAAGGCACTAATGAGGTATAACTATGATAGTGTATCAAGAGACAAAAGCGCAGTTTTTGGATGATGTCTACCACGACGTAATTGATGAGAAAATTCAAAGATTGGTGCTTGAAAGGTTGAATAGAAAAACCGGCCAAAGTGAATATAATTCCTGGATGAATTCGATGCAGTACATGTACAAGGTCCTCGAGAACACATCGATACCAGGCGATAGCAACATTGCAATAGAATACAAAGTTCCAAATTCAAACAAGAGAATCGATTTTATTGTCAGTGGTGAAGATGAACATGGCAATGAAAATGCAGTAATAATTGAATTGAAGCAATGGCAGGGTCTTGAAAAGGTTGAGGGGAAGGATGCAATTGTAAAAACATTATTGAACGGGAAACTTGCCGAGGTAACCCACCCTTCATATCAGGCTTGGTCATACGCCAGCTTAATTAGAGATTACAACGAAGATGTAAGGAAGTTCAAAATAGATTTGCATCCATGTGCTTATTTGCATAATTATAAGAAAAAGGAATACGATGATCTTCTAGATCTGTGTTATGAATACTACCTGAAGCAGGCGCCTGTGTTTTCGCGAGGCGACACTGATAAGTTGGGGAATTACATCGCTAAATATATCAAAAAAGGCAATCCCGACGTAATGTGTCATATAGAGGGCGGAAAAATCAAGCCTAGCAAATCACTTCAGGAAAGTCTTAGCAATATGCTCAAGGGGAAACCGGAGTTTGTTTTGCTCGATGAGCAGAAAGTTACCTATGAAAAAGCTTTGAAATTGGCAAAAGAGAATTATGCGAGCAAAAAGGTATACATTATTCATGGCGGTCCGGGAACAGGCAAAACGGTTATTGCAATAAACATGTTGGTTGAAATGATCAACCAGGAAAAGAATACTATTTATGTTACGAAAAATATTGCTCCACGCGAGGTGTATCGAAAAAAGCTATCAGAAGGAGGGTACCGGAAAGTCTATATTGACAATTTGTTCAAGGGATCCGGGTCATTTATCGAAGCTAATGAAGATGATTTTGATTGCATAATAGTCGATGAGGCACACCGATTGAACGCGAAATCGGGGAGGTATCAGAATTTGGGAGAAAACCAGATTAAAGAAATTATTAATGCATCGAAACTAGCTATTTTCTTTGTTGACGATAATCAAATTGTCACTACCAACGATATTGGTTCTACAGGGGAAATTAAAAAATGGTGCAAGCACTTCAATGCAATTGTTTACGAGGATAAATTGGTCTCGCAGTTTAGATGTAACGGCAGCGATGCCTACCTTTCATGGCTTGACAATGTCATGGAAATCGAAAAATCGGCAAATGACGAATTGAATATCGATTATGACATTGAAATATTTGATAATCCGGTGGAATTGAAAAATGCAATAATGGACAAAAATAAAATGGCCAACAGATCACGTATTCTGGCCGGGTATTGTTGGGGCTGGAATAAAAGTACCCGGAACAAATCCGATTCTCCGGATATCATAATTGGCGATTTCAAGATGTCATGGAACTTTGAATCAACTAAGACTTGGGCTATCGATGAAGATTCAGTAAATGAAGTTGGCTGTATCCATACTTCCCAGGGATTGGAATTCGACTATGTGGGTGTGATTATCGGTGATGATCTCCGCTATGAAGATGGTAAAATCACGACGGACTTTTTCAAGAGGGCATCGAGTGACAGGTCAATCAGAGGCTTGAAGACACAATTTAAGAAAAATCCTGAAGACACTTTGAAATTGGCGGATTTGCTTATCAAGAACACATATAGAACACTGCTCACAAGAGGTCAAAAAGGCTGTTATATTTATTGTACAGATGACAATCTTAGGGAATATTTGAAAATGAGACTGAACAGGAGTACAGGAGAATGTTAGAAGATGTTACAAAAAAAATAATGAGGTTCAATGAAGACAGGGATTGGGACCAATTCCATTCTCCTGAGAATTTGGCAAAAAGCATTTGCATTGAAGCAGGCGAATTGCTTGAATGCTTTCAGTGGAGCAGTGAATATGATAAAGAAGCTGTATGCGAAGAATTGGCGGACATAGTGAATTACAGCATTTTACTTGCCTCCAAACTGGATGTTGATCTGGAGCAAATTGTCGCAAATAAATTGAAAAAGAACGAGGAAAAGTATCCAATCGAAAAGTCAAAAGGTAACAGTAAAAAATACAATGCGCTCTAGTAATTGAAGAAACTGATTATCTGATAACATATTTTTCTTTTGAATTGACGATAATGTTAAACCGATTATATAGCATATATTAATTGTCTGTTATTCTTTGTTTTTGAGCATAACGAAAAAAGGAACCTGCAGGTTCCTTTTCGATTATTTTTCGGTGAAATAGAAGTAATGTCCGGGTTTGAAGGCTTCGATAAGAGCCATTTCCTCAGCCGGGATGGTCGCTACCAGGTTGCGCTCGCCGTCGTTCTTGATGTAATCGAGGACAATCTGAAGTTCGCCGCGGTAGTGGGCCAGGTTGTCGTTGACGATGACGATGTCGCCCGGTTCGAAATATTCCTTTTCAATAGGGCGGTGAGGAATCGGTTGGCCTTTGTATTTGACCCGCGGATAGCTTGAGCGGATCATGAAGCTTGAGTAATCGGGCCGGTCCATATGTGGGAAGAAATCAAGCAGGATCTCCCTTTCAAGATCACTGATACCTGCTGCGATATCGACCTTGAACTCGAGATATTGCCAATTGACCTTTGACAGGGCCACAAGCTCTTCGTCAGTAGCCGGATAATTTCCGATCAAGATGTCATCAAGCTGTCCTAGTGAAATCAGATGGCGGGCCTGTAAGTCAATTGGCAAGCCACGGTGGATTTCCACGCTTGGCAAACCGCAGAACACCTGCCATGGGCCGATGGTGTTGTCATTGTTCGATGAAACGAAGGCTGCTGTAACCAGGTTGAGGTCTTTCCATTTGTCGTTTAGATCCTGATACAGTTGCAAATCCAGGCCGGTATAGCGTTCGGGATAGAAGTTGTGGCACACCTGGATTGCATCACGGTTGCCTCCTGAGGCGATCATATTGTCCAGTCCGGCATTCATGCTCGCATTGAATTCAATTTTGATATTGTCCTGGTTGCGGGAAATAAGGATATTGTCCTGCAACGAGAAATCGCCATCGAGACGGATGATATCGACACCTAGGTCGATCAAAGGCTGCAGGTTGGTAGGGCTCGCGCCGATTTCCGCAAAGATTTCAGGGTTGGTATCGACAGCCAGTTCGAAACCTAATTCGTGGCAGTATTGGCTGAACTTCTTGAAGACTTTGAAATATTCAGATCGGCTTTGTTTGTCTACTGAAAGAAAGCAGGTGAAGATACGGGTATAACCAAGTTCGCTGGCTCTTTTTACGTATGCGTATACTTCATCTAAATCACTCTTGTCAGGGTAAACCGAAATACCTAATTTGTGCATGTTGGGATCTCCTTTGTCTTTATACTTCCATTATATACCCAATCCCTGGAAACGGTTGTTATTTTCAAAATATGAAAATATATTTTGATAATTTAAAATTAATTCCGAATGTTGGCGCAAATGAATTGACTTTATCGCCCAACTTGGTAATATTTAAGAAATTAAAAGGGGGTAATGGCAATGATTGTAAAAGTGTACGACAAGTTGACGCCGGACATCAAGGCGATTCGCTTGCAGGTTTTTGTGGAGGAACAGAGTTTTGTCAACGAATTCGATGAGATCGATGACCGGGCCCATCATCTGGTCATGTACCACGACAAGGTGGCAATTGCCACCTGTAGGGTATATTACGATCCAAGTGAAAAGTCATGGCATGTCGGGCGGATTGCGGTCATCCAGCCCTGGCGCAAGAACCGGATCGGAACCCGGATCCTCAAATGTGCAATCGAATATGCCCGAGGTCTTGGGGCGGCCAGGCTTTATCTTTCAGCCCAGGTCAGGGTCCAGGGATTTTATGAACAACTGGGGTTCACGATTCTAGGCGACAGTTATCTCGATGAAGATGTGCCCCATGTGCTTATGGTTAAGGAATTGTCCGACCAGTAAAATCCGCTCCGGTAACAAATATTTCTTGTATTTGATTTATAGATGGGGTATCATTAATTGAGTTGAAAAAATATGAAAATTGTGTTATATTTGTTACACAAGAAGGAGGTATAGTATGTTTGGTGAATTTTTACAGATAATTGAATTTATCATCGCAATCGTTCTTGCTATACTATGTTTATTACAAAGTGGAAAATCCGAAGGTGTCATCAATGCATTGACTGGGCAGTCATCGGCATTGTTCCAGGACCAGAAGGAAAGAGGCATCGATTTGATTATGACTCGGGCCACCACTGTGTTGGGGATTGCATTCTTTGTGGTCGCAATCTTGTTAAGAATGTAGTAAATTAGGACGATACTGTCCTATTTTTTTTGGCCTAAATCAAGGAGGCAATAATGAAAGAAAAAATTTTAGAATATTTAAAAGATGAAACGAATCTGCTTAGGACCGTTGACCAGATAGCAGCGAGTTTTAGTGTCGACAAGGGAGCCAACAACAACGAACTGCTCAAAGCTTTGAACGAACTTGAACTGGCGGGTAAGATCTACCGCAACAAGTTCAACCAGTACTTCCTGATCGAACAGCTCGACATGCGTCTAGGGACGCTGTCGGTTCATGAACGGGGCTTTGGCTTCGTCAAGATCGGTGAGGATGAAAAGGATGTCTTTATCGACAAGGGCAACATCAAGGATGCCTTCGACAAGGACGTTGTCCTGATCAAGCTGACGACAGCGCATGGGGCCAGCCGGCCTGAAGGTGTGGTTGTCGGGGTTATCGAACGGGGCCGCAAGAAAGTGGTCGGACTGGTCAAGAAAAACAGCCACAACCATCTCTATGTCGAATGCGATGACTCCAGGTTCAAGGAAAAGATTTATGTCGATGCGGCCCATGCCCATGGGGCAATGCCTGGTCACAAGGTCGTGGTGGAAATCAAGGTTTACAAGCTGCCTTTAAAGGGCGACGTTGTAAAAATCCTGGGCCATGCCACCGATCCGGGTATCGATATCCTCTCGATCGTCTATGACCATGGTGTGGACATTGAATTCCCCAAAGCGGTCTTTGACCAGATTGAAAACATCCCTGATCAGGTTATCAGATCCGAACATGAGGGCCGTCTCGATCTGACCGACATGACCATCGTGACCATCGACGGTGATGACGCGATGGATTTGGATGATGCGATTTCACTGGAAAAGTTGCCAAACGGCAATTACTACCTGGGAGTCCACATCGCCGATGTTTCCCATTACGTGACTGAAGACAGTCCCCTGGACGTGGAAGCGGTGGAACGTGGGACTTCAATCTATCTGGTTGACCGGGTGATTCCGATGCTGCCCCACAAGCTTTCCAATGGGATATGTTCGCTCAATCCCCAGGTCGACCGACTGACGATTTCGTGCTTTATGGAAATCGACCATAAGGGTGATGTGCTCCGCAGCGAGATCCATCCGACAATCATCAAGTCGACCCACAGGATGACCTACAATAATGTCAACAAGATATTGGCCGGGGACACCCAGCTGATGAGCGAGTATCACGATGTACTCGAAATGTTCTACCAGATGGAAGACCTGGCGGCAATCCGCCGCAAATTCCGGGACCGCCGCGGTTCGATCGATTTCGATATCGATGAAAGCAAGGTCCTGGTAAACGAGACCGGGTTCCCGGTCGATATCGTGGTCAGAACAAGAGGTATCAGTGAGCGGATTATCGAGGAGTTCATGCTTGTGGCCAACGAGACAATCGCCCAAAGGTTCCACTGGATGGAAGTTCCGTTCATTTACCGGGTCCATGAACATCCCGATGTCAAGAAACTGGTCAAGTTCTTCTCAATCGCTTCGGCCTTTGGCTACCGGCCTCATGGCTCGCTGGATGACATGTATCCAAACCAGCTGGCTGCCATAATCGAGGACAGTAGGGGCAAGGACGAACATCAGGTCATCGCGACACTGATGCTCCGTTCCATGGCAAAAGCCCGATATGACCAGAGTTGTCTGGGCCACTTCGGTCTGGCTGCCGATTTCTACACCCACTTCACCTCGCCGATCCGCCGGTACCCGGATTTGTTGGTTCACCGTCTGATCCGCACCTACCTGTTTGAAAACAGGATGGATATGAAGACGATCCGCCACTACGAGTCGGTCATTCCGGATCTGGCATTGAAATCCAGCGACAATGAACGGTTGGCAATCGATATCGAACGTGAAGTCGAAGATATGAAAAAAGCCGAATTCATGGAAGCGAAAGTTGGACAGGTTTTCGACGGGGTCATTTCCTCAGTCACCAACTTCGGGATGTTCGTCGAATTGGAAAATACGATTGAAGGTCTGGTCCATGTGGTCGACATGGTTGATGACTACTACTTCTTTGATGAAGTGAAGCTTCGTTACATTGGCCGCCATACCAGCAGTGTCTATGGCATGGGGCAAAAGGTCAAAGTCAAACTCAAATCGGCATCGAAAGCCGAAAAACGGATTGACTTTGAACTGGTGATCAAATCGAACAAGAAACGCCGGGTCAATCCTAGCTCGCAAAAACAGCATAAAGGCAAGGAAGAATTCGGCAAGAAAAAACCGAAACCGGACAACTTCAAGACTAGAAGCCGCCATAAAGGCAAGGGAGCTCCAGCCAAAGGCGGATCAACCAAAAATGTCAACCGCCGCAGAAAAAGTTCAGGAAAAAAACCGGACAAGGCTTGACAATTTGATTAATTAAGCTACAATATAGTATACACATTGAAGGAGGTGATATGGATGAAGATTATTTCGAACAACAAAAAAGCTTATCATGATTATTTTATTCTTGATACTTTTGAGGCTGGCATCGAACTTAAAGGGACGGAAATCAAATCGGTCCGCTTGGGCAATGTCAACTTGAAAGATAGCTACGTGCGCATAAAAAACAATGAAGTCGAGATCGTCAACATGCATATCTCTCCTTATGAAATGGGTAATATTTTCAATCACGAACCGACAAGAACAAGAAAACTCTTGCTTCATCGCAAAGAAATCAAGAAAATCGAAACCAAGCTTAAAGAAGGTGGACTGACAGTGGTCGCAACTAAGATGTATTTCGGTGATTCGCCCAAGGCAAAACTTGAAATCGGGATTGCCAAAGGAAAGAAACTTTACGACAAGCGGGAAGACCTTAAAGCTCGTGATGCTAAACGGGAAATAGAAAAAGCATTAAAGAATTACTAATGGGGGTGTCCTGGATTCGACAGGGGCTAGTTTGACCTTAGTTGCAGCCGTCGGCATACGTTAAGTGCACAAACAAATAACTGGAAACAGAAATCAATCTTTAGCTTTCGCATAGTCAATATAGACTGAAAGCACCACGAGTTTACGTTCCTGTCGTAAGCTTACTGGTCCAATAACCAACAGGATAAGGATCAATGGCGCTCGAACATTGATCTCGAAAATCTCAGAGATCGCCTGGTG
This sequence comes from Erysipelotrichaceae bacterium, assembly GCA_028698185.1. Taxonomy (GTDB): domain Bacteria; phylum Bacillota_I; class Bacilli_A; order Erysipelotrichales; family Coprobacillaceae; genus JAQVDW01. Next base: position 111 of record JAQVDW010000010.1, on the reverse strand, counting down.
AACACTTGTCAGTTGGTTTTAGCCTGGTTAAATCTTCTCAATTGACTAAGCTGTAGACGCTTTGGAGGAGCAGTCTTTGGACGGGGGTTCGATTCCCCCCACCTCCACCAA